>JAZNPY010000015.1:0-170402 GCA_045589895.1 Candidatus Nanosyncoccus sp. | reverse complement strand
AGGCACATCAGGTTCAGACACCACTATGTATACCCAGATGACTAACCCAAGTTACGGCCCTAACTTCGCCCTCTCTGGCAACGTCAACACCAGCGGTCAGTACGACGTTAGTAGCAGCGGCTTCTTCTGGTCTAGTACGGTGTACAGCTACGGCGTCGCGTACAGCATGGTCCTGGGTACGTCGTACGTCGGCTCGCAGGGCAGCGACAACAAGTACTACGGACCTTCGGTTAGGTGTGTTAGCCGCTAGTGGCCGCGCTAGCCTTTGCCTCAGTTCCGCCTCCCTTTGCGGCGACGGAGTCGCCGCGGAATAAGGCAAGACGACAATTAAAATAAGGAAGCAAGAGAAAAAGTAAAGATGACAAATGAAAACCAGGCTAAAATCCCAACCAGTAGAATGACGCCTGCGCAAAAGCGTAAACAACGGGCTGAGGAAGGTCGGAAAATGCGGGCGGCGTACTTCCGGTACAAAGAGGTAATCTTGCAGCGAGAAAAAGACAACGACGGAAAATTGTATCTCCTGAAGACGCACGACGGTTGGGGATGGAAAATGTTTTCACATTCAGCTTTGATCTACGCTCATGAAATTGCACCAAAATTGCAGCGAAACGTGAAGCTTCGAGAGGATACAGATTTCAGATGTAGGACCACGGACGGAGTGGTGACCATAAAATCTTTGGAAACCGTGAAAGAGGAGCTGAAAATCATCAAGGCAGAAATGGAATTCGACAAGGACGGACTGGTGATTTTCAATCTGAAAGAAAAATTTTCGAAAGAGCAGATTGAGCAGATGCGCAGAGATGATGAAAAAAACTGGGAAGATGCAAATAAGCTCGTGGACGTGCCGAAGAGGATTTTCCCGATGCTAAATAAGGAACTCAAAGCAACGGAGAAAATTTTATATGAAAATGTGCGAAAATTTAATCCCTCGGCGAGAGTGCTGATTGGCGATAGAATTTTGCAGACCATTTCTTCCATGATGGAAAATTTTATGATGACAATGAAGGGGCGAGGTGTAGAAGTTGCTGAATGCCTAGAGTTTTTGATGGAAGAATCATACAGATTGGAGTCGCAGCACGTGATAGTTTGCAACGAAAAACTGACGGACGCCGCGCAAGCAAAGAAGATTGCCTTTCAAATTCAAGAGCTCGAAAGAAGAATCGACGAGGCGCTAGAAAAGGAAAAGAAGAAAAGTGGTACAAAGAAAAAAGCGTGAGGACGCATTACCTTTCGACGAATGGTTGCTACATGAGCTGACGGTAGCTTTTTTTGATGCTCGGAAAGGCAAACGAGATACGGTGGACGAATTTCGATTCGAGATAAATTGGGAGAAAAATTTAATTCAGCTACGCGACGATATTTTAAACGGCGTCTATAAACCTAGTCGAGGGATTGCGTTTATTACTAGACGGCCAGTGATTCGTGAGATTTTTGCGGCGCCGTTTAGGGACAGGGTAGTGCATCATTTTTTATTTAATATGGTGGCAGATTGGTGGGATGTGAGGCTGATTAGAGATTCTTATTCATGTAGAAAAGGTAAAGGTACACTAGATGGGATTAAGCGGCTCGAGCATCATATTCGGGCGGCTTCTTGTAACTACACTAAGAAAGCGTACGTGATTAAACTTGATATTCAGGGATATTTTATGAGCTTAAGTCGGCAAAAGCTTTACGAACGCATAAAATATGGCCTGAGGCGGCAATTTCATGATCAGCCAGCGACGCGGAATTTGATGGAATATGTTTGGAGGGAGGTGATTTTTGACGACCCGGTGAGTGGGGCGAAGCGGCGTGGAAAAATCTCAGATTGGGATATGTTACCAAAGAACAAAAGTTTGTTTAATCAGCCGCCGGGACAAGGGATTGTGATTGGGAATTTGTCATCTCAGCTGCTTTCTAATGTGTACTTAGACCAACTTGATAAATTCATAAGGTTTCAGCTTGGGTATAAACATTACGGAAGGTATGTGGATGATTTCTACATTGTGGTTCCCGAGGAGGAATATGCGCAAGCGAAAAAGGACGTGGGAATAATAGATTGGTTTTTGAAAAGTCATTTGGGGCTGGTTTTGCATCCGCGAAAAAGATATATGCAAGAAGTACATAAGGGCGTAGAATTTTTAGGGGCGGTAATTTATCCGAATCATAAGGTGCCGTCTAAGCGGTTTGTGAGGAATTTTTATGAGGCGGCAAATTTGGTTTCGGCTGGGCGAAAAGACGTCGATTCGATAGTCTCGTATCTTGGGCATTCAAAACATTTAAACGGGAAAAAATTGGCGGCAAGGGTGTTTGCCAGCCAGGGTTGGGAATATAAATTTTAGAGATTGGTTGCGGGATGGGGTTGCTGCGGGAGGCGGAACTGAGGCAAAGGTTAGCGCGGCCACTAGCGGCTAACACACCTAACCGATTGTCCGTTGTACTTGTTGTTGTTGTTCTGCGAGTTGACGTTCGACGTATTCAGGTTCATGTTGTACGCGTTGTTGTAGCTGTTCACCGTACTAGACCAGAAGTTGCCGTTGCTACTAACGTCGTTCTGACCGCTGGTGTTGACGTTGCCAGAGAGGGCGAACGCCGCAACCAATATATCGGAACTTGCAAAGCTGTGCAACCCCATGAACCCGAACTCAAGAACGCGCCACACTCACAAAGAGCAGCAACAGAGTAATTTTGCAACCATTGCTAAATCACGACATAGAAACAGCTATATGAGCGGACGAGTTTCGAAAATGTTCGTTATTTTCTGGAAACTAGCCACAATTTTGCTTATATTTTTTTGCAAAATTAAAGCCTCGTTAGATTTTTCTAATGAGAGCTGTTTCGGCCTCCCGGCGGGTGTCTCCGAGTGGAGGACGTCCGATTTAGTCCCCGAGCCAGAGACCCATCCCGCTAAAGATATTATAGCAGGAAACTGCTGCTTTTTTTAAAACCATATTTTTAGTTTTACACAAGGGCAGTGATGGCGTTCGGTTTTGTTCGGTTCTGTTCGGTTTTGGAAAGGTTGTGGAAAAGTTTACCCCTGTTACAGCAAGATCGGAGCGGGGAATTGTGGAAAAGTTCAGTAGGGGAAATGTGAAAAAATCTCGGAAAAAGCACTTGCATTATTTTTATTTTGAGTATATACTGAGGTTAGTGGAAAGCACAAAGATAAAAATCCACAAACAAAAATCAAAGTACCTTAAAATACGTTTGAGATTGGCCAACTAGGAGTTTTGGCGCGCGTTTAGGACACGCGAAACCAAAACCGAGATGTACCTCTTTGAAAACACCTCCCAATTAACTCTAAAACAACTATACATATTAAGTCTCTCAACTGTCACAATATGAGTTCGGGCTTGATCCGAGCAGATTGTGATAAAACTGATATGTGTGAAAAAACAAAAATCAAACCAAAACAAACACGCTAAAATTTCTAGTTGGGCAATCTCAAACAAGGTGTATAATATACACATGGAGACATTACATAATCCAGTATTGTTATCCGAAGTCATGGCGCAGCTGCAGCCGAAAGCTGGTGAGTCTTATCTTGATCTCACAGCCGGATATGCAGGGCATGCGCAGCCGATTTTGGCAGTAACACGGAATTATAAAGACGCGGTCTTAGTCGATCGCGACGAATATGCGATTCGGTTTTTGGAGTCGAAGTACCCTATGGGTGAAGGTCCGAAGCTTGTGCATAGGGATTTTTATAATGCGGTGCTACTCTTAATTGAGTGTGGAAAGACTTTTGATATGATACTAGCGGATTTTGGGGTGTCATCTCCGCAGCTAGATCAAGCAGATCGTGGTTTTTCATTTCGTGAAGCTGGGCCGCTAGATATGAGGATGGATAGGGAACAAGAGTTTACGGCGGATGTCGTCGTGAATAAGTGGGGCCTGGGTCAGTTGATAGAAATTTTTGAGAAGTATGGTGAAATGAGCCCGGGATTTGCGAGGAAGGTAGCGAGGGAAATTGTAACTCACCGACCGTTTCATAATACGCTGGAATTGGCCGAGACGATTGCGAAGGGTTCGCGGCATTCGCGGATTCATCCGGCGACGAAGGCTTTTCAGGCGATACGGGTGGTGGTGAACGATGAGCTTGCGTTGATTGAAAAGACGCTGCCGCTTCTGCCGAGGTTGTTAAACCCGGGAGGAAGGTTGGCGATTATTACCTTTCATAGTCTAGAAGATCGGTTAGTGAAGAATTATTTCAAAGAGGCCTCGTCGAGAGGTTTCGAGAGTGAACTGAGACTGATAACGAAGAGTCCGGTTACGGCGGGGAAAATGGAGTTAGTTAACAATCCGCGTGCTAGGAGCGCAAAATTGCGCGTTGCGGCACGAGGTTGTTAAAAATAAAAACAAAAAACAAAAAAAGGAGGCAAATATGCCACGTCAAATCATTGTTGCGAACAAATCTCGCGCACAAAAAGTTCGGGTCCGCTTTTGCTAAGTAGTAGAAGAAACCTTAGCTTTTAGAACGGCCCTTCGGGGCCCCGTATGGAGGGAAACCTCCACCACAAATGGTTGTTTTTGAGAGTAACCAGGTGTTTTTAAATATATATATGACCTCTCCGGGACACTTATGGCTCTGTTCCGGATCTGGGCCCTGCGACCGAGTAGGTTTTTGGGCTTGCCAAAAAATAAAAACAAATATCAATCTAAACAAGGACAAAAAACAAAAAAATGCGTAACGAATATGTGTCAAGACGGGGGGCGAGTTATTCGACCTGGTCTCGCAACCGTAATACGGTGCGACATTCGTCTGGCTCTCTCGGTACTTTGTCCTTGTCGGCGATTTTGGGGATGTTGCTGCTCGTTGTGGGATTGATATATTTGACGCAAGGTGCGAAAGCAACTTCGTATGATTATGAGTTGTCACAAATTGATGATGAGATTTCGGAATTGACTGCACAGAAAGAGGATCTCGCGGTGGAGAAAGCGCGGCTGACTTCGGTTGCGGCGGCGGAGAGTTCGGAAGTGGCGGCTGCGATGCAGGACGCTCAAGTTTCTGGCTATGTTAATGAATAATAGGGGTTTTTGGCTCTTTTTCGTGGTATAATTAAAGCATGAGCCGTACGAGGATTTTGAAGTATGGGCTAGTTATCGCGATGTCGGTGATTGTCGCGAGGCTTTTTGTAATTCAGATTTTGCAGCATGGAAGTTGG
Organism: Candidatus Nanosyncoccus sp.; assembly: GCA_045589895.1. GTDB lineage: Bacteria > Patescibacteriota > Saccharimonadia > Saccharimonadales > Saccharimonadaceae > Nanosyncoccus. Next base: position 165,258 of record JAZNPY010000015.1, on the reverse strand, counting down.
GTGGCAAAAGCGGATGCGGAGCATATCGTGCAGAACACGATTGTGGCGGATCGGGGTGAGATTTATATGATGGACAATGACGCACCGGTGAAGGTGGTGATGAACCGGGCGGTGTGGACGGTGATTGTGGATCCGATGACAGCGAACGAGGAGAAGGTGGCTACTGTGATTTCGGCGGCGGCGCCGGATAAAATGGTGGCGAAATGGGACGATGTGTTTAAAGACCGGACGAGGCGATATTATGTGGTGGCGCGAAATGTGGAAAGGAAAGAAGTGCAGAAGATGAAGGAGGCGGCGCTGGTGGGGGTTTATTACCAGGAGGGTAATGCGCGAGTGTATGCCGAGGGGGAGATGGCGTCTTCGCTGTTGGGGTTTGTAAATGCAGACGGCAAGGGGCAGTATGGAGTTGAGGGTGCGCTTAATGATGATCTTTCGGGAAAGAATGGTTTACTCAAGACTGTGACGGATGTGAATAATGTGGCGCTTTCGATCGGCGATAATAATGTGCGGGTGCCGGCGGAGAACGGGAAGAATATTGTGCTTTCGATTGATCGGACTTTGCAGAATCGGATTGAGAAAAAGATGGCGGAATATCTCTCGACGTCTAAGGCTGGACATGCGAGTGCGGTGGTGATGGAGCCGTCTTCTGGCAAAATTTTGGCGATGGCGACGTTGCCGAATTATAACCCGGCTGACTATGGGCGGGTTTCGAGCGCTTCTGTGTATCAAAATCAGATTACGGAAGTGGCGTATGAGCCGGCGTCGATATGTAAGACGTTTGCGTTTGCGGCGGCGATTGAGGAGGGGGTGATGACGCCGGGGACTACTTATTATAATTCGGGGTCGATTACGGTTGACGGGTGGCCGATTAAGAATGCGTATTCTGGGCAGCTTGGTACGATTACGATGCAGACTGCGCTTAATTATTCGCTAAATACGGGGTCGATGACGGCGTTGATGTTGCTCGGAGGGTCGGGTTCGGAAATTACTCAGGCTGGTCGAGAAAAGCTGTATGATTATTATTACAATCATTTTGGGTTGGGACAGGCGACTGGGATTGAACTTTATGAGGCGACTGGTTTGATTGTGGGGCCAAACGATGGGTATGGTCTAAATTCGCGGTATGCGAATATGACGTTCGGGCAGAATATTAATTTGACGCCAATACAGGTAGCGGCGGCATTTTCGGCGCTAGTGAATGGTGGGCATTATTATGCGCCGACCGTTGTGGCGGGTGAGATAACCGAGGATGGAAAATTTGTGGCGAAGGAGCAAAAGGGGCCAGTGAGAGATGTGGTTTCAGAAGAAACTTCGGCGACGATGCGGGAAATGATTTGGGGAACGAGAGGGCTGCAGCGAACGTATGGGATTGATCGGCCTGGATACTATATCGGAGGAAAGACTGGTACGGCGCAGGGAATTAAAAACGGTGCGTATACGTTTGACGAGACGACCGGTAGTTATATTGGGTTTGGGGGAACAGAGGGGGAGTTGCCAGAATACGTAATAATGGTTAAAATATGGGAAGAGGGTAGAACGCTCGAGGGGACAGCGGACGCTTTGCCACTATTTAACGTGTTATCCGATGTGACGATCGATGAACTAAGGATAAGGCCGAAGGAGTAAGAATGAATCTATCAATATCTGGCGAAATGTTTTATGGATTAGTACTGGCACTAGGCTCGTTTTTGCTGGCGATGTTTTTAACACCGCTCTATACGCATTTTGCCTATAAACATAAGTGGTGGAAGAAGCAGAAAAAGACGGCCGTGGACGGCAAGGCCTTGCCGGTAATGACGAAGTTGCACGCACATAAGTTTGCTAAGGGTCGCGTATTTCCGACGATGGCGGGAGTCGTGGGGGTGACGACGGTGACGGTTGTAACGTATGTTTGCAACTGGGATAGGGGGCAGACATGGTTGCCGCTATTTGGATTCGTTGGCGGGTCGTTCGTGGGGCTGATTGATGATTTGATCAATGTGTTTGGTGACGGTCATGGGGCGGCGGGGCTGCGTGCGCCGGTGAAGTTTGCGATGATTACAGCGGTGGGATTGCTACTCGGGTGGTATTTTGCGGTAAAATTGGGCTGGAATGCGGTGGAAATTCCGTATGTGGGGCCGTTGGTTTTGCCAGAGTGGCTGATGATTTTGATATTTGCGTTTGCGGTGGTGGCGACTTCGAATGCGGTAAATATTTCTGATGGATTAGATGGGCTGGCCGGGGGTCTGTCGATGATTGCTTATGGTGCATTCGGAGTGATTGCACTTTTCCAGGGGAATTGGATGCTTGCGGGCTTTTGTTTTACGGTGGTAGGGTGGCTGCTTTCTTATGTTTGGTTCAATGTGCCGCCAGCGAGGTTTATGATGGGTGACGTGGGTTCGTTTGCGCTAGGTTCTGGACTCGGGGTGGTGGCAATGATGACGAACTCGTTTTTGCTACTGCCGGTGATCGGTGGGCTTTTTGTGGTAGAAGCCGGATCTTCACTTTTGCAGATGTTTTGGAAGAAAGTATTTAAGCATAAACTGTTTATCTCGGCGCCGATTCATCACCATCTTGAAGCTAAGGGGTGCGGAGAGGCGAAAGTTGTGATGCGGTTTTGGGTGATTGCGGGGATTTTGGGGCTGATTGGCGTATTTATGGCGGCAGCGGGGGGAATTATTAACTATGCGTAAACATCGTAGTAATCGAGCGATTGGGGTTTTGACATTCTTGTTGCTCGGGGTGGGGTTAGTGGTGATTTATGCGATTGGCTCGCAGAGGGCGAATTTTATGAATTCGGCTTACGGTACGAATTATTCGACGAGTTATTTTTTCGTGCATCAGGCGATTTCGGTAGCGCTTTCTATAGTGGCGTTCGTAGTGGCTTTTCGTTTTCCTTATGCTAAGCTGGCTAGTTTTGCCAAAGTGCTCATGCTTTTGTCGCTTGGGGCTTGTGCTTTTTTGTGGTTACTAGCGCTGGTGGGATCGAGTCTGGCTTCATGCCAGCTGGGGGCTTGTAGGTGGATTAATTTGGGTCAGTTTAGTGTGCAGCCGGCGGAGTTTTTGAAGTTGTCGCTGGTGTTATATTTGGCGCAGTTAATCTCGCAGCATAAGGCGGCTCGGACGTTCGAGACGCGCGATTTTTGGATACCTTTTGCGATTGTGTCTGGGTTGTCACTGTTTTTCGTTGTGGTGGCGCAGAAAGATCTCGGGACTGGCGTATGTTTAATCGCAATTATTCTCGCGATGTTGTTTATGAGTGGGGTATCGATGCGGAATTTTGCTTTGGTTCTAGGGGTGATTTGCGTGGCTGGAGTGGGGTCGATTTTAGTGTCTCCGCACCGGTTGGAGCGCTTAATGACGTTTTCGGGCGAAGGGGACTCGGATTCGTCGTATCATATCGATAACGCGATGTTGGCGATTGGTACTGGGGGGCTGTTTGGAGTGGGAGTAGGGAATAGTGTGCAGGCGACTGGTTATTTGCCAGAGTCGATAAATGACTCGGTGTTTGCGGTGATGGGGGAGACCTTCGGTTTTATTGGATTGGTTGCGGTGATTGGATGTTTCACGGCACTACTTTTGAATTTGTTGAAAGTTTCGGGAAGTCTTCCTGAAGAAGAGGGACTAGTGGTGGTTGGCGTGTTTGCTTGGGTGGCGGCGCACGTAGTAGTGAATATTGCAGCGATGACGGGGTTGATACCACTGACCGGGATTACTTTGCCGCTGCTTTCTTATGGCGGAACGAGTATGATTTTTATTTCGTATGGTTTGGGGCTGTCGACCCAACTTTCGTGTTATACTGGAAGGGAAGTAAAGGAGCGAAATGAAGGTATTAGTAGTCGGCGGGGGGTCGGGCGGACATATTACGCCAGCCGTCGCCGTAGTGCGTGAGATATTGAAGCTGAAGCCGAGAACTAGGGTCGAATTTTGGACCGACCGGAAGTACTATAAAAATGTTGTAAAAATTACAACTGAAATTGGGGTGTCTTGGGGTGAGGAATCGCGAGTTTCCGGAAAAAGACCTTATATCCAGGTGAGAAAAGTGGCTTCGGGGAAGTTTCACAGGTATGCCGGGTGGGGAATGCGTGAATATTTGCATAGGTTGGATATTTTCTTTAAAGATATTGTGTGGGGGAATTTTGTAGGTTTTTGCGGGTTTGTAACTGGGCTAGTGCAAAGTTTCTTCAGGATGCTCCCAGCATCTAAACGTCCGGACGTAGTGTTTTTGAAGGGTGGATTTGTAGGGTTGCCGGTTGGGCTGGTGGCGAAGTTTTTGAAGATTCCGTACGTGGTACATGAGAGTGATGTGGTGCCAGGATTGGCGAATCGGTTGCTGATGAAGAGGGCGGCGAAGGTGGCTATGGGGGTGCCGTTTGAGGCAGATGAACACCCTAGTAACTGGGAATTTGTGGGAATTCCGGTAGCTCCAGAATTTAAGAAGGTTTCGGCTTCGAAGCAGGCAAGTTTGAAAAAAGCGTTTGGATTTGATCCGGAGAGGCCGTTGGTGGTGGTCACTGGTGGCAGCCAGGGTTCGGAAAATATAAATAATGTAATGCGTGAGATTTTGCCAGAGATGCTGAAGTTTACTTCGGTAGGGCTGGTGGCTGGACGGAAGCACTACGAAGATATGGTGGATTTGAAAAAATACGAGGATTGGGAGAAGGCGAAGTTGCAATCGGATTTTCGTATGTGGGCGTTTAACTCGGCGATGAATGAGTTGCTCGGGGCGGCGGACGTGGTGATTTCTAGGGCTGGAGCGACGACGATTGCGGAGCTGGCGGCGCTTGAGAAGGCAGTAATCCTGATACCTTTTGAGCGGTTACCGGGTGCACATCAGGTAAAGAATGCGGAGAGGTTGGTTGAAATGAAGGCGGTGGCGATGATTGGTGACGAGAGGATGATGAATCAGCCTGGGTTGCTATTGGAGTTGACACATAAACTGGTGCGGAGTCCGAAAGTGAGGGAAGATCTCGCGAAAAACTTGCATGACAATGTATCTCGACCGGGAGCGGCGAAGGAGCTAGCGGAGATGGTGATAAGGGTGGGGATAGATGAAGACTAGTAGGCACAGGAGTGGTTTTGACTCAATGCGGGTCGGGCGGACAATTGCGGAGGAAAGGGAAAGACTGGAGTCGGAATCGGAGCGAATTGCGGAACGTGAGAAGGTAAAAAATCGACAGACTCGCACGGTGTTAATTTTTGCGATTTTGGTGGTGGCGGTTTCTGGATTAGTGATTTTAGGGATAAAAAGTTTAGCGGAAGCTCCTCTAGTAAATGTTGGGACTGAAACCGTTGAATACGAGCCTTCGGTGGAAATTGTAGATGAGTCTGGAGTAGGGATTACAAACCGGGTACGTGAGTTTGTTGGGATGTTGGAGCAGGATTTTGCTGATATTGGCTATAGATTGGTGCGAGCGGCCGTACCAGCGGGAAAGAGGCGGGAAGTAGATGTGTATGTGGATGGAGTTCCATACTATATCAAGATGAATGTAGATAGAGGGTCGGCGGTGTCAGTAGAAGATGCGGATAGGATGATAAGGTATCTGAACACAAAGGGGCTTGTGCCGGGATATCTGGATGTGCGCATAGAGGGGAAGGCGTATTTTAAGTAGGAAAATTCAGTTTGGAAAAGGAAGATTAAGTTCGGTTTTTGTTCGGTCGAGGGAAGGAAAGGGATTTTTTTAGGATGATTTTTTGGAGGATTTTTGAGGGGGTAGGCGGGGAAGGTAGGGAAATATGAAAAAAGAGAATAAAAATGGGGAAAAGTCAAATTTAAAAAATTTTTGACGAGTTACAGGGGTGGAGCGTGAAATGTTTGTATTTCACGGAGGCTAACAGGGGTGATAATTTTGAGTAATTCCAGAAGCGCTTCTGACGGATTTTTAGGTGGTTTTTAGGGGTTTTGGAAGGTTATTTATGGGTTGCGTGGAAGAAAATGTGCTGATGATTCTCTGTTTTTTAGATGAATGAAGTGGGGGTCGTATGCGGCGAGCTTGATAGTTGGGTTATAAGAGGCTGGGTATGTTTATGTCGTAAAATATACATTGTGCGACATTAAGATTGTATGGAAAAGACGTAAACTTGGTCGTCTAGTTTTTGAGGTTTTGCTTCAGCTTAGCGCTATTTCTTGTTATGCTTATGTTTTTTATTGCTTGATTGAGGCTTGTCGTGTTGTTTTTCGTTTTTCTTCGTCTTCTCGGCTTCAGCAACGAGAGCTCCTAGGTCTTTAAGACCTGGGCGGTCAGACTTATTTTCGGCGGCATTAGGGGAGAGTTTAAGCTTTCTAAAGTCGTTTTTAGGGGTAGGCTGAAAAGTGAACTTTTGAGACGGGGAAGGGGAATTATGGGCATTTTTTCCGTGTGTATTTCCCTGTTCTCCGGCGTCACGACCAGAGTCGCTAAGCTCTTTTTTGTACTTTTCGCTTTGTTCGATAGTTTCGCGGATTTCTTTTTCGACGGTAGTACGCGGACGCGAGAACTGTTCGCGTGATGATGTGATAATGGCGGCAGTATTATCTTCTGGGGTATTCGGGATGCTTAAGGTGGTAGCAGAGAAAGCTGGCACTTTTTCTCCGTTGATAATCATGGAGATAACGAAGTTGCGATTGTTCATCTGGAGAAGGTCTTGGTCTTCAAAGGTAGGCTCAAATTGTTTAGCAAGGATAGGCGCGTCGTCGGCAGAGACGCGGAAGGAAATTGTGGTACCGACGTTGCCGAAGACGGCATCACGAACAGAGTCGGTCATCTGGGAGATATATTGATTGGCGACAGTGAGGTTGAGACCATACTTACGAGCTTCACTCAAGATAACGGCGAAGGAATCAGTGGCGAAGTTTTGGAACTCATCGACGTAGAGATAAAATGGGCGGCGATCGGCGACATCAGGTATGTTAGAACGGCTCATGGCGGCAAGCTGGATTTTGGTGACCAGGAAGGCGCCGAGAATACTAGCGTTGTCCTCCCCTACCAAGCCTTTACTGAGGTTTACAACCAGGATCTTTCCCTCGTCCATAATTTTGCGAACATCGAAGCTAGATTTTGGTTGACCAATAATGTTTCTGATGATTGGGTTTGCGGTGAAGGCGCCAACTTTATTTAAAACTGGAGCAATAGATTCGTTGACCTGTTTTTCGTTCCACTGGCCGAATTCGTGTTTCCAGAACTGAAGAACAGTGACGTCTTGGCAGTATTCAAGGGTTTCTTTGCGAAAATCTTTATCAGTGAGCAGACGAGAGATATCGAGAAGAGTGGTCTCTGGGCGATCAAGCAGGGCAAGGAGGGTATAACGAAGGATATGCTCGAGACGGGGGCCCCAAGAATCACCGAACATTCGTTTCAAAACACCGATAACCTCGGAGGCTACATTAGGTTTTCGTGAACTATCGGAGAGCTCAAGAGGGTTGAAGGCAACTGGATATTCCCTGTCGGCTGGGTTAAAGTAAACTACATCTTTGACACGGGATTTCGGGATAAATTTTAGGTTATTAGTAGCAAAGTCACCATGCGGATCAATAATGCAATATCCTTGATTATAAAAGACGTCAGAGAGGGCGAATAGCTCCAACATACCACTCTTCCCTGCCCCAGTTTGGCCGATGATGTAAACATGGCGAGAACGGTCGCGACGAAACATACCGAATTGATGGTTGATGCCACGGAAGTTAGTCAGACCAAAGGCGGAAATATGTTCGTCGTTTTTTGGATCACCAGTGATTAGAGGTAACTGAGCTGGTGGTTCGGCAGTTTTGCTAGTCGCCCAGACGATATTTGGAGTCTCAACAGAGGTGTGTGGGAGGTGGTAAACTGAGGCGAGCTCGGAAATATTGAGGATAAAGCCGCGGCTAGTAAATTGTCGAAGCTGGTAGGATTCGAGTGCGGAGCGATCGAATGAACCGCCGATACTCTTAAAACCGTTGAGATTAGTGGAATTATATTGTTTAAAAGTACCGACAAGGGCTTGCATATTGAGTTTGGCGTCAGTTTGATCGTCGCCAAGGTAGGCGAGACGAATTTTTACCTCGTAGCCAAGTTTCTCTGCCTTCTCTTCGGCTTTGCTAATCTGAGTTTTGGTACGGTCAGAAAGTTCAACGGTAGTTGGGCCAGTGCCTTCTGGTGGACGGAAGAGTGCTCCTAATCCCTGAATAAGCCATCCCCAATCAATACCGAATAAGCGAAAATTACGATTGCCAGATTTTGTCTGCTCAATCCAGCGATCGGTTGTGGTTTTGTGCCAGTCGTCAGCGATAGGACGAGTGAGGATCTGGATCCAGAGTTCTTCGGAATTGTCAGGGTTGAGTTTGGCAAGGGTACCGGTGATACCGGCGAGAGGATCGACCTCGAAACTATCAAAGGTCTTGATTGGCAATGCTTCGTTTTCGGATAGCGTAATCTCGGAAGTATAGACTACTGGATGGTGTTTCTTATCTATGGAGTAGTCTTCTTTCATCTTGTAGATCTGGACGGAAGGATATTGGGCGTAAATTTGACTTTCGACGAAACTCTGAAGAACTTTAGGAACCCAAACGAAAAATCTGATTTGGCCACCAGTAGAGACGATCTCGAAAGATAAGTGTTCTTGAACTCCACCAGAGCTTTTTAGCTCATCCCGATCTCTTAAAATACCGTGTAAAGAAGCAAAAAGTTGTTCTGCGGCGAGCTCTTTTTTATCATTAGTGCGAGGAATTTCAAGCATTAGAAGTACACTGTCGACATTTAGGACTTTGAGACGGTTCAATTTTTGATAATTGCGATAAGTTAAGACAATCAAAATAGCAACGACTGGGATCCAGAAGATTGGCATTAAAATGAAGTGAATGACGTTCGCCAACATAGTTTTATTATAACATTATTTTAGGCGAGAGTATAGGAATTCTTATCAATTTTCTTGAAGAGTTTTTTGTTCTGGAGGTTGAGGAGGATGGTGGTTTCTTTGACTTTGCGGGCGTGCAAGACTTCTTTGACGATTTCCTCGCGAGTAAGTGGCTTGGCGGACTCTTTCAAAATACTGACGATAATATCAGATACGGTTCCCTTTCTGTATCCCCAAGAGTCAAGAGCGTAGATGCCGCGACCAATAAGAACGAAGCGAGGATCTTTGATTAGCTCGTTATGGATGGCCTGAATTGTGACATTTTTGCGTTTAAAATCTGATTCAGAAATGGCAGCGGCGATATCGGCGAAGTGCATAGGCTCTTTTTTTCCTTCGAGGACTACGAAGATTTTATCCCGGATGTTTTTCGGATTGACGGTAGGCCATTTAGACAGACCCCAAAGACCGTTCAGCGAAGAAAGAGCCTTAGAGATTGAGGCGATAGCGGCGATGTGTGAAGGGTGTTCATAATTTAGTTTTTCGTCTAGCTCATCAAGGGTCATAGGGGATTTATTTTTCTTGATGATGGAGACAATTTCGTCGGCTTCTTCTTTAATCTTATGTTCGTCGCCATATTCTGAGATACCAACACTGAGGTAGTAGCTATCATTCTCATCGATAAGTGTAAGAGAAGAAGAGATGCTACCAATAAATGATAGACCAGCCTGTTCGGTGGCGGTAGTTTTGCGACCGTAAATTTTATCGGCAAGAACAGAGACGCGGGCGACGCGGCCGGTTTCGGTAAGATTTCTAATGATAATCTTTTCGGCGGCAGCGAGTTCTTTGATGGTTCCCTCTTCAGAGCTGATACGGAGACGAATTAAGATGGCTTTTTCCAGTTGACGGACACGTTCGCGAGTGATAGATAACATGTCACCAATTTGTTCGAGAGTTTCTTTTTGCCCCGAGAGTCCGAAACGTCTAGAGACGATTTCTCTTTCGCGGTCTTGTTCGATGATGTTTAAGCTTCCGTCGATGGCATTTTGCAGAATTGCCGCGTTCTGGTCCATTGGTTCCTTCCTTTTTTCCACCCCAGTTAGTATTACGGATTTGTTTTATAATATCATATTTGTGTTAGAATGTCAACTGGAAAAGCATGACTTTCTATGTATAATTGTACCATATTTTTGAAGAAGTCAATAAAATATTGTGTATTATTTTTTAGCTTTAGCGGATTTTTTGGCAGCTTTTTTACGAGTTACAGAGTGCGGACGGCGTCGTGGGGCGGATTTCTTTTCTTCTAAGATCTTCATACATTCTGCTTTTGTCAACTTTTTCGGGTCTTTTTCTTTGGGGATTTTGGCGAAATTGCGGCGACCTGGACCTTTGACGTATGGGCCGTAAGCACCGTTAATGACCTGAATATCGCCGAAATCGGCTAAAATACTGGCTTTTTTGGCCTCGTAGAGCTCTTCTGCGGTCTCCAGAGTAATTCTATACGGATCATAGCCTTTCATCTGGATGTTGAAACTGCCGGCCTTTAGATAAGGGCCAAAAGGTCCGCTAGCGGCAATAATTTCGGTGCCGTCTTTAGTTTTACCGAGATTTCTTGGTAATTCTGGGAGGGAGAGTTGCTTCAAGGCTTGCTTTAAAGTAACAGTTTTGACGGTTTCCCCTTTTGGCAAAGGGGCGAAGCGTGGTTTTTCACCTGATTCCTTTTCGTTTTCGCCAAGTTGGATGAAACCGCCGTTTTTGCCGATCTTAGCATAGATGTTTTTTCCGGTTTTTGGATCTACGCCGAGCGCGTTTGCACCGTTAAAACGTTCAGTTTTTTCGGAGGCTTTGACAGTTTTGCTGAACGGGCCATAGAAATTTTTGAGCATTTTGACGCGCTCGAGTTTATTTTCGGCGATTTTGTCGAGGTCCTCTTCGATATTAGCGGTAAAATCGTAGTCAACAATTTGGTCAAAGTTTTGAGACAGAAAATCAGAGACAAGTTCCCCAACAGGGGTGGGAACGAGTTTGCCCTTAGTGGCACCAGTTTTTTCTTGGACGATTTGTTTGGAGACTGAATCGGTTAAGACATATTCAACAACATCGTGAGGGTGGCCTTCGGATTCGCCTTTTTCGACGTATCCGCGGGTTTGTATAGCAGACATAATAGAGGCGTAGGTAGACGGACGGCCAATGCCGAGCTCTTCAAGTTTTTTAACTAGAGAGCCTTCGGTGTAGCGGGCTGGTGGTTTAGTGAAAGTCTGATGAGCAATAATTTCGGTATATTTTACGATGTCGCCTTTTGTCAATTCTGGCAATTCTAGATCTTTACTTTTGCCGTAAACTTTTAGGAAGCCGTCGAAGATGATGATTTCGCCTTTGGCGATAAAGTTATGGGAAAGGTTGACGGTGGTTTTTGCGACTTTGGCATTTTCCATCTGGGTGGCTAGAGTTCTGGTGCGGATGAGATTATAAAGCTTTTTTTCGTACTCGGTTTTGCCGGCGGTTTCTTTTTTGATATTAGTAGGACGGATAGCTTCGTGAGCCTCTTGTGCGCCAGCGGACTTAGTTTTAAAAGTGCGGATATGGAGGTAATTTTTACCAAAATTTTCTTCGATATAGTGTGCGATTTGACCGATAGCCTGTTTAGAAAGATTTAAGCTGTCGGTGCGGTGATAGGTGATGTGCCCAGCCTGATACAGAGATTGTGCAGCAGACATAGTTGTGCGCGCAGAGAATCCAAGCTTACTGTTGGCTTCGATTTGAAGAGCGGCAGTAGTAAAAGGTGTAGGGCCAGATTTTGTGCCTTCAGACTTTTCGACAGAGTTAACAGTGAACTCTTGGCCAGATAATTTTTCAAGGAAGGTTTTTGCGTCTTTTTCGGTTTTTGGTTCAGAAGATTTTTCGAGATTAGCCTGGAAGCTTGATCGGCCTTTTTTGAAGGTGCCGGTAACTTTAAATCCGGATTTGCCGTTGAAATTGTCGATCTCGCGTTCGCGTTCGACAATGAGGCGAAGGGCTGGGCTTTGGACGCGTCCAGCGGAAATGGCGCCAGGAACTTTGCGGCGGACGACGCCAGATAGGTCATAGCCAACTAGCATATCGAGAGTTTGGCGGGCCTGTTGGGATGAAACCATATTCATGTCGACTGTGCGAGGGTGCGTGATAGCTTCTTTTAAGGCAGATTCGGTGATTTCGTGGAATGTAATGCGATTGGTGGTCTGCGGGAGTTTCAAAACTTCAAGAAGATGCCAAGATATGCTTTCTCCTTCACGGTCTTCATCGGTAGCGAGCCAGATAGTGTCGGCGGATTTGGCGGCTTTTTTTAGTTCTTTAACTACTTTTTCGTGATCTGGATCGATTTCGTAGGTGACGGCAAAATCATTGTCCACGTCGACTTTAGTGTCTTTTCTAATATGACCGACACTGGATAGGACTTGGAAATCTTTGCCGAGGTATTTCTCGATAGTTTTGGCTTTGGCCGGGGACTCTACGATAACCAGATTTTTTGACATATTTTTTATAGTAACACTTTATTCTTCTAAGTCAAGCTCTTTTATGAAGTCGTCGAGTTCTTTTTGGCCGATTTTCTCGTAAGTAAAGCCGCGCTTTTCCGGATATCTTTCAGATCCTCGAGCGATTTTTTCAAGAATTTGGGCAAATTTTAAGATATTAGCTTTTTCGTCTGCGGTATAGAAGAAATTACTGTCGGCAAGGCCGTCGTAGTAGAATCCGTAGCCATTATGACGGCGTGGGAAAATATGGAAGCCCTTGAAACTATTAGTGACTTTTTCGAGTTTTTCGAAGGTGTCTGGGTCTAGATTATTAGAATATTCTTCGTTTTCTTTAGGGTTTTCTTCTTGGGTAGCGATATTATTATAGTGAGCAATATTGACATTTATGTAGCCATCTCCAAATTCGGCGGTATAAGAGCGGCCAGGGGATCCATCAGTGACGGCACGAATATAGTAATTATGCGAAATTGCGGAATTGATAAAAGGCCAGATTAAGAGATAAATCATGAGACCGGCAATCGCAAGGCTTAGGATTTTTTTGAGGATACTGTTCATACTTTGATTATAACACAAGAATTTTCTGGCAGCGAAAAAGCCACACGTGTTAGGTAAGGGTGGGCATCACCTAACTCCATGTGGCTTTTTCGCCCCACAACACTTCTTGAGTGCAAGAATACCGGGAGACCCGGAAGCGCGACCCACCTCACACAAACACTGGGGCCCGCCCGTTATGGGGATTGCTATGTTCTTAAAATTTATCCTTTCTAAAGTGGAGGTAATACTTAAAGACCTGAAACCGTAAAGAAATTTTAGGTCCCGAAAGGGTTTTAAGAACACGCAACTCATGGTACAATAGTACCTAGAATTATGATTTATTTAGGTGCGGTGTAGGGGTTTTGACCCCTAACTGTTTTGATTATAGCACAACGTATAAATAAAGTCAACACTTTTTTCACATTTTTTATGAAAATCAATAAGATTTCACCCCAAGAAGCGGGTTTCACAGAGGTGTTAAGTTCTATTGCGCTTACGCCTAAAATGTTATATTACTATGGGAAAATACCAGAAAAACGTGTGCCAACAGTTGCAATTGTGGGCGCGAGGAAGAACACTAGCTATGGAAAGGAAGTGGCGTATCGGGCGGCGTATGAAGCGGCTAAGGCTGGGGCGATAGTGGTTTCAGGATTGGCATACGGAATAGATTCAATTGCGCACAGGGGCGCATTAGACGCGGGTGGGGTAACTATTGCCGTGCTTGGGACGGCGATTAATCGGATATATCCGACCAGGCACATTGGTTTAGCACAAGAAATTATAGAGAATGGAGGGGCGGTTATATCGGAATATGGACCAGATGATAAGGGTGGAAATGGAGAGGTTGGCGGGGTGCGTTTTTTGGCGCGGAATCGGATAATATCGGGACTGTCGGATGTGGTTTTGATTGCGGAGGCGGCGGACCATTCCGGGTCGCTCAATACCGCTTCGCATGCTCTCGACCAGGGGAAAGAGGTGTTTGCGGTGCCTGGCGATATTAATAAACCTGTGTCGGAAGGGTGTAACAGGCTGATTGCGAAGGGGGCGATTCCCTATCTTAGGCCGAGTGATTTAATAGAGAGGCTGTTTCCAGGGAGAGCGCGTGCTAAAAAGTCTAAAAAAACGTTTGTTGGCGGATCGCCAGTAGAGCAAAAAATTGTAGAACAGATTTCATTAGGGGTGAATGATGGCGAACAAATAGTGATGAATTCTGGGATTTCGGTGCAAGAATTTAACCAGGCGATTACTATGCTTGAAATTCGAGATGTGGTAGTGCCACTAGGGATGAACAAGTGGATGTTGCGCTAGAATCTGTTATAATAGTGACATGAAACTAGTAGTTGGATTTGGAAATCCAGAAAATAAGTATAATTTTACGAGGCATAATTTTGGTTTTCTCGCGCTTGATTTTTATGCGAAGGTTAAGGGCTTAGAATGGCAGAAAACGCCAAAATTTGATGCAGTTTATTTGCGCGCTGGTGATACGATTTTTGTTAAACCACAAACCTATTATAATAACATTGGAAAATCGGTGCAGGCGTTTTCGCATTATTTTAAGGTTGCATCTGGGGATATTTTGGTGGTTTGCGATGATTTTGATCTTCCTTTTGGTCAAATTAGGTACCGGGCGAAGGGTTCGGCCGGTGGGAATAACGGTCTAAAATCGGTGATTGCGGAGCTAAATACTAATGAGTTTCCGCGGCTAAAGTTGGGAACTAATAATGCCGAGATAAGAGGAAAAATTAGCGATATGGATTTTGTATTAAGTAAGTTTTCATCAGAGGAAAAAGAGCGATTGTCGGGGATTTTGAGGGGGGTGGTCGAGAAAATTGATGAGCATATAAAATAACCCCCTTTCGGGGGTTAGTAGTTAGAAACGAGCGGCAATAGCGCGAACGATATTGGAACGCTCGATTTCTTCCTGAGTGAAGGTGACGATACGAGTATGATGCTCGCCTTTTAAATGCGAGGCGCCGTAGGATAGGCCGTTTGATTTGGCACTGAGATACGGGTTTGTTCTCTGTTCGGGATCGCCTGTAACGACGGTTTTGCTGTTTTCGCCGATGCGGGTAAGCAGAGCTTTTGCCTGGTAGCGTTCCATGTCCTGAAATTCGTCATAAATAATGAATGAGTCGGGGATGTTGCGACCATGCATGTAGATTAAAGCCTCACATTCAAAATAGCGGCTAAAAATTTCGTTGACACGCCTATTTAGAAGTTCGCGTTTATTCATGGCATTGTTCCTGCCACTGTCATTGAATTTTTTGCCGTTGTCGAGCTTCATGTAGTCACCGCGGAGCTTCAGAAAGCTTTTGATGTTGTCGAAAACCGGAGCCATCTTCGGCTGGATTTTGGCATCCATATTACCGGGTAAAAATCCGATTTCTTTACCAAGAGCACCGTCGCGCGGACAAACGAAAATCTGTTCATATTTGTCCTGTTCGGTCAGCATGATGCCGGTAGAAGTAGTAAGAAAAGTCTTACCAGAACCGTAAATTCCAGAGAGGATTACGATAGAAACTTCGCTGGGCGGAGCAAGCAGTGCATCTAGAGCCATGGCCTGGCCGGGATTTCGCGGAACGAAGGGTGCTTTGATTTCGCGCAGACGAGCCTCAATATTGATGGGGACGATTTTGTCATGCTCAGCATCATAGCGACCAATAAGTGAGGCCCAGCGACCAATGTCTCGATGTCTATGGATTTCCAGTTCCAACTCATCTTTTGGCGTAGCATCAACTTCTTCGGTGACAAACTCGATGTATTCGTTGTCAACTAGTGGTTCGTCCCCACCGATAAGTCCATGGACCAAATCTCCAGGAATGAAACCTTTACCATACCAGAGATTTGATAACTCAAGCGGTAAAACGAGCTTACGACGCCCCCTGTAAACGTCGGGATTGACATGTGCAACGTCGATATTGTTCTGATAGGCGACAACGCTCATCAGGTCGTTGCCGGTCATGATGGCGACGTCGTGATAGTCATCTCGTAAGTTCAGAGCGACCGAGATAGCCTGGGCGCGTGAGCTGTCCTTGTCCATGCGTTTTGGCATAGTACAAGATCTTTCCTGGGCTACTCTAACCAGTGTGCCGTTTTTTAGTTCAAAAGCCGTGTTCTGGTTGCCGCGAGTGACAGCAGAAATTTCCTTAAAAATCGATAAAAGTTCTTTACAAGCTTCACCACGGGAAGACTGTTCCTTGCGGAACTCTTCGGCACGGTAAATGTAACCTTCGGGGATGTAGATGCAATCGGCCTTTTTCTTAGTCTCCTTTCTGGGCCGTAAGATATCTGGATCTCCAATCAAAACGTCGAGTCCAAGAACTAGATCTGGATGATACTCTTTGGGCATTAAACCACCTCCTTAATGTACAAAAAGGGCTCATGAGAGCCCACCTCTATTAATTATTATAACATATTTTTGTCTTTTTTCTCGTATTTGTGGTCATTTTTGTCATTTTTGAACGAGAAGAAAATTGGAGTACCAAGGAATGGGTAGAATTCGCGAATTTTACGCTCTAAATAGCGTTTATAGGACCAGTGGAGCAGCTCTAGCTCATGACCGTGGACAACGAACCAAGGTGGATTTTTGTCGGTCTGGACAATATACTTTGGCTTAGGATGAGTGTTTTTGAGGCCGGCTGGCGGATGAGCAACAACTGCTTCCCTTAAAATTTTATTAAGATCGGAAGTTTTAAGTTCGGTTTGTCTAGCTTCTGCGACTTGCTCGGCAAGTTCGAAAAGCTTGGTTGCATTTTTGCCAGTTTCGGAGCTAGTTAAAAGCACTGGCGCATAGGGTAGGAAATCGAAATCACGTTCAAGACGATTAAGCAGAACGTCAGTTGGGTCTAGGTGTTTGCCGTCGAAGTTGTTTGCTGGAGCTTGCTCTTTCAAAAGGTCGGTTTTAGTGACAACCATAATGATGCCTTTACCAGCTTTAACGATTTGGCCGGCGAGAGACTGATCTAGTTTAGAATGTGGCTCGGTACTATCTATGAGCAACGCACAGATATCGGCCTCTTCGATAGCGGCGAGTGTGCGAATGGCGCTAAATTTTTCGATGCCAACTTCGCGTTTTCCGGGCTTCCTAAGTCCGGCGGTATCTAAAATCTCGATAGTTTTACCGTTGTATTTTACCTCGACACGGTTAATGTCGCGAGTGGTTCCCTGCCTGCTACTAACAAGGGCTTGCTGTTTTTTGGCTAGAGTATTAAAGAGAGATGATTTACCGACGTTTGGGCGGCCGATTAGGGCAATCTTGAGGTCGGTGGTTGATTTTTGGACGGGGCCTAGCGATAATTCTTTCGAGATTGCGGATTTAAGATCGTTAATACCTTGACCGGTGGTGGCTGAAGTGCGAAAAATATGGTCTTTGGGGATGCCAAGGGCGCGGAAGTCATTAGTATTTAGCGATTCACCTCTATCCGATTTATTCAGCAGGAGATAAACTGGTTTTTTTGACCTGAGAGCTGATTTAGCAATATTTTTATCGTGGTGGTCAAAGTATTTAGTGCTATCTAAGGTAACTAGGATGATTTCGGCAGAATCGATGGCGTCGGAAATTTGATCTTGGATGCCTTGTTCGAAGTCGTCTTCAGGGTCTTTGAGACCGGCAGTATCAATCAACAAAAAACGATCGTCGATTTTTGCGACGACGTTGTCGCGCGTAGTTCCCTCTTCGCGGGCTACGATTGCGATATTTTTATGCGCCATACGGTTTAAAATGCTGGATTTACCAGCATTAGTTTGACCGATAAGCGCGACGATCGGTAAAGTTTTCATAATAAAATTCTCTGGTGACTCCGGCGGGAGTCGAACCCGCGATTTTCTGGATGAGAACCAGACGTCCTAGACCACTAGACGACGGAGCCATTAGAGGTATTTTAGCATAGAAATCGAAATATTTCAAGCACTTAGTATTTTACGGAGCCAGTACTATTAGGTACGGCTGAGATCCAGAGCTGTCCTGGAGCGAAGGAAATCTCTTGGCCGTCTTTATTTCTGAAAATGATTTGGTCTTCTCGTGAGGCTTTGTTCCAGGTACCTTCGATAGCGGTGCCATTTTGGAAAATATAAGCTACGCCGGAACCAATAGTCTGAGTGCGGAGATGATAACGGTCGGAATCAAGCCATTGGTCGACCATCATGACGGCGACTACACTTGGAGCAACTTGCTCTGGGTCGCCACAATCGCGTTTTGGTGCGGAAACACTAGCTCCTTTTGGGCAGGTGTAGGTGATGTGGTCGGCGCCAGAGGCGTAGGATCTGAGATAAGTGTTAGTCTCTGGACTATATTGGTATAAAACATTGTAAGTGGATGAGCCGCCGAAACGAACGGAGATTTTATCGATTAGTGGGACGACTTCACGGTGGTTTTCGGAAGATTTTTCGTCCTCTGTCAATGCTTTGGCTGCGGCAATATTTGCGGCGCTTTCGGCTTCGGCTTCTGATGGCTTTAGACGGGCGAAAGTTTTAGGATTTGAGCTACCGTATCCGGAGTCGACGCTAAATTTAGCAAGTAACTCTGAAGATGTGAAGAGGTTGTTCGGAGCCCAATAACCAGAGTTAATGCGCCATTCGTAGGTTCTAGACTCGCTAAGGTCACGGCCGTAATTTCTGGCGGCGGAGATGGCTTCGCTCGATCCTCCAGCATGGACGATGGTACAGTTAAATGGTACGTCCCAGTCGAAGTAATAGAGCCGGAGTGAGCGAATTGGACCAATGACACTGCTGGTCGGGTTTTGGTAAACAGCTGCAAAACGAGTAATGCCGGCTTCGGCGATGGCTTCGAATACTACACCGGCTTCATTGAGGCCGACTTGTGGACGAGCACCATCGTCGCCATTAGGGATTTGAATACAATAGGTAGGGCTAGAGTTAAGGGCTGGGTCGGAAATCTCTTGACCGGTAAGGACGCTATAATAGCGCGGAACTTCGATTTCCTCTTCGACAATAACGTTTTCTTCGATTACTTGGTCACAAAACTGATAGTAGGCCCAGCCGAGGCCGGCAGTGATAATGACAGAAAGTAAAGTAATGAGAACGTATGGTACCCATTTTTTTGAACGATGATGCGATTTTAGAGACATTTCTTTTTCTACCATATGTTAATTATAGCATATGCAGAATACTTGCACTAGTTTTCATCATTAATAAGTGCTGAGCGGGTAGAGTTTAGGCGGGCGAGAAAATTTTCGCGACCAAGAACATGTGCGGTGAGATGAAGGGCTGGAGAAAACGGAGCGAATGACGTAGAAATACGGATAAGGCTGAAGAGTTCGGCTGGCTTGGTGTTAGTTTCTACTAACAGCTCGTTGAGCGCGGTTTGGATTTCATCTGGCTGCCAATTTTCCTCTGGAATTTTTTGTAAACGCTCAACGGAGACTCTGAGGAGTTCGGCAAGTTCCTGTTCAGAGAATTTTTTAAGGAATTTGTTAGAGGTTAAAAAGTCGAGATCGATATCTGGTGATGCGAAGAAATATCCGGTCATAGTTTTGAGATCGCCCAAAACCTTAAGTCGATCATAGATAATACTGAGAACTTGTTTGCGGTAATCGTCGGAATAAGACTTGGCGGATTCTGGCCAGAAGTTAGCAGTACGTTCGTAGAGCGCGTCGCAGCCGTTTTCATCAAAGATTTTGCGAATCCACATGCCATTTTGCCAGAGAAGCTTGGTCTCATCGAAGCGGGCGCTAGAATTTTGGATGCGGTCAATGGAGAATTTTTCGAGGAGTTCGGATTTAGTATAAATTTCTTGCTCGGTGCCATCATTCCAACCAAGGCAGGCTAAGTAGTTTAGCATAGCTTCTGGTAAGACGCCGTCATTTTTGTAATCGACGACAGATTTTGCGCCATCACGTTTGCTGAGTTTTTTGTTTCCTTGTTCGGCAAGAACGTGTGGGAGAGAAACGAATTTAGGATGGTCGATCTCTAAGGCTTCGTAGAGTGCAAGATAGTTAGGCATACTGGAAAGGTATTCGACGCCACGGACGACATGTGTGATTTTCATTTCATAATCATCAACAATATGTGCAAAATTGTAGGTTGGGAGACCGTCTTTTTTGATCAAGATAATATCATCGCAGACTTCGGGACCAGTTTTTAAATCACCCATAACTTCGTCGTGCCACTCGTAATTTTTTGGTTCGGATTTGAAACGGAGAGAAATGCCTTCGTGCCAAGTTTTAAGGATTTCTTCTGGAGAGAGATTTGACTCTTTTGGTCGATGGTTACGATAAAGGTAAGGAATTTTTTTAGCATTGTCGGATTTTCGATATTCGTCAATAGTTTCAGGCGGAGTAGGGTCGGGGTAGGCACGACCTTTTTTGATAAGTTCTAGCGCGTATTTTTGGTATAGGTCTTTGCGCTCTGATTGGAAGTATGGGGCATTGGGACCACCGACTTCGATCCCTTCATCCCAATCAAGACCGAGCCATCGCAAAGTTTCGACGATAAGTTCAGTAGCGCCGGCAGTGTAGCGTTTCTGATCGGTATCTTCGATACGAAGAATGAATTTACCATTACTCTGCTTAGCAATAAGATATGGATAAATTGCGCTACGTACGTTACCGATGTGAATATAGCCTGTTGGGCTAGGAGCAAAACGAGTTCTAAACATAGATATATTATATCACATTAAAGAGATACGACAAGGTTTCGGATTTGCTCTTTAGTGAGGCTGCGGCCAGTAGTAGTGATTTCGTAGAGAATACCACCGTTTACCCAGGCGGTTCCTCCTACGTAAGTATAAACAGTAATTCCCTGTTCACGGAGAGTCGAATAATCTGAATTGTTTTTCTTGATATAGTTGTTGAGTAGGGCGTTGGAGTCCCAGGTGGATCGCTCTTCAGAAAGGGTGAAAGAGTTGTTATCTAAACCAGAAAAGACCATAGTAATTTTGCCGTTTTTATCGGAGGTGACGTTGGAGAGTTGATAATTTCTCGGAATGTAAGTTGGGTAAGTAGCTTCGATGCCGCTTTGCATCGCGGCTACTTTGACAGATATGTTCGGCATATTAAAGTTAATGAAGGCTGCGAGGCCAGCAACAGTAGCAGCCGAGCAAACAAGTGCAAGGATAAAACGATGAGGTTTTTTATGCTTAGTCTGGATAGGTGCAGGCTCCTCTTTAATAGTAGCAACTGAGCGTAGTGCGGATTTGACGGCGAGATCTTTAGCGACTTTCGGGGATTCTACCGGAGGCTTTACTAATTTTGCTGGCTTTGCAGTCTCTACGGGCTTTGTAGCGTCAGCTTTAGATTTACGAAGTGATTTTCTGGAGATTGCAGAAGATTTCTGCATGGTTTGATGCGTCGCAGAACTAGGGCAATTGTCGTCCGGCGTATCAACTGTAATTTTTACCATAGTTAACCATTATCTCCACGTAAAATTAATAAAGTTATCCTTATTTTAACCTTTTGCGGAATAGAAATCAATAGCTTTTTGCAACATTTTTTATGAATTTGATATAATATACACATGGACAAAGAAAAAAAGAAACGACTCAGAACGTATCGTTTAATTTTGACTGAATCGTTGATGTTTTTAGCCGTAGTTTTAATGGTGATTGTACTGCTTTTTGTAGCAATGGGTTATAAATTTGGCTCGGACGGCAGTTTTAATCAGACTGGACTTTTGCAGATAGATTCTATGCCTACAGGGGCCACAGTGACTATTGATGGGGATGAGATGTTTGCCCATACAAATATGAGCAGAATGTTATCTGAAGATAAGCATACGGTGAAACTGACGAAGGATGGATATGAGTCATGGGAAAATACAATTAAAATCAAGGCGGGTATATTATATAGGTTAGATTACCCAAGGCTTTTTAAGCAAAATAGGGAGACTGAGACGGTGAAAGAATTTGAGACGCGTCTTGGATTCTTGTCTGCATCAGCGAATCGGACGAGTCTATTATACGCGAATACTGGTGATATAGTTTGGAATTTAATGTCGATTAGGGGGGATGATACGACTACGACCGAGATAAATGTAGCTCCGTATTTTCGTTTAAGTAATAGCGAAGAGGCGGTAAAGATCGAAGGCGAAATTACTCGAATGGAGTGGAATAATGATGGAGATAAAGTGCTAGTAGAATGGAAAAATGGCGACGTGCATGATTTTATTTTGGTAAATGTTCGAAATCCGGATGCAAGTTTGAATCTCACGGAAACTTTTGATATGGAATTTACAGATGTTAAAATGGCGAATGATTCAGCGGAAAGGCTTTTGGTTCTAGAAAATGGTAATTTGCGAAAAATTTCAGTGTCTAGCCAAGAAATGTCTAGCGTTTTAGTGTCTGGGGTTGAAGAATTTGGTAATCTTGAGATGTCAGTTGTTTATGTGACGGTACCAAATGACAAGGGAGAGAAAACAATAGGGTTATATCGAGAAGGCGAAAAGAATGTTGTAATTTTGACAACAATTTCTGGTTCGGATATTGCGAAGGCGACGGTTTCAGAGTATTTGGGTGAGAAATATATTGGATTAGCCGTAAATGACATCTTGTATGTGTATAGCGGTGATTATCCTATAGTAGATGAGAGTCTATCGGAGATGAAAGAGGTTGCAAAACAGAATTTGACTGAGATTCCAGATGAAGTATATGCACATGATAAAGGAAGATTTATTGTAGCTAAGAAAGATAAAAAGATCATAGTATTTAATGCGGAACTTGGAGAAGTAAGTGGCATAGTAATTGAAAATAGCCGAATGAATTGGATGGACCCATTCTTAATAGCAAATGTTTCGGATGGAAAATTGATAGAGCGTGATTTTGACGGGGCAAATCGAAGGGTGTTGGCGGATGCGAGTAGTGGCTATGACAGTGTAATTTCAGCTAATAATAAATGGATGTATTACGTTTCCGATCATGGAACAAAGTTGAAAAGGGAGAGGCTTTAAGCTATAATAGAAGCATGAATTCTGAAAACGGTGGGCTATCTTCGAGTGACCGTCAAAGGCAAACGGCGGCCGAGATTGCGCGCAAGAAAGTTCTGGCGGCTTATTCTGATGCAAATCGAGCAGAACGTACAGAAGTTCGGACAAATACTCCAACTGCACAGCAGGCGAGCGAGGCGGCATGGCGACAGTATCATGCGGCGTGGCAGCAATATTACCAGAAGTACTATAGCGAATATTATGCAAAAGCGGCGGTGCAGTATGTTGAAAAAGAGAAAATGCGCCAAGAGCGTTTAAGGGCAGATAAAAAACGCAAAATGGAAGACGTGGACAATGGGATTCAGATGGTGACTAGTGCGCAGCCGGATAGTTTTAAGGCAAGAATCCAGAAGATTGCCCAAGAAGAGCAAAGAAAGAAAAAAAGTCGTAAGTTTATCCCTATTCTAGCTGGAATAGCAGCGGTGTTAGTTATTCTATTCTTACAATATAATCGATTAATTTTTGCACCGATTATGGCTTATGTATCACCGGGCAATACGGAAGATACAGGAATTTCCGAAGTGGATCCGACGATAGCGGTGGGGGTGAGTGATGGTTCGAGGTTATTGATTCCGAAATTAAACATCGATGTGCCGGTGCATCTTGGAATTTCGACAGATGAGGTGATGTCGGCGATGAATAACGGAGTGGCACAGTTTGCGATTCCAGGGGCAAATGCAATGCCTGGCGAAATTGGAAATCTGGCAATTTCGGGACATTCGGCGGGTGATATATATAGCTCAAACCAGTATAAATTCATCTTTTCGGGACTGGAGAGGTTGGAAAATGGAGATTTGATTTATATCGATTATGAGGGGGTACGCTACACTTATAAGATGGTCGATCGAAAAACAGTAGATCCATCTGATGTACAGTCGTTGGTTTTTGAGACGAATAAACCGATGCTGACGCTGATTACCTGTTGGCCGCTTGGAGTTTCGACTTATCGGCTTCTGATTATTGCGGAACAGGTCAATCCGGCGCCGTCGGGGGCAACGCAGTCTGAAGTTGTAGATGAGGGTGAAACGCAGGTAGAGACTTCAAGTTCTGAGGTGATGCCGCAAAACGAGCCGACATTCTTCCAGAAGATTTGGAATTGGCTAACTGGACAACAAAGCTAGATAGTGGTAAAATTAAGTTAAGGGCGAGTGGCGGAATTGGTAGACGCGCTAGACTCAAAATCTGGTTCTCGCAAGAGAGTGAGGGTTCGATTCCCTCCCCGCCCACCAGTAAGGATATGAAAGTTGCGGTTTTTACAGATGTATTTTTAGAGGTTTCGGGTGGGATTCCGTCATCGATTGCGGCGCAGAAAAAAAGTTTAGAAGCGCTCGGGCATGAGGTAACGATTTTTTGTCCTGGATGGAAATCATCTGTTGCGGGTAACGGGGTGGTGATAGTTCCGTCGTTCCCGCATTTTTTGTCGGCGAATGGGGCACCGATTTCGAGAGGTCCGCGGAGAGTTATGAAGTGGATTTTGGATAAATTTCCGGAATTTAATTTCGATATTGTACATGTGCATTACGAGGCGAGTTGTTCGCTCGCTGGGATGTTACTAGCACGGAAGTTTGGACTTTCCTTAGTGCAAACGATGCATGGGCGGGAGGATATGGCGGTAGCGGTAAATATTCCACATCCGTTTAAAACTTTTGTCGGCTTAGTCTTATGTTTTTTGCATGGGAAAATTATTCCGAACAAAGTTGTGGTTTCTCGAGATAAATATCTTGCGCCGACAATAGCGCGGGCAAAAATGTGGACTTTGATGGTTAACCATGCAAACTATGCCGATATGGTTTTGACCCCATCTCTGCATTTTGCAAAAAAATTAAAACATTATGGCGTGTCAAGGCCGGTTGAGGTGGTTTCAAATGGGGTAGCAGATGAAATGGTGGCAAAATTTAATGAGATGGCTAATGGGCGGTCGTTGGTGCGGGAGATGACAGTAGGTGAGCCTTTGAAGATGATTTGGAATAGTCGAGTGTCAAACGAGAAAAGGATAATGCCGTTTTTGCAAGCAATAGCAGAAATGTCTAGTCCGGTTTTGGTCTCGGTGTTTGGTAATGGTAATGCTTTGAAAAAGGCTAGACGGTATGTCGCTAAGCATAATTTAAATGTAAAATTTTATGGGATGGTGCCGCATGAAGAGATTTTGAAACAGATGCTAGCGCAGCATTTGAGTGTAACGGTTTCGTATGGTTTTGATACGCAAGGATTGACCTTGCTCGAAGCCGAGGCAACTGGACTTCCGGTGTTTTTTGTGGACCCAGACATGAAAGAGGTGGTGCCGGAGGGAGGGTTTATATTTAGCAGACCAGAGGTGGTTGATATGGCGAGGGCAATGGACGGGGCGTACGCGAACTCCGAAAAGATTATGGAGATGAGTAAAGTGATGCTGGCTCATCGGCATGAGGTTTTGCAGTCGGCACAGATTAAGAAATTGGTGAAAATTTATACTAGCTTAAAATTGCAGCAGTAGTAGCCTCGAGCGGCTTTCCTGGGTTCCAGAGATTCATAGCGGCGATTTTGGCGGCAAGCGTACCGTTCCAGAGCGATAGCGGGTTGTATTGAGCGATTTCTAGAGGAGTGGTGATAATCTTGCCATTGTTTGCGACGATGATTTGATTTTGGTGGAGCGTGAGGATGGTGACTTTGTAGCTAATAGTGAATTTGTGAAGGATTTCGACGACTGGGAGGAGTGGCATAGATAAGAGTAAGACTTTTGGATAATAGACCGCGCGGAAGACTTTTTGAAGTTGAGCAAGACTGGCAATAAGGAAGAGACGATCTCGGGTGAGAAGTTCTGCCATTTCAGGACATAACAAATCTACACTGTCACGAGTGACGATGATGGGGGTTTCTGACGATTTGATGGCCTCAGCGATGGCGATGGCGGTTGTAGCGTTTTTGGACAGGTCGCCTAAAATGAGCGCAAAGTTAGACTTTTTAACAGTTTGATTTAGGAGTTCGGATTTTTCGAATGAGCCAGATGGGGTGGCGGAAGAAAAGATAATATCTGGAAATACGGTTGGAAATTTGGTTCTGAGGGACTCTGGAAGGACGGTCTGGACAGTTTTGAACGGGAAGTTGTTTTTGACAAATTCGGAGGTCCTGATAATGTTGGAAAAGTTTTGACTATTGCCGCCGATGATTGAGATAGTGTCAGATTTTTGTTCGGGAAAATTCCACTCTAGATCCTTGAAAAGCGGCTTTTCTTGTTTTTGCCAGTAGGATTTTGGATCGTCCATGTCAAAACTCCAGTTTGATACTGATTGGACAGTGGTCGGAACCGAGGTATGATTCGTAGATTTCGGCGGATTTTAGATTTGATTCGAGAGACTTGCTGATGAAGAAATAATCGATGCGCCAGCCAATGTTGCGAGCACGGGCGTTAGCACGCCAAGTCCACCAAGTATAGCGTTTAGTGTCTGGGTTAAGTTCGCGAAAAGTGTCAATGAAACCGGATTTTATGATATTTTCGATCCCATGGCGCTCCTCTTTGGTATAGCCAGCGTTTTCTTCGTTGTCTTTTGGCCTCGCAAGGTCGATTTCGGTATGAGCGGCGTTAAAATCACCGCAAACAACGACGGGTTTTTGTTTTTCAAGGTCTTTTAAGTAGGTTAGGAAGGCTGGATCCCAGAGTTTTTCACGAAGTTTTAGGCGAGTAAGGTCGTGCTTGCTATTAGGGGTGTAGACGGTGACGAGGTAAAACTCTGGATATTCGGCGGTCAAGATACGGCCCTCGTCTAGTGGTGTGCCGTAGGTATCATCGTCCCAAGGGTAAGCAATTTTAATATCATCAGTAAAATCGTAGACAATACTTTCAGGCTTTGGTTTTGTGAAAATTGCAGTACCGGAATAACCAGGGCGTTTGGCGGAGTTCCAGATTTCTTCGTATTCGGGGAAATCTATCTCGGCCTGGCCTTGGTGTGCTTTAGTTTCTTGAATGCAGAGAATATCTGGATGTTTAGTTTCAATAAGCTTCTGGAGCGCCCCCTTTTTTAGTACTGCACGGATGCCGTTGACATTCCATGAAAATATGTTGTAATCCATTAGTATTTACCTCTGTTGATGTCGCGATTTTTGATAGCCTCGCGTTTATCGTACTTCTTTTTGCCTTTACCCACGGCAATGACGAGTTTAATATATCTGCCGCCAGCGAGGAGTTTGGTTGGGACGATGGTGCTGCCTTCGATTTTTTGGCGTTCTAAAGCCGCGATTTGCTTTTTAGTGGCAAGGAGGCGGATATTTCTAGCTGTTTCGGCGCCGAGAGTGAGGTTATTTAGCCAAAGTTCATGGTTTCTAATAGTGACAAAAGAGCCTTTGAGCTGAACGTAGTGATCACGGATGAGACGAACTTCGGGGCCAGTCAAGCTCATACCAACAGAAAGGTCGTCGCCGAGATGATAATCATAGGATGCGCGACGATTGACGGTTACGGTACTAGGCTTTTTAGATTTTTTCATAAGATAATTATAGCACAACAGCGTGGAATTGCTGTATGGCTAGATATGATATAATAATAGTAAGATGAAAATTGTTGTAGCTTCAGATATCTATTATCCGATGACGAATGGGGTGGCGGTTTTTGCGCATAATTTGGCTTTAGGATTGGCAAAGCGTGGCCATGAAGTGCTTGTAATTTGCCCAAGTTTTAATGGGAGAAGACATAAAAGAAAAGATCATAAAACTGGTGTAACTACGTTGTATTTAAAGTCGATTCGCTTCCCTTTTTACCCTGATCAGATTAGAAAGGTAGAGGACCGGAAAGAATGGTTGGGAGTGACTTTGCCAAGGATTATCTATAAGAATGGGATTTGGGCAGCGCCGTATCCGTACCCAGAGATAAAGAAGGAGCTGGATAAGTTTCAGCCCGACGTAATTCATTTGCAGACTGCGGAAACGATTGCGTTAGCAATCCAAGCTTATGCGAGACGGTATGATGTGCCTATGGTGTCGACTGGACATGCATATCCTGATAATATTACGGGGCAGTTTAAGTTTTTGAAGCCAGTGAAGAAGCCTGTGGATGCGTTAGTAAAGGCTTACATGAATAGTTTTTTGAAGCATAGTGAGTACGCAACGATGCCTACGGAGATGGCGATAGACGATTTAGTGCCAAAGAATCGACGTAGATTTAAAGTGCCGGTCGAAGCATTATCTAACGGTGTAGATTTGTCGCAGTTTAGTCCAGGCAAGCCGAAAGCTTCAGTTTTGAAAAAATATAAGATCGAAGTTGGCCGTCCTAGGGTATTGTATGTAGGAAGGGTGGATCCGGAAAAGAGTATCGGGACAGTGATAATGGCTTTTAGGGAAGTTTTAAGTAAAATTCCAGAAGCGGAGTTTCTGATTGTGGGTGATGGTATCGACAAGATGAGTTTGGAAAAAATGGTACAGGAGTATGAGATTTCTGGAAATGTACGGTTTTTGGGGAGAGTGTTGCCGCCGGACCTGCAAGAGATTTATAAGACTGGGGATTTGTTTGCGACGGCAAGCGAGACGGAGACTCAAGGTATTGTGTTGATAGAGGCAGCGGCAACTGGGTTACCTTTGGTGGCTGTGAACGCTGGAGCCGTAAGTGAACTTTGTCAGAACCAAAGAAACGGAATCCTATGTGAGCCAGGAGACATTTCGGGTATAGCTAATGCAATCGTAACAATTTTGAGTGATAAAAAATTGAAGAGTGAATATGGGAAAGGTAGTCTGGAAGTGGCGGCGAAACATGATCTAAATGTAACTTTGTCGCGATTTGAGGAGATTTATCAGACTGCAATAGAGCTTCGGATGCTTAGCGATTAGTGTTCTATGAAATCTGATATGGCTTTGGCGGTTTCGTGAGGTTTTTCGTAGTTTAGAAGATGTCCGGTGTTGGGTAGAAAATTAGTTTTGGCATGATATTTGGCCGCAACTTGTTTGGTAGTATTTTTAGAGACTAGACGATCTTTTTCGCCAGCAATAAATAGGGCATTTTTTTTGAAGTCGAAATCAGCAATGCAATTTTCGGAAGAAAATTTGGCGGTTGAGCGGAGATGTTTTTTATTTCCGAAATACTTGCCACTTTCATAGGTGGTTTTTAAGATTTGTTTTTTGTCGGTGCGGTCTATGATCATATACTCAGTGGATAAGTAGCCGATAACTTTATTAGGGAGGATGGCGACTAGCGGCTGGAGGTTTGCGATGAGGCGCGAAGGTCTAGAGGAGATTGGCGCAAGAAAGACGATTTTTTCGTTTAGGATTTCTGGATATTTTGCAGCAGTGGCAGCGGCAACTATCGATCCCATAGAGTGGCCAATAAGGATTGGCTTGCTAAGGTGGTGATCTTTTATATATTTGGCAATGAAATCGGCGTAGTTTTCTGAAGTATAGGCGGGGAGAGTTTTGGCGGATTTTCCGAAAGGTGGAAGTTCGGGTAGATAAATATCATATTTTTTAGGATTGAATTCGTCAGCTAGCTGTTTTAATCCTAACGCATTACCACGGAATCCATGAATGAGGATTAGGGGAGTTTTTTCGTTTGCCATTATTATAGTTCCCTGGCGGCATCAAGTTGGGGGTCTTTGCCGGCGTTGATCTCGTCATAGGTAACGGTGACTTCTTTGTCTGGCTTAATGCCGGTGCCGTTAATACTTTTATCTTTAGGTGTATACCAATGCGCGGAGGTAACTTTAAGCATAGTATTACTACTAAGGTCGATCAAACTCTGAACAACGCCTTTTCCGTAGGTTGTAGTGCCGAGGATGGTAGCTTTATCATAATCTTGGAGGGCGCCAGCGACAATTTCTGACGCTGAGGCGGTGTTGCCGTTTACCAAAACGATAGTTTTCATATCCTTTAAGATATTCTTACCATGAGCGGCGTAGGTGGTAGTGTTGCCAAACTTAGATTTTTGGATGCAGACTGGGTCACCATCAATCCAAAGACTAAGAAGATCTTTAGCTGCAGAAACATAGCCACCACCGTTATCTCGAAGGTCGAGAATAACTTTTTTGATTCCCTTTTTCTCGAAATCTTGAGCGAACTTTTGAATGATGGCGCCAGTATCGTTGTCGAAGCGAGTGACAAGTATGATGGCGGTATCTTTTTCATAGGTAATATCGGCAGAAACGTTATTAATCTCTTCGCGAATAAGTTTGAATATCTTCTCTTTGTTATTGCGGACAACAGTGAGAGATAACTCTGAGCCATTTTCACCGCGTATTTTTTCGGCAATCTGATCAGGGTCTAACGCATATACTTCTTCGTCGTTAATCTTATAAATAATGTCACCAGATAAGAGGCCGGCTTCGCGAGCTGGATTATCTGGAAGGGTGCGAATTATGCGGACGTAGCCATCTCTTTCGGCTACAACCACGCCGACACCGGCGGCGCCGATTTCGCCATGGAGGGATTTTTGAAAATCTGAAGCCTCGTTGGCGGACATATAGATAGTGTATTTATCTTGGAGAGAGCTTACTAGGCCGGCTTTTGCGCCTTCTATGATAGCTTCGTTATCGATATCACCGTCAAAATTGGAGACAAGTGTATTGTAAACTTCGTCGAGATCTGACCAATCAATGGATGAGGATGATGTTGTTTTGCCGAAAGTTAGATATGGGAGGAAGGTCCTGCTGACGTTTTCCCAGTTAATACCAATGCCAATACCGACCGCAAGGGTGATTGCGGCACAAACAATGGCACTACCTAGGCTTACCTTTTTTTCTTCCCAGTTTTTACGACTACTCATTATTCTATTTTAGCACATTAACGGAAATGAATGTAGCGGAAACTGCTAGCTGGGACATTGACACGGTAGCCAAAGTCAGCCGGTCCGCCGCTGATGGAGCTGTAGCGGTTGTTGTATTCGGATAGGTTGACTGAGCCATCACTGTTTACGGCTTCAATCCAGACGACGTGGCCCCATGTACCGGAAGTTTGATATCCGACGGTGCCAGCTTCTGGCTGATCGTCTACGCGGTAGCCGCGACTAGAGGCACTGATTCCCCAGTATTTAGCGTCACCCCATGAGCCAATGGTGACACCATAGCGTTCGTAGGCCTTGTATCCAGCGTAACCAGTGCATTCGCAGATAGCTCCGCCATAGGCGAGAATAACTTTTCCGGTATAGCGCCAGTTTTGTTGTGGACAGCTAGAAGCGTAGGGATAGGAATTTGTACCAGAGGCGACGACGCGACCGATACTGTTATATTTAGCAATTTCCTTGCTCATTTCTTCGGCCTTGATGGCGTCGGCAGCTTTAGCATCCTCGTTGTATTTCGAAGCATCGGCCTCGTATTTGGTTTTAAGTTCGGATTGTTTAGCTTTGTTGGCGGCAATGTTGGCAGTTTGGATTTCTTGATCTTCAATAAGAGCTTCAACTTGGGCTTTCTTCATTTTTAGTGATTCGGCAGTTTCTTTAACTGTATTAGCAGATGAACTAATTTGGGCCTTTATACTTTCGTCGCGGGCTTCTTTTTCGGCGCGTTCAGAAAAAGTCTTATATTTTAAAGCTTTGATAAGTTCGGATTCTTCTTGGTCGAAGTAGGCTTCAGTGTATATTTCGGCGAAGCCACTTTGCTGTTGTGCAAGTAAAGCTTCTTGTTCGGCGATTTGATTGGCTAAATCTTCAGCAATAGCTTTGTTGGCGGCAATCTTGCTTTCCATCATGACAATTTCGGATTGTAGGCGCTGGATTTCACCTTCCAAAGTGTCGGCGTGAGCTTGAGCTTCTTCGGCCTTTTGTGTAGCCTCATCGTATGCGGCAGAGGCAGCCTTACAGGCTTCTGAAACGCAGTAGTCACGGGCGGAGACATTAGTGATTCTTCCGTTGAAAATAGTCATGCCAAAGATAGTGCCCAAAACCAGTATCAGAGATAGTATACGTTTGAGAGCGTTCATATTTTCATTATAGCATAAGCGTTTTAGTCTTGCAACTATTTCGCAAGGTAACGGTGGATAGCGATACGGGCAGACAAGGTGCCAATAGCGATACCGATAGCAATAGTAGTAGCGTAAACTACGATAATCCATTGTGATTCAAGTACATCGCGAATATTGGTGATACTGATGCCGTAATCTTCTAGAGGTTGAGCTACGAAATTGAAGCCGATGTAGCCTAGAGTGGCAGCAATAATGCCAGAGATGACGCCGCACATTTGAGCTTCAATGACGAACGGCCCGCGGATAAAGCTGCTATCAGCGCCGACGAGCTTCATCATATAAATTTCTTCGCTGCGAGAGTAGATAGCCATACGAATAGTATTGAAGATGACTAGAATAGAGATAGCTAGAAATACGATGGAGAGAACGATGCCGCCGTTTTTAGCGATGTTGGCCCAGCTGGTGATAGTCTCTATTTCGGCGCGGTTAACGTCGTAGGTTGGGAGACGGTCTGGATCGATATTGGCTTGGATTTTCTCATCGGTTTCAACGAGATTTTTAATGCCGTCGATGTTGTTAGTATCAACAACTTTGATGCGCATGGTGGACTGCATACTCTGGAGCATGAGACTTTTCATGTTTTCATCACTCAAAGTCGTCATGAGGTTTTCGTCATCGGCGTAGAGGTCGAGGGATTTTTGGTATTCTTCTTCGGTGGTTGAGAAGTTTACATCTTTCACATTGTCGTTAGCTCTGAGGGTTTCTGAAATATCCGCAAGAACCTCTTGAGATGTTCCAGGCTTAAAGAATACGGTAATATCGATTTTTTCACGAATGGAGTCAGCGGTAGCGTTAAGTACAGCACTGGCGATTACGGTTATAAAAAGGATGAGAAGCGTGACGGTCATGACTAAGGTCGCAGCGATGGAAAGCCAGATATTACGAGTGAAGCCGATAGCGCCGTATTTAATAACGCGAGAAGTATTGCGCAGATGATGCGATTTTCCACTTCTGCTCATAGTCTTGAGATTTTTCTTGGTATTTTTGATTTCTTTGTTTGCAACTTTTGGCATTTTAGATAACCCTCCTAGAGCCACGAAGGCGAATTGGCGATGACTTTAGAGCGATTGGACGACGACGGATTTGAGGAGTTGGCTGAGCGGAAGTGGATTTATTAGTAGTTATTACGGGAGCCTTGACGGTTTGAGTGCGTGGTTGTTGAGGTTGACGAATTTGAGCGGCTTGTGGCGTTTGTTGTGAAAGTGGCTGGCGATTGACAAAATTAGCATTTTGTGGTATAATGGAAGGAGAAGCATCTAGACGATAGATGCCATTTACTTTCTGATCGCTGACGATTTTGCCATCTTTTAGGGTAATGACGCGCTTTTGGAGATTATTGACGATGTTTTCGTCATGGGTGGTGACAAGGACGGTGGTACCAAAATCATTAATTTTCTGGAGAAGGTCGATAATTTCGCCACGAGTAAGTTTATCTAGATTGCCGGTCGGCTCGTCGGCAATGAGAATTTTTGGCTGACGGGCAACAGAGCGGGCAATAGAGACGCGTTGTTGTTCACCACCGGAAAGTTGGTTCGGAAACTTCTTTTCTTTGCCGGCAAGACCAACGAGATCAAGAACTTTTGGAACAGTTTTTTGAATCTCGGCGTTGCTCATACCAGCAATTTCGAGGGCAAAAGCAACATTTTCGAAGACGGTGCGGCCAGGTAAAAGCTTAAAATCCTGGAAAACGACGCCGAGGCGACGACGATAATGCGGAATGTAGCGCTTTTTAACGTAGTCAAGGTCGATGCCGCCAATAATAATCTTGCCTTTATCAGGAACTTCTTCCTTGGTGATCATTTTCATCAAGGTAGATTTACCGGCGCCGGATTTACCAACGAGAAAAACGAATTCGTTTGGTTCTATATGTAAGGATACATGGTCGAGCGCAGGACGACTGTCCCGCGGATAGAATTTCGTGACTCGATCGAGTAATATCATAAGACTATTTTAACATAAGCTATATATTGGCGTCAAGAAATGCGTCGATGAAGTTGTTGATTTTGCCATCTAGGACGGCATTAACGTCGGTTTCTTCGTATTTCGTGCGCGTGTCTTTGACGAGTTTGTATGGCTGCATGACGTAGTTGCGAATTTGTTGACCCCAACCGGCTGACTCGCCGGCGCGAAGTTTATCGATAGACTCGGCTTGTTGCTCTATTTGAAGCTGTGCAAGTTTACCGCGTAAGATTTCCATGGCCTTTTCCTTATTTTGAAGTTGAGAACGTTCGTTTTGAATGGCGACGACGGTATTAGTCGGAATGTGGGTAATACGAACAGCTGAGTTGGTAGTGTTGACGGACTGTCCACCATGACCGCCAGAATGATAGACGTCGATACGGAGGTCTTTCTCATTGATTTCGATGTCAGTTGGATTATCAATAATCGGTAAAATTTCGACGAGGGCAAAAGAGGTTTGTCTCAAATTATCAGCGTTGAAAGGGCTCAAACGCACAAGACGATGGACGCCGTGTTCGGATTTGAGTCGTCCGTAGGCGTCTTGGCCGCGAACTTCATAGACCGCAGTTTTAATGCCAGCCTCTTCGCCAGCAGTACGTTCGAGAAGTGTAGTTTTTAGATTTGATTTTTCAGCAAAACGAAGGTACATACGCTCTAGCATCCCCGCCCAATCCATAGCTTCGGTCCCACCGACGCCGGCTGTGATACGGAGAATGGCGTCATTGTGATCGTAGGGGCCGTTAAAACGAAGAGATTTTTTGAGGTTACTTAGCTCGTTTTCCAAGGCGTTTAGTTGCTCGGAGATTTCAGCTTCGAGGTCAGGTTCATTTAACTCTAGCAATTCTTTAATATCTTCGATCTGGCTGCGGAGAATTTTCCAGGCGTTGGTTTCTGTCGTTAGTTTGGCGAGCTGTTCATTTTTTTGACGAGCGGATTCGGGATTGTGCCAGATTTCTGGATTAGCGACTTCTTCTTCTAGCTTTTGAACTTGATCCAATTTATGATCGATATCTAGTTTAGTCCAAGCATCGTTTAAATCTTTAGTAAGAATTTCGAGTTGTTTTTGCATATTATAACTCCTCGACAAAATCTTGAGATTCAGTAATTTTTTCGTAGTCGAAATCGGAGCTTGGAACCGTAAATGGCAGGTCTGGATATTCTGCTAATTTCATTTCGTAGGCCTTGCGTAGCTCGGCAATTTCGCCGACGCATTCGAAAGGTTTAATTTTGTCGTCGATACCAAGAAGACCTTTGTAGTCGTCTACTAGGCTTGGTTCTTCAAATAAACTATTATTCGGGAAGAGTGAATCGAGCTCTTTGCGTTCGACAAATGGTGCGAAAAGTAGGTATGAGTTAGCACATTTAGCACATTTGCCGCACCATTTTAGTCTTTGGTTATCCTGTCCTTGATGATAGTTGGCGACGTTGCAAGAGCTAAATTCGTGGCCGTAATTTTGCCAGCATTTCTCGACGAAAAGTTCAGCGACTTTTAGCTCGGAAAAACCACGAATAGGTGATCCAATGTTGAGGTCTGGCGAAACATAGCGATGGATATAATCGGCAAAAGCTTTTTCAGCTGGCCAAGTTTTGGACCATTGGTGGTTGACCTCCATGTCGCCAATTTTGGCGTGAGGCTCGTTACCTTCTCGTCCGATAGCAGTAAGAATAATGGAATCATGATTTAAAATAGCTTGGACGAGTGCGATTGCACAGTTGATGTAGGTGATTGGAACATGTCCGTTTAATCCGCCGACTTTTTCACGGTTTCCATGATCAATGAAACGTTTAGTTATCATGGCAGGTTTGTCTGTAAGACGGTCGATAATGTTAGGATGGAAATCGGACGAGGCGCAGTACCAGGGGGTGAATTCGATGTTTTTAGCATTTAGTATGGCGGCAACAAGTAGACTATCTTTGCCACCGGATTGGAGACTAAGTATGCCATGGTAATCGGCGGGATTTAGAGTGATAGGATCGGACTCGTCGGGTGAGTTTTGAGTGAAGTGTGCAAGATCTTCGCGCGTGAGATGGTTTTCGAAGGCGAGCTGAGAAAGACCTTCTTGGTAGACAGAGTCGAAAAACTTGCTCTGGAAAGCATCAATTTTGTGGCGTTCAAGGTCAACTTTTGATGTAGGGTGAGCTTTGTAGTAAGAGACACCAATTAGGATGAAACAGAGAAAGAGAGCGCGATCTAATAGCTCTCGGTCGACAATATAATCAGTTTTAGTGAATTCTACGCGTTCGGTAAAAGTTGTATCTAGAAAAGAATAATGGAAGGTTGCGGTAGAGGTGTTTTCGTCAAAATAGTAATCTAAAAATTTAAACATTATTTTAGCTCCTTTACCGCTGCTTGGAATTTTTGACCGCGGTCTTCAAAGTTTTTAAACATATCGAAAGAAGCAGCGCCTGGCGACATTAAAACTGTGTTTGGTAGCTGCCTGTCGTCATATATTTTATGCGGGGTAGTTTCGGCTAGTTCTTTAGCACGACGAACTGCGGATTCTAGACTATCGGCAAATTCGTATTTTTCGGTTGGTTCGTTTTCGGCCAGTTTTTGTTTGGTCTCGCCAATCAAAATTACTTTAACTAAGTTTGGTGTGCTGTGGAAAATTTTTTGCTTCATTTTTGTTAAATCTAATCCACGATCTTTGCCGCCGGCAATGAGAACAATGTTAGTGAATTTTGGATTGAAGGCGCTTAATGCTACGTCGAGAGCCGGAAAAGCCGAGGCATAATTATCATCGTAATATTCAACGTTATTTAGTTCACGGATAAATTGTAGGCGATGCGGAAGAGGTGTAAAATTCTCTAAACCTTCGCGAATCTTAGCCTCGTTTTTACGGACGAAATCTTCGAGATTTTTGGCGTTTTCGTAGGCGGCAACGACGAGCAGAGCGGCCTCGGAATTTTCAATAAAATGTTTACCGCGGAGTTTTTTCTTTAGGAAAATATTGTACAAAATTGGACGGAATGAGAATAGAAAACCGTCAAGAACGATGCCGTTTTCTGGTGTAGCGGTGCCGGTAATAAATTCGTCATGATCATCAAGCGGATAGGAGAGTTTTTTGGCTTTAGATTTTTCAGCGATTTTTTTAGAATCTTCATTGTCGCGGAAGTAGATGCAGAAATCTTCCTCGGTCTGATGGGCAACGATGTTGGACTTAGCCTTCAGATAATCATCAAAATTATCGTGGACGTCGAGATGATCCGGTTCGATACGAAGAATAGCGGCGATATGCGGAGATCTATCAAGGTCCCAAAGTTGGAAGCTACTTAGTTCGAAAACTACAGCATCGTTTGACTTGATCTTGTCTAGCGAATCTAGGGCGGGATTGCCGATATTGCCAACGAGGTGGGTCGTATGGCCGAGAGAATCTAAGAGCGATTTTATGAGGGTACAAGTCGTACCTTTGCCTTTAGTACCGGTGACGCCGATGATTTTGGCTGGGCAGTGATCAAAAAAATATTTTGTGCTGGAAGTCCAGTTGGCTTTGATTTCTGGGCGTGGGTGAACGGAAGGCGAACGGAAGATGAGATCGTACTTTTCGAGATTAAAAGTTTTAATGTCTTCTGGCTTAAAATTATCAAAAATTTCAATTTTCGCATTTTGATTACGGAAATAATTTTCAATGCTTTGGCCTTCTTTGCCATAGCCTAGAATTGCGATATTCATATAGTATATTATACTATAATCTGAGTTTTTCGGCGAGTTCGTTGATGGCGGATTTTTCACATGAGCTGACGGCTACGAGTCCACGAATACCAGAAGCGGCAAATTCACGAGCAAGAGCAACAATGGCGGCCCTATCAATAGATTTTATAAGATCAGGAATACGATTATAATTTTCGTAGGTATCACTTAGGAAGTAGTTCTCAGAATAGAAATCAGAAATTTGGCCGACAGTTTGGGCGCCCATTTGGTAACGTCCGAGAGCATAACTTTTGGCGGCTTCGATATCAGCATCGTTAATTTCATTATTTAAAATTTTCATAAGTTCAGTCTGAATGAGAGAAAAAAGTTCGATTGCATTTTCAATATTGACTTCGCCATCAAAGTCCCAAGATGAATTTTTGGCACTATTGCTAATGTAGCTACCGAGATTATAGACCAGACCACGCTTTCTGGCTTGACCGAGAATGCGGCTACTCATTGTACCAGTTAGGATATGATTAAGACAGTCCATAGCACGAATTTCGGAGGCGTTTAGTCGGCGTGGAGTAACGAAACAAAAACCAAAAGTGATATTATTGGCATCTTTGCGGCGGATAAGGACCGGATCAGAAGACTTTAGTTCGTCGGTTGGAGTATCGAAACGCTCGCCCGGTTTTAAATCCCAATTTTCTAGCATTTTAATAATTTGGCGGCGGCGTCCACGAATTTGGCCAGCAATAATAAAACGCATATTACCGGCAGTATGGGTTCGACGGTAGTGTTCGCGGATATCTTTGAGCTCGATATTTTGGACAGTGTTCAGACGTTCGCGAAGGTTAGGAACGTTTTCGCCAATAGCTTTTTGCAATCGTGGCCAAAGTAGGCGGCCATAATCATTCATATAGCTAGTAAGCTCGGCGCGAACATTCCCTTTTTCGCTCTTTAATTCATCTTCGTTGAATTTTGGCGAAGTGATGGCAATGCGCTTGAGGTCTGTGATGCGTTCCCATTCGAAGTCTGCACACTCCGTCTCGTAGCAAACATCAAAATCCGAAGTCCAGGCATTATGATAGGCGCCGTTTTTGGTGAAGTCGGTTTCATAGGCCTGCTCGTCGCGATATTTACTGTTGGCGCCGAAACTAAGATGCTCAACGACGTGGGCGATTTCGTGGAGTTCTGGTTTTTTGGCGTAGCGCATACCAGCACGAAATTCGACTTTCATGTTCATGACGCTGGCGCCGGGGACATCAATAAGTAGTCCTTTGGCACCATTTTTCAAGGTTATTTCTTCAACAGAATGCTTCATGCTTGACTTTTTTCGTGAAGTATGATATAATTAGGTTTATGGAGAGCTATTTGTGGCTCTTTTTCTTTCCCTTTTTAGCAGTTTTCTTCTTGGTGGCTGTTTTCTTGGTCGAGGTACGTTTGGTGACTTTTTTCTTTGGGGCAGATTTTTTAAATTCGGAATCAAGATTTTTTTCGCCAGCACTGATTTCGTTAACGCCTTTTTCGGTATTGCTTTCTGCCATCTTAGTGAGTTCAGAGTCGTACTCTTCACCATCCATAATGTTGGTAGCAGCGGCCTCTTGTGGGGTGACGCTGAGGAGGATCTTCAAAACTTCTTCGCGGAGGGTCTTCTGAAGTCCATCGAAGAGTTTTTGAGACTCACTGCGATACTCGACAAGCGGATCACGTTGACCAACGCTGCGCCAATGAATACCTTCACGCAGATGCTGCATATTCTCGAGGTGTTGCATCCAGAGAGTATCAAGAACTTTCAGATAAACTTCGCGTTCAATTTTGCGCATAATATCTGGACCAAATTCTACTTCTTTGTCGGCGTAAGCTTCTTGAATAGCGATAAGAGCAAGCTTGCTACGATCTTTTTCCTTTCTGAGTAAGCCAATGCTTTCGACGAGGTCGTCATCAAAATTGAATACGGATTGGAAATCGCGTTTGAAATTTTTATTTACGCGCGAGCTAAACTGGGTTAAGTCGGCAGCGGACTCTTTCATTAAGCGGTCGATCTCGTCTTTAATATTTTCACCGTCAAGGATTTTGCGGCGCATACCGTAGACAACTTTACGATGGCGGTTAATGACGTTATCGTATTGGACGACGTTTTTGCGGGAGTCGAAGTTGAACCCTTCGATGCGTTTCTGGGCAGATTCGAGAGTCTTACTGACTGATTTTGCCTGGATTGGAGTATTTTCGTCGACGCCAATGCGAGACATTAAAGTGGCAATGCGGTCGCCCTGGAAAATACGCATAAGATCGTCTTCACAGCTAACGAAGAATTGGGTAGTGCCAGGGTCGCCTTGACGACCACCACGTCCGCGGAGCTGGTTGTCAACGCGGCGAGAATCGTGACGCTCGGAGCCAATAACGACGAGACCACCAAGTTTTTTGACTTCGTCGGTGAGCTTGATATCGGTACCACGACCAGCCATGTTAGTAGCGAGAGTGACGGCGCCTTTTTCACCGGCTTTTGCAATAATATCAGCTTCTTTTTCGTTGTTTTTGGCGTTTAAAATCTGGTATGGGATTTTGGCTTTGTCGAGATATTTTGCGATGAGTTCGTTTTTTACGATTGAAGCAGAGCCAATTAGTACTGGCTGACCCTTTTCATGGTAGGTACGCACTTCTTCAACGATAGCACGGAGCTTACCGGCTTCAGTGCGATAAATGAGGTCGTCTTTGTCGATACGTTGAATTTTGCGGTTTGGCGGAATCTGGATAACATCAAGAGCATAAATCTGTTGAAATTCCTCAGCTTCGGTAAAGGCAGTACCGGTCATACCGGAAAGCTTATGGTAGAGGCGGAAATAGTTCTGAAATGAGATGGTGGCGAGAGTCATACTCTCCTGCTTTACCTGAACGCCTTCTTTAGCTTCTATGGCTTGATGGAGGCCTTCGTTGTAGCGGCGACCTTGCATAAGGCGGCCAGTGTTTTCATCGACGATGATGACTTCGCCAGAGTTAGTGACGACGTAATCCTTGTCACGATGGAAGACGACTTCAGCACGAAGGGCCTGGTCCATGTGGTAAACGAGGCGAGTA
This sequence comes from Candidatus Nanosyncoccus sp., assembly GCA_045589895.1. Lineage (GTDB taxonomy): Bacteria > Patescibacteriota > Saccharimonadia > Saccharimonadales > Saccharimonadaceae > Nanosyncoccus. The sequence goes on along the minus strand of JAZNPY010000015.1, from coordinate 124,911 downwards.
TTCTCTACAGAATAAAGATTGTCGAGACCGAGTAGTTTTTGAACTTTGTCTACACCAGCATCAGTTAAGGTTACAGAACGATGTTTTTCGTCATGAATATAATCATCTGGGCCGAGTTTTGCGGCGATTTTGGCGAATTGGTAGTAGGCCTCCGGATTGTCGCCAGCAGGAGCGGAAATAATAAGCGGAGTACGGGCTTCGTCGATTAAGATAGAGTCAACTTCGTCGACGATGGCAAAGTTAAGTTCGCGCTGACGAAGATATTTTGCCTCGGATACCATGTTATCGCGGAGATAGTCAAAGCCGAATTCGTTGTTCGTGCCGTAGGTAACGTCGGCAGCATAAGCTTCTTTGCGGGAGCAAGGTTTTAGATGGCGGAAGCGTTCGTCGGTATGATCTTCGTTGATGTAATCCTTGTCGTAGATGAAGGAAGCCTGGTTGATAATGACGGAGACTTTCATACCTAGGAAGTCGTAGACTGGGCCATTCCAGCCGGCGTCACGTTGGGCCAGGTAGTCATTTACAGTTACAACATGAACACCTTTTTCTGTCAAGGCATTGAGATAGGCTGGTAAAAGCGCAACGAGGGTTTTGCCTTCACCTGTTTTCATTTCAGCAACACAACCTTCGTGAAGTACAATGCCGCCAACCATTTGGACGTCATAGTGGCGCATTTTGAGGACGCGGTTTGTAGACTCGCGAACGAGCGCAAAGGCATCTGGTAAGATGTCGTTTAGAGCTTTTTCTTCGCCAACTTTTTTAGTTAGCTTTTCTAGGCGGTCTTTTAATACTTTAGTCTGTTCGGCGAGTTCGGCCTTTTTCATATTTTTGTATTTTGGCTCAAGCTTGTTAATTTCAAGAACACGTTTATAGATACGCTTTAAAGTTTTCTTTTGTGCATCACCAAAAATCCCCTGTAGGAACTTTTCGGTCGCGGTCTTGTCAGCCAGTTTGTCGGTAGGAGCTTTTGGTTTTTTTGACATAGTTAACCTCGCTTAAAGATTTTCTTAAAGACATTTTTACGGAGATGTGGAGTGGTTTCGAGCTTAAAGCGGCGGATTTGCCCCATAAGTTTAGCTTCGATGATATCGATACCGGCGAAAACATTACTAGACTCGTCCTTAGCGGCGATAACTTTTCCTCCGAGGATTTCCATAGCGGCAGAAATCTCGTATTTATTACCATGAGTCTTGTCGATTTCAGTGACGACAATTTTGGCAATAACGTCTTTCTTATAACCTTTTGGTAGATAACGGTCTAGTTTGCCAATGCGTTTTTCGGCATACTTGCGAAAACTATCAGTTGGCTTATAATTTTGGCCTGTAATCTCAATTTTTTCAATCATAAAACTCCTTTGCTCTATTATACCACAAAAAGACTAAAGTTCGGTTTTTCCGCCAAGATATGGGCGTAAAACTTCTGGGACTTTGAGCTTGCCACCTTCTGTGGCAAAGTTTTCGATTAGTACCATAAGCATACGAGCGAACGGAATAGCAGTACCGTTTAGCGTATGTACGGTTTCGACGGTACCATCTTTTCTGCGAACGCGGATATTCAAAGAACGAGCTTGGAAGTCGGTACAGTTAGAACAAGAGGTAATTTCGCGGTATTTTTGGTCAAGCGGCGACCAGAATTCAATATCGTATTTTTTAGCAGCGGGGGCGCCGAGATCGCCAGCGGCGACATTGATAATATGGTAAGAAATACCGAGATCTTGAAGAATTTCTTCTTCGATTTTGACAAGTTTTTCGTGGATTTCTTTAGATTGTTCAGGAAGACAGAAGGCATACATTTCAAGCTTGTTGAATTGATGTACGCGGAAAAGGCCACGAGTGAATTTGCCATAAGTGCCGGCTTCTTTTCTGAAGCAGGCAGAGTAGCCAGCGTAAAATAGTGGAAGGTCTTTTTCATCTAAGATTTCATCCATGTGGTAGCCAGTAATCGGCATTTCGGCAGTAGCAATCATGGCGAGGTCTTCACCGTCGATGAAGTATTCATCGGATTGGTCAGAAGACTTTGGTGCAAAGCCGGTACCTTCGAGAACCTTGCTAGAAACCATGTACGGAACAGTCATATAGCTTAGACCATGTTTTCGTACTTTGTCAATGCCGAATTGCAGAAGAGCGTTTTCGAGAAGAGCGAGTTCGTTCTTTAGATAATAAAACTTGGAGCCGGCGACTTTTGCGCCACGTTCAAAGTCGACCCAGTCTCTAGAGATAGCATAGTCAAGATGGTCTACGCCACCCTTTGTCTGCTCACCCCATCTTTTAACTTCTTTAGAGCATTCTTCGCCACCAAGAGGGACATCATCAAAGATAATATTCGGAACATTTTTGAGGGCAATATTGAGGTTTTCTTCAAGGTTATTTAGTTCTGTTTCGAGAACGGAAAGATCGGCTTTTAGTTTCTTTCCCTGTTCGATAAGTTCTGGAGCAGGCTTGCCGTTTTTCATTTGTTTCGCAATAGAATTTCGCTCAGTGCGGAGTTTTTCAACCTTCTGGAGCAATTCTTTGCGCTTGTTGTCTAGTTCAAGGATATCGTCAAGGTTAGTTTTATAACCTTTTTCTTTAGTGGCGTGCTTTACCTCCTCTAGGTTTGCACGAATAAAATTAACGTCTAACATAGGCCAATTATATCACGTTTAGTGATTACCAGCCACCCCCGCCGCCTCCGCCTCCGCCCCCGCCGGAGAATCCTCCACCACCGCCACCGGAGAATCCAGAGCTAGATGAACTTGATGGTTCGGAGTAGGAAGTAGATGCGATAACGGCGCTATTGACATCGCGATAGATGGAATTAAAGACAGCAATGTCGATAAGTGCGTCCGTGCCATCGTACCAAGTTGGGTCGGAGACTTCTGGCATTTGGTAATATTTGTTAAGCTCTTGCATCCAGGAATCTTCTAAACCAAAGAGACAGGCATAAGGCAAAAGTTTTTCATAGAGCTTGACGATTCCCTTTGCGGAAGTGTCAGCGCCTTTAGTAGACTGTAAGAATTTGATACGGTCTTCTTCGGCCATGTCGATATACATTTTCAGACCTTCAAGATAGTTGTTCATATCAAGGCCTGCCTCAGTGTATTTACTGTATTTGCTGGTTTTTGAGATGATAATAGGACAAGCGACGATAGTGGCAGCGACTACGAGGAAATCTAAGAATGGCAGGAATTCAATACCGACGACGTAGCCAGAGAACGAGAATAGACCCTCGAAAAGTTCATCTAGGAAAACAAGGATTCCTGGTACGAAGATGCAGAGCATTGCAATAATGGTGATGATAGCGGTATTGCTGGATTGGGTCGATTTGGATTTTTTCTCGAGGAAGCCTTTAGTTTTTAGGTCATCGAAGGCGCTGGAACTGTAAGTGCGAATATATGACTGAAGAGTGCGAGTGGCGGTATGTTTTTTAATATCGAATTCCTCGTCGACAACTGGCTCTTCGCCACCTTTTAAGATGCGTAAAATCATTCTTTGCGATGTGGTGAGATCATCGAGCTTATTAATATGGAGGCGCCAAGTATCTTTCTTTAAGATTTTGGTCGGCTCACCTTTTACTAGGCTGACATAACCGTTGACGGCGAGCTCAAGCATGGTGGCGACATAAGACTGTTTAACATGTTTAAGGCTGAGCTGACCAGATTCGGCGACGGTGAGATTTTTTGGCGCGGTGTATTGTGGTGCAACGAAAAGTTTTTTATAGTAAGCTGCTTTTGGTGCGGCCTTCTTCTGCCAGCTACGGATGACCAAGAATAGAACCAGAAGACAAAATGCAATTAAGATGATACTAATAATAACCAAAAGGTAATTTTTTTGGAGAATGACTGGGTAGGTATTAGGCTTGAACTGGGTGACAAAGGTGAGGTTTTCGCGACTTTTGAGATCGGTAGCTTTAAAACGATAGCCATCACTGGTTTCGGAAATTTCGCAGCGGTCCTCATCTTTAGCGCCGTAGCGACCAACATAACACCAGGCTTCGTCTAATAGATTACTAGGCTGGTCGACATGGAGGGTAGCAGTGAGTTTATCGAAAGGCTGACTCCAGCCAGTGCCGTTAGTATCCCAGTAAAGTTCTTGGTAAGCAACTGGAAAATCTGCACTCTTACCACTAACGTTGATATCGGCTTCAGTAAATTCAGCGATAACATTTTCAAAATCATATTCAAGGGTGTAGATTTGAGTCTCAGTAACAAAAATACTGGCCCTGCCGATGCGGACAAGATAATAACCATCTTCTTTTGATATAGAATATGGTTCGTCAGCATCATTTCTTTTGACGGTTAAGTTCAAGGCGTTTTCGTTTAGGACGGTAGTGTTCTCGCCATTTTGGTTGGTGTAGGGGATACTACGGGTGATGCCATGGTTGCGATCAAAATCTGGGAACTCGGCAGTAAGCGTCTCTTTGACATGGAGTTTGTTGCCGTTTTCGGTTTTAGTTAAATAATAATCGAAGGAGGCGTCGCTAAAGTAGAAATCGTTCGTGTCGGTAGCACTGAAGTCATAGGCTGAAACAGAGGTGGGGAGAAATACTGCTTGACAAATTATTAAAAATGTGATAATATAAGAAGATATAGCGGTAAGCGGTCGTTTCATATTCTTATTGTAGCACAGAATTGATTGCAGATTTTAGGGCGTTGTTTGATTTTTGGAACTCTAGGCCTTCTTGTTCGGACAATCTCAGGCCCAGTCGTCTGATAACACCTTGACTGCCGATGACGGCTGGAAAGCCATTATAAACGTCGCAGAAATAGTCGTAGCTGGAGACAGGAAGGACGCGGCGTTCGTCAGATAATATGCAGTTGATAAGTTTAGTAACACAGGCGCCGATGCCGTAATAAGTAGCACCTTTTTTGTTGATGATTTCGTAGGCTTCTTTGCGCGCTGCGTCTTCGAGTTCGTTTCTGGTCTGCTCGTCTAAAAGGTCTGTTAGTGGCTGACCACCGACATTACTACTGGACCAGAGTGCAAATTCAGTGTCGCCATGCTCGCCGACCTGGAAAGCATGAACTGATTTTGGATGAACATGAAGTTTCTCGGAGATTTTTTGGCGAAGACGAGCGGAATCGAGAATTGTACCAGAGCCAATGACTTGCTCTTGGGGTAGGCCAGAATAACGCCAGGTGAGATAGGTGAGGACGTCCATAGGATTACTGACGACAATAAAGATGCCGTGAAAACCAGATTCCATGATTTGGCTAATCATATCTTTAAAAATAGCGGCATTCTTTTTTAGGAGATCCATGCGGGTTTCGCCGGGTTTTTGCGGAACCCCAGCGGTGATAACGACAATATCGCAGTTTTCGGCATCATGGTAGTTGCCAGCATAGATTTTCATATAAGATGGAGAGACGGCGAGCGCATCGTTTAAATCCATTGCTTCGCCTTCGGCATCATCGGTATTAATGTCAGTTAAGACTAGTTCGTTGACGGCGGTGCGCTGATTAACGAGACAGTAACCGATACTCGCGCCCACATTACCGGTACCCACAATCATTACTTTTGCCATAAGTTTATTATACTATAACCAGACGTATTTGGCGAATTTTTGGTTTAGGAACTTGTCGATAGCTTTTTTAGTTTTCGGTGAAACGGAGCTAAGTGGAGCATAGGTGATTTCCTCTTCGCCAGTTAAGATGCTAACGTTGGTTTCTACACGAACGAGGGGGTCAAGGTAGCGACGCTTGATTTCGACATTGCCAACCGTAAGAATACTGTTTTTCGGTTTTCGACTTCCGGTTTTGTAAGTTTTGGAATTCTTTAGAGCATCGAATTTTTTGCGAACTTCTTCGACCTTTGATTTTTTAATTTTTTCGATAATTTCTGGCTCGGTAAGATGGTAGAGGGATTTTGTGGTGATTTCATGGTGGTCTAGCATAGTTTTTAAGATATCGGCATAAAGGCTATTTATCAGTCGTAGACGCTCGTCACACCAATTATGCCAGATTTTAGAAAGGCCAAGCACGAAGTCCTCGGCGATTTTTGGGCTGGCAAAAGCAAGCTCTGGTTCTCCATCTGCGTTTTGGCCGATTTCGATATTACGGTAATAGCGCTCGAGATCTTCGACAGAATTTTCGGTTTCAAAGTGGTTGATGAGCGTGGTTTGCATTGAATATTCAAGACGGTCGGAGGACAGGCGTGGAGAATCATTGTCGGCAATAGGATATTCATGATAGTTTGCAACTTGTTTAACTTTTAAGCCATCTCGCTTTAAGAGTTTGCAAATTTTTTCGCCGTTGCCAATAATTTCGGAAGTTGGGGCTTCGGTCGATTCCTGAGTCTTAGCATCGCCATTTAGGAAGTCAATTGCATGTTTGAAGGTTGGGGTGGAAATATCATGAAAAAGGGCGGAAAGAGTTTGTTTTTTATCGCCTGTAAAATTCCAGACGATGAGAGCGGTCGCAACAGAATGGTCGAGTACACTATAAAAGTGAGTATAGTTTGGGTAAAGTTTAGAATAGCCGGTGCCACAGTTTTGACTGACAAATTTAAGACGTTGCATTTCGGGGGTTTCGATATAATCATCTAGCCAATCTGGCCATTTTGGAGTAAGGATTTTGAAATATCTTTGAATCTCCGGCTCTACGGTTTTAAGATAAGCGGAATGAGGCTGGAGACGGTTTTCAAGTTCCTTAATGCGATGTTTTGAAATCGCCAAGGTTAGTCCTCTTTGGCTTTAATAAGTGGGAAAGGAACGCCTTCGCGGCCAGATACTCCTTCGAGGAGCCAAAAATTACGCTCACTATTTCCCCAACCGCAGGCTGGTGGCATACCGTATTCGAGCATTTCGACAAAATCTTGATCTAACATTTGGGCTTCGTCGTCACCGGCATCGCGCATGGCCTGTTGCTCTTCGAAGCGTTTTAGTTGATCGAGCGGATCGTTTAATTCTGAATAGCCGTTTCCCATTTCGGTACCAGCGATAATTGGATGGAAGCGTTCGGTGACTAATGGATTTTCTGGAACAGTTTTAGCAAGCGGGCTAAGACTTAGCGGCTCTTCGATTAGCCAATATGGGCCAGCAGAAGTTTTACGGATAAGTTTCCAGATATGGTCAATGAGGCGGGCGTCAGATAGTTTTTCGAGGTCTTTTACTTCAACCTTGGCTTCTTTTAAGATGTTAACTAACTGCTCATGGTCTGGATTGAACACGTCGACGTCGTACTTTTCTTTAAGGAGGTCGGCATATTTGATGCGTGGCCATTTTTGGTCGAGGTTGATTTCAAATCCGCCAACATTAAATTGCAGAGTTCCCCAAGTTTCTTTAGCGACATACTTAATCATTTCTTCATAGAGATCCATGCCGTCTTCATAATTTTCATAGGCGGCGTAGGATTCAAAAGCAATGTGTTCTGGGAGGTGCTCGTCGTCGACACCTTCGTTTCTGAAACGCGGACCGATGTCGTAGACTTTTTCAAACCCAGCGCCAAGCAAACGTTTCAGAGGTAACTCATGGGAAATACGAAGGTAAAAATCTTCATCTAGGGCATCCATATGAGTCACGAAAGGTGTGGCATCAGCGCCGCCAGTTGTATGTTCTAGAACTGGAGTGTTGATCTCGATGAAGCCGTGTGCATTCATGAAATCACGAGTCGCTTGCCAGAATTTAGAGCGCCTGACCATACGATCGCGAACTTCGAGATTGACATTCATGTCGACGTAGCGGCGACGATAACGTTCTTCCTTGTTGGTGAAACCGTCACGGCCCGGTAATGGGCGAAGGGATTTAGTAAGTAGCCTGATCTGGTTACTGAAAACGGAAATTTCACCGGTGCTAGATTTGTCGACAGTGCCGGTAGCTTCGACGAAGTCGCCTGTGTCTAGGAGTTTGAGTAGTTTAGAATTGAAAAAGCCAGGTTTTTCATCTTCTAGCTGCATGAAAATTTGGATTTCGCCAGTATAATCACGGATTTTGACGAAGGCTATTTTACCAAAGCTGCGGATGGTAGTAATGCGACCGGCAATAGTAACAATTTGCCCTTCTAGAGATTCAAAATTGGTTAGGATATTGGCAATTTTTGTGTCACGAAAAGATTTTGCCGGGTAAGGATTAATGCCTCGGTTTTTAATGTCTTCGAGTTTACGGAGACGTTCATCGCGATAATCAGCTAGAGTTACCATGCTAGGATTATACCACAAAAAACGTCTGTAAGGAAGTGTAGAGGGGAGGAGGCTAGCTAATTTCGAGGATTTTGCCTTTATTGCCGTTTGGCAGCTCAAAATCTTCGCCAGCTTTGTGGCCAATAATAGCTTGACCAATCGGAGATTGATCGGAGATTTTGCCATTTAGAGGGTCGGCTTCCACTGGACCGACGACAGTATAAGTAGTGGTTTTGCCGGCGAGTTTTATCTTGACGGTGGCACCGATAGCGACGGAGCTGCGGGTAGAGGAATTACGGATAACCTTAGCGTTTTTTAGGATATCTTCAATTTCTTGGATGCGACTTTCCACGGTTTTTTGTTCGGATCTAGCATCAGAATATTCTTGATTCTCAGAAAGATCACCAAAAGCACGAGCTGTCTGGAGACGTTCGGCAATTGCTGGACGACGTGCAACCAATTCGGTCAGTTCAGCCTCTAAATCAGCCTTTCCCTGCTTAGTTAAATTAACGGTTTTTTTCATCATACCATTATAGTGTAATGATTATCGTGTTAGTTGTCAAGGATTTTGTCAATATCGATGAGCTCGGTTTTTCCGTCTTTGCGAGAAGTTATCTCGGCCTTGTTGTCGGCTAAGGTTTTGTCAGAAATAACAATGCGGTATGGTATACCAATAAGCTCACTATCAGCGAATTTTTCGCCAGGACGAAGGTCGCGGTCATCAAAGAGAATGTTGTCTGGATCTTTAGTGTAGATCTCTTCTGCGGCTTTTACGCCATTTTCGCCAATACCAACGAGATAATATTTAAATGGGGCAATGCTTTCTGGCCAAACTAGGCCTTTGTCGTCGGCAAATTTCTCGGCAATAACACCCATAACGCGAGAGACGCCTATCCCATAGCAGCCCATGAAGACGGTCTTCTGTTCGCCATCACTGTCAGTAAATTTGAGATCGAGAGGCTCTGAATATTTATAGCGGAGCGTAAAGATATTGCCAACTTCGGCAGCACGAGTAGATTCTAGATCCTCTTTTTTGACCTTGAATTCATCTAGGACCTCGGGGATGACGACCTCTTCATTTAGGACGATGGATTTATCTTTGTTATAATAAACTGTGTCTTCGCCGACCGGAATGATAGTTTGGAATTCATGACTAAATTTACTAAAGATGCCGCCAGAAGCAAAGGTTTGATAAGTGCAGTCACCTAAACCGACGCGTTCGTAGATACGTTTATAGGCGTTTTCTACTTGATGGTAGAAGATATCATGGGTTTCTTCGTCAGTAGTAAAAGAATAAAGGTCTTTCATCAAAAATTCACGAGTACGCATAATACCGGACTTAGCGCGGAGCTCATTTCTGAATTTAGTTTGGAACTGATAGACGTATGCAGGGAGGTCCTTGTAGCTTTTAATGTAGGTGCGCATCATATTAGTAATAGGCTCTTCATGGGTTGGGGCAAGGCCGAGCTCGCCGCCGGAAGAAAGTTCAGTCTTAAACCAAATGTCAACTTTTTCGCTGTCCCAGCGTTCGGATTTTTGCCAAGGTTCAGGATTTTGTAATGCGGTCATCTGCAATTCTTCGGCGCCAATAGCGTTTAGTTCTTCTCTGATGATATTTTTGATATTTTCCATTACCTTCAAACCAAAAGGCAGAAAATCATAAACTCCGGCCATTTCTTTATGGACGAAGCCGGCCCGGATTAAATAGCTAGCGGAACGCGCAGTCTCGTCTTTTGGGGCGGTGCGCAAAGTTTTGACAAAAGTATTTGAAAATCTCATAGAGTATATTATATCACATACCGAAGATATATAACAGATAGAAGGCGATCCCGTTTTTGAGCATGTGAACGATGATACCAGAATAAGTTGTGCCAGTGATTTCGCGAAGTACACAAAGAACAATACTAAGAGCAAAAACATTGACGCCGACATTCCATTGGCCATGCAAAATAGCAAATAATAGCGAGACTATAATTATAGCTGGCACGAGGCTGATTTTGGCGCGAAGTTTACCGTATAGCCAGCCACGAAAAATGGCTTCTTCGGCGATTGGCGCGACAACTACTAGGGAGATGAAGGCGATTAGACGGTCGGCCATCGTATAAAGGTTATTGAAGCCGACGTCTTGCGATTGGCCAGCATCGAACCATGGGAAGAGGTTAAAGAGAGAAATAAGCAGGCTAGCAAGGATAAAATAGATGACAAGGCCGACGAAGGCTAGGCCTATGTCTGTCCAGGTTGGTAGTCCCTTGAAGCCAATTTGTTCCCTTGTGACGGTTTTTTTACGCAGTAATTTGGGCGCATAAATAATAACGATGAGTGTAACTGAGTAGACTAGAGCCTGGTAAACGAAGTTCCATACTGGAAGCTCAAATTTTGAACCTAGAATAAAATGAAAAGAGAGTAGAAAAATAATTTCGATAGTAAAGATGACGATTCCGAGTATGAGGGCGAGGCCGATACAAGAGAGGAGCGGGTGGACTTTCTTGAAGGGTAATGTTTTATTCATCTAGAAAAACCTTGTGATGTCGAGGACGGTAATAAGAACAATGAGAATGAGTAAGAAGATAAAAGCACGTGCAACAATCTTTTCTTCGGTTTCTTTGGAAAGGCGTTTGCCTAGCAATCTGGAGATAGCTATCATGAGCCAGCGTCCACCGTCAAGGGCCGGGATAGGTAGAACATTCATACAAGCGAGCGAGACGGAAATAAGTGCGGCAAGGAAGGCAAGGTTTGTTGGGCCGGCCTTAGTAAACGCCGGGAAAATTACGCCAATAATTCCTACTGGTCCAGATACGGAGTCGCCAGCAGATTTAATTGCGGCCTTTCCCTCTTCACGCATGGTGTCGTCGCCACTAAATTGTTTGACTACGCCAGACCCGAGACTCCAGAGCATGTCTCCGAGTCCACGGAAAGTTTCTCCGGTAAGTTGGACTGTAGTGGCGGCGCCAACGATTGGTGCGGACCAAGTTGAGCGATAGAGAGTTTGCTCGGTTTGATACATGGTAACACCGAGAAGATATTCGTCGTTGGAACTGTTTAGCTTTGCGTCGATGGTTAGGGTTTCGTCGCCACGTTTTACTTCATAGGAAACTTTTTCTCCAGCATGGTTGGAGTTGAAAGAGGTTAGATCAGAAGTGGAATTAATCTCTGTGTTGTTGTCTGCACTGATGGCAGAGATAACCTCGTCATCTTTTTTGAAACCGGCTTTGTCGGCCGGAGAGTCTTCAACGATTTCTTCAATGTAAACTGGTGCATCTGAAATATAAGTATCGCTAGCTATAGAAAATTGGTTGTCGATAAAATGCGGCATACCAGTGAATGCGAGTACGGTGAGAATCACAAAAGCTATCAACCAGTTCATAGTAACGCCAGCAAAAAGAATTTTGGTCTTGCCCCAGAAGCTTGCAGCGCCAAAGGTCCCTTTTTTTGTGTCGGCGTCGGACTCTCCGTCCATGGCACAGAATCCACCAATTGGCAACCAGTTAAGAGAAAATATAAGGGTTTTCTGTTTCTTGTCCCATTCGGATTTTGGTAATTTTGTCCATTTACCGTCTTTTTTAATCCATGCGGCAGCGCGAGGCGGAAAACCAATACCAAATTCATTAACTTTTACACCGCTAAGACGAGCAGCAATAAAATGGCCGAATTCATGTATGACGATAAGGGTCATGAGTACAAGTAGACCAATAATAATCCCAAAAACTGTATCCATAAGCTTATTATAGCACATTATTTGCCAAAACGGCGGGAACGGCGACTAAATTCTGCGAAAATATCGTCAAGATCGGAAACCTCCATGTCTGGGAAATATTTATCTAAAAATAGAAATTCGGAGTAGGCTGCTCGCCAAAGCATGAAGCCTGAGATGCGTTCTTCACCAGAAGTGCGAACAATTAAGTCTACGGCTGGAACTTCAGGATGATAGAGATATTTGGCGACAACTTCAGGGGTAATTTCTTCCTGCTCGTTGGCGGTTCGCATTTTTGTAAAGGCGTCGGCTATTTCCCAATGGCCGCCATAGTTAAAGCAGATACAAACGGTGCCGGCAGTATTGTCTGCCGTGTCAATTTCGGCTTGATGTAGTTTTTCTAGGATGTCTTTTGGGGCGGGATTTTCACGCCCGAGTACGACGAGTCGAATTTTTTCTTTTTGAAAATTTTTAACCATGTGGGCAATGTTAACCCGAATAAGGTTCATAAGATAACTTACTTCTTCCTCGCTACGTCCCCAGTTTTCGGTACTAAAAAGATAGAATGAAATATATTTAACCCCACGTTTTACGCATTCAATAGCGATTTTTTCGACTTTAGAAAAGCCGGTTTTATGGCCTTCGAGGGTAGGGAGATTTCGTTCCCTTGCCCAGCGACGGTTGCCGTCTACGATGAAACCAAGATGATTAATCATTTAGATTTTCATAATCTCCGCTTCTTTGGTCTTGAATTCTTGGTCGATGAGATCGGTGAATTCTTTAGTCATCTCATCAACCTCTTTTTCGGCGCGTTTCTTAGCGTCTTCTGGAAGATCCTCTGTAGATTTAATGTCTTTTCTGGCATCTTCGCGAATGTTTCTGATAGCTATTTTGGCTTCCTCAACTTTGCCAGAGGTAGTTTTGACAATTTCTTTACGGCGTTCCTCGGTAAGTGGTGGAATAGGAACGCGAACTACGCGACCATCATCGGAAGGGTTTAGGCCAAGTGTGCTATCGGCCCGGATAGCAGATTCGATGTTGGCGATAGTGGAAGGATCAAATGGAGTCACGAGGAGCATGGTTGCATCTGAGATGGTGACGTTTGCTACTTGATTGAGCGGCATCCATTGACCATAGGCTTCAACCTTTACTGCACCGAGCATATCCGGATGTGCACGGCCAGTACGAACTTTTTTTAGCTCACCGCGAAAACGTTCAAGCACTTCCTCCATTTTCTTACGATCATCTTTAGTATCAAACATATTTGACTCCATTTTTAATTACTTTTATTTTACTATTTTTAGATAATGAATACAAGAGAATAGTAAACGAAGAAAGCAAGCAGCATAAAAATACCTTCTCGTCGGGAAACTTTATGGTCGGTAAGACTGAAGAAAAATAGCAAAACTGCTGAGCCGATCAGCATACCGAGATCAATAAACTGGAACGAACCAGGAGTAACTGTGCCAAAGATGGCTACCGGGATACCAAGCACTACGCAAATGTTGAAAATATTGCTACCGAGAATATTACCGAGTGCAAGTTCGGTCTCGCCTTTTTTGGAAGCGACAACAATAGTGATAAGTTCGGGCAGTGAAGTTCCGAAGGCGATGACGGTGAGAGCGATAATACGTTCCGAAATTCCGAGACTGGTAGCAATGTCGGTGGCATTGTTTACGACCATTTCTGAGCCGATGATGATGCCGGCGAGACCAAGTGCGGTGAAAAATAGGGATGGCAATAGTTTCCATTGAGGTTTTTCTGTGAGTTTCGTCTTTTTACGTTTAGATTCGGCGAAGGCCATGGAGATTAAATAATAGAGGAAAACTGCAAAAAACAGGAGGATAGCAATAGCGTCTGAACGGGTGATTTGGTCGATGGAGCCGGATTTGAGTTGGACATCAAGAAAGAGTGTAACCAGGAGTGTAGAAATTAAGACCATGATAGGAATTTCTTTGCGGATGGTATTATTTTTGACACGTAGTGGACGAATAATGGCGGCGATACCAAGTATTAGAAGGATATTTAGAATATTAGAACCAATAACGTTACCAAGCACCATATCGGTGCTGCCCTCGGCAAGAGCCTGGAGGCTAACGGCGAGTTCCGGAGCGCTAGTGCCAAAAGCCACGATAGTGAGGCCGACAAGGATTTTTGGAACCTTGAAGTTGCTAGCGGTGGAGGCGGCGCCATCTACGAAAAAATCGGCACCCTTAATTAGCAAGACAAAACCGATAATTAATAGTAGGACGTTCAAAAAAATGCTCATGGTTTAATTATAGCATAAAAAATAAGGTCGAAGTCGACCTTATTTTTTGTTAGTGTTCTTACTCTACAACGCCAAGTTCAATGCGTTTGAATTGGCGAACAGTGATATTTTCACCAGTTTTAGCAATGTTATCCTTAATGTATTCGGCAACGGTTTTAGTATCGTCGAGAATGTAAGGTTGATCAAGGAGAACTTTGTCGGCGAAAGCCTTTTTGACTTGGCCGTCGATAATCTGATCCTTCATCTTTTCTGGACCCTTGAAATTCTCTTCGAATTCTTTACGCTTGGCATTCATGACGTCTTCCGGGATGTCTTCTGCGCTAACGTATAATGGGTTCATCGAAGCTACTTGCATTGCAAGTTTATGGGCAAGATCTTTAAATTCATCGGTTTTAGCGACGAAGCTGGTCTCACAGTTTACCTCGATGATAGCGCCGATGCGGCCGTCGTGGATGTAGCTGTCAACAAGACCTTCGCGAGTTTCGCGATCACCACGCTTTTCGGCTTTGGTTAGACCTTTTTTACGCATAGCTTCTAGGGCTTTATCGAAATCGCCGTCAGCTTCAACAAGGGCGTTTTTGGCGTCGGTTAGACCAACACCGGAAAGTTCTTTTAATTTTTTAATATCTTCAATGGAAATATTTGCCATGTTGCCTCCTAATTATTTTTTACCTTCTTTGATTGCTTGGGTGAAGTAATCAAGTAGAAGAGTGGTTGCTTTGACGGAATCGTCGTTTGCTGGGATGACGTAATCGATGCCAGTCGGGTTAACATTGGTGTCGCAGATAGCGAAAACTGGAATATTAAGGGTTTTAGCCTCTTTGATTGCGTTCTTATCTTCGCAGGCGTCAACTACGATGATGGCAGCTGGTTGCTCGGTCATATCTTTGATGCCGCCGTAGCGCTCGTTTAAGGTGTCAATTTCCTCTTGGAAGCGCTGAACTTCGAGTTTAGAATAGCGGTTTTCGAGTTCGCCACTAGCCATGCGACGTTCCAAATCTTGGACCTTCTTGATCTGTTTATTAACAGTCTCTACGTTGGTTAAGGTACCACCAACCCAGCGAACCGTAACATAAGGCATATTTACGGATTCGGCGGCAGTCTTGACGGCGTCCTTTAACTGTTTCTTTGTGCCGACGAAGAGAACTTTTTTGCCACTTTTCACGATTTCGGTGATTTTTGGAAGGGCAACTTCTAGACCTTCAGCGGTCTTTTCAAGGTTGATAATATGAGCACCCTGGCGACGGCTATGGATGTACGGCGCCATTTTTGGATGCCAGCGGCTGGTCTTATGACCAAAGTGAGCACCTGACTCAAGCAGGGCTTTCATGTCTACATCTACTGACATGTTTTCCTTTCTCACTACCGAGGGCGATTTTATCAGGAAAACTGCTCCCGGCTGTTTCATTAAAATAATATCTCTTTTATTTTATCATATGATACTGGAAAAATCAAGAGATGCTTTTTAGATTTTTGGGGTTTACTTTTTATGAAATTTTTGTTATAATGAGCCACAGTTATGAGTAAAAGTGAATTACATCCTAAAGATTATCGTTTTGTAGTCTTTTCTGATGAAGCTGCTGGTTTTTCGTTCTTGACCCGTTCAACGGCACAGAGCGAGGAGACCATCAAATGGAAAGATGGAAACGAATATCCGCTAGTCAAGGTGCAGATTTCTTCTTCTTCACATCCATTCTTTACTGGTGAAGAGAAGATTATCGATACTGAGGGTCGCGTGGATCGCTTCAAGGCTCGTGCAGCAAAGGCAGCTAAGCTTAAAGCTTCGCTTGGAAACAAGGTGAAGAAAGCCGAAAAAGAAGCTGCGAAGAAAGCCGAAAAAGAAGCTACAAAATAAAAAATAACCCCAAGTTCGGGGTTATTTTTTATTGAGAACGCTGCGGATTTCATCCGTGGTCTTACAAGCCATTAGTTTTGTGCGTAGCTCGGCAGCACCGGGTGATGAATTAATATATAACTTAAAGAAATGTTTGAGTGGCTCGAATGGATAACGAGAGCCTTTTTGTTCGAGTTCTTGTTTTCTTTGGTCGTAAAGATCGAGATGATACAAAAACAGGTCGGTTAATTCTTCGTCGGTTGGTTGATGCAAGGTAAAACAGTAAGGATTTTGGAATACGCCGCGACCGATCATGATGCCGTCGATTTTTGGATATTTAGCAAAGATTTTTTCAGCTTCGGCTTTATTTTTGATGTCACCATTGATAATGAGTTTTGTGTCTGGAGAAATCTTATCCCGGAGTTTAATTATTTCAGGAATGAGTTCAAAATGCGCTGGGACTTTTGACATCTCTTTTCTGGTGCGGAGATGAACAGTGAGGGCGGCGAGATTTTGCGCTAACAATAATGGTAGCCACTCTTTGTATTCGTCGACATACGTGAATCCGAGGCGAGTTTTGACGGAAACTGGTAGGTTGGTTGAATTTTTAGCTTGCCTGATACATTCGACCACTAGCTCTGGGGTCCTAATCATAGCTGCGCCGCCGCCAGCCTTATTGACATGGCGATCTGGGCAGCCCATATTGATATCAAGACCCTGAAAATTAAGATCTTCTAAGGCGCTGGCAAGTTTTGCGAAATGCTCGGGATTTTTACCCCAGATTTGAGCGATAATTGGATGATCGGTATCGATAACCTCGAGACGTTCGAGGGCATTTTCGCGACCTTTTTCGGAAGCAAAACTCGAGACATTAGTAAACTCAGTAAAGAATAGATCCGGTTTGCCGGCTTTTGCAATCACGGCACGAAAAACTTTATCCGTTACGCCTTCCATAGGTGCAAGGACGAGGAAATGGGCTGGTAGTTCTTGCCAAGAATTCATTTAAAAATTATATAAGATTCTAGCCATTTTTGCAAGTCTGGAGCATTATGATAATATTTCGTATCATCGTCAGACTCAGGATCAAGATAAGCTTTTAATTCTCCATTTTCTATGATGACGATAGATGGAAAATACTTAATATGTTCGGCTAAATTTGTAGTTTTAGCGTCTGGCCACATGATTTTATAATATTTAAACTTTAGACTGTCGGAAAAATTTGCAAGCATGTGTCTCAATCTTTCTGCGGTTGAACAGCCAACATTATCTATCATAAGAACGAAGGTCTGTTTTTCTGCTATCATTTTTTCATAGTCAGAACTAGTAATTTCGACAAATTCACTTACACCGTAGTCGGAATCAGGTAGCTTGACAGGGTGGTTATTAAAAAGTGAAATGGCAACAATTATTATTGCAATAATTACGACAATAATTATAGAGATAATGATATATGGTTTTTTGGTCCGTGCAGACATTTTAATTAAGTTTGGTTAGATTTTCGAAATTAATTTCATGGTACGGTACTTTCCAGAAAGAATAGGTATTGTCGGGATTTCTAATTTCAACCCTGTTTTTTCCGTCATAGAACCAGTAACCGCCAACCACGTAAATTTTGTTAGCATCCCAGCCGAGATTAATTAACATATTTTTTAACATTCCAGAATAGCCGCCACCTCCGCACATCAGAAAAATATTTTTATCTTTTGGGAAAAGGTCGCTGAGAATCTGTTCAGATTCTTTAAAATTAGGAGTATAAGAACCGTCTTTCTCAGTATAGAGGGTGGGACCGTCGTATGTTTTGCCGACGGATTCTGGAAGGTTCTGGACATTGACAAGATACGGATACGGTACAACTTCAAAGCCATTAACAATCCCAGAAAGATAGCTATCGCCGCCAATAGCAGCATAATCTGCCGGGTCCTCAAGCATACGAACGTCATAATAAACTGAATCTGGACGATTTAGGTAATTATCGATTGTCGATTCGTTGATATTTTTATCGATGCCGAGTTCTCCGCGCTCTCCAGAAGTAGTTTCTGGTTTTGGGAGTGCGGAGAGCGCTTTTTCGGTTTCGATGGTCTTAGTGGTGTGTGTACTAAATACAAGTTTTCCGATTGTAATGCCGCCTGCAAACGCCAAAATTATAAGAAAAGTAACTAAAACTGGGTATTTACGTATACGTGGTTTAGCTCGCATAATTCTATTTTAGCACAAAAATTGAAGCCAATAAAAAAATGGTGGTTCCAGCAGGGCTTGAACCTGCGACCTCACGAATGTGAATCGTGCGCTCTAGCCAACTGAGCTATGGAACCACGAAGTGTGGTATAATTATAGCACGTATGGATATAGATTTAAAGAAGTACGAGGAAGAAAAGAAGGAGATAACGGATTTTTTGGCGAAGCCGGAGGCATTTTCGAGTCCGGATTTTGCAATGAAATCGAGAAGACTTTCGGAAATTGATAAAATTCTAGCACTGGATAAAGAGATTAATGACCTGAAGGAGAATATTGAGCTCTCAAAGGAGCTTTTGGACGAGAGTGATGCTAAAATGGTGCTCGAGGTCGAGAATTATGAAAAAGAAATTGCGAAGAAGCAGGCTGAGCTCGAGGAGCTGTTGATTCCGCATGACCCGAATGATGATAAGCCGGCGATTGTAGAGATTCGTGCGGGGGCTGGCGGCGATGAGGCAAGCTTGTTCGCCGGTGAGCTTTATCGGATGTATCAACATTTTGCAGAAGGCCACGGCATGAAAACGGAGTTGATTTCGCAAAACGAGAATGAGGCGGGGGGTATGAAAGAAGTGATTTTTCGTCTTTCTGGAGATAGGCCGTATGGACAGATGAAGTTTGAAGGTGGCGTGCACCGCGTGCAGCGCGTACCGGTAACTGAGAGCCAGGGGCGGATTCATACTTCGACCGTGACGGTGGCGGTACTGCCAGAGGCAGAAGAAAGCGACATCGAGATTCGTCCAGAGGATTTGCGCATTGATATTTATCGATCTGGTGGTCATGGTGGCCAAGGCGTGAATACGACCGATTCGGCGGTAAGGATTACACATCTTCCAACTGGAATTGTAGTGGCGATGCAGGATGAGCGAAGCCAGCAGCAGAATCGAATTAAAGCGATGACAATTTTGCGTTCGCGACTTGCTGAGAAAAAGAAGCTTGAGGATCAAGCGGCAGCATCGAGCGCACGTAAGTCTTTGATTGGAACTGGTGATCGGTCGGAGAAGATTAGGACTTATAATTTTCCGCAAGATCGAGTGACTGATCATAGGATTCATTATTCGCGTTCGGGAATTAATGCGGTGATGGATGGAGACATTGAAGACATTATTCAGGAATTAGCGCGCAATGAGCGGGAGCTTGCCGAAAGCGTATAGAGAGGGCTGCGTCGATTTTTACGGGCGGAAGTTTAAGGTAACGCCTAATGTTTTAATTCCCCGTCCAGAAACGGAGATGGTAGTGGACAGTGTACTTTTACTTTCTGGAAAGGCTTATCTTCCAGGAGTGAAGGCGCCAAAGGCTGAAGTTGATTGTGATAATTTGACGATTGTAGACGTTGGTACTGGATCTGGTTGTATTGCTACAACTTTGCAATTGGAGCTTCCGGGAGCGAAAGTTTTTGCAGTTGATATTTCGGAAAAAGCTTTGGATGTAGCTAAGGAAAATGCAGAAATTTTGGGGGCAGATGTAACTTTTTCACGTTCTGATTTATTATCTGGATTTTCCAGTGATAATATTAACGGTGATTTAATTATTGTGGCTAATTTGCCTTATGTGGATAGAGAATGGGAATGGTTAGATCGAGAGGCGCTTTCGTTTGAGCCTGAGGAAGCGCTTTATGCTGAAGATGGTGGTCTGGCGTTATATAAACGTCTTTTTAGGGAGGCTGGTGGTATTTCTTCCGAGAAGGCTTTTGTGGTAATAGAGGCTGATCCGTGTCAGCACGAGGAGCTAATAAAATGTGCCGGAGATTTAGGGTTCCGGCACATTGAAACGCGTGGGTTTGCGCTAGTCTTTACCTGCTAAGTGTGGTCGGGTAAGAGCTAAGAGTGACTTTGAGATTGATTTCTTCGTTGTCGCGCACGATGGTGATTTCTACTTTATCGCCAACGGTGTATTCGCTAATGAGCGAGGAGAGGGTGCCAGTTTGGCCGACTTTGACGCCGTTAACTGCGACAATAACATCACCAGATTTGATACCGGCTTTTTCGGCTGGGCTGTCTTTTATGACGGCGTTTTCGCCGGTGACATAGGCACCATATTTGACGGATAGATTATAATCTTTGGCGGTATCAGCGGTAACATTGGTATAGCTGACGCCGAGGAAGGCGCGTTCAGCTTTGCCGTTTTCGATGATGCTCTTTAGCATACCTTTGACCGAAGAGATTGGAATGGCGAAGCCGAGACCGTTGGCAGAGTTAGAGACGGCGGTGTTGATACCGATAACTTCGCCGGCAGCGTTAACTAATGGGCCACCAGAGTTGCCAGCGTTAATGGATGCGTCGGTTTGAATCATGTCACTTAGGGTTTCATAGTAGTTGTTGGACGATGAGCCGTCGCCAGCGACGATGGTACGGCCGGTACCGGAAACGATACCTTCGGTGACGGTATTTTGGAATTGGCCAAGAGCGTTACCGATAGCGATAACTTGCTGACCGACAGTGATAGTTTTAGAGTTGCCGAGAGTGACGGTAGGTAAATCTTCGACGCCGGAAATCTTTAGATAGGCAACGTCGTTAGATGGGTCAACGCCAACGAGCTTGACTTCGGTATAGCGCGTGCCATCATCAAGTACGACATTGATACTGCTAGCACCGTCAACGACATGTTTATTGGTGATGACGTAGCCGTCACTTGTAACAATCATGCCCGTCCCAGCGGCGCTGGAAGTGCTACTTTGGCCATAGTAGCCGATAGTGCGAGTTTCGGTAGTGATAGATACTACGGCGGGAGTAACGCGGGATGCAACTTCGGCGATAGATCCTTCGGTGAAGTTTGCGGAGTTGCCGTCGACGATATGTTCAGTGATGAAATTGCCAAGATTAGAAGTCCAAATTGGGAAATTATCAATGACATTATATGTGGTAATACCAAATGCGACTACAGCGCAGAAGGCGGCACCGCCAACGATAGCGCCGGTGATAAGACGACGATTGCTAGTTTTGATGCGTTCCTCGGCGGTTTGTTTGCGAGTTTCGGCCGCAGCAGGTTTAGAAGCTTTGGTAGCTTTGGTGGCTTTCGTAGATTTAGTAGTCTTAGCGGCCTTCGTAGTCTTCTTAGTAGTATTAGTGACCTTAGTAGACTTGGTAGATTTTTTGGTAGATTTTTCTGTAGGCATAGAGACCCTCCTTTTTTAAACGTCGAAGATTGGCTTGCTAAACCAAACCGCGAGCATGATTATTACGCATAAACTGAAAATAACCGGAATGATGATGTCGTTTTTTTTGAGCTTGCCGTCATGAATGATGATAGATTTATAGACGCGGTCAAAGACGAACGAGAAAATGGTGAGAATGATAGAAAGCTGAGGGATGATAATGCCGGTGTTTCCAAATGAGTAGACGATGAGCCAAGAATGGCAAAGCCAAGCGATTTCAGCGGAGATGAGACCGCAGATTCTGGTGACCATGGCAAAATCGTTGTCGTCACTTTGTACGAGTACGTGGCGAGCACTAGCATAGCCGATGATAAAACAAGCAATTACTATGACTAGCGAGTTGAGACTGGCCGAGATCAGTACGGTAGCAGTAGTGCCGAGAAAGACGGAAATAAGAGATTGTATCTCGGCGGCAGTTTCGGAAGAACGTGGCTTAAGGACGATGAGCCAAAGCGTGTAAAGCGTAGCCAGAATATAATGTATCGGTAGAACTGTAGTTCCAGAGCAATAGGCAATCAGAACAAAGCTAGTGCCGACGATAATGTCGACGAGGCTAGATTTTATATTGGTAAGCCAGTAGTACGGACGAACGGCAAAGATACGCCATTTAGAAATAGCGACTAGAATCACGCCGAGAATCCAGCTGCCAGATATGACAGTGATAACAATCGAACCGACGCCAAGTAAAATATTAAGGATGACGTGGAGGATGGACGAGAGAATGTTACGGGATTTTCGAATTAAAATGTAATCTGCCATGAAATTATTATATCAAAAAGCGTCGAGTTTTTATAGTTTTTATGTTATACTAGATGTTATGGAAGCAAAACCAAAGTTTTTTCAAAAACATCCTTTACTGAAAGATATTTTGAGTTTGATTCTCTTCGTGGCTGGCGTGGTGGTAGGGACGTTGGCGCTAAATGCGTTTATATTTCGGTCTTATAATGTGGTTGGTGTGTCTATGGAGAATACACTACATGGAAACGATCGGATTATTGTAAATCGAGTCCCGGTAACGGTGGCACATCTGTTTGGTAACGAATATGTGCCAGAACGTGGTCAGATTATCGTATTCGCGAACGGAGAGGCTGACGGGCCTTTGACATGCAAGGCGGAGTCTGGAATTGCGGATCAGTATATTATCAAGCGTGTGATTGCTTTCCCTGGTGAACGAGTGGTAGTGAAGAATGGCAAGCTAACAGTTTATAACGATGAGCATCCGGATGGGTTTTCACCTGATGAGGATACGTATGTTTCAGATACGGATGGGCCAAAGAAATATACTGCTGGTGAGGTTGACATTATCGTGCCGAGCGGTGAGCTGTTTGTGTCTGGCGATAACCGCGAAGGTACACATTCATATGATTCGCGCAATGGACTAGGAACGGTACCATACTGTCGTGTGATTGGCCCAGTGATTTTTCGGCTTTTCCCGTTTGACTCAGTAAGATTTTTCTAGCATTCTGACATGAAAAATGGGCGGATTTTATCCGCCCTTACGTATTTTACCTGTGCCGCCGCAGCTTGGGCATTTTTGGTTAGGGCCAAGAAATTCGGCAATGATCCCGGAGCCATGGCACCGGGGACATGTACCAATAATTGGTCTACAAGTGCAATTGTCTTTACCAAGTTCGGTAAGAAAAATTCTGCCGCAACATGGGCAAGTATAGGTCATTCATGTCACCCCCTCTCTAAATGTACAAATGAGCTGCGATGCAGCCCATTCTTTAATTATACACCTTTTTGCCTAAAAAGTCAAGCTTCATACTTATCGATAAGAAGTTGCACGAAGTTTTTGAGATCGGAAAGCTTTCTAGTGTTGTCTGTGGCGAGGAAGAGATTTTGATCCTCAATAAAGTTTAGTGTTTTAATTTCGTGATAAACTGACTTTATGAGGGATTTTAGGACTAGCTCGTCCTCTTCATTGTACTTATAAATTTTATCATGTACTAGGCCGTCGGCCTGATCTGGGGAAACAAAGAGAATATGTGCGCTGTTAACTTTGTACTTGCTATAGGTCGGAGAAAGATTGAGGAGGAGTTTATAGAATCCAAGTTGGAGTTTATATTTATAGAGGGTGGCATCGCTGTCCCATTTTTTGTCTTTGTAAGCTCCGGTCTTAAAGTCGTAGATGTCGATAGTCTTAGTTTCTGGATTGATATTGATATGGTCGATAATGCCGAGAATAGGAGTATCGCCAAGAGATAGATTTTCGTGTGCAAGATTAACTTCGGCTTGGGCGTGAGGATGGCGGAGAATGTCAGAGAAAGAATCTAGACTGGCGCGAATGGATTTTTCTCCGCGAACGAGAATATCATTTAGGTCGTTTGGCATAAGCGGCTGTTTCTCGGCTTGCTGCTTGAAGAATTCGATGGCTGCATCGTCGGTGAGTTTGGATTTGGTGATTTGCTCAAAAGTAGCATGGATGAGATTGCCGAGAATAATTTGGCTGGTAGGTGGCTCTGAGGGGACACGTAAGAGCCTGTTTTTGTAGAAAGTTTGCGGACCGGAATAGATGATGTCGATAAAAGAAGTGAGATCGGAAGCAGACATGTGATAATTCGAAACGCGTTGTTCTAAAATGGCTCTGAGATCGGGGGTAAGCTTTTGATAGCGTTCGAGCCAGTTGGCTTTCAGGTCGGTTTGCTTTTTAGCTTCATCGATGTCTTCGTAATGTTTGATGACTTCTATTTCGCCAAGGTAAGGCGAGATAATTTTGTCATCTTTCTCGTATTCGGCGAGATAGGCGAGACGAGCGGGAGTTTTGCCAGAGAAATCTTTAATGGAGTTGGTGATGCAGAGATGCGATTTTGCACGAGTAATGGCGACGAAGAATAGACGAAGCCGCTCGTCGTCAGTGATACCAGTATGACGGATTTGGATGAGGTTGTCTGGGAGTGTAAAGTAACTGTTGTTCCCTTTTCCTTTACCCCAGGCAAGGTCGTCGGCGGCGACCAAGAAAACATATTGGAACTCAAGGCCTTTACTCTTATGGGCGGTGAGAATTTGGACGGAATCGGAGGAATCTTGGTACGGACTGGTGTTTGTGAGTGGTTGGTTGGCCGCTTCGTAATCATCTAGGAACTCGATGAGGTCTTTTAGTAATGGACGATCGGTTTTTAAGTGTGACTTAATGGCTTCGCGGAGGACGGCAAGATTTTCATACAAGGTAAACGATTCGTATTCTTCGGCTTGTTCGTAAAAATTAAGGAAGTCGGTGTCGCGGAGCAGTTGGTTAATAAAGAGTTCTAGTGGCGTATCAAAAGAGTTTTGGACCAGATTTCCGATAAGTATGGCGACGTTTTTTAACCTATCGTCTTCCGATATAGCGAGACGCTCGACTATGGTTTTTGGGTTGTGCCTATCATAAGTGCAAATTTTAAGAATTGTAAGAGGGTCGATTTGCCAAAAATCAAAGCTCAAAATTTCAGGCAAAAGATAGGACGATTGATTGCCGTTTGCAAGATTGTAGATAAAACGGGACAATTTTAAAAGTTTACTGATTTTTGGATCTTCAAAGAGGTTGTCGCGTTTTTCGTAAGCGATATTGATTTTGGGATGAGATTTTAAGTAAGGAAGTAGTGGCGCGACGTATTTATGCTTTGGAGTGATAATGGCAATATCTGATTGGTTGACGCCGGAATTGATCAGTTTTTCGATTGCATTCGCGACGTAGTAATATTCGCTATCGCTAGATAGGAATTCATGACGAGAGAGTTCGGTTGCATTAAAATCACGTTTTGCAGTGAGGATTTTTTCAATATCGTGGTTTTTTGCAAAAGAGCTAGTAATTTGGTCGGCTATTTTGTGGGAAAAGTCAAGAATTTGGCTGGTTGAACGATAATTATCGGTGAGGGTAATAACTTTGGCATTGTAGTGTTGTTGAAAATCGATGAGGTTAGAAGCGTTGGCGCCTTGAAAGGCGAAGATGGCCTGGTCGTCGTCGCCGACAGCCATGATAGATGGGCTCTCGTAGTCGGTGAGTAAATAAATTAGCTCGGCTTGGGAGTGGTTAGTATCTTGAAATTCGTCAAGCAGAATATATTGGTAGCGCTCTGAGAGGGTAAGTCGAAAGCCGGAGTCATGCTTAAGAGCACTAATGGCTTCCTCGATCATATCGGAAAAATCAAAGAGCCCGTTTGATTGCAGCTCTTCGTCATAAATCTGCATAATATTGGCAAGGCTGGATAGTTTTTTGTTGGAGACGATGTTTGATAGGCGCCAGTTGCCGGTAGGACCCTTTTCGAAGTGCCGTTTTTTCCAGGAGGAGAGAGGGCTGACAGATGGTTTTTCTTTGGCGGCTTCAGAATCGATGATGTGGTTGAGTTCAAAAATCCAAGAGTTAACTTCGCGTTCAATATTGCCGGCAAGCGGCTCTGGCTTAGCGTACGCTGCCATGGTTTCAAGGAGCGGCTGGTAGACGGTTTCGACAGCGTTGGCAAATTTCATACGTGGAACAAGGTTGTCGAGGATGTTTGAGAGTTTAGGATTGAGTTCGTTTGCGATTTTGACGTTATCGGCGGCAATTTTAGCAAGGTCGCTGGCGGTCAGGCGGGCGCTTTTGGCGCTACTAATTGTGCTGACAATGTCGGAAATCTTATCCCCGCGAAGGATGTCTCCGGGGGCGAGATTTTCTTGAATTTTGCGGATAATTTTATGTTGAGTGATTTCGTCAATAGGAGAATCTAGATTGCGACTAAAATCGGTGGCGTAGTTTTTGTAGGCTGAAAGGACGTTGGAACCGAATGCGTGATAAGTATGAATATTGACACTGCTGGCGGCTTGGCCAATCATGGAGAAAAGTCTAGTACGCATATTCTCGGCACCAACTTCGGTAAAGGTCAGACAGAGAATATTTTCTGGACTAGTGTCGGTTTTTTCTAAGATGTGAGCGACTTTACTAGAGAGTAATTGGGTTTTTCCGGTACCAGGGCCAGCAAGGACGAGTAATGGACCACTTAAATATTCTACGGCTTCTTTTTGTTTAGAGTTTAGTGGCATCTTTGATCCTTTTAATGGTTGTTTTTAAGATCTTAGAGGTGGCTGGGATTTCGAATTCTGGATAACTAGTGAGCGAGTTGACGATATTGACACCTTCGACAGTACCAACTGGCTCAACGGTGGTTTTTTGTGGTACTTCGGCGAGAGTGCGGCCATATTCGGTGTTTCTCGAGTTGTATGCGACGGACATGAGCAGATCCGGCATACCGCAGGAAAATTCGGTGAGATCGGAGGCGCCGTTTAGCTTTAAAGTTTCACGCCATTCGGTATGGATTTGTTGTAGGAGATTGCGATCAAAGTTGTAGATACCGCAGGCGATAGCGTAGATATTTTTGAGTGCACCACAAATAAGAATGCCGAGAGTATCATCAGTATATTCAATTTGAATATTTTCGGTAGTAAAAATGTATTCAGAAATTTCACTGCTAGCGGTAAAAATAAATTTATCGCCGTAGGGTGGATTTTTCGCTTTAATTTGGTCGGCCATGCCTGCGCCAGCAAAGGCGGAAAAGTCTTTAAATTTTTCGAATGGTTTTTTAGAAACGAAGCCTTTTGAGGTACAGATAAGCGGAATATCGGTAGGCAGTTTTGGCAGTATATCGTTGGCGGCGCTGGATGGAGCGGCGAAGATATTAACTTCAGAATCTTGCAGGGCTTCTTCTAACGTAATTTTCGGGAATTTATATGGGTCGTAAAATTTTACCTTATGACCGTTATATTCGGCGATATCGCCAAGAACTTTACCAAAGTCACCTGCGCCGAGAATCGTGATATTCATAGACTAATTATAGCATAACTGCTAGGAGGCTTTGCCGGATTTGATGTCTTCGATTAAATCACGTAAACTTGCGGCATGCTCAAATTCGAGATTGGCTGCGGCGAGTTTCATTTCGGATTCGAGCTGTTTTATTAGTTTCGGAATTTCTTCTGGCGGAACTTTGCGAAGATCAAGTTGGTTTTTCTGTTCTTTTTCTGGGATTAGTGCGCGCAGGCCAGCGCCGATTTCTTTGTCGATTCCCTTCGGTGTAATATTATGCTCCTCATTATATTTTTGCTGAATCTCGCGGCGGCGATTTGTCTCATTAATAGCTTTTTCCATACTCTCAGTCATAGTGTCGGCATACATGATAACTTCGCCTTCGACATGGCGAGCGGCACGACCGATAGTCTGAATTAAAGCAGATTCAGAACGGAGAAAACCTTCTTTGTCTGCATCGAGAATCGCGACGAGCGAAACTTCCGGAAGGTCAAGACCTTCGCGAAGTAGGTTGATGCCGACGAGGACATCATAAACGCCAGCTCTCAAATCGCGCAAAATATCACCACGCTCCAAAGTGTCGATATCGGAATGAATGTAGGCGGTTTTGATATTGCGTTCTTTTAGGTGGTCAGTTAGATCTTCGGCCATGCGTTTAGTTAGAGTCGTAATTAAGACACGTTGACCTTTTGCGATGCGGAGATCGATTTCCTCCATAAGATCATCAATTTGGTTTTCGGTTGTGCGAACGGAAATTTTTGGATCGAGCAAGCCGGTTGGGCGAATAACTTGCTGGACTGGCTCTGGGGAATGCTCAAGCTCATACTCGCCAGGTGTGGCGGAGACGTAAATTGCTTGGTTGATATGGCTTTCGAATTCTGGAAAAGTGAGCGGGCGGTTATCGAGCGCGGAAGGCAGGCGGAAGCCGTATTCGACGAGTGTTTCTTTTCGGGAATGGTCGCCGTTGTACATGCCACGGACCTGCGGAATGGTCATATGGGATTCGTCAATCATAAGTAGAAAATCTTTTGGGAAAAAGTCAAGGAGAGTAGCTGGTGGTTCGCCAGGTTTTCGGCCGTCGAGGTGACGAGAATAGTTTTCGATGCCTTTGACAAAGCCGGTTTCTTTTAGCATTTCGAGATCGTATTTTGTGCGCTGAGATAGACGCTGGGCTTCTAGGAATTTTTGATGTTTTTCGAAGAAAGCGAGACGGTCGTCGAATTCTTCTTTGATTGTGATGAGAGCTTTTTCGAGTTGGTCCTTTGGTGTGGCGTAATGAGTGTTTGGGAAGATATGGATGCGATCGGGTTTTTCGCGAATTTCGGCGGTTAGAGGATCGATGATTTTCATGCTTTCTAGTTGGTTGAAGCCGAATTCAAAGCGATAAGCGTATTCGCCAGAAGCCGGAAAAAGATCAACCGTGTCACCCATGACACGAAAGTTGCCGCGTTCGAAGGCTAGGTCGTTTCTATGGTATTGCATTGCTACTAAATGTTTTAGAAAGTCTTGTTGCGTTAAGTTTTGGTCGAGAGTAACAAGGAGCGACATAGCAGTATAGTGTTCTGGAGAGCCAATACCATAGATACAGGAAACCGAGGCAATAATAATAACGTCTTGGCGGGTGAGTAAGGCTTCGGTTGCGCCGTGTCTCAAGCGGTCGATTTCGTCGTTAATGGCGGAATCTTTTTCAATATAAGTATCACTACTGGCAATATAAGCTTCTGGTTGATAATAATCGAAATAAGAAACGAAATAGTGAACTTCGTTATTTGGGAAAAACTCGCGGAACTCGGAATAGAGTTGAGCGGCGAGAGTTTTATTATGAGCGAGGATTAAGGTTGGCTTCTGGTAGTGCTGGATGACGTTTGCCATAGTAAAAGTCTTGCCAGAACCAGTGACGCCAAGCAGAGTTTGTTCACGCAAATGATTATCGAGCCCGTGACAAAGGGCTTTGATTGCTGCGGGCTGGTCGCCGGTTGGGGCATACTTAGACTGAAGTTCAAATTTTGGCATATATTATTATTATAACATGAAAATGCCCCGCTTTAAAGCGGAGCTAAGATTTCGACTGGTACGCGAGCGATGAGCGAACCGTTTTTGTCAAAATGTTCGCGAATACGAACTGAGACTTCTGAGCCGTTTTTGATGACGTAGTAAGCGTCTTCGTCGTCGAAGTTAAGCGTAGTACGTTCGCTGAGTTTAACTTTGACGATATGCAAGTCATTGAGCTGTTGGTATTCACGTCCGGAAACTACACCTCTGACTAGACGTAATCTGGCTTTTGCTGTGCGATTTTTGAGCTGTCGTTCGCTATGTGCATGACTAAAATTATGAGCTAACTCACCAAGTATTGCAAAAGCTGCGGCGGCAACTATAAGACAGCAAATTATAAAAATAATTGCGAAAAATGTGATGACGGTCTTCATCGGTTTCACCTCCTAAAAGTACTAACTGATAATAGTTCGTCTTTTTATTGTATCATACTTAGCATTTTTTGTCAATGTTTGAATGCATCGTAATAATTCTCGCCGATTTTTGGGTGACCAATGCGGTTAGCGGCGGCAACTACGTCTTCAACACGATCGGTGACTTTGAAGAGTTTTAAGTCGCTAGCCTTAATCATGCCACTTTTGAGCATACGAGTGCGATAGAGGCGAACGAGGGGAGCCCAGTAGGTTTTACCAACGAAAAAGACTGGCACTTTTGGCATTTTATTTTCTTGAATCAAGACCATGATCTCTGATAGCTCGTCAAGTGTGCCGAAGCCGCCTGGGAAAAAGGCGTAGACTTTGGAGCTCATAGTGAGCATGACTTTTCTGGCGAAAAAGTAGTGAAATTCCATCGTATCGGTGAGGTAGGGGTTGGCAAATTGTTCATGTTCAAGAGTGATATTGAGGCCAATTGAGCGACCGCCGTATTCGAATGCACCACGATTGGCTGCTTCCATGATGCCTGGTCCGCCACCAGTGATGACGGCGTGACCGTTTTGAGCAAGGAGCTGACCGAGTAAGCGAGCTTTTTTGTAAAAACGATCTGTTTCGGCTACACGGGCGGAACCAAAAACAGTTACGCCTTGTGGGTAAGTGCGAATCGTATGAAGTCCATGTAGAAGGTCGCGGGCGTAAGCGAGTGAACGCTCGAAATCGCGCTCATCGACGCCGAGTTTTTCCATGCTTTTGATCCATTTTTTTGCTTCTTGTTCCATAGGTTGTCCTTTGTTTAGATTTTTTGAATTGGCATTTGATGGAGCTTCTCGCGGCCAGTGAGGATGCCGGTTTTTGCGCCGAGTTTACTAACGACGAAAGTGGAATTAGCGGAGGCAAAGACGAGAGATTCTGAGAAAGAGTGATTATCTGCAAAGTGTGCCAGGAAGCCAGAACCAAAGGCGTCGCCGGCGCCGGTAGTATCTTTTACTTTTAAATCTTCGTAGAGTCCAACGCGATAAGTTTCTGTGCCATTAGTGGCGATGGCTCCTGATTGACCATCGGTAATGATGACGATTGGAACATAGTTTTTTAGGCGAGTTAAAAGTTCTGTCAAAATAGTACCAGGAACTAGCTCGCTAGCTTCGGATTTATTTAAGAGCAAGACGTCGACGGAAGAGATGATTTTCAGGAGTTCGTGCTTATTTTTGAATTCTAGTTTGCCTGGGTTAAGCATGATTTTTGTGTTTAGGGACTTGGCTTTTTGGCAAAAAGCGGACAGGGTCTTTAGGTCGCCTCTGAGAGAGGTGATATAGAGCCAATCTGGTTTGATTTTTTCCAAGATTTCTGGGTTGAGATTAGAAAATTTGGCTGAGGCACCGCGGTAAGTTAGGATAGTGCGCTCTCCGGAACGACGATCAAGCAAAATGACCGAGCAGCCAGTGTGTTTTCTGACTTTAGAGACGTAGCTACTGTCAATACCTTCTTCGTCTAGGCAGGCGATGACTGCTTCCCCGGCGATATCACGGCCAATATTGCCGATAAAAATGGATTCGTGACCGTGTCGACTAAAACTGACGGCAGAGTTAGTGCCGCCGCCACCTACTTCATAGGATACGTCGTCAATATCGGCTTTTGCGCCAACGATGAGTTTTCCGAAAATAGCATGGTTGCCGTCTGGGCGAGCAGCAAAATCGTCACCGTCCAAGAGATAGATATCTTGGAGCGCAGAACCGAGGCTGACGATTCTAGCCATTAGAGGGCAACTCCTCGACGATCGGTTTCTTTAGTAAGCTCTTCAAAAACGGCAGCCGGATTCTGGGCGGTGGCCAGGGCGCTGCCAACATTAATAATACTGAAGCCGGCGCGGGCGATTGCGCGGACGTTAGTCATATTTGCTCCTCCGTCCCAGCCAAGCTCGACGTCAGGATTGATTTTTTGGATAAGCGGGACTTTTTCGGTTTGAAGAAGATCGGCTAGTCCGCCTTGACGACCAAGTTCACCACCGAAGACTAAGACATGGTCGGCAGCCTTGATGGCTTCCTCGATACTGCCAGGAAAAGTGGATTTTACTAAGGCAACACCACACTTAATGCCTGCCGCATGAAGTTGTTCAAAGATAGGAATAAGATTTTCTCCGGTCTCAGCGTGGAAAATTACTAGGTGTGGCTTTTTAGCAATGAGATTAGCAAGATGTTCAGACGGTCTTGCTACCATCATGTGAAAATCGATTTGCCAATTTTCTGGAAAAACGACATCATTTTCCGATATGGTTGTAGCTGGGGTGAATTGACCGTCGCAGATATCGATCTGCACGCGTTTGGCAAAACCTTGGTAGGCGGTGACAAATTTTTTGTATTGTTCGAGGTCGGTAGCGAGAATGGTAGGCACAATTTCGGCAGAGGTAGCCATATTAATTTATCTCCTTATCTAAGCGCCCGATACGGCGAACGTAGCGAGGCTTATTTAAAAATTGAGTAGTGAGGAAAGCTTCAATAATACGGACGTTTTGCTCGGGCTCTACGAAGTCTGAGGAGAGACAAAGAACGTTGGCGTCATTGTGTTGGCGGCCAATTTGTGCTAGTTCCGGGGTGTAAGCGGCGATAGCGCGTATGCCTTTAAAGCGGTTAGCTTGCATGACAACACCGTGTGCGGAGCCGCAGATGACTATGCCTTTGACGTTTGGTCGTCTTAACACTTCTTTTGAGACGGCAATTGCGGCATCGTTGAAGTCGTCATCTTCGTTGTAAGTACTTGGTCCGAGGTCTACAAAATTAAAGCTTTGGACGAGGCGGTTTTTGAGATCGAATCCGCGATGATCGGAGGCAATAAATACTGCCGAGATGTCCATTATTCGTCCTTTCCGAAGTCGGCGGTAAGTTCGACGAGGCGATTACTGTATCCCCATTCATTGTCATACCAGGCGACGACTTTGATTAAGTTGCCGGCAACAACATCGGTTAAAGGTAGGTCGATAATAGCAGAATGAGAGTTGCCACGGAAATCAATAGAGACTAGTTCTTCATGCGTAACGCCTAGAATGCCAAGATAGTAAGGATTTTTGGCGGCCTTTTCAAAAATCTTATTGATTTCCTCTTTTGTGGTGTCGCGTTTGATGACGGCGGTAATATCGGCGAGAGAGACAACTGGGGTTGGAACGCGGATACTAAGTCCGTTAAACTTCCCTTCCAGCGAAGGAATGGTTTTAGCGGCGGCCTTACTAGCGCCAGTCGTGGTTGGGACGATATTTTCGGCAGCAGCGCGAGCTTCACGCAAATCTTTGGCTGGGGCGTCTTGTAATTTTTGGGAGGCAGTATAAGAATGTACAGTGGTCATCATGGCTTTTTCGATGCCAAAATTGTCTTCTAGAACTTTCATGACTGGAGCAATACAGTTGGTAGTACAGGAGGCGTTACTGAGGATTTTGTCGTCCTCTTCAATAATATCTTCGTTAACGCCGAGAACGATAGTTTTGATACCTTCGCCCTTAGCTGGGGCAGAGATGACAACTTTTTTAGCGCCAGCGTCGAGGTGGAGCTTAGCTTTATCGGCCTCAGTGAAAAGACCAGTAGATTCAATGACTACGTCGATGTTCATATCCTTCCATGGGAGTGCTGCAGGGTCTTTTTCGCTGAGAACACGGATTTTTTTACCTTCGACAATAATATTTTCGTCGTCAAAGGAAACGCGACGAGCATAAGTACCATAAGAAGAATCATGTTTAAGGAGGTGGGCTAGGGTCTTTGTATCTGTCAAATCATTAATTGCAACGATTTTGATGTCATCTCGTTCGAAGGCAATCTTAAAAGCGTTACGTCCGATACGCCCGAAACCGTTAATAGCTACTTTTATCATATTTTCCTCCTGCTTTTGCTTTATTATAGCATAAGGGTATTAAAGATGGTAGACTTGACTTTTTAGCATTAGTGTGATATAAAAAGACCCGCTTTTGCGGGTCCTTTTTCTTGCACGAATTAGCGAGCAAAGTGGGCGAAAGCACGGTTGGCTTCGGCCATGCGGTGGCAGTCTTCTTTTTTCTTGAAGGCGGCACCGGTTTCATTGTAGGCATCGACAATCTCAAGCTCGAGACGCTTGCTGTAAGGCATGCCAGAGCGAGCACGAGCAGCTTGGACGAGCCAAGAGAAGGCAAAGTGTTGCTGGCGGTGACCAGAAATTGGGAATGGAATCTGATAGTTTGCGCCACCAACGCGGCGAGATTTCACTTCAAAATCTGGCGAAACGTTTGCAAGGGCCTTCTCAAAGACCTCTACAGGGTCCTCGGAGCCAAGTTTCTTAGCGGCGCCCTCGAGAGCAGCGTAAACAGCGCGTTCGGCAGCTTGTTTTTTGCCATCAAGCATAGATTTATTAAT
Source organism: Candidatus Nanosyncoccus sp. (assembly GCA_045589895.1). Classification (GTDB taxonomy): domain Bacteria; phylum Patescibacteriota; class Saccharimonadia; order Saccharimonadales; family Saccharimonadaceae; genus Nanosyncoccus. The sequence goes on along the minus strand of JAZNPY010000015.1, from coordinate 91,090 downwards.
TAGGCGCTGAATCAAGATCGATTGATATTTACGATCTGGGCTAACTTTTCTTTGGAGAGAAGTAGTAACTTTACGCATTATTTATCTCCTTTCTTTGCCCCGTATTTGGAGCGACCCTGTTTGCGACCGTCGACACCCTGAAGGTCGAGTGTGCCGCGGACGATATGATAGCGGACGCCTGGAAGATCAGGGACACGACCACCGCGGACGAGCACAACGGCGTGTTCCTGGAGGTTGTGACCTTCACCACCAATATAGGCCCAGACTTCTTGTCCGTTTGTGAGGCGTACACGAGCAACTTTACGAAGAGCGGAGTTTGGCTTCTTCGGAGTTTTAGTCGTAACTTTCACGCAGACGCCGCGTTTTAATGGGGCGGCCTGGTTGTAGTGACGAGTTTTTAGTGTATTAACAATAGAACCAAGAGCTGGAGCTTTTGATTTTTTAGCAGCCTTTTTGCGAGGCTTGCGAATCAACTGGTTAATAGTTGGCATTACAAAATCCCTGTTAATTTAATATTTAGGTGCGCCTAGCATTTGACGCATTGAAACTCTTGGATTAATTATATCAAAAAAGCCCCTTTTTTTCAAGGGGCTTTTTTATGATTAAGCTTTGAGAGCTTTTTTGTCGTATTTGGCTGAACCAAAACCGAGAATCAAGGTAAAGATGTTCGGTAGGAAGATTAAGCCGAGCGTGAAGCCGATGCCTTTCTTGAAGACTTTAGCTAAGCGGTAGTTAGCATAGATAGAAACGATGGCAGCGAAAACAGTGTTAAATACTGCCGCAAAGATAGCTAGCATGCTAGTAGAGCTAGATATCTCCATGTTTTCATCATACTGGATTCCGCCGTTGATTGTTGCGACGATGTAACAGCCAATACTTACGACGAGAAGGTACCAGAACCAGGCTTTAATGCCGGAAATTTTATAGATGATATAAGTGTTGTAGATAGGAATAAGTGATTTCCAACCAGCCTCGCCGGCCTTTTTGAAAATCTTCCATTCTGCAATGACGAGCAGAATATAATAAATGATAGCAAAGATGCCGATAGTGACGAATAAACCGCCAAGCGCTCCGGCTTCTACTACAGTTAATGATTCCATAGCTTTTTACTCCTTTAGCTATTAGATATTTTTTTAATGGTAGCACGCTTATGCTAAAAAAGCAAGATTTTTATTCTGGTAACAGCTCTGATGATTCGGTAGTGTCTTCGACACTATCTGGTCCTTCTGGAACTTCGATAACTCCCTCTTCAACTGCTTCTTCGTCTTCGACACCGTTTTCTTCCGGAGCAAAAGTTTCTTCTGTTTGTTCCTCGGCGGCTTCTTCTTCGGCGTCTTCACTGCCACTACAAGTATAACCCTGTCCTACATATACCGCGCGAACTGAATCAATATCGGTAATAGCTTCGTCGTTTTCAACGTTTAAGTAGAATAGTGGTGCAGATGCGGCTGTAACCTGTTCAGCTTCGGCGAAGTGGGAAGCGGTGAATGTGCTGCCAGATACTGGATAACTACTAGAGAATGGATCGGTGTTTAGGCCTAATGAACGGTACCATTCAGCATAGGCTAGACGAGCCTGGGTGGCACCTTCGGCGGCGGATTCAGGGCTAATATAGTTATAAGTGCCAGTTGTAGCAATGTCAGAGAGTTCGTCACCGTAGTAGTTGGCGATCATCTTTAGCTCGTAGCTAGCGAGAGCGGAATTGTTGACATCGGCAGAATTAGAGATGCGAGTGCAGATAAGGGATGATTCCTCCACTTGTTCGTAGTAGTTATTATTAGTGGTAACGGTTGTGGTGCTTTTGTTGGATGAACCAGAAATAATGAAGAGGACAAAGACAACAATAACTGCGATAAGGACTACAACGGCGATTATGATGAGCGCAAGAACGAGACTACTTTTCTTGGTAGCTGGTTTAGCCGCTTGCGCGCCTGGTGTGGTAGGTGTAGTTGGTGCGGTAGGCGTTTCTCCGATGATTGCGGTTTGCTGACCTGGTTGCTCGGGTTGAGGTTGTTCGACTTGTGGTTGCTCAGTTTGTGGCTGCTTGATCTGTGGTTCGACTGGTGGTTCAGTCTGTGGCTGCTCGACTTGAACGTCGGTAGTTGGCTCTACAGAGCTGTCTAGAGACGGCTCTGGATTGGATTCTGGCTCGGCTTCTGTAACGGGAATAACTTTTGTAGGAGTAGGCTCAGAGTGGTCTGGAGCGGTTGCGGAATAATTAAACGCAGATCCAATAGCACCGGGAACTGGTTCGGCTGGCTTAATTTCTTCTTTTTCCTTTGACTCTTCGGCATCGGATGATAAGACTTCAGCAACTGGTTCGTCATTGTCGATGTTGGCATCGGGGGTGGTAGGCTCGACTATTGGTGTCGAGTCGGCAGATGGCTGCTGAGATTCAGTATTAGCGGCGGGTTCGGTATTACTAGCGGCAGCATCGGCAAGTTGGTCGATTGCCTTAGAGACATCGGCCTGGTCCGACGAAGAAAGGTTATTCTCGTTGTTGTAAAGGCTGCCAGTAGAAGCGGTTGCGTCGTCGCCGCTGATATCTGCAGGAGTTGGTACTTCTGGTTCTGGCGTTGGGCCACCAGCTGGTTGTGGTTGATTTGGATCCGAATTCATAAAAATTATTCCCTTATTATGATGCCTTTTTTATATTTTAACGATTATGATTATTTTTTGCAAGAGCATTTTGGAGATTTTGCCATTTTTCAAGGCTTAGATTTGCAGGTCGAGCATCTAGCGAAATATGCAACTCAGAGAATATCGGCTCCAGTTCAGATTTTGGTAGATTTAGGTTTTTTATCAATTTTTTACGTGGACTAGAAAAGCCGATCTTTGCAAGTTTGATGGCTGTATCGGAAATTTTTGGAGCATGAGGATCTAAAATGATAATCTGACTATCAACTTTTGGTGGCGGCGTAAATAGATTTTTGGTAACTACTGGCCCAAGGGTGACATCGGCGCGGTTTTGGACGGAAATAGAAAGAAAAGTATGGTTGCCATCGGTTGCAGCAATACGCTCGGCAACTTCTTTTTGAATTAGAAGAACGATGCGATTTGGGGCGGGGCTAGTATTTAGCAATTTAGTGATGATAGGCGAAGTAATGTAGTAAGGGATATTTCCGGCGACTACGTATGGTGTTGGCATCTCGCTGAGGTCGCAGTCTAAAAAGTCAGCATTAACTACTTCGAGATTTTTTCCTGGGAAAGATTTCGGTAAATTGTTTGCCAAATTTTTATCGTATTCGACAGCGATGACTCGGTCAAAATGCTTAAGTAATGAGCTAGTTAAAGTACCAAGTCCTGGGCCGATTTCAAGGCATAACCCTGTCGTGTTTTCTGCGGCCATACTGGCAATTTCATCTAAGATAAAACGATCTTTTAGCCAGTGTTGACCGAGCGATTTATTGTTCTTAAGTGTCATATTAATACCAGTGGTGAGCCCACCAATAGTTCATTGCGTTTTGCCAGCCACCGTAACGGCCGTTGACATATTTTATCATCCAGCGAATCTGAGTGATTGGGTTAGTCTGCCAGTCTGCACCCATTTCGGCCATTTTGTTGCCAGGCAGGGCTTGTGGAATACCGTAGGCTCCGGACGATCTATTGGTAGCATCTACACGACAGCCGGATTCATGGTAGATTAAAGTGAGCGCAGAATAAAGATCATTTTCGGATACGCCGGCTTGACGTGCCCAATTTGCGCAAGTCTCCCATTCTGGTGGGACGGATTTGACGGCTTTTTTGGATCCAACGGCGATGATTTTTTTGACTGGCTCCTTGTTGACTTCCTCACTAACTAACTCTCGGGAAACTTCTACATCGTCAACGAAATTAACTTCGTAGGTTTGAATTTTTAAGCCATCTTCGCCAATTTGACGGAGTTCTTGCTCGCCGTCGTTTAGGTTTGGATCTTGGATCGTTTCTTCTGAATAAGCAATTGGTACTTCGACGGTGATTGTGCGACCGCCATTTCTGGTGATTTTGTATACCGAGGCGTCACCCGCTTCTAGGAAATTTGCATTCGGGATAAGTTTGATTTCGTCTCCGTCGTAAATTGTTAATCCTGCAGATTTGGCGATAGTTTTCCCATCATAGCTAGAGGCCATAGTATATTTTTTTGTCTGGCCGTCGATTAGTAGTACTGGACGCGAGCGATAGATGTTGATATTGAAATTGTTTTCGGTGATACGGCTAGTTAGCTCTGGTTCAACGGTATCGGTATCAGATATTTCGTAATTAGCGCGCTCTAAGGCTTCACGCACGGTAATTGCGTCGGTTTTAATTGTGAGCTTGTTGTTTTGATCGTAGATTGTGACAAAGTGATATTCGGTTTTTTCTGAATTTTCTTCGGCATCATTAGCAAATGTATTTGGAAGAGTACGCGCGATGGCACCAAAAAATCCGGTAATCATAACCGCAATGGCAACATAAATGGCTAAAGGCGCCTTTTTTGCTGGCATCTTCATGCTTTTATTATAACACATTTTATGTGGATGGAGTCAAATTTTTTTAGCTCCAGATTGGTCCGTCATCTGGAAAAGGATCTTGGTCGAAACCTTCGGTATCAAAATCTGGTGCAAAAGGGTCAAATTCTTTGTCTGGCTCATCGATGTTTGAAAAATCATTTGAGCCGTATGGATTATAGCCGAGCTCTAACAGGAAGCGGGAAGGCATGGAATAATTTCGGCTGCCAAAAGTAAAACGTGAACGGGCGTAAGTTAAGATTAAGAGTTCTTTAGCACGAGTCATACCGACGTAGGCAAGACGACGTTCTTCTTCGATATCGCGTTCTTCTTCTGAACGACTGGAAGGAAAAAGCCCGTCTTCTAGCCCAACTAGGAAAACTACTGGAAATTCTAGACCTTTTGCGGCATGCAGAGTCATAAGGGTAACTGAGTTTTTGCTCGTTTCTTCATCGGCGGAAGACATGAGCGAGGCATCGGCAAGAAAGTCTGTAAGATTTTCGTAATTGATAGCATTGCTGGAGAGGACTGATAAATTTTCAATACGTTCTTCCCCACTCGGTGTGCCGTCATTTAGCAGTTCTTTGAAGTTAAAGTAGTCGGTCATTTTCTGAATAAGCTCGGCTGGGGGGATTTTTATTGTGGAATATTGTTCGAGAAAATTCGTGAGTTTTTCGTAAGATTTTTTAGCTTTACCAGAAGGTTCAATGCCGGCTAAAATTTTGTTGAAACTAGCATCGCCAATACCAGAAAGAACATTTTTGCAGACACGTTCTAGACTCACGACATCGTGCGGATTAACTAAGATTTTCAAGATTGCGAGAGCGTCTTTAACTTCTTTGCGATCGTAAAAGCGCACGCCGCCAATAATTTTGTAAGGGATTTTGGCATTGATAAAAGCTTTTTCAAAGGCGTAGGACTGGGCATTTGTGCGATAGAGTACGGCGAAATCATGATAATTGCGTTTGGACTTGGCGACCTCGATTGAGATGCGTGATGCAACCCAGACTGCTTCGTGCGTCTCATCGTTTAGAGCTTCGATTTCTACTGGGTCACCTTCGCCAGACTCAGTAAATAAAGTTTTGTCGGTGCGAGCCTTGTTTTGTTCAATGATTTTTTGCGAAGCCTTCAAAATATTGCCAGTGCTACGGTAGTTTTGTTCGAGTTTGATAACTTTGCTGCCGGGAAAGTCTTTTTCGAAATTTAGGATGTTGGTAAAATCAGCACCACGCCAAGAGTAAATTGACTGCCAATCATCGCCAACTACGCAGATGTTGCGTTTATCGTTAACAAGCGCTTTGATGAGTTGATATTGAATCGCGTTTGTATCCTGGTATTCGTCGATTAGAATATGGTTAAAGCGAGCTTGCCATTTTTGACGAATTTCTGGATTTTTGCGAAATAATTCGGCGGTAGTTAACAGTAGGTCGTCGAAGTCAAGTGCTTCGGCTTTCTGTTTTTCTTTTTCGTAAAGTTCATAAATTTTGGCGATTTGTTTCTGATTTTGGTAGTAAGCTTCAGAGGCGTATTCACTTGGCGAAATATTGGAGTTTTTATTTTTAGAAATAATGGATTGGATAACTTTTGGCTTCATACTTTTACTATCAAAGTGTTGATCTTTGATGATACGACTGATGAGGGCAATTTGATCATCCGTGTCATAGATTACAAAATTAGCGTCAAGATTGGCGGCAATGTGTTCAATCCTTAGAATGCGTACGCAGATTGAATGAAATGTACCCATGTAAGGCATAAATCCGCGCGGTGCAAAATTAGTTCCTCCTTGCAGTTGCCAGAGGCGATCTCGCATTTCTTTGGCGGCTTTATTGGTAAAAGTAACGGCGAGAATATGATTTTCTGGAGTGCCGTGAGCTATTAAATTAGCAATGCGGTGGGTTAGGGTTTTGGTTTTACCTGATCCTGCGCCGGCCAGAATAAGAAGAGGCCCTTCTAATACCTCGACAGCTTCTTTTTGCGCGGGATTTAATCCTTCTAAAATATTGTTCACTATTTTATTTTAGCACTAAATGCCGGAGAGTGGAGCAATGTCGGCACCGAGGTGACGAAGGCGAGCGGCGAAATCTTGGTATCCGCGATTGATAGAGTAGGTATTATGTAGGATTGATGTTCCGGGAGCAGCCAACATCGCAATTAGGACTACTACGGCAGGACGAAGGGCTGGAGGGGAGACAAGTTCGGCTGGACGCCAGTTTGCTGGTCCCTCAACGTATACGCGATGAGCATCCAAGAGTTCAACTTTTGCATTTAGTTTTGCGAGGTCAGTAGTATAGATGGCGCGGTTTTCGAATACCCAGTCGTGAATTAAAGTGCGACCGCGAGCAGAAGCGGCGATAACCGAGAAAAACGGTAAATTGTCGATATTTAATCCTGGGAATGGCATTGGATGAATCTTGTCGATTGGTGCGACGAGGTCGGATTTTTTGACGGTTAAATCTGTCAATCGCGTACGTCCGTTGTTGGATAGATATTCGGGCGATTTTATGATTTCAGCATCCATACTTTTTAGGACTTCTAGCTCAATTTCGAGGAATTCAATTGGCGCACGTAGAATCTTGATTTCTGAATGCGTGGCAAGGGCTACGGAAATAAACGACATAGCTTCAATCGGGTCTTCAGAAGGATAGTAGTCCACGTCTTCGTTGATTTTTTCGCGGCCAGTAATAGTTAGGGTGGTAGTACCGATACCTTCAATTTTAACACCAAGTTTTTCGAGAAAGAAGCAAACGTCCTGAACCATGTAATTTGGAGATGCGCCGACGATAGTAGTTTTCCCAGGGTAGAGTGCTGCGGCCATCAGGATATTTTCGGTTACCGTATCGCCGCGTTCGGTCAAGACAATGCGTTTTTTGGGGTGGATTTTTGTAGTGGGTGTTTTAACGCTGGCTTTGTAAAATCCGGAGTGGCTAACGGCGTCAACTTCTAATCCGAAGTTGCGAAGTGCGCGCAGATGTGGTTCGACGGTGCGAACGCCGAGAGAACAGCCGCCGGCATATGGGAGGGTGAAGCGTTTATATTTATGTAAAAGTGGACCCATTAGCATGATGATTGAGCGGGTTTTACGAGCCGCTTCGATATCAAGATCTTTGATTTTTAATTCATCTGGTGATATAATTTCTAAATCGCGTTTGCGGTTTTTCCAGCTGCATTTGACGCCGATAGATTCCAGAACTTCAATAATGCGAAAGACTTCTTCGATGCGAGCGAGGTGGTGAAAGGTAGTTTTTCCGGAGTTTAGAAGAGCAGCACAGAGGAGGCCGACTGCAGCGTTTTTGCTGGTATTAACTGTAATGTCGCCATGTAATTCTTTTCCGCCATTTACGCGCAAACCTTGAGAATGTGAGGTGTTAATTGACAGGATTGGACTGCCGAAGAAGTCAGAAAGTTTCTTGATCATATCCAGAGAGACGTTTTGTTGGCCTTTCTCGATACGATGGATAGCGGACTGGGAAGTGCCGATAGCATTGGCTAATTCTGCCTGGGTCATAGATTTTTCCATGCGAAGCCCGGCTATAACGTGGCCAATTTCTCGCTGGTAGTTTGATTCAAGTTTCATGAAAAAAATTATATCACAGGATGAATAATTTTGAAATAAGATTTTTAATGATTCTGGTAGCCGCAGACGACGTTGTTGGCATGGAGCCAGCCTTCTAAAGTTCCGCCGTCTAGTTCTTCACCTTCGGCTTTTAGAACACGCATGGCGCCACCATTCTTGACGAAAGTTTCGATTGGATCAGTAATCATGTATTCTTGGTCGTGAATCCCGAAGTTGTTTTCGCGTACGTATTTTACGATTTCTTGCTGAAGATCCGGTGAGAGAATATATTTACCGATACTAGCAAGATTGCTAGGGGCTTGGTCCGGGCTTGGTTTTTCGACGAGACCAGTAAGATAATTGTTTGGGTCCGTGGATAGGGCTGCAAATTTGCTAATTTCTGGTCCGGAAATCTCTAATCCAAGAATGGCGGAATCGGAGGATTCGCCTATGCCGTTTAATAAGATTTCTGCAGCGGATTTTCCGCCTGGGTTCCAGATTAAATCGTCGCCCATAAAGACGATGACTGGTTCGGAAATATTGTATTCTTCAATTACCATGGCGATTGGTACCGCCGTGCCATATTTGCCGGAAGGATCTTGGACGGTATAATGAATATTAACGTTGTCTGGTAAAGTTTTAGCAAGTGCCAAGCGATCGAGCTTATTACGCTCTGTAAGGTATTGATTAAGAGCGATATTATCGCGATAGTATTCGCGAACCTGGCAAGGTTCAGTATTGGAAATTACCATATAAATATCAGTGATACCAGCTTTGATTAATTCTTGAACAGAATAATCGACTAGAGGGCGATTACCGACTGGCAGCATAGATTTTTCAATAATTTTCGTAATTGGTAGGCGTCGTGTACCCCAACCTGCAACTGGGATGATTGCTTTAGTAATCTTTGGCATGATACGCTGTATTATAGCTTAGTTTTGTACAGAAATCAATGGTGCTTGCCAGTTTTCAGGAAAGTCTTCTTGGCCGAGCAAGATGGCGATAGTCGAGGCAATATTGGCAAGGCCGGCATTTTCAGGCTCGACGAGGTGGTAACTTGAGCGATTTTTTGTATTATCGTAGATAATGAACGGAACTGGATTAGTGGTATGAGAAGTTTTTGGGTTGCCATTTTCATCATGTAATTCTTCTGCGTTACCGTGGTCTCCAGTAATTATCAATACTCCTCCGAGACGGTCGACCTCACGGGCGATGCGGGCGAGTTGAATGTCGATAGCCTCGATAGCCACAATAGTCGGTTCGAGTTCGGCGAAATGGGCCACCATGTCGCCACCAGCAAAGTTTAGTCGCACAAAGTCGAAATCCTTCATTTTTTCGATAACTACATCTGCGGTTTCAGCGGATTTCATCCACGGACGAGTATCGAACGGCTGGGTGTCGGATGGAATTTCAATATGTTCTTCCTTTGCACTTTTTTCGTAACTGTTACCATTGAAATAATAGGTAATATGTCCGAATTTGACGGTTTCGGCAACGGCAAGCTGGGAAAGACCTTTTTTACTGATAAATTCTGGCAATGAGTTTTTGATTTCTATTGGCTCGACGAGGCGATGTTCTGGGACGTGGGTATCGGAATTATATTCTGTCATACCGGCAAAGTAGACGTTTGGTTTTTTACCACGGTCAAAGTAGTTAAACTCGTCATAAGTAAATGCCTGAGCAATTTCGATAGCACGATCGGCGCGAAAATCAAAATAAATAAAGGTGTCACCATCTTCAACTTTGCCTACTGGCTTGCCATTTTCATCAATGACAAATGGTGGCATATATTGATCCTGGAGATCCTTATCTTGAGCGCGGAAAGTGCCGATAGCTTCTACGGCAGAAGAGAAATGGGCGGGAGCTTTACCGTGGACCATAGCATCCCAGCCGGTTTTTACGACGTTCCAATCATTTTCATAGCGATCAGCCACGAAGACCATGCGACCACCACCGGAAGCGATGCGGTAATCTGGGTGATCTGGGAAAGTATCAATAAAATTTTCGAGCTCTGAGACATATTGGTTTGCAGATTGTGGTGGAGTGTCACGACCGTCAAGTACTAGGTGGATACGAATTTTAGAAATTCCTTCCGCATGGGCTTTTGCAATCATTTTCTCGAGATGCTTTATTGAGCTATGGACATTGCCGTCGGAAAAGATGCCCGCGAAATGGAGAGTAGAGTGGTTATTTTTTGTATTTGCAATAATATCTTGCCAAGTTTTAGTTTTCCAAATTGAACCGCTACTAAAGGCTTCTTCTATCTGGGCAATACCTTGCTTGAAGATTTGTCCGCTACCGATGGCGTTATGCCCGACTTCGCTATTGCCCATATCTTGTTCAAGAACGCCGACCGCAGCGCCAGAGGCTTTGAGAGGCATGGTTGGATGGTTACTGACGGCATTGTCAAGAAATTCCGTGTGCGCCTGCTTAACGGCATTACCGGTAGTTTCGCGTCTGAGTCCGACGCCATCTAGAACTGCTAGTACGACCGGACCGTTGTATTTTAGTGTCATTTCTTGCCCACTCCTTTGGTGATTTTATGTGAATATTATATCACGCTTGTGTTAGTTTGTGTAGCCTGGTTTGCCCAATAATCGGAACATAGCAGTCTTGTATGCTTCGACACCTGGTTGGTTAAAAGGATCGGCGTTTTGGAGCGTGGCGGAGATTGCGCAAGAGAGTTCAAAGAAAGCAATAAGATTTCCTAACGATTTCTCGTTGGGCTGATTGTCGACTTTGATTTCGAAGACTGGAATACCACCAGCACGGTGTGCATCGACGGTGGCCTCATAGGCTTTTTCGTTGATGTAGTCTAGGGACTTTCCGGCGAGATAGTTTAGGTCGTCAAGATTTTCTGTTGACTGAGGAATAATTAAGCCTTTTTCCGCAGATTGAAAGTTGATAAATGTTTCAAAAATATTACGGCGTCCTTCCTGAATGTACTGGCCGAGTGAGTGAAGATCTGTAGTATAAATTACGCTGGCAGGAAAAATTCCCTGATGATTCTTCCCCTCTGATTCGCCGAAGAGTTGCTTCCACCATTCAGTAAGGTAGTGCATTTCGGGATCAAAAGTAGCAAGTATCTCAGTGTCATAGCCGCGCTCGGCGCAGAGTGTACGAAGAATTGCGTACTGATAGGCTGGTTCAGGGTTTTTAAAAAGTTCATTGGCGCCATGAATAAAATCGTCTATATTGAGACCGGTAACAGCTAATGGCAATAGCCCAACTGGCGTTAAGACTGAGTAACGGCCGCCGATATTATCTGGAATGATGAAAGTTTTGTAGCCGTTTTTGGTGGCTTCGGATTTGAGGGCGCCATTTTTTGAATCGGTTGTAGCATAGATTCGGCTGGCTGCTTCTTTTTCTCCGTATTTTTCAATTAATTTTTGTTTCAGAATGCGAAAAGCGATGGCTGGTTCGGTCGTGGTGCCAGATTTAGAAATAACATTTAACGAAAAGTTTGCGTCGCCGATTTCATTGATGATTTGATGGAGAGATTTAGTACTAAGAGAATTGCCGGCATAAAGAATTTTGGTTTTTGAATTGTTACCGAGAGCTTCGATAATAGCTCTATGTCCAAGATATGATCCGCCGATACCAATACAAACAAGGAAGTCGGAATCAGCATTGATTTTTTGTGCTGTAAGTTTAATATCTTCTAGATTAGTTTCCGGTGTGGGAATAGTTAGCCAGCCGGACATGGCGTTTTCTTGAATCTTTTGATAAGCCGCTTCTGCAGGCTTGGCGTCGATTTGAATATCTCCAGTAGTCCTAAATGTAATCATGGTTTTATTATAACATGATTTTATGATACAATATAAGATAAGCCCGGATGGCGGAATTGGCAGACGCGCTAGCTTCAGGTGCTAGTGCCAGTAATGGCGTGCAGGTTCGACCCCTGTTCCGGGCACCATACAGATTTAGGATAGAATGATAAGATTTTCGAGATGTGGAGTGCGGGGGAAGAAATTATACGGTACGACTTTTTCGATTTGATATTTTTCGGATAATAATTTGACGTCACGAGCTTGAGTGGCCGGATTACAAGAAAGATAGATAATTTTCTCGGGTCTAACTTCGAGTAATTTTTCGATTAGTTTATGGTCGCAGCCAGCGCGTGGTGGATCGAGAATTACGGTTTGGTCTGGCGCAATAAAATCAAGCGCTTCTTCGGATTTGGCTAAAACTGGGCGTCCGATATTATCGGCATTTTTTTCGAGCTCAGAATAGGCGGATTTGTCAATTTCAACTAGAGTTAAATCCTTGTCTCTAGCGACAGAGAGACCAATGGTGCCAACGCCAGCGTAGAGATCGAGTACTTTGTTCGTGGTAATATGTTGCTTAATTTCTTGTAGTGCCATTTCGTAAACTGGGAGATTGATTTGGAAAAAACCATTTGGTGAATAAGAATATTCGTAGCCTAAAATTTCGTCAGTAAGATTTTTAAAAGATGGATGAGGCTTGCCGTTTTCGTAGAGCCCACCAGATATTTCTCCATTTTGATTGGCACGAAGAAGGAGGGATTGAAAATTGCGAGCTTGTTCATTATTGGCATTGAGGCTGGCGATGATTTCCTGAGCCTTTTTGAAAATCTCTGGACGCTCTAAGCTTGAATTTTCGATTGGTATTTTGCGATGAGAACCGCGCTGATGAAATGCGAGGCGAATTTTCTCGGAATTTAGGTCCCAGTATAAGGAGTATTCCATTTTGTTTCGGTAATAAAAATCATTCAGGTCGGTTTGAACTTTTGTTACGGGGATAGCCAAGTTGTTTTGCTGGAAAACTTCCTGCAAAAGCTTAGCTTTTTGATCCAGCTCGTAATCATAGTCCATGATTTGGAATGGTGAAGTTGAAAGAAAACAATTATCGCGAGGAGGAACGCGATGGCTGTTTTCGTTTTCGATTTTATTTGCGATACCTTCTAAATACTTCGATTTTTTCTTAGTTATAGTGAATTCTGTAGCGATTTCATTGGGAAGAACATTCCAAAGAAAGATTTTTTGACCGTTTTCGAGTGTGCCAATTCCCTGTCCGCCAGGGATGAGACAATCAATTTTGACAGGCTCATTACTCGTAACGTAACGCATCGATTGGATCCTTTCTACTGGCACGGCGGGCTGGCAACGTGCCAGCGATAAATGCAATGAGCATGATAATCAAGGTGATAGATATCATGGTTGCAGGCTCAAATTTAGTAAGGGAGAAAGTTGGGAAACTTGCAAGGAAAGTTTCGGAAGCAATATGATTGGCAACTGAGCCTATAAGGATGGAAACAGCGATGCCGAATATTGATCCCCAGAATCCGAGTAGAATAGCTTCCAGAGAAAAGCTTGCAAAGATTTTACCAGAGCTCATACCCATAGCTTTCATTAGTCCGATTTCGCGAGTACGTTCTTGGACTGACATAAAGAGAGTATTGACGATGCCGATGGCGGCGGCAAGCAGAGCGATGACGCCAAAGATATTGAAGACGATCAGAATCGCGTCAAAGAAGGTTCGAATCATGCCGACTTCGTCGTCTATAGTAATAACAGCAAAGCCTTCTTTTTCGAATGCTTCGCGGATAGAATCGAGTTTTGTTGGGTCGATATGACCTGTGGCCATATAAGCGACTTTCTGCGATGCTGGTAAGCCGTTATATTGAAGGTCGACGAGATGATTGTAGAGAGCGAGATTGACGCGGACGCCGGCGCCCATACTCATAACACCGTCGGCGGCTACGCCAGTTACCGTAGCGGTAACGGTTTTTTGACAGTCTTTACGTTTTTCGGTTGTCATACAGTCTAATGTAACTGGAACGATTAGCTGAACTTTTTTATTGATAGCTGCATCATTATTCTCGAAGCCGAGTTTTTTAGTATAATCTTCGGTGAGCATGATTTCGTAGTCATCAGAATTGGCTTCAACTTGGCGTCCGGAGACCATGTCGACATGAATAGTATCATCCGGTAGAAGATTGAGGGTAATTTTGTACTTTTTGTCGGTGTAGTCACTAGTGATGTAATCAATACTGAGATTCTGGTAGGCGTTAAGACTTTCAACTCCGTCAACGGATTCGAGTTTCTCTAGAGTTTCGTCGTCAAGGTAAGAGGTCTCGATGGATTTAGCATTTTCTTCGTATTCTTGGATTTCTCCACTGGCCATGCTGAACATTTGATCATACAGGGCTTTTGGAGAAATTTCGATGTAGCCATCGCCACCAATAGACTCTACTTGACGGTCGATAAAATCATTGACTCCGGCGTTGATAGCGGTATTTAAAATAATAGTAAAGCTACCAATAAAAATCGCGAGAATGGTGAGAAAAGTGCGTGTTTTATTACGGAGCAGATTGTGATTTGCAGTGCGGACAAGATCAATAAAATTCATTTTTTACTCCTTTCATTTTTTGACTTTACTGCTGCGGCGACTTTTTCGTGGCGTTTTTTGGCTTCTTTCATAGTGGATTTTCTAACTTTGGAATCGGAGATAATTTTACCATCTGAGATTCTAATAATACGGCCGCAGAGTTTAGCAAGATCTTCGTCGTGAGTGACAATTACGAGGGTAACGCCTTTTTTATGATTGAGTTCAAATAGCAAATCAGTGATTTTATCGCCAGTAGATGAGTCAAGGTTGCCAGTTGGCTCGTCGGCAAAAATGATTTCTGGATCATTGACGATGGCGCGCGCGATACATACGCGTTGTTTTTGTCCACCAGAAAGATCGGTGGCCTTATTTTTAGCTTTTGAGGCAAGGTCGACAATTTTTAATGCTTCCATAGCTTTGTTTTTGCGTTTACTGCGTTTGATTCTTGAAATCTTTAAGGGCAGGAGGATATTTTCTAAAACTGAATCGTTTGGATTCATAAAAAATTGCTGGAAGACGAAGCCGAAGGTGTTGCCACGAAGTTTGTTGAGTTTGCGATTTGACATTGTTGAAGAATCTTCGCCGCCGACAATAACTTTGCCTTTGGTCGGAGTGTCGAGGAGAGCTAGTAAATGCATTAAGGTAGATTTTCCAGATCCAGATTTACCGACGATGGCAACGGACTCCCCTTTGTATATTTTGAGATTTATATCTTTTAGGGCTTGAAAAGCGGTGGCTTTTTTGCCGTAGGTCTTAGAGAGATTTTTCGCTTCGATGATTGTATCCATAATATTATGATAACACATCCTAAAAGATTGTGATATAATGGGGGCACGCTGGGATGTCGCCAAGTGGTAAGGCAGCGGGTTTTGGTCCCGTCATTCGCAGGTTCGATCCCTGCCATCCCAGCCATTTTGAGTTCCTATTAAACTAGTACATTTACAGAGAGGTTGGTGATTGTTATGTACAGAAGTATGTTGGTCCGTGTTAAGAGTGCCGAGGGGTGGCGGACTTTTAAAGTTTTTTTAGTATTGGTATGCTCGGCGATGTCGCTCATACTTATGTCTCATTTATCTATGGCTCGTGTATTTGCGTCTGATAATGCGACTAGTGATGAGTCGGTTATGCTTGATGTTACTGGTACGGAGTACGACGAAACTGTGAACATGGCCGATTTAGATATCGACTATCAGTCTCCAGGTCGTCCCAATGCAGATGAGTGTGCGCAATACGTTGAATGGTTGAGTACGCCGCTTCGCGATGGGAACACGATGGAAGCTGTTCGTCTTGATTGGGTGCCAATGGTTAAAGCTTTGGCGTCTGGCACGGTGCCTGGTGATGGCTACGCATGGAGTTTTGAAGATGCGCCATTTTATGCTGATGCTGAGGATATGGCTACGGCTAAATATCGCTTTGATACGCATACTGCTAATATGCAGCCAAGAGCGCTTGCCGCGTTACTGTGTGAAGCTTCGATAGGTGTGTATGATTTATACAGCCTGAGCTATTCTTTGGAAATTCATCAAGTTGACGAAGGCGTGTGGAGGTGTGCGATGATTGGAGTGGTGGTTACTAGCTGGCGCTCTCCTTATGGAGCTGTATGCTCGCGTAGTGAGGCACTAGAGTACTACAATGAATGTCAAGAACGAATTGGGCTCGTTGTTTCAAATCTTAGGGCAGCTAAGCAAGAAAACGGTGAAGAGTTGACTAACGCTCAGAAACTAAAATGGGTCCACGATTGGCTGATCAATAGTGCTAATTATGCGTATGACGAGCTTGACAAGTATTACGATGAAGAAGGCGGTGCGGATAAATATCGGCATATATTTAATGAGTACGGTGCTATAGTTGAAGGTCGTGCGGTCTGTCAGTCTTATGCGTATGCTTTTGAGGCTATCGTCGAAGAGCTAGTTCGACAAACTGGTGCAGATATTAGGTGTGAGGAGGCTCACACTGAGGATCATTCTTGGAATCGAGTAAAAATTGATGACAAGTGGTACCATGTTGATGTGACTAATGATGACTATGGCGAAATTGATTTTTTGGCCGATAGTGTAAGCACAAAGTACTTTCTCTTTAGTGACTATTGCTTGACTAGCTACTATAATTCTATTACTTCATACGACTCTATAACTTCGATTAAGGAAAAAGCAACTAGTCGTGAGTATGAAGGTGTTGGGGGCTGGCCACGCTACAAGAAGAATATTTCTGAGTATACAGTTATAGTCAATAATCCTAGCCAAGACAATGTATATGAGAGCTATGTTGACTTACCATCTATAGATGTGGCATATGGCTCTGATGTTTTGCCCAAATATTTGTATCAGGTTGAGAAAGTATACAATGAGAAAAATGGTCGGGTAGAGACTAAAATTGTGCCTGCAATGGTCTGTAAAGCTCTTGATGGTGAGTTAGAGGGCCCTACGTTTACTATTTTTGTGGGAGAGATTTCTGGTAACGCGCAATCGAAGACTAAGTATAAGCTCGGCAAGAAGAAGGCAGTTTGTCCATTTGACAAGGAGTTCAAGCCATTTGCCGCTAGATATACCTATGATACGAAGCCGGAATTGGCAAAATCCACAGGCAATTCACTGACACTAAAAAATGGAGTGGACTATACAGTCAAATATAAGCGCAACAAGAAAGTAGGGTGGGCTACTGCAGTAATTGAGATGAAAGGTGCTTACGCTGGTAAGGTGACGATTCGTTACAGGATTGTAAAATAGCCGCTCGTTAAAAGCCCCGATTGGGGCTTTTTTCTTTGGGTAAGCATAAGTGTGATATAATATATATTATATATATGGTTGAAAATTCGTATCATAAGTCGCTAAATGAGAGTATGAATCCGGATTTGCCGGGTAAGATTTCGCGCGAAGATGAAAAGAAGCGAGTACTATGATAGCACACCTTAAAAGATTGTGATATAATGGGGTCACGCTGGGATGTCGCCAAGTGGTAAGGCAGCGGGTTTTGGTCCCGTCATTCGCAGGTTCGATCCCTGCCATCCCAGCCATTTTGAGTTCCTATTAAACTAGTACATTTACAGAGAGGTTGGTGATTGTTATGTGCGGAAAAGTAGCAAGACAAACTTTTTCAAAGATCCTTTTAGTGTTGATATGTATCGTATTGCTTTTAGGATCTTGTCCGACATTTGTCTATGCTGAATACGGTACGATTGATGAGCATTATTTATTAAGCGACAGTGATCCTGAACATATAGTTAGTGGTTGTTACGCCCCTTCCCCGGATAAATGTGCTTCTTACGTTGCGTGGTTAAGTACACCACTGCGCGGAGGAAATACATACGAGGCTGTTTGTCTCGATTGGGTGCCAATAGTCAAGGACTTGGCTGCGGGTGTAGTACCAGGAGATAGGTTCACATGGAAGTTTGAGGATGCTCCGTTTTACGTTGATGCAAAAACGAAAAAAAAGGCGGAATCTCGTTTCGACACTCATACATGGAATATGCAGCCAAAAATGCTATCTGCTTTGGTATGTGAGGCTTTGATAGGCATATATGACATATACGAGCTAGAATACGACAAAAAGATTCGCAAAATTGGGGACAATACATATCGCTGTGCAATGGTAGGGGTGTCGGTTAAAACTTGGCGTTCTCCCTATGGTGGTCTATGTTCACGCGATAGTGCATTGGCGTATTACGAAAAATGTCAGAAGCAAACTGAATTTGTTGTCTCAAAACTTAGGACGGTTAGGCAGTCTAACGGAAAAGAACTTACCGACGTTCAAAAGTTGAAATGGATTCACGATTGGTTAATTAATGGTGTGGACTATGCTTATGAAGAGCGAAACGAGTATGCTAAAGGGTATGGTTTTTACAGTAAGCTCCATATTTTCAATGAATATGGTGCCATTGTTGACGGTCGTGCAGTATGTCAATCATATGCGTACGCCTTTAAGGCTATCGTTGATGAGTTGGTTCGGCAAACTGGAATAGACATTGAATGCGAAGAGGTTCATAATAAAAGTCATTCCTGGAATCGCGTTAAGATTGATGGCAAATGGTATCATGTCGATGCAACTTGGGATGATAGCGGAGAATCTGATTTCTTCAACGAGAATATTAGTACCAAGTTCTTTCTTTTTAGCGACTCTCGCTATTCGGAGTACTATAGTAATTTAGGCAAGTATAATTCGCATACTTCGCTTACAGAGAAATCAACAGACTCCAGGTACGAAGATTGTACATGGCCACGTTATAAGAAAGATCTTTCTGAATGCACCGTATATGTTTTTCCTTACGGTGGAGATTTTGTCTATGAGACCGAAGATATCTTTCTTTTAATGGAACTGAGGTATGGGACGAATGTTTTACCGCGGAACGCATATCAGTTCATAAGAACGAATGATATGAAGGCTGGGCGGTCCGAGATAAAAGTTATGCCGACGAAGGAATGCGTTGCTCTTAATGGCGAGATAGATGGCCCAACTTTTAAGGTCTTCAAAGGAGACATCGATGGAAGTGCGAAGTCGACCGTAAAGTATAAACTGGGTAGGTCGAAAGAAGTACGCCCGTTTGATGAAGAGTTTGCGCCATTTGCTTCTGACTATGAGTATGAAGTGCAACTTGAGGCACTAAAATTTGATGATGAAAATTTGGTACTGAAGAGGGGCACAGATTATACTGTTAGGTACGAGCACAACAATAAGCCAGGGTGGGCCACTGCGTTTATCAGGATGAAAGGTAGCTATACTGGTGAGGTTAAAGTTCGCTACAGGATCATACGATAAAGAACAAAAGCCCCGATTGGGGCTTTTTCTTTGGGTAAGCATAAGTGTGATATAATATATATTATATATATGGTTGAAAATTCGTATCATAAGTCGCTGAATGAGAGTATGAATCCGGATTTGCCGGGTAAGATTTCGCGCGAAGATGAAAAGAAGCGAGTACAGGAGGAAGCGCGTGAAAGGCTTAGGGAAGGCGAAGATATTGCGCAGGAAGATGACACGGAAGAGAATGGTAGAAGCGCAAAGCTATCGGAAAAAGTTGGTGATACCGCAATAAAATATGCGACTCGCGGGAAGATTCAGGGTGCGGCTAAGATGATAAAGGCTTTTGGAAAGGCGAAGAAGCTGGCGCCGGCGCTTGTAGTTTTACTTATAATAGCTGGATTTGCAATTTTTGTAGCGTCGGTACAGTCATTAATGCCGTTTGCATTGATAAATCAGCTGATAGACAACTTTAATTCTGTGACCGTTTCTCCGGCGGAGCGTTCGAATGAATTCTTGAATATGCAGCTTGCGACTGGACGAGGAGAGAGTGACTATGGCGAAACGGTTTATGATGGAGATGAGTTTGGTCTTTCGGATTATCAGAAAACGGCGCTAGCGGATGTGGGGATTGAATATAACGAAAGTGATGACGGGACAAAGTCGCTAGTTTACACTAATGCCGCTGGTGAAAAAGTGGCGGTGGTGGCGGATACGACTGTATCTGGGCTTGGTGCAGAGATTGCAGCGACTGGAGAAATATCTTCGGATGCAATGAGCGAGGAAGATAGGCTGATGGCGGCGAAGAGCGAATTGATTGCGAGGCTAGATACGAGCGATGTGAAGACGGTTTCGGAAGCGTTAAAAGATAAGACTTTTAAGAAAAAGTATACAAAGGGGACAATGACCTATCGTGGCACAGTAGCGGGATGGTTTGAGTCTTCGACGGAAGATACGTATAAGCGATTAGGTCTTTCTAAGGGTAGAGATACTTATTCTGGCTGGGAATCGACTGGAAATTACGAGGAAGATTATAAAAAATTTGTAGAGAAACAAAAAAGTGATTACGCTAACGAGGGGAGCGTGGACGCGGATGGTACGACAACTTATGATGGGCTAAAGGCGAAGGCCAAGGAAGTAGCGAGCCAAGCTAGTAGCAAGGGATGTAAGGCGATGTCGGCAATTCAGGAAACTCATAGCGCTGTGGCTGCCCAGCAGCGATATATGCAGGAGGGCGCGGCATCTGGTTATCTAGAAAGTATCCAAAAAACGCAGTCTGGCGATGGATCGGCGGCGCCGCTAAATATTTACAATAATCAAATGACGAAGCCGGATAGTAATGGCAACTCGGCGATGTCGGCAAAGGGCATCGCTTGGATGTTTGGTAGTGGTGGCCTAAAACAGGATGAGGCAGCGTTTGCGGTGAGTAGTGAGTCGAATGCAAGTACAGTTTCTGGTACCGTAGAAATTAGTAGTGATGCACAAGATGATTATAATGCATGTAATTACATAGATAGTACTTCTGGCCAGACTGGAAGAAGAGGCTTTTTTAATACGATTGCGGCGGCATTTAATAAGGTCGGTAGTTTTATAAAGAGTTTTTGGAATATGTTGACTGGTGCTAGTGATGGGACCGATGAAATATTAGAAGAGATTGATCCGGCGCTAAAGAAGTATTCTGAAATGCTCGAGAACGAATACTTTACAGATACGGTTGGGCCGGAGCTTGGCGATGCGACAGTGCAGGCTTCGCAGCAAATTATGACTGAAGTATCAAAGGGTGAAGGTATGTCGATTGCGAATGAGGAAATCGTCAAGACTGGGTACCAGAAATATCAAGAAGTTTTGGCGGACCGGGCGGAAGTTGATCGAGAAGAAAAGAGTCCGTTTGATATTAGCTCTCCAAATACGTTTTTGGGTAGTTTGGTCCAAAAGACTTTGGTGCCGATGGCCGTCAGCCTGCAATCTTCCACAACTTTAACAAAATTAGCAAGTACGTTTTCGAATTTAGCTTCGAATTCGCTTACTTCCCTCTTGCCGACATCTAGTGCGGCGGATCAAGCGGAGTTTATTGCCAGTAGTGTAGGTGATTGCCCGGTGTCTGGCTCGACCGGAACTGGAGAGACGACGTTTTCAGTAAGTAATGCTTATTGCAACCAGTACACGGGGACGGATTTTGCAACGATGGGTGACGATGTTTTGTCGAATTTTGAGGAAGTAGCAAAACTGAGATACGATAATCGAGCTACTCAATCGAGCTATAGTGTTGTTCAGGATCCACTGACTGGAGTCTGGTATCTTAGTGGGGTGAGTGATGCGGAACTGCATAATGTGAAAGCTGAAGGGTATTTTTGGATCAACACAAAAGATGACAACCCATGTACTAGGGGAGGAGCTTGTACTTTTAATTATATTTTCTCCAATGATATGAATGGGAGGAATGATATTGTAAACAAGGATAGTAGGAAGTGGACTTCTAATCCGATAGATAGTGATTTAATGTGCGTGTCGAGGATGTCGGTTTGGTATTACGCTGGTGGTGGAGTAGAGTATATACCACTCGAATGGTCGTATAACACGACTACTAACTTCAAGCATACTGGGTTTGTGGATGGATATCCAACGAGCGAGTTTAGTGCAGGACAACCTACGGCGCAGAGAAAAGAATGTACACTAGATATGAAAATTGATAATAAAAATCCGGACATCAATCAGTATTCGGCATTAGGTGAATATATTATGATGTCGGGGCAGAGGGTGTCGAACTGGGGAGTACTTGATGCTGATCTTGCAAAAATGGCGGCTGGTGTGGATCTGAAACACGGAGCCTGGCACGAGCCGACCGACGACGAGATAGATCAGGCTGCACATAGCGAAATGCATGCAGCAAGGATTAGTGGATCGGCCTTTTCTGCAACACATGATCAGGCAAAATCTAGTAATAAAATTTTCATGGCACAAAATGGCGGCACTGGCTTAGCTTGGGAATATGAGAATCAATATTACCAGCGGTACGTTGAAGACCAGGCATTACTTGAGAGCATTCGAGCGATTAATAAGTCGAGTGTAACTTTGGCTGTGGCGGATTATCACGAAGTAAATCCGTTGGATAATTCGATAGAAGGAATTATTGCACGTTATTCTGGACAGAAGAAAGAGACAGTAGTAGCGGTGTTAGATCTTTTAAATTATGCGAATTATATTGCACAGTATGATCCGACAGATTTATATCCATTGCCAGTGCGAAAATTGCGGTTTGATTATTCTGAGTTGACGCCAAAAGATGGCTCACCGGAGAGTGGGGTGGTAGCACTGGAAAAGGTGCGTATCCAGTACGCACCCTTGCGAAATCGTTACAAGACGATTACTCTATAGACGTGATTTTGCCGTGGTCTAGATGAAGAATACGCTGATTGCGAGAGCCGCGGAATTTTAGGGTGAGATCGCGTTCTTCTAGGACAAAGCGACCGTCGATAAGGGCGTCAAGCTCATTCAGAAAGTCTACTGCTGGCCCACCATAGTCTACGATTTCTTCGTAGGTAAAACCGGAGAAGCTCCAGACATCCCAGCCAAGCTCTTCTTTTGCGAATTTGGCAAGTTCGAGACAGGCCTCGGGCTGGACAAATGGCTCACCACCACAGAAGGTGAGCCCAGTTTGCCCTTTGAGATTTCTTAGTTCGTCTTTAACTTCTTCGATGTCGATTAGCACACCGGCGTTAAAATCCCAAGTCTCGGGATTCTGGCAACCTTTACAGTGATTTGGACAACCTTGTGTCCAAATCACTGCTCGAAGACCTGGTCCGTTGACGATTGAGTCATGTTCGATTGGTCCACTGAGGCGAATTTGATGTTCGCCGGTTTTCATGGTTTGCTTTGTCATTAAGCTTTCCCTAGCGCATGTTTTGCGGTTTTCTTAGTATTTTCACGGGCGGATTTTTCTGAAGTAGTGTAGACGCCGTCTTTGTGACAGGAGACGCAGTCGATACTGTGCTTAACACGGGCAGCTTCTTCGGCCTTCTTACCATCATTCCAGCGCTCGAGTGAGCCTACGAGGTAGCCAGTGATACGGCGGAGGCGCTCAAAGAGAACGTCATCTTCGATACGACCGCAGCTTGGGCAGCGATTACCTTTGATGATGCCAGAGAATCCGCAGACTGGATCACGATCCACTGGGTGGTTGACAGAACCGTAGCCAATTCCCATGTCATGCATGTGACGGATCACAGCTTCGAAAGCTTCGATATTGTCGGAAGGGTCACCATCAAGCTCGATATATGAGATGTGGCCAGCATTACAAAGTGCATGATATGGTGCTTCTTTATCGATTTTATCAAAGGCGGAGATTGGATAATAAACTGGGACATGGAAGGAGTTGGTATAGAAGTCGCGATCGGTGACACCTTCGATGGTGCCGTATTCTTTGCGATCGATTTTGGTGAAGCGACCGGCGAGGCCTTCGGCAGGAGTAGCGAGGAGTGAGAAATTGAGCTTATACTTTTTAGCATATTCATCGCATTTTTCACGCATGTGGGTGATGATGTCGATGCCGAGCTCTTGGGCTTCGTCGGATTCGCCATGATGCTGACCGGTCATAGCCTTTAAGGTCTCAGCAAGACCGATGAAACCGATGGTGATTGAGCCATGCTTGATAACATCTTTCAACTTGTCGTTGGGCTTTAGTTTTTCAGAACCGAACCAGTTGCCTTGACCCATGAGGAATGGGAAGTTTCTGACGTGTTGATTACCCTGGAATTCGATACGCTCTAAGAGCTGATCTTTAACGAGATCCATAACGCGGTCGAGATCTTTGTAGAACCCGGACCAGTCAGCTTCTTTGCGTTCGCCGAGGCAAATGCCGTGTTTGATGCCGAGACGGACAAGGTTTACCGTAGTCCAAGAGGTATTACCGCGACCAGTAATGATGCCGTCTGATTCTGGGAATACGGATGAGAATACGCGAGTGCGGCAGCCCATGGTAGCGATTTCTGTGCGGTAGTCGCCAGGTTTATAATATTGTAGATTGAACGGAGCGTCGATAAAGGTAAAGTTAGGGAAAAGACGTTTGGCGGAAACCTCCATGCTACGTTTGAAGAGATCGTAATTTGGATCACCTGGGTTGTAGTTAATTCCCTCTTTGACCTTGAAGATGCTAATTGGGAAGATTGGAGTTTCACCTTTGCCGAGGCCATTCATAGTGGCTTCGAGCAGACATTTACTGACGAGGCGGCCGGATTCGGTAGTGTCGGTACCAAAGTTGACACTGGTGAATGGAACCTGGGCGCCAGCGCGAGAATGCATAGTGTTGAGGTTGTGGATGAAGCCTTCCATAGCTTGGAAAGTTTGTTTCTCAACATCTTTGGAACTGGCTTCAATAACTTTCTCTGGAACTTTGAGCTTTTTTAGCTTCTCATTATCGCCATATTTAATATCGTCTGGGATTTCAATCTTGAGTTTCTTGTCGGTAAATTCATCATATTTTTCAAGATTAGATTTTAGGGCTTTGCGGAAGGATTTATCGACTCCGGGAGCCATGGCGTAGTCGAAGTTCGGGATAGATTGGCCGCCGTGTTGTTCGTTTTGGTTGGCTTGAAGAATAATGGCGCAGAGCGCCGCATATGAGCCGATAGAGTTTGGGGTGCGTAGATGACCGTGACCAGTATTGAAGCCGTTTTCAAAGAGTTTTAGAGGGTCAGTTTGGCAGCAAGTTAGGGTGCCGGTAGCATAGAAATCGAGATCGTGAATGTGGATGTCGCCGTTATCGTGGGCGGCAGCGAATTCCGGCTTTAGGAGGACGGTTTTAGCGAAAGCTTTAGAGCCTTCGGCACCGAACTGAAGCATTTTACCCATGGCGGAGTTACCGTCGACGTTGGCGTTGCCACGTTTGACATCTGAATCTTCTGAAGCGTCAGCAAGAGAAATGGTTTTGTAGATATTCATAAGATTAGATTTGGCGTCACGAGTGCGATTGCGTTCCTGGCGGTAAGTGATGTATGCCTTAGCGGTGCGTTTGAATTTTGATTCCATAAGGACTTCTTCGACAGTATCTTGGATCTGCTCAACATGAGGAGTACGAGATTTGATAGTCTCGTCGAGGCGTTTTAGAACCTTTTCGGTGAGCTGTTTAGCACGATCGTATTTAAATTCTTCAGTTGCAGCACCGGCGGCAGCAATAGCATCGGTGATTTTTTCGGGATTAAAACTGACAATTTTTCCGTCGCGCTTAGTGATTTTTTTGAACATAAAATTATTACCTCCTTAAGTTTTTTCTGCGAGTTAAAATAGTTTGTGTTTTATTGGTGAACGCTATATGTAGTGTCTGTGATTAGTATAAGACACTAAATGTGGGGTGTCAAGCGTTTTTTTGCTTATTCTTATTGTAATTTTTACAACGTTTAGCGCCCGCCGGATTTGGGGGCGAGAATGGTCGATGAATCGGTATTTGGCAATGGAATTGGATTATTGTTGGAAAGGGCTAGATTCTTGGTTTCGCCAAATTCGCCAGTGCTGGAGATTGGAGTGAGGGAAAGCGTAGTGACTAGGTTAGAGTCGGTGAGAGTGAAACTGTTCCTCTTAGTGAGGCCGAGTATTACTCCGTCGGCAGATATAAGTGTGGCTTCAGTATTTTTTGTGGTGAAGTTTACGGTTTTTCCAGATATGCTAAGGTTGGTGATTTCCGGTGTATTAGGGGTGGATTTTATGACAGTAACTTTAGCCGATGCGGTACTAGAGAGTGAGTTCGTATCGGTGGCACGAACTTGAATATAACCGGAGGTATGGTAAGTTTTCGAGACTGTAGGTCCGGCGTTTATGGTTTCAAATTTTCCATCGAAGTCCAAGTCCCAATCATAGGTGAGATCTTCGATTGGATTAGTAACGCTAAAAGTAAAAGATTCGTTTGGTTGGCCAATATATTCTTCTAGAGGTAGATTAATCTCTGGGCGATTTAAGATAGTGTTCGTAGACAATGATAGATTGTCGTTAAGACTAAAGGTTTGGCCGCCAGTAAGATTGGCAAGTTCGGTATAACTTTCTTTATGTTCATCAGTAGTAACAATATAAAAATTTACAGGATCTATTTCTAGTGAACGCTTGGTAACCTGGGAAAGGGTGGTGCCATCGCGGTCCGGATTATGATAAGTGTTATCTGTTAAGAGAACGAGAGATTTGGTTGCGCCAGAAGCCCAGTTAAGATTATTCATGGCGAATAGTGCGGCAGAAAGTGTAGATTCGGCTTCGTCTCCACCGCCATCACAGATAAGGTTTTCGAGTGTGGCTTTAAATTCTTGGTAGGTGGCGCCAAAATTGAGAAGGCGGCGAGGGTTGAATGGGTCGTCTAAATCTCGATATTCGAAGAGTGCAATGCGGCCGCCATCTTTCAGCGTTTCAGAGGCAAGCCGAAGGGCTTCGGTGCGGTAATGGTCAATTGAGCTAAACATGGAGCCGGTAGTGTCAATCAGGAAAACGGTGTCGCGTTTTTTAATTGTTGAAGATGTGGCTTTTTTAGTTGGATAGTATGCGAAAACTTTTTGGATGATAGTTTCTGCGGCAGAATTATAAATACCGTAGTCGGCATAGCTGGTATGGTCTTTGGTCGGGTTGGTGAAATCGAAGTAGTTACTACAAATGATATCTTTTTTAGTGCACCATAGTCCGATTTTGTCGGTATAGCCGTCTGGTACATAGGGCTTATTGGCTCCGAGAAGTCCTGAGTGGGCTTTGCAGTTTGGTGCGTAAATGCGATATTTTGAAAGATTTTCGCCGCGGCAAGCTGGAGGTGTAATGCCGTATCCTTCTGGAAGGTAGAGATTAGGATCACCAAAGTTGGCAAGATAAAGGATTTTTTCAGAGTTAAGCCTGCGGATGCCACGAGAGGCTGACATGGCACCTTGAGAATAGCCGCTAAGGACAAATTTAGTATTATGACAGGAGCTTGAGATATTATTAATATGGCCAACAAGTTCAGCGACACCCTGATTAACGCTGTCGTTGAAAAGGCCGACATTTGCAGCACTAAAAATAGCTGAGGCGGAGGTTAAAATTGTGTTTAGGTTTTCTATGCCAATGGCAGCGGCGGGATATTTGGCTCCGTTGTAAGATTTAGTGCCGAGTTCGTAAAAATTGTAGCGAAGAGAGCTAGATTTCAGCCTCGTTTCGAGGTTGGACTTCCAGGAAATATAATTTTCGTCGCCAAGTTTTTCTCCTGAGCCGCGAGCGAAAATAAATTCTACGTCTTTGCATTCTGCTGCAGTAGTTGTGGGAGAATAGATAAAAAGATTAGCGAGTAGTATGGCGCTAGCCAATAAAATGGAAAATGTTTTTTTGAACATGTTGAGAGCCTTTCCTGTTAAATTGCTGATGTTCCCTACTATAGCGCCATAAGCTTTTTGGGGTCAAGCATTTTAACGTTGTGTTTTTTACAACATTTGTGTGAAGCGGGTAGGTGTATAATGGAGGTATGAAAGAACAGCTTAGTTGGGATGAGTATTTTATGGGGATTGCAGACGAGGTGGCGAAGCGCAGTAAAGACCCTTCTTCAAAAAATGGATGCGTAATTGTGGATTCTAGACATCGACCAGTGTCTTTTGGGTATAATGGTACGATTCAGGGGGCAGATGAGTCAAAAATGACACTGTCGGAACGACCGATGAAATACTATTTTGCGATTCACTCAGAAATGAATGCGCTAATTTTTGCGGGACGAGACTTGTCGGGCTGCACGCTTTATAATAAGATGGCAACTTGTGAAAACTGTCTGAAGTACTGTTTGCAGGCGGGCATTTCACGGTTTGTCTATAAGCAGCTTAGGGTAAATTCTCATGGGAGCTCTGCGCGGTCGATGACCAATATCGACACGGACGAAGCAATAGTGCGACTTTTGGCGTCGATGCCAGAAGTAGAGACTTTAAATTTGACAAACGGTAAAACTTATATTCAAGATATTTTAGACTCTTACCCTGATGGGTCAGAGGAGCGAAAACGTCTAGAAAAGTGGATTTAGCCACTCTTCGTTTAGATAGCTTAGAAAATTGAATTTTTTGTTGGCGGGATAAATTTTGGCGGTTTTGGTCAAGATGTAAAGCTTTTCTTTTGGTCGTGTAAGGGCGACGTAAAAGAGGCGATGTTCGTCTTCGAGTAACGTTTCGGCAGTGTCGCCAAAAATTTTGTAGAGTTCGTTGGTCTTGTCTGGTGCGGGAAATTTTTTGGCGTCAATTTCTAATAGAACAACGATGTCGGCTTCGAGACCCTTGCTGCGGTGAATAGTAGAAAAAGTAAGGTTGACCGTATTTTGAAACGGGGCACAAAAGCTTTCTAGGCTGAGATTTTTAATACTAAGATTGTTGTTGCGACTTAAGATTTTAATGGACTTGCCAGGATTTTTTGCAATGATTTCATTAATAACAAAATAATATTTAGTTAAATCAAGTGGCTGATCTTTGGGGATTTTTGAGAGTGGGAGGTCTATTTGGTTGACGTCACAGACAAAAATTTGGGATTTGAGGCGGTTTCCAGATTTGCAGCCATTGTAGTCTTTGAGTGAGCGGCTCATAAAAAAGTTGGCGTTGTCGACAATGCGCTTGCCACTGCGGTAATTTGTGGGGATGAATAATTTAACACAATCTTCAGGGAAATATTTTTCAAAATGCTGGAAATACTCAACGTTGCTGCCGGCAAAACGGTTGATAGCCTGCCAGTCATCGCCTACGGCCAGGAGATGGGCATCTGGACATTTTTGGCGTAAGGATTTTATCAAAGTCAAGAAAAGTAATGAAAAGTCTTGATATTCGTCTATGAAAATATATTCATAAGGAGATTTTTCGATTTTTTGACAAGCTATAGCGATCATCTGGTTAAAGTTGATTAGGTTGTGCTTTTTGAGGTAGGCGTGGTAGATAGTGAGGATTTTTTCGAAGAAACGAAGAAGCTTATAATGGGAGGAATCTTTGGCAATTTGACTGGCGAGTTTTTTGTAATCTTGAAAGTACTGTTGTTCGGCACGAGTAATGAACTGTTTAGCACGGTCAATCGTATCTTGAGTCGGTGGTTGGTTTAGGCGCTTAAAAATTGCGTGGAGGAGGCGGTTTTCATGTGCTTCGGTAATAATATTATTGCCAATAGTAGTTTTTCCACCTAGTAAATCGTAGGCAAAAGCGTGAAAAGTAGTGGCAATAGCAGGGGGTCTAGTAAAAAGCGGAGTATCGTCGTAAGTGATTTTTGTGAGACGTTCGTTGATCTCGGCGCGAGCCTTGCGATTAAAAGCAAAAACGATGATGTTTTCTGGCGGAATTTTTTCGTGAGTGATAAGATAAGTGATTTTGGCGACGATAGTTCTAGTTTTTCCTGATCCGGCGCGGGCAGTAACGAGGGTGTTTTTGTGGGTGTCCAGGACAATTTTGGCTTGGTTTTTATCGAGGGTGTAGGGAGTACCCTGATCTTTGATATGGCTTTTAAACCAAATTTGGAGACTTTTAATGTTCTTCACGCGCATTAGTTTAGCATGAGAAAAAAATCAGTGCAAGCACTACCAGTTTATTTTTGGGAGATTGTGGTTTTCTAGGAACGCGTTAGTTTGGCTAAAATGGTGATTGCCGAAAAAACCAGAATGAGCAGAGAGCGGCGATGGATGGGGACTTTCAAGAACAAGATGTCTAGTCTGATCGATGAGTGATTTTTTGCTGCGTGCATCGCGACCCCAGAGAATGAAGACGAGATGAGGGCGGGTTTTATTTAGGTATTTGATGGTGGCTTCGGTGAAAACTTCCCAACCTTTATTTCGATGCGAGCCGGCCTTGTGGGCTTCGACTGTGAGGACATTATTTAACAGTAATACACCTTGATTTTGCCAAGTGGTGAGATCTCCGGTTTGATTTTCGTGATGACCAATGTCGTTATCGATTTCTTTATAGATATTAATGAGCGATGGCGGGATTGGAGCGTTTTTGGGGACAGAAAAAGCTAGGCCCATAGCAGCACCTGGAGTATGATAGGGATCTTGACCTAAGATGACAACGGTAACTTTATTTAAGTCAGTTTGAAAAGCTTTAAAAACGTGAGTTTTGGGTGGGTAGATAGTCTCTTTTTCGTAGGCTGAATGAAGAAAGCTGCTCAATTCTTTAAAATAGGGCTTTTCAAACTCGGATTTTAGAAATGGCTTCCAACTTTCGTGCATAGGACAATTATAACATAGTATTGACTTTTTGTGTGAAGTGTGGTATAATGTAAGTATAAGCTTATGAAAACGCAAATACACCTCTACCCGGAGGTGTATTTCCGTTTTTGGGTCTAAAAAACGTGCTATAATGGAGGCAATGGCAAAATTATATTTCAGATATGGCGCAATGGGGTGTGGAAAGACGATGCAGCTTTTGCAGGTCGCGTTTAATTATGAAGAGCGTGGTCAGAAAGTTTGCGTGATAAAGCCGGAAATTGACACAAAGAATGGAACGAAATTGTTGACGCGGATTGGTCCGGAGCGAGAAACGGATTTTTGCTTTGATAAAAAGCTTGATCTATATGAGAAAATTCGAAAGGAATATAGTGATGTTGACTGTATTCTTGTGGATGAAGCGCAGTTTTTGACGGCGGAACAAGTTGATCAGCTAATGATGGTAACGATTAAACTGGATATCCCAGTGATGGCGTATGGGTTGCGTTTGAATTTTCGGCGTGAAGATGGGGGATTTGACGGTGCGACGAGGTTGCTGCAGCAGGCCCATGACATAGAGGAGATTAAAACGATTTGCGAATGTGGAAAAAAGGCGACTTATAACTCGCGATTCTTAGACGATAAGTTTATGGCGGATGGTCCGGATGTATTGATTGATGATGAGCACTCGAAAATTGAGTATCGGGCGCTTTGTCCGGCCTGCTATCAAGATTATTTGGAGGGTAAAAAGTAATGTATATTGTGATTGAGGGGCAGGATGGAACTGGAAAGTCGACCCAGGTTGAGAAAATGGCGGAGTATTTACGCGCTCAAGGTAAAGAGGTAATGACTTTTCATGAACCGGATGGCGATTTGGAGAGCGCGCATGCGATGCGCGACATTATAAAGCAGAAGAAATATGATTTGGAACCAATTTCACATGTTCTACTATTTACAGCGGCAAGATGTGAGCTTTGGAATAAGTTAGCGGTACCGGTTTTGAAGCGAGGCGGAGTTGTGATTGCAGCGCGAAATTGGTGGTCTACACTGGCTTACCAAGGTTATGCACAAGGGGTTTCACGTTCGAAGATTATTCGAATTACGAAGATGATTATGCCGGAGAAATATGTGATGCCAGATAAGTCGATAATTCTAATTTTGCCGGATAAGGAGCGGGCGCGCCGTCAGGCCGAGCGAGATGCTAACGGTGGCGCTGATACAACTTCGACGACGGATACGTTTGAATCTAAGCCATCTGAATTTCAGCACAAAGTAAATAAGGCGTACGAAAAAATTGCACATGAGTTTGGTATTCAGACTATTGATGCGACGCCTAGTATAGATGAGCTATTTGTCGAGCTGAAGAATTATTTCGCGAATTGAGAATTGTATAGTTCAGCGTAGAAGCCGTTTTTCTTTAGTAAGGTTTCATGATTCCCTTGCTCGATGATTTTGCCGTGCTTCATGACAAGAATGAGATCGGCGTTTCGAATTGTGCTGAGGCGGTGGGCGATGACAAACGAAGT
Organism: Candidatus Nanosyncoccus sp.; assembly: GCA_045589895.1. Classification (GTDB taxonomy): domain Bacteria; phylum Patescibacteriota; class Saccharimonadia; order Saccharimonadales; family Saccharimonadaceae; genus Nanosyncoccus. The sequence continues at coordinate 59,317 of JAZNPY010000015.1, read as the reverse complement.
GCGATTTTGACTTAGTTTGGTTAGTGCATCTTGGATGAGTTGCTCGGTACGAGTATCGACGTTGGAGGTCGCCTCATCTAGGATCATCATCGGCGGTTTTGCAATCATGGCACGAGCGATAGTGAGGAGCTGTTTTTCGCCAGCGGAAATATTATCGGAATCTTCGGAGATTTTAGTGTTGTAACCATGTGGCAAGCTCTCGATGAAGTGATGGACGTTGGCTTCTTTGCAGGCTTTGACGATTTGTTCATGAGTGGCGGTTGGGTTGCCATATTTCAAGTTTTCTTCAACTGTGCCGGAAAAGAGCCAGGTGTCCTGAAGAACCATGCCAAATAGATCTCGGACGTTGTCGCGCGAAAGAGTTTTGGTGTCAAACCCATCGATTTTGATTTTGCCAGAGTCCGGATCGTAAAAACGCATGAGGAGATTGACGATGGTGGTTTTGCCAGCTCCAGTTGGGCCGACGAGGGCGACCATTTGACCTGGTTTCACGGTGCAAGAGAAATTTTCGATAGTTGGTTTGTCGGTATAGCTAAAGTTGATGTTCTCGAAGTCAATTTGGCCGGTGGTTTTGGAGATGGTACTGTCTACTAGGTCTTTGGTTTCTTCTTTTTCGGTGAGGAAGTTGGCGATACGCTCAGAGGCGGCGAGGGTGAGCTGAATGGTCGAAGCGATTTGCGCTACTTGGGTGACTGGGCGGTTGAATTGGTTGACGTATTGGATGAAGGCCTGGATGTTACCAATTGAAATGCGACCGTTTATGACTTGGTATCCGCCGGCGACACAAATGGCGACATAACTCAAATTTGTGAAGATGTGGGTAATTGGAAAAGCCATTGAGGAATAGAACTGGGCTTTCCATGCTGAACGGTAGAATTTTTCGTTTTCGTGTTCGAAGTCCTTGGTTGAGGCGGATTCGTGGGAATTGACCTTGATGATTGATTGGTGAGAATAGTCCTCTTCGATTTCACTATTGAGGCTGCCGAGGGTAGTTTGTTGTTTGAGGAAGAATTTTTGGGCTTTTTTGGCGAAGTTTGCTATGAAAACCATGGAGAGCGGAATGGCGACAATGGCGATGAGCGAGAGTAGTGGAGAAATCATGAACATCATAATGAGGATGCCGATAAGCATGATCAAATTGCTGATGATTTCGGTGAGAGAGTTCTGGAGAGACTGACCGATAATGTCGACGTCGTTGCTCATACGGGATAAAGTGTCACCAAATTGGTGTCGATCAAAATATGAAATTGGGAGACGATTAATTTTGTCGAGAATTTTGAGACGGATTTTTTGCGAGTAACGGGCGGCGACGCGACCGATGATGAAGCTTTCGAAATAGCCAAAAATACCAGAGATGGAATACAGGATTATGAGTAAAATAGCGGAGCTTTTAATTGGCGCCCAATCGATTTGACCGGTAGCAGCAAGGCTACTTGCAGCGTCTGTGGTCATTTGTCCTAGGATTTTTGGACCAAAAATGGCAAGGATGGTTGAAAGGCTGGCAAAGATGCAGGCAAAAATTAATGGGAGGCGGAAAGGCTTTAGGGACTTTAGGAAAATTTTGGCGGAGACTAGGAGGTTTTTTGGTTTTTCGGTTGGTCCGCTAACTGGTCCTGGCATTACTTTTTCCCTCCTTTGGCGATTTTGAGCTCGTTTGCATATTCTCTGTCGGAAAGTTGAGACTTGGCGATTTCTTGATAAATTTGGCAGGTATTAAGTAGCTCGTTATGGGTGCCAGAACCTTTGACTACGCCCTTGTCGAGAACGATAATTTTGTCGGCGTTTTTGATGGTCGAGACACGTTGTGCAACGATTAAGGTGATGGCATTTTCGGTAACGGACTTTAGAGCTTTTCGGAGTTTTGCATCGGTTTTCATATCAAGGGCGGAAAAGCTGTCGTCAAAGATATATAGTTTTGGATTTTTAGCAATAGCTCTGGCGATTGAGAGGCGTTGGCGTTGACCGCCGGAGACATTGGTGCCGCCCTGAGAAATGTGGGAATTATATTTTTCTGGTAGTTTTTCAATGAATTCAGCAGCCTGAGCAATTTTGGCAGCTTTTACCATCTCTTCGTCGGTGGCTTTGGGATTTCCAAACTTGATGTTTGACTTAATATCTCCAGCAAAAAGCACTCCTTTTTGTGGTACGAGTCCGATAACTTGCATAAGGTCATCTTTGGCATAGGACTTTATGTTTAGACCATTAAAGATGATTTCGCCTTTTGTTGCATCGTAGAAGCGAGGAATGAGATTGATGAGCGTAGATTTTCCGGAGCCGGTTGAGCCGATAAAGGCTACGGTATCTCCGGCGGTAGCTTTGAAAGAGATGTTATGTAGAATTTCGGTTTCAGCTCCAGGATAAGCGAAAGAAACATTTTTAAATTCGATTGACGGAAGTTTTTCTGGGCTGCCTTTGGTCTTTTTTGGCCAATGAATTTTTGTTTTCGTACGCAAAACTTCATTGATACGGGCGGCAGAGACGTTGGCGCGTGGTAGAATTACAAACAAAACGAGTAGGAATAAGAATGAAATGATAACTTGGATTGCGTATTGCATAAAGGCCATCATGTCGCCTAAATAAGAGATGTCAGCCGACATGAGCGAGATACCGATCCAGATACAGAGAAGGGTTGTGCCGTTAAAAATTAGAGTCATAAGTGGGGATTCAAGAGACATCCAGTTGTTAATAAAAATGTTGACGTTGGTTATTTCCGTGTTGGCTTTTTCAAATTTTTTACGCTCCAAATTTTGATTATTGAAGGCACGGATCACGCGAAGACCGGTGAGGTTTTCGCGCGTAAGCAGGGTGAGGCGATCTAGTAATTTTTGGAAAATCTTGAATTTAGGCATGACAATGATGAGCACGGTTGAGACGGTGGCGAGTAGTGTCACGACTGCGAGGATGATAATCCAGGTCATGTTTGGGGCGGTGATGACGGCTTGAATAATAGCGCCAATTGCCGTCATAGGGACACGTAAGAGCATCGAGAGACAGAGTGTGAAGGTTTGCTGAATCTGAGCGACGTCGTTTGTGGTGCGAGTAATGAGTGAGGCGGTGCTATATTTGTCGATTTCGGAGACGGAAAAACTGATAACCTGTTTAAAAAAGTCGGATCTTAAATCGCGAGCAGCAGCGGCACCGGTCTTGGCTGACAAGAATGAAGCGATAAACGAACAGATAGCGGCGATGATAGCGCAGACGAGCATTTGGAAGCCGATTTGCCAGATAATATTAGTGTCTTGTTCGACGATGCCTTCGTTGACGATTTTCGCCATAAGTGATGGTAGCTCTAGCGTACCCCAGACTTGACCACCAATAGCGGCAATCAAAATGAGAATAGAAAACCAGTATGGCTTAAGATAACGAAAGAGCTTTAGCATATTTAGATATTATAGCAGATAGGAGCCGCAGAGTAAAGTCTGATTGACTTTTTCTTTACAGTGTGTTATAATATAAGTATAGGGTGTATACGAATAGCTCGTATGCTTTTCTAGGTACTTTAGGAGGTGGTAAAATGAAAAGAAGTACAAAGGCTCTGGTAATTTTGACGGCGATAATGGTGATGACGCTTATCGTGTCAAATATCAACGCTGCGAAGATTTGGTCACTGCTAGGGATTCCGGCGGATGGCGGTCTGATTGTTTTTCCGATTTCGTATATAGTTTCAGATATATTGGTGGAGCTGTATGGGCGGAAAGTCGCAAATTTCATGGCATTATTGGCGATGGCGATGAATCTTGTGGCGATGTTGTTTTTTATCGCAGCGGTGAATTTGCCGGTTTATCCAGGTTGGGAAGGACAAGCTGCTTTTGTTAGTGTTCTGGGATTTTCAGTAAGAGTGAGTACGGCTAGTTTGATATCGTTTCTATTTAGCAGTATTACGAATAACTTTGTGTTTACATGGATGCGGAAACGTTCGGATAAGTATGTCGTACGTGCACTTAGTTCGTCATTCGTCGGTAGAATTGTTGACGTGATGCTATTCGAACTCATCGCTTTTTTGGGAGTACTAAGTTTTCAGGATTTCATTATTCAAGCGATTGGCGCTTATATAGAAGGTCAATTAGTGGAGATGGTGTTCCTAGTAATAGTAAGAGACGGTTTAACTCGACGCATTAGATGGTGGATGGAAGACGATGGAAGCTATATTGAACCAGAAGAGTGAACTTCTTAATCCCTCCTATAGGAGGGATTTTTTATGCTTTAAAATAAGAAGTCAAGGTAATCTTTGAGCATACGGGTGCCGGAAATAACTGGGAGGAAATTTTTCAACTCGGTCTTAATGATGTACTCTAGATCAAAATCATTTTTCCAGGCGTTCGCTGCGTCTAACATGCGGAAATAGAGCATTTTTACTTCTTCTGCTTCAGTTTTTCCAGAGATATTGAAATAGCTATCAGAAGGGCAGTCGGCGACGCCGCCATCATGAGTGCTGATCAAAATTCCGAGATTAATGATGTCTTTCATCCAGCTAGTGCCACAAGCTTCGAGGCCGACTATAGGGGTGTTAATGGCAATATTGCTACCGAGACTGAGGGCTCGGCCGAGCTCTTCGTCGTAATCTGGGAGATAGTGGACCCGTTCTTTTAGAACTTCGTCTTTGTCGATGAGCCTTAGTAATTTTTGGAGTCTGTCATACATGCGTACGTCCCCTTCGTGGACGCGACCTGCAAAAATATAATGAGCATTATGCTCCTCGAGGATTTTTTTGAGTTTTTCGGGGTTTGTGAACGGGAGCCAAGGGCGTTTGTAGTCGACGAAGCGGCGCTTGAATTCAAAAAGCAGTGCGTCTTCGGGAATTTGGATGTGGTTTCCGTATTGGTCTGGGCGAGTCTCTAGTACTTTATTTAAGGCTTTTCGGCCAGTGAGTTTTAGTGCACGAATTTTGTCGGCAGTGATGGCGTCGAGTTTGGTCTCATAATTTTCGGTCGGAAGATAAAATTTATCAATAATTCCCTGTTCGTTTAGGTATTTGATAACTTCTGGGGCGGTCCAAGTAGGAATATCGATACCATTTGTGATTGGTTTGAATTTTACTTTTTTGCCAGAAAGTTCGTGATAGTTTGCGACGCGAGCATGGAGTTTGCTGACTCCGGAGCGAAGCTCGGCAATTTCGATGGTGACGGTTGAGAGTTTGATACGACCGTGGTTAAATTTGTCGCTGAGCCATTTTTTGACGGCTGGTGATTTTAGATTTGGAAAAACGTAACGCTCGAATTGGTCATAGTGGAAAGTAGCTTCAGCGGCTTGGACTAGGGTGTGGTTGGTATAGAGGGTATGTTTCCTAGTGTAAACGACAGCTTCGTAAAAATCCATACCGTTACTGGCGAGCTCATCTAGGCGCGCAAGGGCGGCGAAGAAAGTGGCTACTTCGTTTAGTTGCATAATAGCGGGTTTTAGGCCAACAAGTTTAAGAGCTTGGTAGCCGCCAAAGCCCAAGGCTACTTCCTGGTAGAGGCGATGATCTCCGCCGGAATCACCAGAGTAGAGTTCGCCGAACCCTGGTTCAGTAACACAGAGGATGCGAGTGGAGCCTAAAAGTTTTTCAACGACGTCTAGCGAAACGAGCTGGTTGTTGCAGTGAATATTGACGGTGTCAATGAAGTTGTAACCAAATTCGGCATAGTCGACTTTTGATGAGCGGGTGTGGTTGATGAGTTTGCCTTTTTCGAGCTTGCATTCTTGGTGTTGCTCGGAAGGGTAAAATGGGGTGATAAGAGTTAGCGGTACGTTCATTTGTTCGGCGACGCGTCTAGTGTCGGCAGCAAGAACTCCGAGTCCGCCACCGCCGCGGATTCCGTTAGCTTTGTCGTATAATTCTATGGTCCAATAGGTGTACGGTCGTTCAGGAGAGAGAGATTTTGTCAGACTACTACGTTCGAGTCGAGCGTAGAATTCCTCGACGTCTTCAATACTCTTTAGTGGATGTAATTTTTCAATCATGGTTATGCTTATTATAGCATAAAAAAGAGGGCTTTTGAAGCCCTTGTGAACTTTTTTAATCTTGGCTGGGGATGAGGGATTCGAACCCCCGAATGGTGGGACCAGAACCCACTGCCTTACCACTTGGCGAATCCCCATTGGGGTAATGGTACTATTTTGATGTGGAGCCTCGAACCGGGTTTGAACCGGTGACCTCATCCTTACCATGGATGCGCTCTACCGACTGAGCTATCGAGGCAAGTACCTTGCTAACCATTTTAACACAAAATTTGAGAAAAAGCTAGAAAAATACCAAAGTTTTTAGTAAAGGGTTGATTTTTTTCGGAAAGTGTGGTATAATAAAAAGGTTGGCTATAGATACTATAAAAAAGGAGGTATGGTCCAATGTACATTAGAAGAGTAGGAACTTTAGTTTTTTCAATGGTGGTTGCATTTATTGCAGTTGTACCACAGAAGGTAGAGGCTAGTTCTCTGACTAGCAGAGAAAAGGCTTTTATCGATGAGTACTACCCGGTAATTTCAAGGGTAGCCGATGAGGTGGCTGAAGAAAAAGGTTTAGAAGAGAGGGGGCAGGCTTTATCAAAAACTTTGGCCATGGCACAGATGTGTCTTGAGACCGGTCATGGAAAATCGGATATTTTCCAGGACAAGAATAATGGCTTCGGGCTAGGAGCTTATGCTACTAGCACGCAGACTGTATATCAACATGCGTATAAGTTCGATACCGTAGAAGACAGCGTCAGATATTATTTTGAACATCAGGCTGATAGCTATGTTAATGCGACGCAGAATTTTTACGCAAATCGCGATCCGTATGCGTATGTTGGTGCAATTGCAAGTAAGTATGCAGAGGCTTCAAATTATGAGGAGCTGATCTCTGGCATGCTGGACAGAATTACTGTCTATGTTGCGGAGAGAGAGATGGAAAATGCTGAGTCGGTTTACGAGGAGGCTAGTCAGAATCTTGAAGAGGCGGTGGATAAACATCGTCAGGCAACAAGAAGGATGGTGGAAGCTGTCGCTCGGGAATACTCGAAGGAGTATCCGCTGATAGCCGGAGTAAATGCGGTCCTGGTTCACGAGATTTCTGTAAGTGGATATAGGATAGATGAGAATGCTGCGAAAGAGGGGGTTAATGATGCGAAGGAGGCGCTCGAGGAGGCAGAAAGTTATTTCGCAGATTCTGAAGCCGTGCAAACTTTAAAGACCGCGGTTATGCGTGGTCGTATTAGTTCAGCATCCCTTAGCCAACAGCTGAGCGAAGCCATCTAAACTGAGTTCTTAGTGGCAAGCCACCCTTTTGGGTGGCTTTTTTATTGGATAATTCTACGGCGATGTTTGCCCGGGGCGCTGGCTGAGACTGGTTTTTTCCTGGCGGCAGCGGTATGGTTGGCTGGAATGGTTGGACGTGGAGCCTGGCGAACTGGACGAGGCTGAGGAACAGTACTTCTAACCGGCCTTTTGATAACGCGACGTTCTTGGCGCGTAGGAGCGTGCGCGCGTGCACGAGGCTTGCGTCGTTTGGCATCTTCGGCGATTTGGGCTTCAATGCGAGCAGTAGTAGTGGCGATATTTTCGGCGTCTTCGGCGGTTTCATAAATCGCTAAAATTTGGCGTAAAGTGGAAGTAGAATGATCGAGATCGTAAGCGGCCTCTAGGGCTTCGATTGCATTTTTGCGATTCCCCATTTTCTCTTCGGCTTTTGCGAGAGCAATATAACGAGCGGGAAGATCACCTTCGATTTCTAGAGCTTGGCGGAAGGCCATAGCGGCTTTTTCGTATGCGCCGGTTTCAAGATAAATTAGGCCGACGTTATGGAGGGAGGAGGCGTTATTATCGAGAGATTGAGCGATTTCGAAACATTCGATAGCCTCATCGAAGCGTTGACTTTTAGCGTAGAGGATGCCGAGCCGGTTATAAGCGGCGGCGTTTTTTTCATCAAATTTCAGAATTGTAAGCAAAGCTTTTTCGGCGCGAACGGGTTTGCGGTCGCGCATGGAACTCTGGGCTATAGACCAGAGTTTTTTCATCTGTGATTCAAACTTGGGGTCCTTTTTTGGTTCATCTTTAGATTTGTCATAGGTAGGAAAAATAAAGGCGAGATACGCACAAAAAAGTAAAATTAGGACAATTCCTAGCATAAGTATATTTTAACATAAATCAGCAATTATATGCAACTTTATATGGCCGTTTCTTGTGAGATTTTGATAAAGAGTAATCAGCTGACGGAGTTTTTTGAGAAATTTTGGGTTTTTGGTTTCAAAATAGGAATTTGATAATAAATCGATAGCGGCGGCAGTGATTTTTTCGGCGTCTTCGCGAGGGGTTTTATGAAGTTTTTTATTAGCGAGGTCTTCTGCGAGCTTGACGAGATTCTGGCCGGTGGCCGTGACGAGGGATTTAGCAAGGGCTTTAGTTTCCTGATCGTAGGTTTGCGGCTCGGTTTGTCGCAAAAAATAAATTTGAGCACGAGACAGTACCGTCTTTAAAAGAATGCTAGGTTCTTTGGTTAACATAACGAAATGATAGTTGTCTTTTGGTTCTTCTAGAAGTTTTAGAAAGGCGTTTTGGGCCTCCGGATTCATAGTCTCGGCATTTTTAATAATAATGAAACGATGTGAGGATGCGATGGTTTTTACGAGTTCGATAATTTCGCGGATCTGATCGATGCGGATTTTGCCCTGCTCTGGCTCGATGATGATTGAATTTGAGGATTCTGGGAGGTCTGGAAAAGTGTCGGCGACAAAAATAGAGAAACCAGTATTTTTAGCAATTTCTGGTATTTTTTCTTGGTCATTAAAAAACATTAATCGAAAAACCTTTCGAATTCTGCTGGGGTTTTAGCTTCAAAAGTGCGACGTTCGCCGGCAGTATCATTTTTATCTGAACTTGGGATAGTAATTTCGAGTGAATGAGCATGTAAATAAAGGCGATCGGCACTTTCGTCGCCGTAAACTTTGTCGCCGACGATAGGGTGACCAAGATATTTGAGGTGGACACGGAGTTGATGTGTGCGACCGGTGACTGGTTTTAGTTCTAGTAAAGAGTGTTTACCGTCGGATTTGAGTACTTTGTAAAAAGTTTGAGACGGTTTGCCGTTTGGATCAACTAGGAAAGTGGTGGGATGTTTGATGTTTCTGGCGATCGGGAGATCGATTTTAGCTGCGTCAAGTTTAGGGCGGCCTTCGACGATGGCGTAGTAAGTTTTGTGGGTTTTTCTGTCTTGGAACTGCTTGCGAAGATAGGATTGCACAGCTGGGTTTTTACCGAGGATGACTACGCCGGAAGTGTCGCGGTCGAGACGGTGGACGAGTAAGCCGTAGTCCTCGAGTGTGGGTTCTAGTGTGAATTCTCCTTTTGCCATGCTGAGCATGCCGGCGGGCTTGTCTAGAACTAAGACATTTTCATCTTCGTAAATTATGAGATTTGTGATGTCTGGCGGAGTCTCTCGATTTGGAACAGTGAGATTGATTTTGGGCGGCAGAAATTCCCCGTCTTCGTTTTCGATTAGCTCGATTTCGGTGTTTGGTTTTTGAATAGTTTTTTCTGCGACTGCTACGTAGCCAGATTTGATGAAATTCTGGAGGGTGGAGCGATTAAATTCTGGGTGTTGCTCAACTAGAATATGATCAAGGCGTTTTCTGGGAGATTTTGTCGGGGCACTGCTTAAGATTTTGTCGCCGTTTTTGACGCGAGACATTTCGGGTTTACTGAATTTTTTGCCGGTGATAATCATCGGAGATTAAACGCTTTCTGAACGGTTTCCAGCTTAGCGTTTGCGACTTTGTTTGCGTAGCTTTCGCCAGCTTCAAGCAATTCATAAATAATGTCGTCTGGGATGAGATCGAGCTTGGCCTGGAAGGTTTCGAGGAAGGTCTGAACGCTTTCGGCGACTTTTTGTTTGAGGTCGCCGTAGCGCGATTCGCCGGCCCAAGTAGAAATAACTTCTTGAAGCGGGACATTGTTGACTAGAGCTTCTATTTGGAGAAGGTTGGAAATGCCAGGCTGGTTAAACATGTCATATTTAATATTTGCTTCGCTATCGGTAGTAGCTGACATAATTTTCTTTGCTGCTGCTTTTGGATCGTCGGACAACATGATTTTAGAATTTTCGGATTTGCTAGATTTGCTCATTTTCTTCTCTGGATTCTGAAGGTCGCGAATGCGTAGCCCGCCATCCAATCCCATAAATTTTGCCTGGTCTAGAGTTTTTGCCGGGAGGGTGAAAATTTCTTGGTCGAAGCGATTATTAACGCGAATGGCAAGGTTACGAGTTAGTTCAATATGCTGGAACTGGTCTTCGCCGACTGGCACGTATTTTGCGTCGTAAAGTAAAATATCGGCGGCCATTAATACTGGATAATCAAAGATACCAACGCCAACATGTTCTTTGCCTTCGGATTTTTCTTTGAACTGGGTCATGCGGCTAAGTTCACCCATATTTGCGACGCAGTTTAAAATCCAGTTGAGTTCGCTGTGTGCAGAGACGTGGGACTGGCGGTAGATGTGGATGTTTTCATTCAGCTCGAGGCCGGCAGCAAGGTAATATTTGATGGATTTAATGATATTTTTTTGCAAGTCGCCGTCTACATCAGAAATGATAGTGTGAAGATCGGGTACGAAAATATTTACATTATGATCTTTGTTATATTTGTTCGCGAGGCGGACCATAGGTACTAGAGCACCGAGAAAATTGCCCAAGGTAAGTTCGCCGTTGACGCGGATGCCAGTTAAAATTGTTTCCATACTTCCATTATAGCATGAAATGTGCTAAAATGAGGTTATTGGGGTGTTAGCTCAGTTGGTTAGAGCGCTACTATGGCATAGTAGAGGTCACGAGTTCGAATCCCGTACACTCCACCACGAAAAAAGACCCTTGTGGGGCCTTTTTTGATGTGGGGTGCTGCTTACTTCTGGATAGAGAAGATGAGTTTCGTGCCGTTCTCTTCGATGGTAAGAGTACCGTCTTTGTAGCTATAGCTTGCGGCGTTGCCATCGATATTGATTTTATCTTTGTCATAAGTTAGGTCGGAATCATCGCCGAATAAATCGAGTTTGCCAGTCTTATCCTCTTTTAGCTCGAGGGTAGCTTTAAGGCCGAGACCTTTTAAGACGGTGATACTGTCGCTCTGGTCTTCGCCGTCGGATTCCATGCCGGTCAGTTCGTAGGTACCGGAAATGTTTGGAGTGGCGAAGAATTTAGTGTAGACGAAGAAGCCGGTTGCAGCAAGTACGGCAATAACCGCAATAATGATAATGCCGATGAAGAATTTTTTACTAGTTTTCTTCTCGACTTTTTTAGGCGCTTTGGTGGTTTTTGGCGTGGTTTTAACGGTTCTAGGGGCTTTGGTTTTTGTAGTTTTGGTAGTTTTTGCGGTTTTGGTAGATTTAGTAGATTTCTTAGCGGTTGCCATCTTTATTCCTTATTTACTTTAACTTTATTTTACCACAACCGGAATCAAGGAGCAAGCGTGCCTATTATCTGTCGCCGGGTTTGATGAGGCGATAATAAATAGACGGAGCAAAACGAACGGGGGCGAGGAGACCTTGTGCTTTGTCTTCCATTTTAACCAAGGTTTTGGTTTTGAAAAGTTTTTTGAGTTTTTGACTGCGGAAATTTGAGACAGAAAGAACTTTGTCGATTTTGAAGCCTTGATCCTTGAAAAGATTTTCGATGTATTTTGGATGGTAATTATAGAAGCCGTTTTTGCTAATTTCGGTTAGGTTGGCAACGGAATGATCAAAAGGATTATTTTTGATGCGGCCAGTGGCATAGCGGAAAATGCGCGGAAGAGTGCGCTTGTTTGCAACTTCGATGACAGCGACGCCGCCCGGCTCTAAGATACGGTAAAGTTCAGCGATGACTTTTTTCATGTCTTTAAAATGATGGGTAGCACGAATCATCATCAAGGTCGAGAATTCACCATCTTTAAACGGGAGGTCGTAAATATCACCGGCTTTGGTATGGATTTTGTTGCCGTAGAGTTCTTTGGCTTGCTGCAGCTCGGTTTTTGAGTAGTCGAAAAGGGTAGATTTGTCGGCGCGGTCTAAATATTCATCGGCAAGACGACCATAGCCGCCGGCGATGTCAACAAAATTCTTCATGTGTTTTGGGAGAAGCTTTCTAATGGCCATGCGGTCGGCATGGTCTTCATATTTACGATCGGCGTCTTCCCAGAAGATTTTTTTATAGTCATAACCATTATAGTCGGAAATAACTTCAGGTTTTTTCGTATTAGTCATAGGGATATTATAGCAGTTTAGGCGACATTCTTGAAGATGATTTTCTTGAGTTTGTTGAAAATCGGTTTGACTTCACTAAGTCCAAGGAAAAAGCTGGAGATAGCATAGGTGGCAAATGAGGTGAGCGAGATGAGCATGAATTTTGGCAAAGTACTGAAGATCGAGTCATCGGCCTTTAAGAGTGGGAAGAATTTGGTCATAGAGTAAGCGACGCAAGCAGTAATAATGGAAGCGAAAGCCATTTTAGTAATGGCGCGCCAGAAAGATTTATTGAGGAGTTCGCGCTTAGAAATACGTTGAAGAATGAAGAGGAGGATAATAATTTCTAGAATAGCGCCAATGGATTGAGCAAGGCCTAGGCCTTCTGGTCCGAGGCCGATCATAGAAAAGATAATGGCAAGCAACATAGTGGTGCCGACGGCGACGATGGAGACTATGAATGGAGTTTTTGTATCTTGTCTAGCGTAGAATCCGCGAGAAGCAATATGAAAGACTGAGCGGCCAAAAATTGAGATGACGAGTGCGCCGAGAATGCTGGCAATGAGTGGGTCGCCGCCGTTTTTGATGAAAGAGACTACGTAGCCGCGACTAAAGAAGGCCACGATTGCGACCGGGAAGGCAATCCAAATAATTGTGCGGAGAGCAACACGGAAAGTGGCGAAAAATTCATTCTCTTTACCTTCGCCGAGATCTTCGGTGAGTTTTGGGAAGAAGGCCGTAGAAATGGCGACACCGATAAGGTTGACTGGCATAGTGCTAAGGCTAGTAGCTTGCTGATAACTACGCAATGCGCCGGCGCCCATACGCGAGCTGAGGTTGGTGTTTAGGATAGTGTTGACATAATCGATTCCCTGATCTAGTGAACGAGCTGGGAGAAGTTTAAGCACGGTTTTAAAGCCATGATTTTTCCAGGAGATTTTGAAGTGATAGTCGAAGCCGAGTCCGATTAGGCCGATGATGGACATGAGGACTTGTAAAATTGCGCCAAGAACCACACCGAGGGCTACACCCATGATGCCGCCTTCGAAAATCTGGACGCCGAAGAGGTTGATACCACCAGTGAAGACGGTGATGCCGATTAAGATGCCGACATTGTAGAGGGCTGGAGCGATAGCATAAAAGACGAAACGACCGACGGCCTGCTGGATAGAACTTAGTACGGTGGCGATAGACATAAGGAAGGGGTTGATTGCAATAACACGCATCATGTTAATAGCGAGGATGGTGCCAGGTTCGTCGAGGCCGGGACCGACGATGTAGCGGACTAAGGGATCGGCAAAAATCATGATGAGGATACTGGCAATAAGGGTGACGAAGGCCATGAGGTTGAGGACACTAGAGCTTAATTCCCAGGCGGATTTTTTGTTGCCGTTGACGAGACGTTGGTTAAAAACGGGAATGAATGAAACGGCGAGGGCGCCAGAGGTAAGAATGAAGAACATGAAATCTGGGATGGTGAAAGCGGCGGTGTAGGCATCGATGCCGGTTGGATAAGTGTCGAGGTAGTAACCATTCAAAAGGCGGTCGCGAAAGATGCCGAGAAGGGCGGAAAGAAGGGTGCTGGAAGCTAAAACTATGGCAGCCCATTTGATAGAGAGTCTGGAATTTGCCATGGCGACTACGGATTGGAATTTGATGCGTTTCTTCACCCTTTTAAACTCCTTTTAGTGTAATTTTGCAGCGGCTGGCATGGTGGTACCTTTAAGTAACGGTGCGATTTCGGACTCTTCGAGGGTTTCTTTTTCGAGAAGTGCGGCGGCCAGTTTGTCGAGAGCGGCTTTGTTGGCTTTTAGTACAGCTTCAGCGCGGGTTGCGGCTTCGTCGGATAGCTGCTTAATTTCGGCATCAATGGTTTCGGCCGTTTTTTCGGAGTAAGGTTTGACTGTGGAGATAGTGTAATAGCCGGATTGCTTGTCTGGGAAGACGAGGTTGCGAGTCTTGGTACCCATACCTTCTTCTATGACCATTTCCTTAGCTAATTCGGCGACGTGTTTTAAATCTGACGAGGCACCGGTAGTAATGGCCTCTTTGCCAAAAATCAGTTTTTCGGCGATTCGACCACCCATGGCGCGAGCGAGAACGTCTTTTAGCTCGTAGATATTTTTATAGCTACGATCTTCTGGCGGTAAGAACCAGGTAACGCCGCCAGTTTGTCCGCGCGGGATGATGGTAACCTTGTGTACTGGATCGGAGTCGGGAAGGACGTGTCCTACGATGGCGTGCCCAGCTTCGTGATAGGCGGTGAGTTTTTTCTCTTCGTCATTCATAACTTTGGACTTTCGCTCTGGGCCGATAGCGACACGCTCGAAAGCTTCAGTGAGGTCGGCGTTTGTGATTTTTGGATGCTTTTCGCGGGCGGCAGTAATGGCAGCTTCGTTGGCAATATTGGCAAGATCGGCGCCGGAACTACCGGCAGTCTTTTTGGCTAAACTTTCGAGGTCGAGACCGGATTCGGCCGGCTTGTTTTTAAAATGAACTTTGAGAATTTCGAGACGATCCTTGCGCTCAGGAAGAGTAACATTGACATGACGGTCGAATCGTCCAGGGCGAAGGAGTGCCTTGTCGAGCATGTCTACGCGGTTGGTCGCAGCGATAACGATGACGTTTGAGTCATTATCGAAGCCGTCCATTTCGACTAGGATTTGGTTCAAAGTTTGTTCGTCTTCGCGTCCGGCACCACCACGAGCGTCGCGTTTATGAGCAACGGCATCAATTTCGTCGATAAAGATGATAGCGGGAGCGTTCTTTTTGGCTTTACTAAAGAGATCGCGGACTCTACTTGCGCCGACGCCTACGAACATCTCGGCGAATTCAGAGCCAGAGATACTAAAGAAAGGCACATTGGCTTCGCCAGCTACGGCGCGGGCCATCAAGGTTTTACCGGTACCAGGCTCACCAGCAAGGAGAACGCCGCGGGGGATTTTGGCGCCGAGCTTTTCGTAGCGAGCGGGATTTTTTAGGAAGTCGACGATTTCACTTAGGTCTTGTTTGGCACTTTCGTTGCCTGCTACGTCTGTGAATTTGACCTTCTTTTTATCCGGACCATAGAGTTTAGCTTTGGCTTTGCCGAAGCCAAGAGAATCTTTGTTCATAGCTTGGGCTTGGCGCATCATGTAGCTCAAGAAGATGATCACAGCGATAGTTGGAAGGATTAAGATGGCAAGATCGCCAATAGTTCCCCAGATATCGACGGGATCAACGTATTCTATAATTATATCACGCTCGCGGCATTTTGTCAAGTCGTTACCGGATTTTTCGGCGCAGCGGTCAATTAATCCCTGGTCATAGAGGGTGCCGGAGGCGTCTTTTTTAGACTTCTGGGTAGGTTGGTCGCTGTCTTTTAGAGTTATTTCTAGGTCGTTGCCTCTTACGGTAATTTTTTTAATATTGCCGTTCTCATCGTTGGCGCGACTAATAACGTCGGAGATAGGGACTTCTTCTAAAGTGGCGGTAGGGGTGAGCAAAGAGAAAATGCTAAGGCCGAGGAAGATTAAGAAAAAAGTGAACACAATGCTACGGGCGGTATTGCTGGATTTGGTCGGTTTTTTATTATTATTTGACACGATAAATAACTCCTTAACTCTTTTTATTATAGCACTTTTTGAAGAGTTGTGCTATAATAAGAATATCGGGGCGTAGCACAGTTGGTAGCGCACGCGGTTTGGGACCGTGAGGTCGCAGGTTCGAGTCCTGTCGCCCCGACCATGAGTTCACCAAGGGTGGACTTTTTTGCTAGGTTCTAGTATAATAATTAGTGATTTGGATAGGAGTTCTATTCACTGTGCACCTTAAAAAGGAGGATGTATGTTATGGAGAGAGATAGTGGCATAAATGGCGCAATCTATGATGCCAAAACATTGGGCAAGCCAAGAATGTTAATTTTGGGTTTGCAGCATCTGTTTGCAATGTTTGGCGCAACGATTCTGGTGCCAATTTTGGTAACTAGTTATTATAGCGATGCGGGTTTGCCGGGACTTTCGGTTCAGACCACTTTGCTTTTTGCTGGAATTGGTACGCTTTTCTTTCACCTTGTTACGAAGGGAAAAGTACCGGCATTTTTGGGTTCAAGTTTTGCGTTCCTGGGTGGTTTTGCCGTGCTGGCTAATCGTGGTCGGCCAATCGAATATGCGCTGGGCGGCATTGTTGTCGCTGGTCTGTTGTATCTCGTTTTGGCACTGCTTATCAAAGTTTTGACAGTAAAGCGCGTAATGAAGTTTTTGCCGCCGATTGTGACTGGTCCAATCATTATTTGTATTGGACTGAGCCTGGCTGGTTCTGCCATCAGCAACGCTGCTACGAATTGGTTTCTTGCTATTATTGCGTTTACCACCGTTGTGATTTTTAACATTTGGGGTAAGGGTATGTTCAAGATTATTCCGATTTTGATGGGCGTAGTCGTAGCTTACGTTGTCGCTTTGATTATGCAGTTTTCTGGAATCACTAACCCTGATGGTTCGGTCATCATCGATACTGCGGCAATTGCGTCGGCTAATTGGGTTGGACTTCCGCCGATTACGATTGCAAAGTTTGCCGTTTCAGATGTTCTGGCAATGGCGCCAATTGCGATTGCCTCAATGATGGAACACATTGGCGACATGTCGGCTATTTCTGCGACTACTGGCAAGAATTTTATTGAGGACCCGGGTTTGCATCGTACGCTTATTGGTGACGGTATTGCTACTTCGCTTGCTGGATTTTTCGGTGGGCCGGCTAATACTACCTATGGCGAAAACACTGGTGTTTTGGAGCTTTCCAAAGTTTTTGACCCGAAAGTTATTAGGATTGCGGCTATTTTTGCCGTAGTTTTAGGGTTCATCCCGAAAATGGCAGGAGTGATTGGTTCGATGCCGGCTTCGATTATTGGTGGTATCAGTTTTATTCTCTATGGAATGATTTCGGCTATTGGCGTTCGCAATGTCGTCGAGAACAAGGTTAACCTTACAAAATCGCGTAACCTCATAATCGTAGCAGTTATTTTGGTATGTGGTCTTGGCTTCTCTAATGGGTTGACTTTTGCCATTGGCGGTACCGAAATCACTCTGACTGGTCTTGCTATTGCGTCAATCGCTGGTATTGTTCTGAACGCGGTTTTGCCGGGCAATGATTATGAGTTTGGCAAGGAACCTGCTGGCGCCGATAGTACTGACTTTGGTCAATATGGCGTTGGTGAAACTACAAATCAGAAGTAACTCCTCTATCCAAATTAAGGGCCGCACGGATGCGGCTCTTTTTAATTGCTGATGCCGTGATGGGCGGTAGGAGAGCCGGCGGTGAGAGGCGCGAAAGTGTAGCCGTTTGCAAGTCCATATTGAATAATTGATTCAACAGCGGCGACGGAAAAGCCCTTGGTATCGTGCTGGAGAACTACATAGTTGCCAGAGCCGAGAGCGCGAATGACGTTATTTGCAACTTGGCTAGAGGTACTAGCGCCACCAGCGTCGCCTGAGGAAATATTCCAGTCAAAATAGGTGAAGCCAGCATCTTGGACCTGATGCGCGAGACGACTCATGATATGGGTGCCGCCGTCATAACCGCGACTGACGGTGTTGGAGCTACCACCCGGGAAACGCATGAGGTAAGATTTTAGTCCGGTGGCGTTTTCGACGCGATTTTGGATTTTATAGAGGTCAGAGAAGAAATTATCGGTGGAACTATAAAGATACGCGTAGCTATGCGAGAAGGTGTGGAGGCCGATACTGTGGCCCTCGTTGTATTCGCGGCGGAGAATATCATCGCTGCCAGCGCCGGTGACAAAGAAGGTTACTTTGACGTTATATTTTTTGAGCGTGTCGAGGAGAGCGGAAGTATAGATACTTGGGCCGTCGTCGAAAGTGAGATAAATGATTTTACTACCGGAGGTTGGAGCGGAAGATTGCTGGACGATGCGTTTTTTGACAGTAACAGTACGTTTGGTCTCGCCAGTATTTCCGGATTCGTCGGTGGCAGAGTAAGTAATGGTATAGGTACCAGGTTCTTTAGAGTTGACTTCGCCTTCAGTCTTGACGGAAACTTTGTCGCAGTTGTCAACGGCGGAGGCGCCAGGGTCTTCAAACTTTTTGCCGTAGTCGAGTTTAATTTCTGCATCGCCGTTTAGGGTGATAGTTGGCGGTTCATTGTCGCCAACGACGACACTGAGGTTTTGGTCGACAATGCTGCTATTTGGACAGACGGAAATAGTAGAAGAAGTGTATTCGGGTGATTTTTGACCTTCTTTTACCGTTTCGCTGATTGGGCGAAAAGCGAAGAAACTAAAACAAAGCAAGAAAACTAAAACGCTGATAAGTGAATAAAATAGAGTGATTGGTGGTTTTTTGATTTGGAGTCGCATTATTCCCTTTCTAGTTCAATGGCGAGGTAGTCGCCATCAAAAATTTCATTTACGATACGGTAGTTTTCGATTGGTGATTTGACGGAGCCTGAGTTTTGAGCGTCGGCGATATACCAGAAAGTTTGGTGTTGTTTTTGAAAATCTTTGAGGTCGGAGATGATGTGGTATTGGTATTTTTTGACTGGGGCTTCGGAACCATATTGATAATCAATCCAATCGTTGGCGGTATAAACTGGATGCTCGTCGGTAGAATAGAAGACGGCACTGTAGTAGTTCCAGATATTGTTGGTGAGGATAGGTTCTTTTTCATCGGCTAGCTGATTGACCATACTGATGATATTTTCGATATTTTCTTCTGAAGTGCGAGTTTCGACGTTGACGATGCCGATGATGGCGGCGGTAAGAGTTAGGAGAGAAAGCGTAATTTTGAGAACAGGTTTTTTGCTACGATAAAGGGCTATCATGGCTCCGATAAGGACCCAGATAAAACTGGAGGCGTAGAGAATGTAGCGGTTGACAAAGACTGATGCGAACGGTGGGAGCGAGAGAATCATTAAAACTAGTGGCGGAATGATAATGAAGATAAGTAAAGCATAAAAAGGTTGGCGAAGTTTCGATTGTTTAAAGATCCGATAGATTAGAATTCCGGAGATAATGACGATGCCCAGAAAGACGGGGACGAGCCAGGAAGTAGTATTTTCGCTGTCCAAGAAGAAGAAGGTCTCGGTAAGATAGCTGACTGGCGTGAGAGCGGAGATGACGGGAATCCAGAAGCCTTTTTGGACGTTTTGGATTTGCTGGAAAAGGAATGGCGCCCAGGCAGCGAAGACGATGACGGCAAGGAGATAGGCGTTAAGAAGCGGTTTTTTGAGAGGGTTTTGTTTACGGATGAAGATAAGATAGATTAGGTGGGCGATCCAGGCGGCGACAACGAAATAATGAGTCCAGATTCCGAGGGCGAGAAGAATGGCGTAGAGAACCCAATAGCGTTTCTTGTTTGGGCTTTCGAGAGCGAGCTCGAGAACGTAAGTTGCGCCGATGACGATAGCGAGGGCTAGGGTATACATACGCATTTCTTGACCGTAGCGAATGAGGAGCGGGGAGATACTAAGGAGAGCGGCACTGATGGTGGCGGCCTTAAGGTTGAACCAACGTTTGATGAGATGGAAGACAAGAATAATAGAGACGCCGCCGAAGAAAACGGACATGAAACGGAGGCTGATGGCGGAAGTGCCAAAAATCAGAGACCAAATTTTGAGACAGAAATAGAAAAAAGGTGGATGAACGTCGGCGGCGGTAAGAGAAAGAATGTCGGTAAAATTTCCGCGGATTAAATAGGCAGAGAAGGATTCGTCGAACCAGACTGAACCATTAATATTTATGGCGCAAAAAAGTAGATAAACGAGACAGAATAGAAGTGGAGCAAGCATACAGAAAAGATGGCTTTTCGATTTTCGGTGACCTGTCATATAGATATTTTAGCAGTTTTTTGGTAAAATAGAAATATGTCTGGGTGTGGCGCAGTTGGTAGCGCGCAGTGTTCGGGACGCTGAGGTCGTCGGTTCAAGTCCGATCACCCAGACCAAGTAAGTCTGTCTGAATGATAGACTTGAACCGATGCGTCCCAAGGGGCAAACGGTTCAAGTCCGATCACCCAGACCATTTGTTGATTATGGAATTTGAAGTTGTAAAAGAAATTGGAAATGGCCTAGGGCGGGCAGGCGTGATTCATACTCCGCATGGTGACATAAAGACGCCGGCATTTATGGTGGTGGGGACGACTGGTGCGGTAAAGTTTATTTCCCCGCTCGATTTATCGGAGCTGTCGGCGCAAGCAATGTTATCGAATGGCTATCATTTGCGTCGTGAATCTTTCGAGATTGCAAAGGCCGGAGGGTTAGCGGCTTGGAGCGGATGGGGCGGACCGACACTGACTGATTCGGGTGGTTTTCAGGTGATGTCGCTGGGGTCTGGTTTGGGTAAAGTGGTATCGATGGAGCGTGAAAGAGGTGTAGCGAACACGGCACATAAAGAAAGGTTGGCACACGTTTCTGATCGGGGCGTGGATTTTACGGATCCGTTTGATGGAAAGCCAGAATTTATCGGGCCAGAGGAGTCGATGCAAATTCAGTGTCGAATTGGGGCGGATATTCATATGGCGTTTGACGAGCTAACGTCGCTTGCGGACGATTATGAATATAATGTGAAGGCCATGCGACGGACGGAAGAGTGGGCGGAGAGGAGTCTTCGCGAGCATTTGAAGCTGCGCGACTCACTAGGTTATCGACAGTCACTTTATGGCGTATTGCAAGGTGGGCGCTGGGAAGATTTGCGGCGGTCGACAGCAAAGACGCTCGGCGCGATGAAGGTTGATGGTTGCGAGTTTGATGGTTTTGGGTTGGGTGGAGCGTTTTTGAAGGAAGATCTTGGCGAAATTTTGAGATGGTGTAATGAAGAACTGCCGTTTAAAAAACCGAAACATTTGCTTGGATTATCGCATCCGGACGATATTTTTGTGGGGACGGAAATGGGAGCGGATACGTTTGATTGTGTAGCGCCGACACGTGAGGCTAGACACGGAAAAATTTATGCAAGGGATGGGGAGTATAATCTGAGAAAATTCGCGGATAGCGGGTTGCCTCTAGATGTTTCTGGTTGCGACTGTGCGACGTGTCGATCTGGAATTTCTCGCGGAGAATTGCGGGCACTATGGAAATCTGGCGATGCTGAATTAAAGCAGAAATTTTATAATTTGGCGTCGATTCATAACGTGCGGTTTATTGTGAGACTGACCGAAGAGATTAGGCAGAGTATTCTAGATGGACGATTTTACGAGTTTAGGGATGAATTTTTGAAAAATTATTATGGCTAAGGCTTGCTACTTGTGATAAAATAGTAGAAAAGGAGGTCAAATGTCACGAGCGATTGAGGTTGACACAAAAACGTTTTTTAGGTTTTGGATGGTAATCGCTGCGATTATTATTGGCGGCTTGTTTCTTTGGCGCGCTCGGACGGGCCTGATTATTGTTTTTGTGGCATTGTTTTTAGCGGTGGCGATTAATCCGCTAGCTAAGAAAATAGACCGCATCGATAAGTCGCACGAAAGAAGGACGCTGACCGTAGTACTAGCGGTTTCGTTGGTACTGGGGGTGATTGGGACGGTAATAGCGGTGGCGGGGCCGATGGTGGTAGGAGAGACGACGAAGTTTTTGTCGCAGGCTCCAGAGACGGTACAACAGGGTTTTGCGAGTTTTGGCGGCGTAAATCAGGTTGGTGAGATGTTTGGAATTGAAGATTTCTCCGAGCAAGTTGTCGAGATGGTAAAGAAATTTACCAGTAATTTTCTTTCGGACATATCAGGCGTAGTCGTTTCATCAGTGAGTGCGATTGCTGGACTGCTGACGAGTGCTGTACTCGTGATAGTATTGACGATTTTATTTTTGACTCAGGGGCCGGGGCTGCTGGAATCTTTCTGGAAGAAAGTTGAGAAACGAGACTCTGAGACTGGCAAGGTTCTAAAACGCGTAGTAACGAAGATTGCAGACGTGGTCGCGAAATATGTAACTGGTCAGGTGATGGTGGCGGCGATTGATGGATGTGTGGTGGGGTTGACCATATTCATTATGTCGCTAATCTTCGGGTTTTCGTCCGGATTTGCGATTCCGATGGCATTAATATCGATGGTATTCATCTTGGTGCCAATGTTTGGAGCGATCTTGGCGTGTGCAATTATCACACTGCTCTTACTGTTCCAGAGTCCGGCAGCCGGGATTTCTTTTCTAGTTTTCTATGTAATCTATCAGCAGATTGAGAATAATATCATTGCGCCAAAAATTCAAGGGAACACGTTGCAGTTGCCGACGCTTGCGATTTTGATAGCGATGACGATTGGTATGTATATGTTTGGGCTGCTTGGTGTAATTGTCTCGATTCCAATTGCTGGCGTGATTAAGGTTTTAGTAGACGAATATCCGAACTTGCGAAAATTGCGCAGTAGCTAGCGAAGGTATTGCCAGATTGGTCCGTTTTCAGTATCAAGAATAGTGAGATTTGATTCTGCGAGTTCGTCACGAATTCTGTCGGCCACAGCAAAATTTTTCTCGGAACGGGCGCGTTCACGCTCCTCGATAAGGCTGTCAAGATTTTTGGGTAGATTTTCTAGATCTGGGATGAGATTTAGTCCAAAGAGATTGTCGATGAATTTCCAATCTGCGAAACTTGGGTTAGCATTATCGATGAGCGCAAATGCTTCTGGTGAGTTAAGGTTATTGCTAACTTTTTCTAAAATTTGTGCAGAGATAGAATCTTTGGAAGATATTTGGTAGGATTTTGCTGCTCGGTTTCGCCATTTGAGGAGGCGATTTTTTGCAGCTGTTAAATCTTCGAAATTGAAGTTTCTGGTACCTTGGTAATGCCCCTGGAGAACCCAGAGTTTAAAGTCGAGCGGGGTGAAACCTTTCTCTTCGAGGTCACTTAAAGTATAGATATTGCCAAGGGATTTGCTGATTTTTTCGCCGTCGATAGTAATAAAATTACAGTGGAGCCAGAATCGAGACATCTGAACATCAAAAGCAGCTTCGCTCTGGGCAATTTCGTTGGTATGATGAACGGGAATATGATCGATGCCGCCGGTATGGATGTCAAGCGGAAGGCCGAGCTCAGTAGCGGAAATAGTGGAACATTCGAGGTGCCAACCTGGATAGCCGGGACGACCGAGGTAGTCCCACTGCATAGCATGGTCTTCGCCTTCGCGTACGAACTTCCAGACGGCAAAGTCGGAGTTGTTTCGTTTTTCGGAGTTAAAAGCAACGCGAGCGCCGGCTTTCTGCTCCTCGATATTCAGCCCAGCAAAATTAGCATAATTTTCAAATTTGCTGGTGTCAAAATAGATACCATCCGAGGTCTCATAGGTATAGCCTTTTTCGGTGAGTAAGTTTACGAGTTTGATATCTTGATCGATGTAATCAGTAGCACGGCAGATTTTTGAAGGTTCCTCGAGGTTTAGGCTGTGAAAATCTTTGAGAAAAGTGTCAATATAAAAATCGGCAATTTCCCAGACGGTCTTCCCTTCCCTCTTGGCGCCTTTTTCGAGCTTGTCTTCGCCATCATCGCCATCAGAAGTAAGATGCCCGACATCAGTGAGATTAAGAACTCGGTTGACCTTATAATCGTTAGCTTTTAACGTACGGACGAGGAGATCCCAATAGACGTAAGAAGTGAGGTTGCCGATATGAGCAAAACTGTAAACCGTAGGGCCGCAGGTATAAATTTTGACATTTTCGGGGTCTTGTGGTTTAAAATTTTCAACTTTTTTAGTGAGTTGATTATAGAGCTTCATGTTTATACTCCTCGCTAATCTTAGTATAAGCAGCAATAAGTTCGCGGACAGTTTCATTATAATCTAAATCATAGGTGCGAAAACCGGAAGCATAGGGATGCCCGCCGCCGCCAAAATACTCGGCAATTTTATCAGCAAAAGGCGCTTCGCGAGTAGTGCGAATCTTGCCAGTAACCTTGCCATCGGGATAAGTCTTAATCGCGACGGCAATTTCAACGCCCTGGACAAGACGCAATTCTTCAAGAATAAGAATATTAGGATTATATTCATCGGAATACTCGCGAATTTCTTCCCAAGGGATATGAACAGTGGCAAGCTTGCCATCATAAAAATACTCGACTTTTTTAATTAAATCAGCCTTATAATCTAAGATTTTGGGTGATTTTTTCATGAATTCGCGGCGAGCATCTTCCAGCTCCGCAATACTAACGCCATATTCAGTAAGTTCGGCAGCAGTGCGAAGGGTGTCGGAAGTGGTAGACTCAGAAGTAAAGCCGAGAGTGTCGGAAAGAATACCATAGAGAAGATAGGAGGCAGATGTAGCGGTAATTTTCAGCCTTTGTTCTTTGGCGATTTTATAGATAAGGTCGCAGCAGGCGGGGAGAGTCTGAATTAAACCTTGGTGCGCAAAGCTCAAATCATCTTCGGTCTCATGATGGTCGAGAACGAAAACCGGCTTCGTATTTAGAGTTTCGCGAATCGCTGGATCTTCTAAAAGCTTCGAGAGCAAAATATCGGCGGCGGTATCAACAATAATATATCCGTCGGCGCTAAAATCAAATTCATTCTCAACGAGGGACCAATCTTTCATATAATGCAGATACTTTGGAATATCGACTGGGCAGTAAAGCGACATGGTCTTATCCTCCAGGAGGTAGGCAAGAGCGAGAGCGGAGCCTAAGGAGTCGCCATCGGGATTTTCAGCTTGGATAACGCAAATTCGCTGCTTATCCTTCAAAAATTCAGTAAACGTATCGTACATATTAATAATTGTAACATTTATTGACAAAAAATGGTACGCGTGCAATATGGTTTAGGTTTTTCGAAAAAAAATTGAAAAAAGGTCTTGCATACGTATTTTGCTCGTGCTAAAATAAAAATATGATTTCCACAAGAGATAATAGGTTTTTACACAGATCTAGGTCTAGTTTTGCTGCTGGGGGGGGGGGCAACTTACTAGTTCTTTTAGCATCCTAGCTACCTTCATTTTCATTTTCTTCCCGTCTTTCCTACTTGCTTTCGTGATTGGATCTAACTTCGCTCCCGTCTCTAACGGTTCCGCTACGGGAGATATTTCCATAGTAAATAACGCTACCGGTTACTATGCTAGTATCACCTCTTCTGGAGACATCGAATTAGATATTTCCTCTACTCCAAACGGAGACTATAAAACCGGAGTAGATACCCTCAGTATAGACACCAACACTAAAAACGGTTACAAACTCTATATCAGTACCATAGACCATAGCAGTGATTCCCCGGCCCTCCCTTCTGGTACTCCAGCTAACGGGCTTATCAACAGTGCCACTGGATCTTATATCTCTCCCTCCAGCGGCACTGTTAATGCGCCAGTTAGGTTGGCCACTAACACTTGGGGCTACGCTGCCAGCAGATCCACTAACACTGGTACTAAAGTCACTTACACTAACACTTCCGCCGCTCCTACGGAAGCTGCTGGTGGACAAGCCGTCTGGAAGGCTGTTCCAGTCTATGGCAATGAAGACATCTTCTATACCAACACCGATCCTACTAATGCTAGCTCTGGTTCCACTACCTCAGGGGATAGTAACGACACTAATACTATAGACGTCTACTATGCTGCCAGCGCTAATACAGGGCTCTCTTCTGGTATATACACTAATACCGTAGTCTATACCGCTATTGTAGACGGAGGCTCAGACGAAACTGGACTAACTGAAGCTTCTATCTTTCCAGTGAGTCAGGATGGGCTATCCGCGGGGACAGAGGTGACAATTGCGACTGGACTTTATCCGGGCTTTTCCGTAGATGATCTAGGTACGATTACAGTGACGATTGGGGGACAGAGTTGTACGAATGTGACGCCGGTTTTGTCGGAGATTGGGAGTTTAAATATTACCTGTGAGGCTCCGGCGCAGACGAATTATGGAAGTTATACAGTGATGGTGACAGTGGCGAAGTATGGTAAGACGTATACCTTAACTAATGCGTATGAATACGTCGATCCAACTCCACCTGCCTTCTTCACCATTACCAAAATGCAACAAATGACCCATGATATTTGTACCGATGCTAAGCTCCCTACCCCAGCTGCAAATGAAACCACTGCCCTTACCGCATCCACCTGGGCTTCAGGTTCCCGTACCGGTATCCCAACCACCACCCTCCTAGACGATCGTGCTGGACAGGTATCCTACACCGTGAAGAAACTCGCAGACGGTAAATGCTGGATGACAGAGAACTTAGCTTTGCCACCAGAAACCACCATCACCGCAGAAGATAGTGATCTTGATGGAACTGTGGTATCTAGTTATACGTTGCCATCTAGCAGAACTCCATTTACTGATTCTACTGCAAACGATACAGAAGAAATGTATGACCCAGTAGCTGGTGGCGGCACTACTGCCACTAGTTTAGGCTATAAAGTAGGCAACTACTACTCCTGGCGTACTGCTACTGCTGGTACTGGTAGAGGCGCAGGATTAAACCCGGGAACCGGAGTACTAACTGATGCTTTCGGTACAGATATGACAGTACGAAACAACAATACCCTTGTCTCCATCTGCCCTAAAGGCTGGCGTCTCCCAACATCAGGTAATAACTCCACTGCTGGCACCACCGGCATCACCACTCCAGGCTCTGCTACCAATCTCGTAAACGGAGACTTTGCCGCTCTCTATCAGGCTTATGGCGGTACAGGCACATCAGGTTCAGACACCACTATGTATACCCAGATGACCAACCCAAGTTACGGCCCTAACTTCGCCCTCTCTGGCTTCGTCGACACCGGCGGTCAGTTCGACGTTAGTAGCAGCGGCTACTTCTGGTCTAGTACGGTGCTCAGCAACGGCAGCGCGTACTACATGGTCCTGAATACGTCCGTCGTCTACTCGCAGGACAGCTACTACAAGTTCTACGGGCAGTCGGTTAGGTGCGTTAGTCGTTAGTGGCTAGTATTCTGCAATATTTCAACGCATTTATCAAGCTATGAATTGAAGAAGAGGAACAAACGTAAGAATATTGTGCTATAATTAGGTTATGAATATAGTGGAAGTAATGATTTTGATATTGTTAGTGGTACTGATCGGGATTTCGATTATTTCCCTGCTGACAAAGAAGCAGAGTGGGAGTGACGGCGAAGTCAGGAAGCTAACCGAGAGCTTTGAAAAGATGTCGGAGCGGATGGCACGGGTAGAGGGCGAAGTTGATAAGTTGACGCCGAAGATTTCTCAGGAATTTCGAGAGAATCGCAAGGAGATTGCGGATAATCTGCAGGGGATTCAGAAGACTGTGGACGTACGGGTGAAGAGTCTGCAGGATGATAACGCGAAGAAGTTAGAGGAGATGCGCGAGACGGTGGACGAGAAGCTAAAGGCTTCGGTTGAGAAGAGGTTTGATGAGAGCTTCAAGACGATTTCGGGGCAGCTGACGAAGGTCTATGAGGGGCTGGGGGAGATGAAGACGCTCGCGAACGGAGTAGGAGATTTGAAGAAAGTGATGGAAGGCGTGAAGACGCGGGGGATTTATGGGGAGGTGCAGCTAGGGTCGATTATCGAGGATATGTTGTCGAAAGATCAGTATCGAGAGAATATCGTGACGAAGTCGAAGTCGAATGACCGGGTGGAATTTGCGGTGAAGATGCCGGGTGGGGATGATGACCAGTCGGTGTATTTGCCGATTGATTCGAAGTTTCCGGTTGAGAACTATTCGCGACTGATTGCGGCGTATGATGCGGGTGAGAAGAGTGAGATTTTGAAGTTCCAGAAGGCGCTTGCGGACGACGTGAAGACACAGGCGAAGAAGATTCATGAGAAGTATATTGAACCGCCGAAGACGACGGCGTTTGGGATGATGTTTGTACCGACGGAGAGTTTGTATGCGGAGATTTTGAGGATTCCGGGGCTGTCGGACGAGGTGAGACAGAAGTTTAACATTACGATTGCGTCGCCATCGACTTTGCCGGTGGTGTTGTCGGGGCTTTTGATGGGCTTTCGGACGGTGGCGATTGAGAAGCGGTCGAGCGAGGTTTGGCAGACGCTGGGGGCGGTAAAGACGCAGTTTTCGAAGTTTGGTGATCTTTTGGCGGCGACGAAGAAGAAGATGTTGGAGACGGCGAATAAGATTGAGTCGGCAGAGACGACTTCGCGGCAGATTGAGCGGAAATTGAAGAATGTGGAGGCGCTGCCGGAAAAAGAGAGTGCGAAGTTGATCGGTAATATTGAGTTAGATTCGCAAGAATAAATACTTGTTATAGGTTGGTTCTGTTTTCGAGGGCGGCGGAAAGGGTGATTTGGTCGGCGTAGGATAGGTCGACGCCGAGAGGTAGGCCGCGGGCGAGGCGGGTGACTTTTAGGCTGGGTTCGGATTCGCTGAGCATTTTTTGGAGTAAGAGAGCGGTTGATTCGCCTTCGACCGAAGGGTTGGTGGCGATGATGATTTCTTGGGCCGCGTCGGATTTGATGCGGGAGAGGAGTTCTTTGATGTGGAGTTTGTCGGGTGTGATGCCGTCGATAGGTGAGATGGCGCCGCCGAGGACGTGATAGGTTCCGTGGTAGCTTTTTGTTTGTTCGATGGCGTAGATGTCGAGAGGCTCTTCGACGACGAGGATGGTCTGTTTGTCACGATCGGGGTTGGAATAGAGGGGTGAAACTTCTTCGGAGCTGTCGATGAGAGCAAAAGTGACGGGGCAGGATTTGACGTTTTCGTGGAGGTGGATTAGGCTATCAGAAATAGAGTGGCTGAGCTTGGGGTTGCTTCTGAAAAGGTAGTAAGCATAGCGCTCTGCCGTGCGGGGTCCGACGCCAGGGAGAAGCCCGAGGGCGTCAATAGCGTCTTGAAGAGCTTTGGGCAGCATTACATTCCTAGATTGCCGAGTCCGGCCATCAATGGCTTCATTTTGTCGGTAGCGATTTCTTGGGCCTTGGCGTAGCCGTCGCGGAAGCAGCTTTCGATCCAATGTTCTAGCTCGGAAATGTCATCGAGGTCGACGCGTTCTGGGTCGATGGTGACTTTTTTGACTTTTAGTTCACCAGTGATCTGGACAATGACGGCGCCGTCGCCGGCTTCGACTTCTACGATTTCATTTTTGAGGTCTTTTTGTGCTTTGCGTAGCTGATTAATCATCTTCATTTGGTCAAAGGTCTGGCCCATAAAAACTCCTTATTTATATATGTATATTCTATCAGAATTTGTTGATTTTGGCGAGGTGATAATACGAGAAAGTCGTTTGCCTTTGAAATCGGTATTCCATTTGCCGAGGGTGGCGATGACTTTGCCGGCTTCGGAGAGGTTGCTAGTAACGTGGTAGTCGGTGTGGCCTTCGAGGATGTGATAGAAGTCGTATTCGAGGGTGCCGCCAGTGACGAGCAAAGTGCTGCTGGGCTCGACGTGTTCATAGATTAGGGAGAGGTCGTTTTGGAACTCGTTGGCGACTGCAGGGTTGTAGCGGTAGCCGAAAATGTAATGAAAGGTGCTAGAGAGAAGGATGATACCGAGTAAAAGTCCAATCGGGAAGATGCCGAAGATGCGAGCGTAGGGGTTTTCTGGGAAGAGGCCGTACCATTTTTCGAGGATGTAACGGACGCCATGTGCGGTCAAAATGGCGATTGGAAGCATGATAAGGATGGCACATTCGGGGTTAAGGCCGGTAATAATGACAGTGAAGATGATGAGGAGCGAGGCGATGGAGTTTCTGGAAGCGAAGAAGCCTTTGGTGGTAGAGATGAGGCCGGTTAGGGCGAGAGCGAGGCTGGCAAGGCCGATCATTGGGCTGAGGAAGGAACTTTCGATGCCGCCGGTCCAAGAGAAGAAAGGTAGAAAACCGTTGGTGATGTTGCCGAGGAAGTTGCTAAAATTGGAGCCGGACATGAGGAAGAGGCTGTCGGCGACTTCTGGATAGAGACAGACGTTGTATGCGATTAGGACGACACCAGCGAGGACAATAATAATGGCAAAGATAAAGGGTATTCGAGGTAGGCTTTTGATTGTGAAACGGAGGTGTGGATGGAGCATGGTGTAGATGAAGATTACGAGGGCGAGATAGGCCATGTAGGGCGTAAAAAGGGAGAGGAAGAGGGCCGCAGCGAAAAAGAAGCAATATGATGCGCGCGGTCTTTTGATGCCTTGGATTTTTGAGCCGAGCCAGAGTAAAAATACTGGCCAAAATACGAGCATGATGAGCGGAGTTCCTGATCCTACTAGATAAAGGAAGGGTGCGGAAAGGACCGTAATGATGCTGGAAATGAGGGCGACGTTGTTTTTGAACCAGCGGTTTAAGAGGAGAATTAGGAGGATGCCGAGGAAAACACCGATAATCATGCTAGGAAGTTTAATGGCGTAGGCGTAGAGGCCGATAAACTTGATGGAGATTTTTTGGAGAGCGTGATAAGGGAGATCGACAATTTCGCCGGTGAAGATTGTGGAGGGGCTGAGGGCGACGGAGTCGACCGCAGATTGCATTTCGGAGTCAGAAAGGCCGGCCGGGCTAAGAAGCGGGATGAGGAAAATTACAGCAAGAAAGGCTAGAGTTAGCAAAGTATAACCGATACCGAAGCGATGGCGGTAGAGGAAGAGTCCAGAAATCTTATGCTTTTTCATTTTCTCTATTATACTACGACTCGTGTTCCTTGTCGAGAGACATGAAGCGGAGAAGCTCTGGGTGGAAGTAGAGCTCGATCTTGCCGACTGGGCCATGACGGTGCTTGGCGACGATGAGCTCAGTAATATGGGTGGGTTCGTAGCCATCTTCGTTGTGGTAATAATCTGGGCGATGGAGCATCATGACAAGGTCGGCATCCTGCTCGATAGAGCCAGATTCGCGGAGGTCTGAGAGTACAGGGCGTGGATCGTCACGGCCAGTAACTTGACGGCTGAGCTGGGCCAGAGCGATGACAGGAATCTCGAGTTCGCGGGCGAGAGTTTTGAGACCACGGGAAATTTCGGTAACCTCTTGGACGCGGTTGCCAGCGTAGCGGTCTGAACCTTG
The DNA here is from genome assembly GCA_045589895.1 of Candidatus Nanosyncoccus sp. Taxonomy (GTDB): domain Bacteria; phylum Patescibacteriota; class Saccharimonadia; order Saccharimonadales; family Saccharimonadaceae; genus Nanosyncoccus. The sequence goes on along the minus strand of JAZNPY010000015.1, from coordinate 28,282 downwards.
GAGAAGCTGGAGATAGTCAATGATGATGAGGCCAATATCGTGATCATGGGCAGCTCGTCTGGCTTTATTGCGAAGTTCTAGAATAGTCATACTACTAGTGTCATCGATATAGAGAGGGACTTCGTCCATTTCGCCGAGACTGTCGCCAATTCTGGCAAAATCTTCATCGGTAACGTTACCAGTACGAATACGCCAGTTGTCGACGCCAGAGACATCAGAAACCATGCGGTCGACGATTTCGCTGGCTGCCATCTCCATCGAGAAGAAGAGGACGCCACGCTTGTTGATAGTGGCTGCGTTGTAGGCGATGTTTTGAGCAAAGGTAGTTTTACCCATAGCCGGGCGAGCGCCGATAATAATGAGATCGCCTTTTTGGAGGCCGGCGGTTTTCTTGTCGAGATCACGGAAGCCAGTTTTAAGTCCGCGGAGGGCGCCTTTGTTTTTGTGAAGATCTTCGATACGGTTGTAGGCATCGACGAGTAGGCTACTAAGATCGGTGTAGTCGGTTTTGGTGGTTTTATCTGAGACCTCGAAGAGCTCTTTTTCGGCCCTACCGACTAGGTCTCCGATTTCGGTGCTTTCTTCGTAGGCAGCGGTAGCGATGCTGGTGCCAGCTTTGATGAGTCTGCGACGGGTGGCGGCGGCAGCGACTAAGTCGGCGTAAGCAGTTGCGTGAGAAGCAGTTGGCACGAAGGTGGTGAGCTCGGTCAGATAAGGTGCGCCACCGATTTCTTTGAGGGTTTTTTGGCTTTTGGTTTCGGCGGTAAGGGTGAGGAGATCGATTGGACGATGCGCCTCGTAGAGCGCGGTCATAGCGCGGAAAATAGCGGCATGACGGTTATCGTAAAAATCTTTGTATTTGACACGCTCCAAAGCCTCAGGGAAAACGTTGTCGGAGATCAAAATAGCACCAAGTAGGGATTTTTCGGCATTTAAATCCTGTGGGGGAATACGTCCGCTAGAATTAGAACGGGTCTCCGTCATTAGTCTTAACCTCCTGAATATCTGAACCCATTATATCAGAAATTTGGGAAAGTGTGGAGTCTTTTGTGGGGGAGGCTTGGCCGATACTTTGGTCGGCGTCGAGGATTTTGAGAGAATAACCCTCAGGAAGGTATTTTTTGAGGACTTCCATGTTAGCCTGAGACTCAAGGATATTTTTATAAAAGGGTTTTTTGGGGATGACTTCGATAGTTCGGCCAGATAATCTATGGGCGGATTTTGCGAGAGTGTTGAAAATTGCCTGGTTGGCTGATTTCATAGTGGTTAGGTATTCATCCCAGTTGAAGGTATTTGATGAGGGTTTTTCTGGGAGGGTTGTTTCTGGAGTGGAAGTTTCTGGAGTGGTCTTAGACTTAGCTGCTGTAGGCGCAGGAGTGACGGTAGTGGTTATTTGTGGGGGTAGGGATGCTAAGTTTTCGGTGAAAGCGAGCAAGAGTTTAGCTTCGGCGAAAGGAGCTTGGACTTCGGGCAGAGATTTAAGGAGGGGGAGAAGTGTGGCTTTTGGTGCCGCGATAATTTGACTAATAATTTCTTGGGCGATAATTTCTGGTTTGACACCACCACTAAGGAGGGCTTTTAGGCGGTCGGATATTTCAGCAAGATTTCCAGATTCGTAAGCGTTGAATAGATTTTCGAGCTGCTGATTTTCTGGGAGGCCTAAGGCGGAGATAATAGTCTGAGCGGTGATTTTGTCGCTAGAGAGATTTGTGACTTGGTCGAGGAGAGAAATCGTGTCGCGGAATGACCCGCCACCTCTAGAGACGATAATATCAAGGGCGTCGCTTTCGATGTCGATTTTTTCTTTATCGGCAATTGATTTTAGATGGTCTTTCATGGTCTTTGGGTCGGCGAGATGAAAAGTATAGACCTGAGACCTGGAGACGATAGTGTCGGGGACTTTATAGGCATCAGTGGTGGCCATGATGAAAATGACGTGGCCAGGTGGCTCCTCAATGGTTTTTAAGAGTGCATTGAAGGCGGATTTTGATAGCATGTGGACTTCGTCGATGTTGTAGACTTTGTACTTCCCTTTTGACGGAGCGATGGCGACGCGTTCCCTGAGCTCGCGAATATTGTCAACGCCGGTATTGCTGGCGGCGTCGATTTCGATGATGTCTGGGTAGCTATCTTCGAGTTCGTACTTAAAATCGTTGACTTCGTGAGCAAAAATACGAGCTACGGAAGTCTTACCACAACCGCGAGGCCCAGTAAAAAGATAAGCGTGGGAAATTTTAGCGGTTTTTAGGCTTTTTGCGAGGCTACTTGTAACCTGAGGTTCACCGATGACCTCAGAAAGTTTGGTTGGACGATATTTACGATAGAGCGCCTTCATTATAGGGCGGCCTCAACGGCAGCCCAGTTTGCATTCTCGTTGTTCGCAGGGATAATGACGGCGACCTGAGCGCCTTCTCTTAAGCGGAAATAAGTAACGGAAGCATAAAGTACTTCATATTCGCGACCAGAAACTTCGACAAAATATTTATCGTCGTGATGGGTCAAAGTGCCGATAACGGTCTTGCGCTCGACGGGACCAATCTGTTTATAGAGGAACTTGCCGTCTTTGGTAATGGTTAGCTTCATGATATCGCCTTCGACAAGCTTAGACTTACTGGCATAGTTCGCAGGAACAGGGTAGTTCTTGCCTTCTTGGTCAATCATAATCTGTCCATCGAAGACGCCTTCGATTACTTTACCTTCTAGGTTAGACACGACCGTGTCTCTAGGGGCGGCGATAGTTTCACCATCGCCTAGTATGGAAATTAGGAGCTCTTTAGCGGCAGCCAAGTTCATCTCGGCTTCCTGAATCAGGCTTCGTAGTCTCTTTATTTGTTTTTCTGGTAATTCAGACATCACCTCGCATCCTGTCTGTTTAATCTAATATTAACATTATAATATAGCAGGCGTATATTTTTGTCAATAGGTTTTAGGCAAAGTTTTACACAGAATTTCCAGAGATGGAGCGAAAAGTGTTGTAAAAAAGACTATGGCGTTTGAGGTTAAAAAAGAGTACGACCGCGTAGATCGTACTCTTCATAAAACAATTGGCTAAAATTAAATTAGGCGAGCTCGACGGTAGCGCCAGCTTCTTCGAGAGCTTTCTTAAGAGCTTCAGCGTCGTCTTTAGCGACCTTCTCCTTAACGGTAGCAGGAGCACCATCAACGATAGCTTTAGCTTCGCCAAGACCAAGGCCGGTAGCTTCTTTAACAGCCTTGATGACAGCGATTTTCTGAGCGCCAGCGTCTTTCAAGACGACGTCGAACTCAGATTTTTCATCGGCAGCAGCAGCGCCTGCATCAGCGCCAGCGGCTGGGCCAGCAACGGCGACTGCAGTAGCAGCCGGCTCGATGCCGTATTCATCTTTGAGAACGTTCTTCAAATCGTTTACTTCGAGAACGGTAAGTTTAACTAACTCTTCAGCGAGTTTTTTAATATCAGTTGCCATAATATATCCTTTCTATAGATGTTGCTAATTTACTGTGCGTGAGCTTCTAGACCCGAAACGATACCAGACAAGCCACCGGAAAGACCGGAGATGCTGTCGGTAACTGGGGAGAGAAGCTGGGCCACGACCTGAGCGATAAGCTCGTTCTTCGATGGAAGAGCAGCGAGAGCCTTAACTTCGTCGACAGAGAGGTTTGCACCACTATCTGCGAACGCACCAGAAATCTGGAGCGCATCGTGACTTTTCGCAAAATCTGCGAGAACTTTCGCTGGGGCGACCTCATCGCTATCGGATACGGCATAGAGGAGCTGACCAGTAAGATCAGTTGTATCGGTATCTTTATAGACGGCGATTTCACCCATCGCAACTTTCACGAGACGGTTCTTGACGACCTTGATTTTTACGCCGTTCTCACGGGCGGTCTTACGCAGATCTTGAAGTTCTGCGACGGTCAAACCCTGATATTTAGCGAAAACAGTCATCTTAGAGCTGCTCAAAAGCTCAGTTAAATCAGCAACCAAAGTTTGTTTCTTATCTTTTGAAATTGCCATTTTCATGACTCCTTTGGTTAGATTTGCATTCAAATAATTTAGCCAATTGTTAAATTCCGTTACCAACCCTAAAAGAGATGTATCCTAGGTGGCATAATTAAGTGTCGTAACACCGCCACTGTCTTTGGTAACTTCTCTTATTCTATCACAGTTTGGACAAAAAAGCAACCCCGCTTTCGCGGGGTTTTAAATTACCGAGTAGTGGAGCGCTTGTTCCCTGGCGGTATAGGTAAAGTTTTCACCGAGTCAAAAGGATCACAGGCATAGAAAAACCAATGCTTGTATTTTGACCAGGAAGTTAAGACCTGATACATTTCCGACCATTCTCCGTCACGCAGAAGCTCACAGGGGAGCTCTTCAGTGATAAAGCGTGCGAATTCTTTAGCGGCAGGATTCAAGAAGCGATTAAAAACCGTCTCCATTCGCTTTTCATAGGTATTACCTCTTAATGGTCGACCTTCATAATCGCGGTATTTCTCCACGGTAGAAGGCGGGAACAGCTCAACCCAATGATTCGGGTCGAGTATTTCCAAAAAACGCTCAACGTTAAGATTGAGGTCAACAATAGGGTTGTCGATTCCGTCATTTAGCGCTATGCTAAGACTCTCTAACTCCATGAGTGCCGGAAGCTGCAAGCCAACCTTATTGATGTCAACGTCGAAGTTCTCTTCTTTTCTACTACTCATTTCCCTTCCTCCAAATCTATTCGAAAGTGAAGGAATCTTCCTTTTTTGCAAGCAGATCGAGGACTGACACAAGATTTTTCCAGGCGGAATTTCGCTGGTAGACAGGTGCAGTCCGACGAAGTTTACTTGCGACCCCAAGCAGAGTCTTTTTGGTCTGCTCTAAATCACCGCTCCTGAAAATCGTTTTCCAGTTCTGCGGATTCAGGGCACAGGCCAGTTCGTCGAGCTCTGCCTCGGAGAGGTTCTTTTGCAGGTCAGTACTTTCGGTCTGAATTATGGTATCAAACTTGAGGCGCATGAGCGATTCGTAGTCCGATACCTTTCGGCGCATGATTTCCTTAACGTATAAGGGGCCATTGTAGGCCGAATAGTGCTTGCCGCGACCATTCAATATAGCTTTGCCAATATCATGGCAGAGAAGCGAGAAATCAACCCCGTCAACGTCGAAGACGTCCTTGGTCGACCGGCCAGTCAAGGTGACATAAAGGCTGTTGATAGCCTTGCCGGTAGGGATTTCCAGCTTTGTTAAAAGGGTGCGGATTGCTTCGGTGTCGCTGGCGTAAATTCGCCTAACCTCTAAACCTTCCTGGTTGTAAAACGGAAGGTAAGAGTTGCCGTCGCTATCAACGGTGTGGTAGCGTACCAGCAAGTTCTTACAATCGCGCAAAAACTGCCCAGGTATACATTCGCCGAGGCTGTCACCCTTGCGATTCACTGCGAGGCCATTTTCGTCGACATAGTATCCGACGAGGAAGGCTCGAAGCGTAAACCTGTCGATCAGAAGATCTTCTTGTGCGGCTGATTGCATCACCTCTTCAGCTTCGTTTTCCGGAGTATATACAGGATTTACCCGTCCCCCGAAAAGTTGCACGATAGTGCGCTCAGCACTAGCCTGCTCTTTGTCAGAGTCAACGTGACTATAAGTCAAGTTAATCTCTTTACCGGATTGTTCCTTCACGCTAATCTCAATTTTCATAAGCGTTCCTCCTTTTTGTTCCACTACACTGCTTTTAAGTTACTAGGGTACAAAAAATCGACCCTCACTCTTCCATTATAGCACAAACGCTATAAAAAGTCAAGAGCTTATTCGTGGTGGTATTGATTGCCAATAGAAATGCTATAGGCGCGATAAATTTGTTCAGCGAGGACGACACGCATAAGCTCGTGTGGGAAAACCAACTTTGAGATACTCCAGACTAGCCCGGCTTTCTCTTTCACTTTAGAGTCGAGGCCGTAAGCGCCACCGATAATCATAACAACGTCGCGGGAGGAATTAAAACAGCGCTCGAGACGAGCAGAAAGGTCGGGCGAAGAAAGGATCTCGCCTTTTTCGTCGAGAACGATGACGAAATCTTTGCTATGAAAAGGCCACTCGGCGAGATATTTCGCCAAGTGGTCTTCATCCATAAATTCCCATTTTACATCGAAAGGCTTGCGCAGGCGTTTGTCATACTCATTAACGCCGTCTAGAATCCAACTTTTGCTCGGTTTGCCACCAGCGATGATTCTAATCATGCCTACATTATAGCACTAGTTATAGATGTTTTCAAGTTCGATGGATGGGCCCATAGAGGTAGTCAGGTAAACAGACTTCACATAGGAACCTTTAAGAGAAGCAGGTTTTTGAGACTTTAGGGAGTTGAAGAATACCTCTGCGTTCTCAAGAAGCTTATCGGTGCCAAAGCTGACTTTGCCGAGACCAATATGGACAATAGCCTGTTTGTCGACGCGATATTCGACTTTACCAGCCTTAGCCTCTTTAACGGCTTTTTCAATATCAGCGGTAACTGTGCCAGCCTTAGGGTTTGGCATGAGGCCTTTTGGACCAAGAAGACGGGCGAACTTACCAAGTTTTGGCATATAGGCAGGGGTAGAAATCAAAACGTCAAAGTCGATGGTTCCCTTTTCGAGGCGTTTGAGAAATTCTTCGTCCTCGGCAATATCAGCGCCAGCAGCGGCAGCTTTTTTGCACTCATCAATAGGGGCGAAAACAGCGACGCGGACCGTCTTACCGTTGCCGTTTGGCAATACGATAGTGGTACGAATATTCTGGTCAGCTTGACGTGGGTCAACACCAAGGCGAGCGTGAGCTTCGACGGTGGCATCAAATTTTGTAGTGCTGGTCTTAGCAGCAAGATCAAGAGCATCCTTGAGAGAGTAGGCTTTTTTCTCGACTAATTTAGCGGCTTCTTGGTATTTCTTACCGCGGCGCTCGATTTTTGGACGAGTAACAGGGGTAGCACCTTTTGGCTTCTGTTCAGCCTCTTCAGCTTTTCTCTCGATTTTACGAGCCTGACGCTCTTCTTCAGCTTTGACCTCCTCGACGTGTTTCTTGGATTTTTTGCCGGATTTGGCGAAGTGTTCTTCTTCGACGACGGTTTCTTTAACCTCTTCGGTAGGGGTTTCGACGACAGTCTCGTCGATAATCTTTTCAGTTTTAGCAGCTTTTTCTGCCATAATAATCCTTTCTGTGGTGATAACGGAGCGTTTAGGCTCCTCCCAACATGGTTATATAATATTATATTCATTGTAACACAAATTGTCTGAAAAAGCAAAAACCAGCCCCTTTTTACGGGAGCTGGTTTTTTGTACTAGGCGTTTAAGCCTCTAAAGTGCTAGATTATTCAGCAACCTCTACGATGCGGAATTTCTGAGCCTTAGTTTTGTTGCCCTTGTAGACGTGGATATTGGTATTGTCCTTAGTGTGACCACCGGCGACGTCTAGGTAGAGATCGCTGTGGGCAGACTTGAAGGAGAAGGTACCATCGCCGTTGTCTTCGATGATCCACTTCTGAGCAACGGTGCCGTTAGCTTCGTACTGCTGGACGTTGGTGCCGTTGCTGCGGCCAGCGCCTGCGACATCGATGGCTTTGCCGGAGTTGACGTTGATGATGGTGTAGAGACCACCTTCTTCAACGAACTTGAAGGACTGAGCGTCAGTGTCGTTAGCAGTGTAGAGCTGGAGGTTTGCGCCGCTTTCAGTGCTACCACCAGAGATGTCGAGTACCATGTTGGTATCGAGAGCAGAGTGGATAGTGTAGCTCTTGTCTTTATTCACAGCGATTACGTCGCTGGCGGCTACAGGCGCAATACCCCATTGCTGAGAAACAGTGCCGTTATTTTCGTAGATTTGAACATTTGCACCGTTCTTCTTGATACCACCAGCAACATCGAGAACTAGTTCTTCGCCAAGGCTTGAGACGAGGGTGAAGGAGTTCTTAGCGTCATCAGCATCAACTACGACGCCGTCTGCGTAACGGACGGTCCACTTCTGAGAAGCAGTGTCATTGCTTTCGTACTGTTGGACGTTAGTGCCATTAGCGGCAACACCACCAGCTACGTCAAGAGCTTTACCAGAGCGAAGGTTGGTGATAGTGAAGGCACCATCTTCGTCTGCGGTAAATAGGAATTGCTGAGCCAAGGTGTCATTGCTCTTGTAGAGCTGAGCGTTTGCACCGTCTGCAACGGAAGCAGCATTGATATCAAGTACCATGTTGTCGGCAAGTTTGCTGTTGAGGGTATAGATACCATCAGGAAGTGCAGCGTATTTGACTACCTTGACATTGAGTACCTGCTCGGCGATAACGTTGTTGCTTGAATCTTTGAGGTTCAAGGTAACAGTGTAATCACCTGGGAGAGTGTTGGCTGCAGCAGAGAGCTTGTAGGTACCAGCTTTCTTGGAGATGGTCTTCAAGCTGATCTTGGTGTCGGAGTCATAGACACCGTCTTCGTCGTAGGCAGACTCAACACTAGCAGAGATGGTACCAGCAGTAGCATCAATAGTGAACTGATCAGAGTCAACTGCACCATCGGTAATGTCTAGTGCGAATGTATCTTCATCAGCAGTGATGTAAGTTTCAGCGACGTGAATCTTGATAGGCTTGATAACTGGTGCAATTACGCCACCCGTATCTGCGGTGATAACATCGCGGAAGGTAATTTCATAGATACCTTCAGTACTTGAGGTAAGGCTAAATACTCCATCCGAGAAGTCATAGTCTTTGAGAGCAACAGGAGTTGCAGGTGTAGTTTTGTCAATGGCGCTCGAAACTGCGACGCTACCATAAGGGTCAGCAACAGCGAGTTCAAAGGTTTCGCCTGGCTGGACATAGTAGTCAGACTGGAGATCAAGACCATAGACGTTGTAAGTGACATCAAAGCTATCAATTACGGTTTCACCGAGCATTACATTGAGGGTAACAGTCTCGGAACCAACTTTGGAAGCTTTATAAGTAACAGTCTTACCATCGCCGCTAATAGTTACACTCTCGGAATCGGAAGCAAACTTAGCGTTAGGGTTGGCAACGTAGTAAGCGTCATTCTTGTCGGCACTTTGCATTGCAACACTTGCGTTGGTACCGTCATCTACATCCATGTAGATTTCGGCATCATCAAGTTCGTCGGCGACATAAGTGTGGACATTTACGGTCGCAGTTTTGTTTGTTGCACCAGTAGCCGCCAATGTGAAGGTATAGCTATCAGTACCGTTTTTGTTCTCCTTTGGAGCAACGGTCTTTGCATCATTGTCAAAGGTTGTGACACGGTTAGCTTCAGCAGTATTGTTGACTGCGGTTACGGTGACTGCGCTACTATCGACATCAATGATGGCGCCGTAGGACTCGGCGTCACCAGCAACGGTGGCACCAGTTTCAAGTGCGTAACCATCATGAACTTCATAGGTGTAGTAAGTTGCAGTCTTAGTAAAGCCTGCAGCTGCAGTAGCGACTTCGCTAGAGCTGGTCTTTAAGGCATCAGTATAAACCCAAGCATCTGTGTCGAGCGTATAGGTAATAACGGAAGTACCAACTGACTGTGGAGTAATGGTGACTTTATTTACAGCGTCGCCGTTACTATCTGTCTTACGGGTAGCAGAAACTGCAGATCCACTGACAGATTTAATGTTCCAATAAGTAGGAACGGTCGCTTCAGATGCTGTATAGCCACCATTTACTGTATCTTCAGCCATCAAAGTAATGTCTTTAGTGGCTTCAGTGGCTGCAATGACATGGACGTAGTGGCTGGTAGTAACACCGTTAATAACGGTCTTATACTCATAGCTACCAGCAGCAGCATTTTTAATGATAGTTACTTTCTGACCGGAAACGGTAAGACCATTACCAGCGTCAGTATCTTCAGTGTCTCCGTCGACAAGTGTTACTGCAGCTGCAACAGCATTGTCGCCAACATATTTTTTGATAGAAGCAGTAAGGTCAATTACTGCGCCACCATCAGCGGTTGGGGAAACCATGTAGATATCTTTGATTGCATTCTCAGAATTATACTCATAGTTCGTGAGAGTGATAGTCTGAGATTGACCGTCATTTGAAGTAGCTTTAACGTCGTATTTACCAGCTTTTTTAGCAGTAAGGTGATAAGTAACAACGTCATCAGTCTTATCGCTTACAGTACTTTTATTATCAGTGCTGGTGCGATAAGAGTAGATATCGCTGAAGGCAACTTCTTCACCTTTGGTTGCGGAACCATCTGTCTGATCGGTAACAGTAAAGGTCAAGCTATTAGCAATACCACCAACCTTGGATTCGGCGAAGGAGAGGGTAAATGCACCTTCAAGCTCCTCGTCAACTAGAGCAGCGGTAGCAGCGGTATTAGCAACGGTACTTTTAGCGGTAACTACATACTTAGAGCCGTCAGTGAAGACACCGAGATCATCAGTAGTATCCTCGCCAGTACCATTAGTAGTGTCAACGCTGTCAGTTGGGTCCACAGCAAAGATACCGCCAGTGATAACAGCAAAGTTAGCTACAGCGCTAGAGCTAATTGCGGAAACACCAGTAAAATCGCCGCCCTTAATCTTTAGGCGACCGGCTGAGCTGAGTGCGCCGGTGGTTGTACTAGCAACAATAGCATCACCAGTAAAAGTACCACCATTAATAGTGATAACACCGGTTGCGTCTGGTAAGGATTTAATGATGGCGCCATCATTAGCGTTAAAGGTAGTCTTATCGGTCAAAGTAGTGTCAAAGGTGACAGCACCAGTACCAGTGGTGGTGATGGTGGTGTTCATGGTACCGCTTTTTGCGGTGTCTTTGACAGTAAGAGTTGCACCAGCGGCAACAGAAATGTTGCCAGTAAAGGTATAACCCGCTAAATCGATTGTTGTATTACTGCTGATAGCAAGCGTAGTGCTCAAATCTTGACACATGGTAATTGTGGCACCGACTTGAGCTTGTGCGGTTGCGCCGTCAGTGATAGTACACGTAGTAGCGGAACTGGTGTTCGGGCTGATAACTACGCCGCTGAGTGCAAGCACCAAGGCGGAAAAGCCATAGCCGAAAGTTTTGGCGGATTGTTTCATATCCTATTATTCCTCCTGTAGAATAAGTCTCCACTTTTCTACAAAAATTAGTTGTTATGTCTCTATTTTATATAGTCCAAAATAAAAAGTCAAGCATTTTTTCCGGTTTTTGCAAGCATTTTGAAGCATCAAAAAAGAGCCATATTGCAGGCTCTTTTTTGTAGAAGTTTTAGTAAACTCGGATGAGGATTTCTCCGCCGAGGCGAGCTTTCTTAGCTTCTTTACCGGTCATCAAACCCTTTGAAGTCGAGATGATCACGATACCGCGACCAGATTTGACTACAGGGATGTCTTCGCAAGCTGTATAGATGCGGCGACCAGGCTTAGAAATCTTGGCGATTTCGTTAATGCGTGCAGGGGTACCTTCAGCGTTGATAGAAACGTGGAGGATACCGCGTGGTTCTGCCTTCTCAATCTCGTAACCGTCGATATAGCCGGCTTTTTGTAAAACCTCGACGACTGCAACTTTAAGCTTAGAGGTTGGGACGCGAATTTCGGTTTTACCCACCATGATAGCGTTGCGGATACGGGTGATGAGGTCAGCAATTTGATCTGTTGATTGTAATGACATAATCTTCTCCTTTCTCCTTACCAGCTACTCTTTGTTACACCAGGGATTTCACCCTTGCTTGCTTTTTCACGGAAATTGATACGCGAAAGACCGAAGCGGCGCATATAACCACGTGGGCGGCCGTCAAGCAAATCGCGATTCTTGAGGCGAGTTGGGCTAGAGTTTCTAGGCAACTTCTGCAAACCTTCGAGATCGCCGGCAGCTTTCAAAGCGGCGCGCTTGTCTTTATACTTATCATACATTTTCTGTCGTTTAATGTCGCGGAGGACGGCTGATTTCTTCGCCATATTATTTACCCTCCTTCTCAAACGGCATACCAAAGAGTTCTAACAACTTTAGGCTCCCTTCTTTAGATCCATTCTTAATAACAAAGGTGATTTCGAGGCCATGGAGAACGCTGGCGTCTTCGAAGGTAATTTCTGGGAAGACGGTCTGTTCTTTTAGTCCGAGGCTATAGTTACCGTTGGCATCGAAAGATTTGCGTGAAACGCCGTGGAAGTCACGTACGTGTGGCAAAGCGATGTTGATTAAGCGGTCAACAAACTCGTACATTTTTATGCCACGTAGTGTCGTAAGGTAGCCGATTGGGGCGCCCATGCCTTTTCTGATCTTAAAGGTGGCGATAGATTTCTTCGCAAGGCGAGAAGTCGTAGCCTGACCAGTAATTTTTGCGAGGGTCAAAGCGACGGTCTCGGTATAGCGTTTGTCGTCGCGCTTTTTGCCGACGCCGCAGCTAACAATAACCTTCTCGAGCTTTGGAACCTGGTTGATGTTCTCAAGTTTTAATTCTTTCTCAAGAGTTTTAACAATTTTATCGTTGTAGAGCTCTTTGAGTCTTGGTGTGTACTTAGTTTCTGCCATTATTTCTTCTTACCCTCCACTTTCTTAAGGTTAGAGAGGTCAATGCCGACATGAATTTGCTTTTTGCCACCTTGTGGGTTGAACTGAGTACGTTTCATGTGGCGTTCGACTACGCCGATGCCTTCGATGCAGGCTTTGTGGCCTTTGACATCCATTTTTACGATTTTGCCGGATTTACCTTTGTGGTTGCCGGCGATAATGGTGACGGTGTCACCAGTTTTCAAACCTTGTGCCATTTTATAGTACCTCCGGGGCTAAGCTAATAATCTTGGAATATCCGAGGTCACGAAGTTCGCGGGGGACTGGACCGAAAACACGCGTACCTTTAGGGGTTTTGTCGTCGTTGACGAGAACGGCGGCGTTGTCGTCGAAACGGATAGTGGAGCCATCTGGGCGACGAATCTGACCGCGAGTGCGGACGATGACGGCGCGAACGACGGCTTTTTTCTTGACGTTGCCGGTTGGGGATGCGTCTTTGACGCTAGCGGTGACGATGTCACCTACCCGAGCGTAACGAGCGCGGGTGCCACCGAGGACACGGATTACTCCAAGTTCCTTGGCGCCGCTGTTGTCAGCGACTTTTAATCTAGTTTCCTGTTGGATCATTTTTTATTCCTCCCCTTCTTCTTTCACCTTGGCATCGGCGCCGACTTTCTCTGGCATTTCGACTTCGGTGACATTATCTTTAAGCTCAACGCTGCCGTGAGCGCGCTCTACAATCTTGGATAGGTTGTAGGTCACGGTTTTGCTGAATGGGCGGCAAGCAACGATTTCGACCTTATCGCCTAATTTTGCCTCATTTTTCTCATCGTGAGCAGTGTATTTACGGGTTTTTGTGTACTGCTTGCGATAGAGTGGGTGGGTTTCGCGACTAGCGATCGAGACGGTAATAGTCTTATCGCGCTTGTCGGAGGTAACAATACCTGTGAGTGTTTGTGCCATGACTAAAACTCCTCTCGTTTAACGATTTTACAACGGACCGGGAGTTTGTGGGAAGCGAGACGAAGAGCTTCTTTAGCCTGTTCTTCGGTCACGTCCGCGAGCTCAAACATCACGGTGCCAGCTTTAACTTTTGCTACGAAATACTGTGGTTCACCTTTACCACCACCCATCTTCACGTCAAGAGGTTTCTTGGTGACAGGGGTGTGTGGGAAGATGCGAATCCAGATTTTACCACCGCGTTTGATATAGCGGGTAATGGACTGACGGGCAGCCTCGATTTGGCGGGAAGTAACGCGCTCGTTGTCGAGTGACATTAGACCCCATTCACCGAATGCTACGTAGTTGCAGCAGGTGGCGACGCCTTCGTTCTTACCTTTGCGTACCTTGCGGTGAGCGGTTTTTCTTGGAAGTAAAATAGCCATGATTATTTCTCCCCCTTATAAATCCAGACCTTTACACCAACGATACCAGCGGTTGTAGGAGCATGGTGGCAGTAGAAGTCGATGTCGGCACGGAGAGTATGTAGAGGAACGGAGCCCTCGATAAATTTCTCACGGCGAGACATCTCAGCACCGTTCAAACGACCGGCAACTTCGATACGTACACCTTTCGCACCAGCGGCCATAGTTGACTGGCAAGCCATCTTAACGGCGCGGCGGAAATTCATGCGCTTACCGAGCTGGAAGCCGATGTTCTCGGCCACGAGCTTGGCGTTTAGTTCTGGTTTCTTAATTTCTTCAACGTTCAAACGGACTGGCTGAGAAGTGAATTTCTCAAGCTCTTTTTTCAGTTCGTTGATACCAGCACCTTGCTTACCGATCACAGCACCAGCTTTGTTGGTGAGAATTGTGATGGTAGTAAGGTTACTACTTCTTTCAATATTGATTTTCGCGATGGTTGGGCGACTACTAAAGCGCTTTTCGATAACTTCGCGAATCTTTGCATCTTCAATCAGCCAGTTTTTGAAATCGGTTTTTCTAGTGAACCACTTTGAAGACCAATCTTTGCTGATTTGAAGACGATAAGACAATGGATTTACTTTCTGGCCCATTATTTATCCTCCTTCTTAACAGCTTTCTCTGCCGGTTTGGCAGCGGCTGATTTCTTTTCCTTTTCTTCACCAGCGACTTCGACAAAGATATTGCTGGAGACTTTTTCGAACGGTAAAGCACGACCGCGGGAAGCTGGTTTGTAGCGGCGAATGCGCGTGCCAGCGGTAACCGAGATGCGAGCGATGCGAACGGTTTTTGGATCGATGGAAACACCACTGTTTAACAGGTTTGCATTTGCAGACTGAATCGCCTTCAAAACTGGGCGAGCAGCGCGGCGTGGGGTGTTTTCCAAGATGACAACAGCGTCGGCGACGTAACGGTCGCGAACGAGACTGGCTACAACACCGGTCTTACGAGGCATGCTGTCGATACCTTTAATATAAGCGTGTGCAAAGTGAGTTTCGGCCATGATTACTTACCTCCCTCAGCGGCTTTTTTACCGCCGTGACGCTTAAATTTACGAGTTGGAGCAAACTCACCGAGTTTGTGACCGACCATGTTTTCAGATACGAAGACTGGCACGTGGACACGACCGTTATGAACGGCAATGGTGCGACCAACCATCTCTGGGGAGATTGTTGAGTAGCGAGCCCAAGTCTTGATGACGGTGCGATCATCGGCGGAGAGAGCTTCAATCTTTTTCTGTAGTTTGAAGTCCACGAAAGGACCTTTTTTGAGACTACGTGACATAGATTATCTCCTCTTTCCTTCGTGGCGACTGCGCACGATGTATTTATTAGTTTTCTTATTACGACGGGTGCGGTAACCAAGCGTGAGCTGACCCCAAGGGGTGCGTGGTGCTTTACCGGAACCGTGGCGACCGCCGTCACCACCACCGTGTGGGTGGTCAGTAGCGTTCATGACAACACCACGGACGGTTGGACGAATGCCTTTACGGCGAACACGACCAGCTGAACCTTTCTTAACGTTCTGGTGCTGGATGTTGCCGACGGTACCAATACTAGCTTCACAGGTTAAGAGAACCTTACGCATTTCACCAGATGGCATCTTAAGAGTGGCGTAGCCGTTCTCTTTTGCCATGAGCTGAGCGGAAGAACCAGCAGCGCGAACCATCTGAGCGCCACGACCTGGGGTAAGTTCGATTGCGTAAACGAAGGTACCAACAGGGATAGCTTCAAGGCTCATGCGGTTGCTTTCTTCAATCGTGGCTTCATCGCCAGTCTTGAAGGTTTTGCCCTTGGTCATGCTGGTGTCAGCAATAACGTAGTAGTAGACACCGTTCTGATCTTTCACACGAGCGATGCGTGCGGAACGGTTTGGATCGTACTCAATCTCTTCAATCGTCAAAGTGAGATTCTTTGGTAGGTTGTGAGTCAAGATACGATAATGGCGCTTGACGCCGCCGCCACGATGGCGAACGGTGATGCGGCCAGAGTTGTTGCGGCCAGCATTCTGCTTTTTTGCTTTGGTCAAAGATTTGAGTGGTTTACGAGTAGTAATCTGATCAAAATCTTGGGTAGTTTTCTGGCGCTGGGCCGGAGTAGTTGGACGATATGCTTTAATCGGCATTATTTATCTCCTTTCTTTTCCGCCTTTTTGGCTGGTTTTTCAGCCTTTTCGGCGGTCTTTGCGGATTTTTTGGCGTCCTTTTTAGGCTCTTCGACTGGAGCCTCGATCTCTTCGAATTCGGCAACTTTAATCTTGTCGCCATCTTTTACGGTAACATAAGCAAATTTCTTATCTTGGCGATAAGTGGTGCCAGGATAAGCGTGCTTACCGCGGCTGAAGCGGGTTTTCTTGCCCTTGCGGGTAAGAACGCGAACAGAGGTAACGGTGACCTTGAACTGCTCTTCTACCATCTTAGCAGCGGCTTGTTTTGAGGTACCTTCAGGGACCTGGAAAACGTAAGTGCGCTGAGCTTGCTGTCCGTAGGTTTTTTCGGTTGCGCGTGGGATAAGTTCCATTATGCTTCCTCCTTTCCGATCAGCCAGTTTTCAAGCTCTGGCAGAGCCTTCTCTGAAATAACGATTGTATCGGCATTCAAGATGTCGAAAACGTTCAGATAAGTTGGGCGAACAACCTTAACGCTGTTCAAGTTATTAGTGGCGCGGAGAATCATTTCGGATTTCTCTGGCACGATAAGTAGGACTTTTTTATCTAACGAAACTTTGGCAGTTTCGAAAATCTTCAAGGCTTCCTTAGTTTTGCCGTCTTTGATTGCGAAATCGGCGACTGTGACGACTTTCTTGTCTTTGTTCTGGAGGCTAAGAGCCTGGCGAACAGCGACACGCTTGCTGGTTTTGCTGAGTTTCTTGGTGAAATTCTCTTCACCGGTACGACCAAAGGCGACACCACCATGGCGCCAGATTGGGTTACGGGTGCTACCAAAGCGAGCACGACCAGTGCCTTTCTGCTTCCATGGCTTCTTGCCACCACCACTGACTTCGCCACGCTTAAGAGTCTTGGCGTGAGAGCTGCGGGAGTTTGCAAGATAAGCATCATAAGCAGTCTTTAATAATTCGTGATTTTCTACCTTGAGGGCGAAGATATCTTTGTTCAAATTTGCCATATTACTCCTTTCCCTCGATAGTTACGATGCCCTTCTTAGGACCAGGGACGGCACCCTTAAGTCCGAGGACATTATTTTCTTTGTCGATGTAGGCGACGACAAGGTTCTTAACTGTAACCTGGTCATGGCCCATACGGCCTGGCATTTTCTTACCCTTCCAGACTTTCTGAGGATACATAGAACCGATCGAACCGACGCGGCGAATGTTACCCTTGAAGCCGTGAGTATTGCGAGACTCGTTGAAATTCCAGCGCTTAACCGTACCGGCAAACCCTTTACCCTTGGAGATGCCGGTGATAGTGACTTTGTCGCCGAGATTGAACTGCTCAACGGTCAAAACGTCACCGGTTTTTAGCTCTGGAGCATCTGCAGTCCGAAACTCTTTCATGACTTTCGGACTGAGATTTTCTCCGGCCTTTTTGGCGTGACCGGAAACCGCCTTGCTCAGATTCTTACCCTGACCGTAACCTAGCTGCACAGCGTTATAACCGTCGGAATCAACAGTTTTAATCTGAGTCACTGTGGCTGGGCCGGCTTGGATGATCGTAACAGGGGTCACGATGCCATCTTCACCGATGATCTGGGTCATACCAATTTTGGTGCCTAGGATGACTTGCATCTGTTTCCTTTCATTAATTTGATATTCTGTGTCATCTTTTGAACCCCGTAGGACTAGAAAAGAGCTCAAAACATGACGATAACTAGACTTATGAGCAGTATCCTTAGTGAGTTGGGTGGAATAAACCATGCAACTCGCGCCGGACTTACCCGAACGTCTAGCTGTATGTCCTACTTATTAGAATATACTGCAACTATCTTATCACACTCTGTTTGCTTTTGCAAGACTTATTTGCTAGATTTTTTGGTTTCAGGGGTGAGTTTGACATTTTTGGTGAAGTGTGGTATAATGGGGAGATAGGGCGCGTACGGATGGTCCGTGCGGCTACTATGGACTTTAGGAGGTGGTTTAATAATGAAGAAAGCTGCGATGCTGATACTGGAAGCCGTCTTAGCCCTAACTGGTTGTGGGGCGGTAAAAACAGTGGATGTCAGTCAAAAAGAGGTGCCATATTGGCTAGAAAACCCAAAAGCTTGGGTGAATCGTAGTGAAACGACTAAGTACTTCGAGGCCGATGGGATAACCTTTGACTTCCAGAGCTATCTAAACGATATTGGGGCAGAGAATCTTATGCTTGGCTCTACGGATGATGAGTCTTTGTCGCCAGACGAGATGGTCATAATGGTGCAATTCGACTATCGAGGCAATGAGTATCGCTTGGTGACTGACTTTATCCAGCCGCAATATTGCTCTCTATTCTTACTCTATATAGAAGATGGCGAGAATTTGTTCTCGCCGGAACTTGAGTATTCTTATAGAGACAGATTGGGATATGAGGCAAAATATCCAGGATTGCTTCCGGGATATGTCAATATGGAGAGTGAAGCGGGCAACTTCGTCTTCGATAAAGACATGAAGTTTTTTACTAGTTTTGAGATATTTAATGACTTGATGCTGGTATTAAACGACGATGCCGAGGATAAAGAATGTCCGTTTGACGGGCTGATGAATCATGCATCTATTATTGAGGACTATACCGTTATCTACGACTCTAAGCACCAAGAGATAGACAGATTTCTCAACGATAAGAGGGGGATCATCTAAACCACAAAAGCCACGCGAGAAGCGTGGCTTTTTTATGTCTCGAGAGCGACTTAGGCCTCTTCGATGTCCTCTGGGGTTGGCTCAGTAGCCTCTTCTTTCGACTTGGATTCGAGTGGAGTGGCGCCGGTACCGACAGGAATCTTGCGACCGATGATAACGTTCTCTTTGAGACCACGCAAATGATCGATACGGCCAGAGATGGCGGAGTTAATCAATACGCGGGTTGTATCCTGGAAGGATGCAGCCGAGAGGAACGAATCGGACCAGATAGACACCTTGGTGATACCGAGGAGGAGGTGGGTGAAGCTGGCAGGGTCTTTACCTGCGGCTTCGAGCTCTTTGTTCTCGGTCTCCACGGCGGTTTGACTGACGATATCGCCAGCAACGAAGTTGGAATCGCCAGCTTCGTCGATAATCACGCGACTAAACATCTGGCGGACGATAATCTCAAGGTGTTTTGCAGAAATCTCGTGACCCTGAGCGGCGTAGACCGAAAGCACATCGTTCATGATGTAGCGGGCGGTAGCTTCGCGGCCCTTGTACTTCAAGAGATCTTGTAGATTCAAAGAACCGGTAGTGATGCGATCGCCAGCTTTGACACTGTCGTTACTCTTAACGACGAGCTCGGCGTCACCTGGAATCTCAATACGCACTGGATTACCAGCGTTCGCGACGATGATGATGGCACCATCGACAAGCTGTGCGTTGCCATCAAACTTTGCGATGAGCGGCTCTACACCTTTACTCTTACTGGCAATAACGTCGCCAGCCTTGACGTTGGCGCCGTCTTTCACCTTGGCCTTGCGACCGTCGAGTTCGTACTTTTCGGTCTTGCCGGCTTCAGGGGAAATCTGGACGACGTAGTGGTTGTTATCTTCCCAAATTTCAACTAGGCCGTCGGTTGGCGAAATCCAAGCTTGACCCTTTGGTGAACGGGCTTCGAGAAGCTCCTCGACACGAGGAAGACCACGAGCGATAGCACCGGAGCCAGCAACGCCAGAACCGTGTTTAGTATCAAGTGTCAGCTGGGTACCTGGCTCACCAAGAGACTGGGCAGCGATAACACCGACTGGCTGATGTGGAGCGACGAGTTCACGAGTGGACATATCGATACCGTAGGCTTTCTGTGGGATACCATCGATAGCCGTGGTGGTAAGGATAGACTGAATCGTGACCGACTCGACCTTATCATCATCTTCGATTTGCTCAGCAATCTCAGGGGTGATAAGCTGGTCAGCTTCGAGGTAGCCTGGGATTGGCTGGGCAGTATAGCGGCCAGAAATCCAGGCGGAGAACTCGACACCAGCATCACGGACTTCGGACTTATAGACGGTGAAGCCTGGGTCCTCAGCGGTTTCTTCGGTGGTGAAGACATCCTGAGCGACATCGACGAGACGACGAGTGAGGTAACCAGAGTCAGCGGTACGAAGCGCGGTAGACACCTGACCTTGACGTGCACCTCGGGTGGCGATGAAGGATTCGAGGGTGTTGAGACCCTTCTTGTACGATGACTTGACTGGAAGCTCGATTTCGTTGTTGTTGATGTCGACCATGATACCAATCTCGGCAGAAGCGAGCTTGATATTTGAGACACTACCACGAGCGCCAGAGTTAACCATGACGGCGATATCGGTATCCATCTCGGAGAGTTTACTCTTCAAGAAGTCGGAAATCTTATCGTCGATTTCGCGCCAGTTTTTAACGGTCAAGTTATAGCGCTCATCTTCGGTGATTAAGCCCTGATCGAACTGTTCCTGGATAAGAGCGGTCTTCGCATCACCTTCGGCGAGGAAGTCTTGAATCTCAGGATAAGTTGGGTAGTCATCCTTAGCGGTCGAGATACTAGCCACGGTTTCATATTCGAAAGCAAGGTTCTTGACTGCATCTGCGATTTTTACGGTAGTTTCGGCACCGTAGATGTCGAAGATGTTAGCCATGACCTTCTTTAGCTGTTTGCTGGTCTGGACTGAGTTATCGTAAGGATAATCCTCTGGCAAGATTTCGTTGAAAATCACGCGACCGAGAGTAGTGGTGCGGATTTCCTTCTTTGCAAATACGCGAATTGGAGTTTGAAGATGAATCAAACCTTGATCGTAAGCCATTTCGGCTTCATAAATGGAGCTAAATGGCTTGACCTCTTCGGTGGAAGTACCTGGTTTGTCGTAGGTGAGGTAGTAGATACCGAGCACGACGTCCTGATAAATGGAGAGCACAGGTGCGCCATCAGCAGGCTTAAGCAGGTTCTTGGTTGCAGCCATGAGCTCACGAGCCTCGTTCTGAGCATCGTCAGAGAGAGGTAGGTGGACCGCCATCTGGTCACCATCATAGTCGGCGTTGAAACCGGTAGCGACAAGTGGGTGGAGCTGGATAGCTTTACCATCGATCAATTTTGGCTGGAAAGCCTGAATCGAGAGACGGTGAAGCGACGGAGCACGGTTAAGAAGTACGTATTTACCCTTAATTACTTCGTCTAGGGCGTCCCAAACGATGTTGTCGCCGGCTTCAATCATGCGTGTAGCGGCGCGGATGTTGGCAGCGTGGTCATTATCCATAAGCCAGCTGATAACAAACGGTTTAAAGAGTTCTAGAGCCATTTGTTTTGGCAAGCCACATTCGTTAAGTTTTAGTTCTGGACCGACGACGATAACAGAGCGACCAGAGTAGTCAACACGCTTACCGAGAAGGTTCTGGCGGAAGCGACCCTGTTTACCCTTCAAGAGGTCGGAGAGCGATTTAAGCTTGCGGCGGCCATTAGTGCTACTGGCGGTGCGATTGCCATGGGAAGCGGCGTTATCGATCAAGGCGTCGACAGCCTCCTGAAGCATGCGCATCTCGTTTCTACAGATAACTTCTGGAGCGTTGAGGTCAAGCAGTTTCTTTAAGCGATTATTACGGTTGATGACGCGACGATAGAGGTCGTTAAGGTCGGAAGTCGCGAAACGACCGCCTGGAAGGCTGATCATCGGGCGTAGATCTGGAGGGATGACAGGGATAACAGTCAAGACCAAGTCAGTCGGTTTGATACCGGCAGCCTGCATACCTTCGATCAATTTCAAACGCTTAGTAATCTTCTTCTCTTTCTGACCCTTAGCTTCTTCAGCTTCGGCACGAAGCTCATCAATCATGGTCTGAGCATCGATTTCGTCGAGCATTTTCTTGATTGCGGTGGCACCCATCTCAACTTCGATCAAATCCTCGTACTCTTCTGGGAGATTGCGGTAGTCGACTTCAGAGATGACGGCACCTTTATGAAGACCTTGGAGAATAGATTTGCGAGAAGCGTAGTCGCTCTCGAGTTCTTCCATCTCTTTGGCTTCAGCATCAGCAAGAGCTTTGGCGTTGGCATTTTCATCCTTAGCTTGCTCTTCATAACGAAGTCTGATTGCTTGGCGAGCAGCCTCGGTCTGAGCTTCGAGGTCATTTATAGTCTGAGCGACCTGTTCATCTTTGCTATCGGTAATAAGATAGGCAGCAAAGTAAACTACGCGTTCGATATTCTTCACGGTAAGATTCAAGAGTAGGCTGAGTGCGCTCGGCGTGCCACGCATGAACCAAACGTGTGCAACAGGTGCGGCAAGAGCAATGTGGCCCATGCGCTCGCGACGAGAAATAGACTTCGTCACGAGGTTGCCGTCTTTATCAACGGCGGCTTCGCGAGAGCGAACACCTTTGAGCTTGCTATCGTGTGGGTTAATATCTTTGACTGGGCCAAAGATACGTTCGCAGAAGAGGCCGTCGCGTTCTGGTTTTTGTGTGCGGTAGTTAATGGTCTCAGGCTTCAGGACTTCACCATAGCTCCAGTTCAAGATATCTTCAGCAGATGCTACAGATAACTTAATGGAGTCAAAGTCGGAAGCGGAGATAAAATTATCCATCCAAGCCATTTTAGAACTCCTCTCCGAGGTCGAGTTCGCCATCATCCTCGTCGTAGTCGGATGAGTCGTCTTCGTCCTCTGTTATTATTTCAATATCATCTTCATCTTCGTCCATAAGTTCGGCTACGGATTCATCGTCAAGGTTGTCCAGGTCGATTTTCTGGGATTCTTTTTGATGTTGCTCGTAGATAAGGCTATCATCTTCGGACTTCTCGATGGCACGAGTGGTTTCTTCGATAACTTCGGAGGCATCACTGGACTTGCCGTGGTCAAGAAGATCAACCTTAAGGCCAAGACCTTGAAGTTCCTTAACAAGAACGTTGAAACCTTCTGGAAGCTTTGGACCCTCGATTGGTTCACGCTTGATGATGGATTCATAAGCCTTGGCACGACCGTAAACGTCATCGGACTTAATCGTCAACATCTCTTGGAGAATAGTAGCAGCACCATAAGCTTCGAGTGCCCACACCTCCATTTCACCGAAGCGCTGACCACCGTTTTGGGCTTTACCGCCGAGTGGCTGCTGGGTGACCATGGTGTAAGGACCGGTTGAACGAGCGTGAATCTTGTCATCGACCATGTGGTGAAGCTTAAGCATATGCATGACGCCAACGGAAGTTCGCTCTTCAAATGGCTCACCAGTGAGACCGTCGAAGAGTTGGACGCGACCATCTCTGCTAAATCCGGCCTTTTCGAGTTCTTCGGAAATGGTTTCATCGGAGACACCGTTGAAAGATGGGGTGGCAACTTTGTAGCCAAGTGCGCGAGCGGCCATACCGAGGTGAATCTCAAAGAGCTGACCGAGGTTCATACGGGAAGGCACACCCATCGGCGAGAGAATTACGTCGATTGGAGTACCATCTTCCATGAATGGCATATCTTCGACTGGGAGGACGCGGGAGACCACACCCTTGTTACCGTGACGACCGGAGAGCTTATCACCGACGCCAATCTTGCGCATTTCGGCGACGAAGATCTTAATCTGCATTAACACGCCAGCCTTGAGGTCGTGACCCTGTTCACGAGTGTAAACACGGACATCAACAACCTTACCAGTGGACGAACCGTTCATGCGGACGGAAGTATCGCGAACATCTTTGGCTTTTTCACCGAAGATAGCGCGAAGGAGGCGCTCCTCGGAGCTGAGCTCCTGTTCACCCTTAGGGGTAATCTTACCGACGAGAATATCACCGTTCTGAACTTCGCTACCGACAGTAACGATACCGTCTTCGCCAAGGTGCCTGAGAGAATGCTCGGAGACATTAGGGATATCACGAGTAACCTGCTCTGGACCGAGCTTAGTCTCGCGAACTTCGACGTCGTAATCTTTAATATTGATAGAGGTCAAAGTATCATCCTGGACGAGGCGACTGGAAATGACGATAGCGTCATCCATATTGTAACCACGCCATGGCATGAAGGCAACGAGGAGATCGCGACCAAGTGCGAGCTCGCCGTCTTTAACCGAGGCACCCTCGATAAGGACGTCGCCTTTTTTGACCTTCTGGCCACGAGCAACCTTAGTGCGCTGATTATAACAGCGAGAATCGTTGGTCATCTCGAAGTGAATGAGCTTATATTCCTTCTTACCGAGCTTGTCGTACTTAACAACGACGGAGTAGCCATCGGCTTTTTCAACTTCACCCTTATCTTCAGCAAGAATGAGCTGGGAAGTGTTTTTCGCGACTTCGTTTTCAATGCCGGTACCAACGATTGGATTATCTTGGCGTAGAAGTGGAACTGCCTGTTTCTGCATGGCGCAGGCCATGAGCGAGCGGTCGACACGGTTCTTCTCGACAAACGGAATGAGACTAGCAGAGACACCGAGAATTTCCTTGTGGGCGGCATCAATATGAGTAACCTTGCTAGCTTCAACCTGAGCAGGGTGACCGGCGATACGGGCCGAAACGCGAGCCTCAAGGAATTTACCATCTTTATCAAGTTTGGCGGAGGTGTCGGCAATAACCATGTGCTCCTCCTCGGCGGCGTCGACATAGATAACTTCGTCGGTGACTTTGCCATTTTTCACGACGCGGTATGGAGCTTCGATGAAGCCATACTCGTTAATCTGGGCATAAGTAGCGAGGTTAAGTACGAGACCGACGTTCGCACCTTCTGGGGTCTCAACGGTACAAATACGACCGTAGTGAGTAGGGTGAGCATCACGAACATCGAAGCCAGCACGCTCACGAGTAAGACCACCAGGACCCATCGAACTTAGACGGCGCTTATGTGCAAGTTCGGAGAATGGGTTGGTTTCGTCCATGAGCTGGGAAAGCTGGGAGCTAGCGAAGAACTCCTTGACCGCAGCGGTAACTGGGCGAGCGTTAATCAACTGGGATGGCGTAACTTCGTCAATATTAGCCATAGACATACGATCTAGAATATTACGCTGCAAGCGAAGCATACCAAGACGGAATTGACGCTGAACGAGCTCACCGACAAGTTTAATGCGGCGATTTGCAAGCGAGTCGATATCATCTGGCGCATCTTGAGTGTTATTCAAGCGAATAATTTCGCTAATAATAGCGATCAAATCTTCCATCTGAAGGGTGCGGTGCGCACTATCGTTTGGCGTATCGAAACCGAGGCGCTGATTGATCTTAAAGCGACCAACGCGAGAATAATCATAGCGCTTGTAATCGAAGAAGGTACGCTCAATCATAGACTTCGCATTCTCGACAGTAGCAAGATCGCCTGGGCGGAGTTTGCGATAAACCTCGATCAAAGCTTCGGACTGGCCAGAGGTAGCATCTTTTTCAAGAGTACTATCGATATAACTAATCGCACCGGTATCAATTTTCTCAAATTTTTCTTTGATCTCAGACTTCTTCGAAATACCGAGAGCACGGAGAAGCGTAGTGACCGGGATCTTGCGACGGCGGTCGATCTTAACATAAATTGCACCGTTTGTACTGGTCTCAAATTCGAGCCAGGCACCACGGCCAGGAATCACCTTGGCACCATAATAGTTCTTGCCGCCTACGTTATCAGCGGTAAAGAAAACGCCGGCAGAGCGGATGAGCTGGGAAACAACTACGCGCTCAGTACCATTAATAATAAAGGTGGCGCGGTCGGTCATCCAAGGATAGTCACCAAAGAAGATGTCCTGTTCCTTCTTCTCGCCGGTTACCTTGTTTTCGAGTTCAACCAAAACGTGAAGCGGAGCTTCATAGCTCGCAAGGTTACGTTTGGCATCTTTCTCGTTTTGTTTTGGCTCGTGGAACTTATAATCCTTGAACCGTAAAGATAGTTTTTGGCCAGTGTAGTCGTCGATCGGGTTAAGTTCGGTGAAAACTTCCCGGAGGCCTGATTCCACGAAGTCAGCCCAGGAATCCTTCTGATGCGCAATCAGATCAGGAATCGGCAAGGCTTGGTCGCCTTCAGTGAAAAAGACACGACTCTGGCTACTATTTGCTTTTGTAGTCACAATTTACCTCTTTAATTTAGTGGGTTGATATTCTTAGCGCCGAAGAATACTGCCACATTTCCGCATTCTTAGACTCGCCAAATCTAGATACGTCCAAAAATATGGCACACTACTTCTTATACTTTAGTTTAGCACAGAATTTTGGGGTTTTCAAGGGTTTTGTTGGGAGATTTTACTCAGGGTCGTCAAAGTTCTTTACAAAAAACCTTAAGTTTAGTATTATGAGGATATAGATAAGACCAAGTCTCTAGGGAACCTGGTCTCTCGTGTTGTTATCTAGTCGTCGTTACCGACGGCTAGATTTTTTGGCTTTCACCTTAGTAAGGGTGAGCGTAAGTCTGAGACGAAATAACTTCAGAGTCAAACTCATAGACTTCCTCCTTTCTAGAGGTTTCTAGCGTACCTAGAATAGCTGTTCAATGAAACCTCCTCGCAGTCAGAAAGTGGTTTCCCACCCAGAGGCTTCATTCTTGTTGAACGCCAAAGTGCGCCAACACGGAGCGATTATATAGCAAATTTTGAAAAAATTACAAGCACTAGGGGGATAATTTTTGCTGAAAGACATTGTTTGTAGTCCAAAGAACGGGGCGTGGATTAAGTCGAACTGAGCTATTTAGTTTGACAAATCTATCGAAATATTGCAGAATATTGCCACTAGCGACTGACGCACCTAATAGACCGTCCGGAGTACTTGTAGCTGTTGTTGTACTGCGAGTAGACTCTCGACGTATCCGGGTACATGCAGTACGCGCTGTAGTAGCTGTTCACCGTACTAGACCAGAAGTTGCCGACGCTACTAACGCCGCGCTGACCGCCGGTGCCGACGAGGCCAGAGAGGGCGAAGTTAGGGCCGTAACTTGGGTTAGTCATCTGGGCATACATAGTGGTGTCTGAACCTGATGTACCCGTACCACCATAAGCCTGGTAAAGAGCGGTAAAGTCTCCGTTTATGAGATTAGTAGCAGAGCCTGGAGTAGTAATGCCGGTAGTGCCAGTAGTGGAGTTATTACCTGAAGTTGGGAGACGCCAACCTTTAGGGCAGATGGAGACGAGAGTATTGTTGTTTGGCATTGTCATATCTGTACCGAAAGCATCAGTTAGTGGTACTACCGGGTTTGATCCTGCGCCTCTACCAGTACCAGCGGTAGCGGTACGCCAGGAGTAGTAGTTGCCCACTTTGTAGCTATAGTATTGAGAGCTTGTAGTAGTAGTGCCACCACCAGCTACTGGGTCGTACATTTGTTCAGAGTCATTCTTTGTAGGGTCGACATATGTAAATGGTGTCGTACTAGTTGGAATAGTGTAGCTTGAGACTACGGTACCGTCTAGGTCGGAGTTAGAAGCATTCAGTACTGCTCCGGCAGGAAGGGCTAAGTTCTCTGTCATCCAGCATTTACCGTCTGCGAGTTTCTTCACGGTGTAGGATTTCTGCCCAGCACGATCGTCTAGGAGAGTGGTGGTTGGGATACCGCTGCCGTCTGTTAATGAATCCCAGTTGTCCTTAGTGAGAGTGGTAGTTGCACTTGCGGTAGGGGTAATGACTTGGCTATCCGTACAAATAGCATGGGTCATCTCCTGCATCTTGGTGATAGTATAGAAGGCTGGTGGTGGACCCGATATGAATTCGCAAGAGCCTGTACCATCAGTAGAGTTGTTAGTAATGGTAGCAACGGTGGCACTGGTTACCCCTGTACCAGTAGAGACTGATACACTGTAGCCTTCCGAACAAGATGCGGCATATATGTATTTACCACTAGCTGGAGTAACGGTTACGGTATTGCTACCGCCATAAGGAACAGAGATTGAATTGGAAGAAGTGGTAATATTACTACCTGAAGTAATAGTGACGTTATAGCTCTTAATGCTCCATGCAGCATAGAGAGTAACGGTTGGATCTTCGTAGTCCATATCAATATCGTCTCCTGGGTCGTAGGCTACGATACCATTAGTAGCGTTATCGGCAGAAGTAGCCCAGCCGAGGAAGTTGTAGCCGGCTCTGGTAGGGGTAGTGTTAGAAATGGTAAGTGTAGGGTAGTAATCATCAGCAATGCTTTCTGCTTGGGTATGGGTACCTGTATCTCCGGACATGGTACCGCCATTTAGTACGTAGTTGATAGTAAAGGTTCTATAGACTGGGTTAGCCATGGCAGTGATAGTGAGAGTATTGCTATAGGTATCGGCATAGATGTTGGTGTCTATTTTGGTACCTACTACAATGTTGGTGATATCGTCTTCTATGTTTTCGTCTCTAGTTTCGTTAGTACCTGAGGCTTTGATGGCAGTGTTAGTGGTAGAGATAGGACTGAAGGTGACGTTGGTACCGTCTACGGCAAAGGAAGAAGAGAAGGCCCATTTGTTA
>JAZNPY010000014.1:0-35103 GCA_045589895.1 Candidatus Nanosyncoccus sp. | reverse complement strand
GTACGACACCATTTACATATGTCGACCCTACAAAGAATGACTCTGAACAAATGTACGACCCAGTAGCTGGTGGTGGCACCACTACAACAAGTTCTCAATACTATAGCTACAAAGTAGGCAACTACTACTCCTGGCGTACCGCTACCGCTGGTACTGGTAGAGGCTCTAACACTTCCGGTGGTGCTGCCAACGATCCATTCGGCCAAAACATGAACACACAAAATACTAACACACTCGTCTCCATTTGCCCTAAAGGTTGGCGTCTCCCAACATCAGGCAATAACTCCGCTACTGGCACCACCGGCATTACTACTCCAGGCTCTGCTACCAATCTCGTAAACGGAGACTTTACCGCCCTCTACCGAGCTTATGGTGGTACAGGTACATCAGGTTCAGACACCACTATGTACACCCAGATGACCAACCCAAGTTACGGCCCTAACTTCGCCCTCTCTGGCTACGTCAACACCGGCGGTCAGCGCAACGTTAGTAGCTACGGCAGCTTCTGGTCTAGTACGGTGCTCAGCTACGACGTCGCGTACTACATGAACCTGAGTACGTCCCTCGTCGTCTCGCGAAGCGACGTCGTCAAGTACGTCGGGCAGTCGGTTAGGTGTGTTAGTCGCTAGTGGCCGCGAATTATACCGAATTATATCTCTAAACAAAGCGAACCCCCCAAAATATGTTACAATATAACTATGCAGGACGAAGAATTACTAAGCAAGAAGCGCGCCATCGAACTATGCGATAGCGGCAAAATCGACGACTTCGAAGTCGGCACAACTGAAGGACTAAAACAAATCCATAAGTTCCTTTTTCAAGATGTTTTCGATTTCGCCGGAAAAATTCGCGATGTTGATTTATCTAAAAATAACTTCCGCTTTGCACCGGTAATTTATCTTAATGATACTTTGAAGACGATCGACGACCTCCCGGAAAATAATTTTGATGAGATTATTAAGAAATATGTCGAGATGAATGTCGCGCATCCATTTCGAGAGGGGAATGGCAGGGCAACTCGTATTTGGTTGGATCAAATTTTGAAGAAACAACTCGGAAAATGTGTTGACTGGTCGAAAGTTGGAAAAGAAGAATATCTTTCTGCTATGGAGCGCTCACCGATTAATGATCTTGAGATTAAAACTTTATTGCGGTCTGCACTGACGGACAAAATAAATGACCGCGAGGTTTATATGCGCGGAATTCAGTCTTCGTATGAGTACGAAGATCAGGCAAAGTACGATATTAATAAGCTGTAAGCTTACCCAGCCTGTTTCAGTCGCCACTCCAAATCGCGCAAGATGTTCATATAGTACATAAATGCATCAAACGGGGAATCATAGGCCGAGAAATAGGCGTGGACATCGCCGTCATTCCAGTACTTTGTGCACATGTAGTATGCGTGGTCTGAAGTTGTCAATCTTCGAAAATCAGAGATTAATTTGTTGTCTCCGGTCTCAAAAATCGCCGAACGCATTCCGTATAAGTTATTCATCGCTTCTTGTTGCATTTCATTGCTCATCCAAGCCGAAAGATCTCGTTCTGTGTCTGCCCAGGTGACCGTCGAAGGCATCGAGACTTCGTCTACCGGCTCTTCTAGTTCGGCCGCTTCCGAAACGGTTACGAATTTATTGTCGTAGACTGATAGCCAGCGCTGTACTAGCGCGTCGAAGAAATCGAAAATTCCCGTGTCCGCCCATTGGTGTTCGCCAAAGGTTTCGAAATCCATGAATAGGTTTACTACTGGCCCACGCAAGAAATCCATATCCATCCAGTGTAGGTATTTGTCGACCGTTAGTGGCCATTCACTCCAGCCGCGGTTCGAAAAACGAAATGCAATATCGTCTGATAATCTATAGTTTTTTAGGAGTAAACGTGTATTTCGGGCGCCTTCTGGACGATAAACATGGTTTGGCGAACGCCAGCCGAGGACCTTGTCCCAGCCTTCTGCTAGTACGGCTTTGAACCCGCGCTCGTCGCACCAGTGTCCGAGCTCGTTGTTATATGCTAGCTCTGTGTTGCGGAAAACTTGCGGACGTACGCCAAAAGTATGATAGACTTTTTGGTAGTGTAGCTTTACTTGCTCCTCGAACTCAGTGCGGTCGTAGAAGAAACTCATCGAATGATAGTAAGTTTCCGACACGATTTCGACTCGCCCAGTTGACGTCATCCGTCGAATTTGCTCAATCAGTTCCGGCGCCCATTCCTCGGCTTGTTCCAGCCAAGTTCCGGTAATCGAAAGCGAGACTTTAAATCCAGGGAACTTCTGCAGATTTCGCTCCAAGGCCTCAAGCATTGGACGGTAAGATTTATCCGCCACTTTCTCGAAGATTCGCTGGTTATTCTGTTTGTCGTAGTAGTCAATTTCATCCCAGTAATTATGGTCGTGGGCTACATCAAAAATGCTATATCGCTCATAGCGGTACGGCTGATGCATATGTAGATAGAGACAGATTGCCCTCACCCTAAAATTACCTCCAAAATTTAAACATGTTTATGTTTTCTCTATTTCATTATAGACCGAAATAATTTTTTTAGCAATATCTCTCCACGAGATTTTTTGATATTCTCGCGCAATTCCATCACGCAAGGTGTGCTGCAAGCCAGAAGATCTCGCGATCGCAATAATTTCATCCGCCAATTTTTCTTCGTCCCAAAAATCATAACGCATTGCGCTGCGGATTACTTCTGCCACGCCAGATTGTTTGGTTAAAATTAATGCATCACCATGATGTGCCGCCTCTAGCGCGGTCAAACCGAAAGGTTCCGAAATCGAACTCATCACGAAAATATCGGAAAGTTGGTAGATATCGCGAA
The DNA here is from genome assembly GCA_045589895.1 of Candidatus Nanosyncoccus sp. GTDB lineage: Bacteria > Patescibacteriota > Saccharimonadia > Saccharimonadales > Saccharimonadaceae > Nanosyncoccus. The sequence continues at coordinate 32,286 of JAZNPY010000014.1, read as the reverse complement.
GCTGCTTACCACGCACAAAACCCGTAAAAACTACATTTTTAGAGATTTTATATTTGGCACTCATTTCGAGTAGCTCATTCTTTTGCTCGCCATCTCCAGCGAACACAAAGATTAGGCGTGGTTCTTTCGACAATGCTTTTGCCGCTGCCCGCATCATGTTTGCGAGGCCTTTCTGCAAGGTAAAGCGCCCCACCGTCGATACGATTGTATAGCCTAGCTCTTTCATCATCTCGAGGTATTTGTAGTCATCTCGGTCGTATTCGTACGCTGATTTTAGAAAATCCTCGTCCAGTGAGTTATATACTACAGAAATCTTGTCTAGTGGGATGTCATATTTTTCGTGAATTTCTTGTCGCGTCGCCTGAGAAACCGCGATAATTTTGTCTGCGAGCATCAGCCCCTCACGTTCGATTGCATGGATTACTGGGTTTCCACCATGCATTCCCGAACGGTCGTATTCCGTTGCGTGTACGTGCGCCACTAGTGGCACCCCGTAATTTTTCTTTGCCAGCACCCCAGCCTCAAACGTCAACCAATCGTGCGCATGTACCACGTCTGGTTTATACTCCATCAAATATTTTTCTACGAATTTGCAATAATCTTTTTGCACTTCCCGAATCGACATCATTTTTTCTTTATTAGCGGTCGGAATAATCATCTCCTCAATTTTGTCAGAGCTGTATGCTCCGCCTCCGTATCGATAAATCGGGTCAAGCTTAGTCGCCGAAAGCACCTTCATAAACTCAATCTCAGGATGATCGGCAGTATAAGGGACCACAAAATCAATCTCTACGCCATCCTTCGCGAGCGCACGCGCCAAATTTAGACACGCCACTCCGAGTCCTCCACTATTATGCGGCGGCAGTTCCCAACCAAGCATAAGTATCTTCATGTAACTATTATAACACGGTATAATTATTTTTTGTAGCATGAAGTCACTACAAAAAATAATGAATTCATGCTATAATAAGCACACAAAGGGGTATAGCTCAGTTGGTAGAGCACAGGTCTCCAAAACCTGGTGTCGGGGGTTCAAGTCCCTCTGCCCCTGCCATAGTCATTAAACGCCGGGCGAAAATTGTTTTAACTTCGCGCGGTGATTTTTATAGCGAGGATCATGTTCGCCTACTTCATCCCAAAACTCGGCCGAATGATCCATATGATGAAGATGCGCCAGTTCATGCAGAATCACATAATCGCGCAGTACTTCCGGCACTTGCATTAGCCCAATATTCAGCGAGATAGTTCCCGAAGATGAACAGCTCCCCCAACGTGTATTAGCATGCGAAAGCCGCACCTTGTCATATCGATAACCGTAACGTTTTGCCCAATATTCTAGACGATAGGGAAGGTATTCTTTCGCTTTTTTCATCAAAATCTTTTTCTTCGCATCTCGTGCTCGCTGCAACGAAGGATCTTTAATCGGTAACTTTGCCCGCACCATTTCACGATTTTGCGCCAAAAACCTTTTCGCCAAAAAAGACGACGTATATTTTGGCACCGACATCTGTAGTCGTCCAGAAGTGGACACCGAAAACCTTACGCCACGGGCCAGCGCGTTTTTCCGGACCACCACTTCACCAAATTCGGAATCTTGCAGAATCATTACTCAGCAAGCTGCGAAAGCACGGCCTTGAGCTGGGTCTCAAAAGTATGCTTACCAGAAAGCACGATTGGATGCTCTTCTTCGGACGGAGCCTCAAGAATCGCCACCTTTGCGTCGTAAGCTTCCTTCGCCTTTGCTACCGACTTCAGGCGCGTTTTAAGTCGCGACTTAATCGTGCTTACGTCGGTTTGAATCCAAACGAGCGACGGCGTATAACCGCGAGAACGGAAAAGTTTTTTAATCTCATCACGCTCTGCGACCGTGTCTAGCCCGCCCTCAATGATGATATTTGCCCCAGTTTGAGCTAAGAGGTCTAGAATCACTAGCTGTTTCTCACGCGAAAAACCGCTGTCCGTCTCTAGCTCGTTTAAGTTATAATATGGCGCCCGAAATTGACGAGAAAACTTCTCGCAGAATGTTGTCTTGCCACTGGCTGGCGCACCGAAAACCAGAATGGCCCTTGACTGTGATCTGTTACCTTCCATAATGTTTCTATTGTAACATAGTTTTATTCAGTTTTGAACTATTTGAGATAAAAATTTGCGATGGATAGTAAAAAGCCCATGCAAAATAATTAGCGAACCCATAGAGCGCCGCCGGTAGTACACCGATAAAGGATAGATATGAACCCGCTACACATATATCGCATAGCACAAATAAAATAAAACCAACATACGCGCACCAAGAGCCCATAGATGGGTGCTCTCTGTACCATTTCCAAGATAAATATATGTTTACCATCAGTGTTAGTCCATAAATTCCCGCCGATATAAAAATCGGATCAATTTCCCCAGTCGCACCAAAAAACATCGCCCCCGCAACTAACACGACATACCACCAAAGATTCCGCATCTTTATTTGCCACAGCCTCCCCAGATGTGTCAGTTGTGCTAAGCAGAACACCATCACCCCTATAAGGGAAACGTTATCTACCACCAAAATCGTATCCGCAAGCAAAGTTAGCGCTAGCGCTATCTGCAACATAAAATCTTGGCTAAATTTCTGATGCGCATAAACCAGTGTCAAGGCTACTCCTGTGTACCTTAATACTGTCGCACCCCAAAAGGTAGGAAAGCATCCCGCAAGCACCAAAAATCCGCCATAAATCAGGGTCCAACAGATAAGCCAACCCCTGTCAGCAGTATTAAATTGCTTGAGAAAATGCTGCATACCATAAGCATAAAACACTTGACAAAAAATGTCAAGAGTGGTATAATGGAAGTAACCTGTAGAGCAGGAGTTAATTGGAGTTTTTATGGGGTCAAAGGTTGAAATTAATTATATTTCGCCTAAATCTACCATTTTGGCGAAAAGCAATATCCGCGGCTTAGTTATGCCACTTATTTTGGTAGTATCGCTTTTTACCAGCTTCATTAATGCTGGTCTCATTCCTATGCCAAAGTCAGTTCCTGCCGACACCGCTCCAACGACTTCGTCTTCTAGCTTCGAGAAGCTTGAAAAAATTGAAACCCCAGCTTCTTCTATCTCCACTATCAAGACTTCTTATGCTCAAAATAAAAAGACCCCAGTCCGCACTACTAGAACTACTAATAAAGCCGCCTCTTCTATCTCTACTGCTAGCAGCTCGACCACGCAGCCTAGCCAGCCCTCTTCCTATTTCACTATCAACGGTCGGTCTAGCGCCATCTTTAACGTTGCAAGTAATATCAACGCTTTCCCAGATGCTGGCAGAAGCATCGGCTTCTATCGCGGTAAGTTTTTCTACGGTCACCGTCACTCTAGTGTGTTTGGTCAGCTCGCTTCCGCCAATGTTGGCAACACCGTCAGTATCACCTTGAACGGCGCAACTTCCGCATATCGCATTTCTAATAAAATCACTCTTGAATGGAATGATGCCAACAGCAACCGTGGTAATTTTTACAACGCCATCGACAATAACGGCGTACAGCACAAATACGCTCTCCAGACCTGTGCCGGTAGCACCGTCACCCTTCCAAACGGCGCTACTCGCTCCTCACATATCACTTACGTTTTTCTAGACTAAAAACACTAGCTTTTTTCATCCCACTTGTGCTATAATTATAAACATAAATGGGAAGTGTCATATATCAAGATTTTTCGGACGTCCGTCCTCTAAGGCTTAAACGCCATCACTGGAGTGTTCGTCATACAAAAATAGCAATCCTAATCTTTTATTTGCTTGCTATCCCTACCTACCTCATTATCGGCTTGCAGCCTTCTTCCACATCCATGGCCGAGACTTTGGCCGCCGAAAGTCAAAACGCTTCTGGCTTCCTCATTGTCAACAGTATCGGCCTTTCCACTCCGGTCGCCGATGTGGCACTTCAAAATCGCGTCCTTTCAGCTCCAGAATATATCGCCGGCAGTTTTAGCTCCGAGCCACATAAGACTTTGCTCATCGGCCACTCGTCTACGATTTTCCAAAACCTAAAAGATGTCAAATTCAGCGACATTATAGACTATAACGAACATTCTTATCGCGTCGTAAATATTGAAACTCGCGCCAAAGAAGATATTTCCATGTCTCGCATCCTTAAAGGTGAGACTGTCGATACTATCGTTTTGATGACTTGTACCGGTCAGAGTATTGGTGCTAATGACTATAGCCACCGCCTTATTATTACCGCCGAAGCAGTTTAATTTCAAACTACTAAATCTTCTTAAAACGTATCGCAAAACCTCCGCCTGGAGCCATCCAGACATCTAGAAAATCGCTGCTACGTACCTTTTTCTGCTCTACCGCAAACGCCAAAGGATTGTCACGGTAATGCGCACCGTCTCCATCCCGATAGATTTGCGCTTCGTAATCTTCGTCGAACTCCAAAAAACTCAAATCTAATCGCACGCGCCGCTCAGTCTCATTTGTTACTGCCCCAACATACCAATCATCACTCTCGCGATCTTTTCGCGCTACGACGTAATATTCTCCAATCCGCCCAAGCAGCGGCAACGTAGAATCCCAACTCAGCGGCACATCTTTTATGAATTGATACATTTTTGAATATTCTTTCTCGTAAAACCTTGGCCGATCAGCCGCCATCTGCATTGCAGAATAAATCGTCACGTAATAGGCTAGCTGCCTAGCTATCGTAGTCGCAATTCGCTTTGTTACGTTCGTCACATCAAAAATTCCACTCGTATAATCCATTCCTCCAGCCAGCAACCTCGTAAAAGGTAAAATGGTCGTATGCGACGGTGACAACGCACCACCCTCATATTCTTGTCCTCTGGCACCCTCACGTGTAAGCAGATTAGGGAAAGTCCGCTCGATTCCGGTGCCTTTTATCGGCTCGTGCACGTCTAACATTATGTGGTATTTCGTTGCCAACTCCAAGGCTCTTTGATAATGGTTGACTCCAGCCTGCGAATGATGGTATTCCTTTCGTCCACGAATTGTCATCATCGACCCGGCGTAACCAGGCTTGACATAATGCACTCCGTGCGAGGCATAATATTTATAAGCATCCTCCATTTGTTTTTCGTAATTGTCGATAAAGCCTACTGTTTCATGATGTCCAATTAGCTTCACACCATTTTCCTTTGCGTAGTTTGAAATATCATCCATGTCAAAATCATGCATCGGCTGCAGGAAATTCGTTTTGCTTCCGTTCTGTAGCCAGTCGCCTTCCCAACCATCATTCCAGCCTTCGATCAGTAGTCCCTCAATTCCCAATCTTTTGCAGGCATCGATATATTCATGCGCATGTTTCGTAGTTGCACCATGTCTCGGTCCCGGAGCCCACGTCCATTCACCCACAAACATCGCCCACCAAATCCCCATAAATTTCAGCGGCTTCACCCACGAAAAATCATCGCGCGCGGGTTCGTTCAGGTTTAGTATCATTCGATTAATAGTCAGGTCTTTCGCTGTATCTGCCACCATAATCACCCTCCATGGAGTATTAAACGGTAGTTCTACGTAGGCCTTCATCCCGTCCGAAAGTGGTGTAATGTCGGACATTAGTGCTCGATTCTGATTTAGGCGCAAGGTCATCGAACCATAATTATAAAGCGCCGCTTCATGGATAGAAATAAAATATCCCGTCGGCATTTCAATTGTCAGTGGTGTATGTACCGAATGTGTTAGCTCGTATACTGGATCTTGGGAATAATTATATTCGTATCGGTCTGGTTGGTAAGCCGGAATATGCCAGGCCAGTGCATTATTATCCACCCTAAATTCGGTAATCTCATCCGCAATCGTCAAACGTTGATATTCTGGCTGCGGCGGAATTTCGTAGCGTAAGCTCACCCCCTCATCAAAAACCCTGAACCTTACAGTAAATAATCGCTTTTTTCCGTTTGTCTCTGCCAGGTAAACCGCTAGTTCGTGGTAATTATTTCTAATCTGTCTCGCTTCGCCCCATTTAGTCTCCCAAGTCTCATCCCTCGACTTTTCATAGTCTCGCACTACGCCAAGGTCGTGAAGCAGTGGCTTTTCGCCGCGCACGGCAATCCCTAGCGCCGACTCTGCGATTAGCAAGCGCTGATCTTTTTCGACGCTGTAAAAAAACCGCCCACTTTTTAGTTGAACATGCAATACCAGACGGCCATTAGGTGAAAAAATCTGTCGGTCGTAGGCTAATTTTGGCTTAATAAACCATGAGAATAATCCCATATATCTAATATACCACAAAAGTGTTATAATTATAGATATGAGAAGTGATATTCGTCGCAAAAAAAGCCCCCTAAAACTAATCTTAATAACAGCAGCAACTCTGATCGTTGCATTTGTCGTTAGTACTAAAATCATCCCCAGTCTTCTTGTTCCGGACAAAACTGGCATTTTAGTTTATGACGACAGCCTATCGGAATCCGAGAAAAATCTCATCGCAGAGGTTGTTTCCGAAGATGAACGTTTTTCGAAAGATCTTATCGTCAGTGCTAAAAATTCCCAATCTCGACCGGCCGGCAACAGCCACCAAGTTCTCGCTGACATTCTCGTGCCAGTAGCAGATTTTTATAGTCCGCTTAGCGATATTTCTAGCGAAAAATTACTAGGTGCTGCCGACTCAGATGAGATAAAACTAATTTCACTAAATAATCTCGATTCCTCAAAAAAGCTTCTTTCCGTCGATAGTAAATATTTTCTCGATGACTTTGAAAACGGCGCCCTTTTCCGTGCACTATTGATCGAAGCAGCAGACGGCGATGTTAACGATGAGGCGCAGGATCTCGCTACCAGGCTTTCCGAGCGGCTTCCAGACTTTATCTCGAAAGATAACATTCTATCCATTAATCAAACTGGCGTCACTGCGCTAGCTCGTGCTATGCAGACTAAATTAAATCAAGTAGGTGATGCTGGCTATTTTGCTAAAAAAATCGCTGATTTCTTAAGCGCCACCGATCTCACACATATCAGCAACGAAGTCTCTTTTGCTGATAACTGTACAACCAGTTCAGGTTCAACTACACTTTGTGCCGACCCTCGCATGATCAAGGCTATCGAAGCTATTGGCACTGATATCGTCGAGCTCACCGGCAATCATAATAACGATTGGTCTACCAAGGCCAATCTAAGTTCTCTCGCACTCTATGAGGGAAAAGGTTACAAAACTTTTGGCGGTGGCAAAGACGAGGAAACTGCCAAAATTCCCCTAAAAATCGACGAAAAAAACACTAAAATCACCTGGATTGGCGTTAATCAGTCCACCTCCACGAAGGCTAATGGCCAGGGTGCACTTGGTAGTCATCCTGGAGCTAACATTTACGACGAAAAAACAGTCAAAGAACAGATCGATTCTGCCAAAAAAGACGGAGATTTTGTCATTGTCGACATTCAATTCTTTGAATGTTATAGTTATCCAGCAAAAGGCACAGAAATGCCTTCATGCGACGCTCCGATTTCCGGACAACAAGCCTTTTTCCGTCATTTAATTGATCTTGGTGCCGATATGGTAGTCGGTACCCAGGCCCATCAGCCGCAGACTTATGAAATTTATAACGGCAAGCCAATTTACTACGGCCTCGGCAACCTCTTTTTCGACCAAGTTTATTGGCCTGGTACCGAACGAGGAATCATCCTCACGCACTATTTCCTAAATGGTAAGTTGCTTCAGACTCGCATTTCTCCAACCATCTACGACACCGCGCTTCAGGTCCAGCTCATGGACAAGTCTTCCGCCGAACAGTTCCTGGCTAGAATCCTCAAGTCTAGCCCGCGCGGCAAGTAGTAAAAAATAGCAAAAACCTCCGGAAATCCGGAGGTAATTAATTTTGGGTAGGTGATGGTTATTTAATAATTCTAAAAAATACTCCGAAATCTTCGTTGTCGATTTGTATCGGGCGCGTTATGATTTCAGAAACTCCGAGGTCATTCAGAATATTTGCAAGAAAGAACTTTTCAATTTCTGAATTATCTTTGAGAAAAGTAGCGTCAATAGGAATATCCAGTATGGAAAATTTATCCCATTCACGATGCGCACAATTCACGTCGAACACAAAGCTGCCTCCTGGCGCCATATGGCTAACAATTTCAAAAATAAACATAGATAAATCGTGAAAGTCGCTCACGGTGAAATTATAGATAGCCTGCCCATTATACTCTACGAAATTTGCGCCGAATGAAGACGGGTGTCTTACCAGGTCGGCATCTTTCATATTGACTATGGTATAATGGCTACGCTTATTCTCATCAGGAAACAAATTCTTAGATGTAATCGTCGGATTAGTATCGGTGCAAATCGCTTGTTGATAGCCAGTAAGTGGACAAATATACCTCGTTGTCAGCAACCTGCCACAACTATAGAACACTAATTTTCGTGGCTGCGACTCCGCGATAATGTCTCCCGACCATGCCGCCCTCATCCGAATGTATTTAAATAGCTTATTTCGAACAGCTATATCATAATACGGATCGTTATACGGCATTTTTGAGAATTTCAAATTTATATCTCTACCGTATAAAAATGCCATTTCTAATGCATCAGCTTCTGGAAGAGACACCAACATCGGAATTAAAAATCTCGAGTTTTGACCGTGTATAAATTCTACTAGCCCCATCAAGCCGGGGTTAACCAGCATCTCTTCAAATCTTGGCCAATCTTTCTTCATAAACTCTGCATCAGGATTCATCTGCAAGAACGTATCTTTAATCCGTCGAATATGATCTGGATCGGAGTCGTATCTCTTTAACCCTGCCGCACGTGCCATTCGCCATTCTATTGTCTGCTTGACTAGCGGTACGTCATATTTTCTGTAATATCCCAGCGGAAACGTCGCCGCTAGATAGTCTAAAGGGTCTCGTATTTTTACCATAAAAAATCACCTCCTAAAGTACTTAGCCACCCACTACCAAAATATATGATATCATAAAACTTATGCGTAATCAAGCAGTGTTTTTGCGAGCTTTATGGTATAATGCTAATATGACAACTATCGCAAAGCTAAAAAAGCGCTTCTACTTCGTTGCGGCGGCTTATTTTCGATTCTTTGCGAACTTTGCTTTTAGACGCTGGCATCCACGAGTCATAGCTATTACCGGTTCCGTCGGCAAAACTACCATGCTCAATCTTATAGAGTATGAATTTGGCGACAAAGCTCACTACTCGCATGATGCTAACTCCGCTTTTGGCATTGCCTTTGACATGGTTGGCTTAAGAGGCATTACTGGTAGTAAACTTCGTTGGCTCTACCTCATTTTCGCCGTCCCCATTCGCTCCATTTTTTATTGTCGCAAAGAAAAATTTTATATCGTAGAAATCGACGGCGAACGTCCGCATGAGACCGAATTTTTGGCTAAGTGGCTAAGACCAGAAATCACGCTTTGGATCTCGCTCGGTCTTTCGCATGCCGTGCAGTTTGAACATCAAGTAGAAAGTGGTACCTTTGAAAGTCTTGATAAAGCTATTACCCATGAGTTCGCGATGCTCCCACAATACACCACGAAAAAAATCTTTATTGACAGCGACGTTCCGCTCATGCTGAAAGCTACCGAAAAAATTAAAAAGAAGAATCTCACTAAGGCCGAAGTCGTTAAATGCTCTAAATCCGCGCTGACGAGCTACTCTCTGTATCCAGATCACACCGAATTCAAAATCAAAAAAACTACCTTCCGTTTTTACGCTCCTATGCCAAAAGACGTTTCCATCCAGCTAGTCATGCTAGAAAAACTTTGCCACGAGATGAATGTCCCACTAAAAACTGACTTTACCGATCTTGTTTTGCCACCTGGCCGTAACAGCTATTTCGCCGGCAAAAACGGCTTAAAACTAATTGACAGTAGTTACAATGCCCATTTAATCAGTATGCAGTCTATTTTAAAAATGGCCAGCGAATTGAAAGCTGAACACAAATGGTTGGTTATTGGAGATATCGTAGATCAAGGGTCGATTGAAGAGCAAGAACATACTAAACTAGCCGATTTGATTGCCGAAGCCAAGCCCGAGCAAACCATTCTTGTCGGTCGCCGCACTAAGAAATGGACTGCCGCACGCCTAAAGAAGCTAAAAGTGAATTATGTAGCGTTTGATAGCCCAAAACAAGCTTTGGCTTACATCGAACAACACACTACCGGCAAAGAGACGCTCATTTTTAAAGGCAGTCAGTATCTCGAATGGATTATCGAAAAATTACTCCTAAAGCCTGCTGATGCTGACCTTCTTCCGCGCCGCGAGCCAGCCGCCCAAAAACGCCGCGAAAGGAGGGGACTAAACTAATGAACAAGGTGCTTTACATTATTCATGGCTGGACCTATACGACCGAGCCGTGGAATACCACCATTAGGCTTTTACAGAAGCAGGGGATTAATGTTAAAATGCTAAACGTTCCAGGTTTAACTTCTCCTAGCCAAAAAGTCTGGACCATCGACGACTACGTTGCTTGGGCTGATAAAAATATTCCAGATGGAGCTATCGCTTTAGGGCATAGTAATGGTGGGCGCATCCTACTAAATCTATTGTCAAAAAATCCAGAAAAGCTGAAACACGTCATTCTATTAGATAGCGCTGGCGTTTACGAGGAATCAAAAAAACGAAACCTCGCGCGTAAAGCCTCAAAAGCTTTTTCGCCACTAAAACGGATTAAACTTTTCCGCAAAGTCTATCACAAGCTCCTGGGAGCTGCCGATTATGATCGTGCACCAGAAAATATGAAAAAAACTTTATCAAACATGCTAGACAGCGACAAAAACTTGCAGCTTAATCGAGTCACGACACCTGCCACCATTCTTTGGGGGAAGAAGGACGATGTTACTCCGCCGCATCAGGGCGCTGCTATCCATAGAAATCTAAAGAACAGTCAGATAATTTTCGTCAATGATTGGACCCACGCTCCTTACATTTCCGACCCTATCGGACTCGCAAAAGCGATCACTAAAACCATGAGGGAGATAGACTGATGTACTTTTTAGGACTTGCCGCAAATTATAAGGGAATGGATATTTTAAAACATACTTTCGCTTTTGGTACCCAAAAAGATTCTGACGCACTTCGAGCCTATCTCGCCGCGCACTATGGCACTAGCTATAACCATGTTGCACTCTATCATAATGGACGTTCAGCCCTGGCCGTAGCGTTAAAATCGCTCGTCCCCGAAAAATCCGAAGTCGTAGTTACCGGCTTTACTTGCTGTGCCGTCGTTCAGGCGGTTCGTGCGGCGCACTGCATACCAGTCTATGCCGATATCAATCGTGAAACTTTGCATTATGGTCGTGCAGAGCTCGAAAAAACCCTTAAGAATCACGACAATGTTAAAGCTATTATCGTCCAAAACACACTCGGCATCCCAGTAGATATTTCTGAACTTGAGGAAGTCTGCAAAGAACATGAGTTAATTATAATAGAAGATCTTGCCCACTGCGCTGGCGTCTACTACGCCGATGGTCGCGAAGTCGGCACAGTCGGCCGAGCCGCCGCACTTTCATTTGGTAAGGGTAAAGCCATCGACACTATTTCTGGCGGCGCATTAGTAATGTTAAATCCCGAAGATAAACCAATCAAACAGCCAGTAAAACCACCATATTTTTCTGAAACTTTGGCCGATCGCTGGTACCCATTCCATGGCCGTATGATTCGTACTTTCCACTATCTAGGTCTTGGCAAAATTCTCACTGCGATTCTTCTCAAACTTGGATGCATCGAGCGCTCTGCCGACTCTCGCCTTTCTACTTCTACTCGCCTAACCCACTGGCAGGCCAAGTTAGTTTTACGTCAGTTCCAGAAATTACCCAAAAAAGGCCGCCCGCCAATCAGAGATCACTACTTCGTCGAGGACCGCGGAGAATTGCTAAAGAGACTGCACAAAGTTGGCTATATGTTTAACGAGATTTGGTACGAAGTTCCTATTTCGCCCGCCCGCTATTACAAACGTATGCATTTCGATGAAGAGGCATGCCCAGTGGCTACGGCCGTGGCTGATGAAATTATTAATCTCCCGACCTACTACTCGAAATCCGAATTAACGCCGGCCTATAAGATTATCAAGGAGTATAAAATCGATGAAAAATAACGAAAATATCGGTAATTTCTTGCAGTCGCCGGAATGGATGAAAGTCAACGAGCTCGTTGGCCATAAAACTATTTCTCGAATTTTTCAAAAGTTTCCAGTTTACATGATTGTCAAAAATGCTAAACGCGGACGATATTTAGAAATTCCTGGCGGCCCACTTATTGATTGGCAGAACCGCACTTTGGTCGAAGAAGTCTTTTCCGAGATTCGAAAGATTGCCCGCAACGAAGACTGCGTTTTCGCCCGCCTACGTCCGCAACTTCTTGATACTGCTGAAAACATAAAGTTGCTCTCACGCCTTGGTTGTCGTAAGGCTCCGATGCATCTTCATGCCGAACATACCGTAATTTTAGATCTCACAAAAGATGAAGACACTCTGCTTGCAGAGATGCGTCGGCAAACTCGATACGAAGTGCGTCGTTCCATGAAATTAGAAATTAAAGTCGAGCGTGGTAGCTCTAAAGATTTATTTGACGAGTTTCATAAGGTCCAAGTTGAGACTGCAAACCGCCAGCATTTTATCCCCCCGCATGCAAAAGACCTTTTGGCCGAACACGAAGCTTTTGGAGACAATGCTGTAATTTACGTAGCAAAGACTCCCGAAAATGAGCCGATTGCCTACGGTCTAATTCTGAAAAACGGCGTAGAGGCTGACTATTTTGAAGCGGCTTCTACTGAACTTAATCGCAAATTGCCAGGCGCTTATGCTCTGCAGTGGCAAGTAATTCGTGATTTGAAAAAAGAAGGTTTCTTGCGCTACAATCTTTGGGGTATAGCCCCTCCGGGCCAGCCGCATCATCGCTACGCCGGTGTCACAACTTTTAAAACTGGATTTGGTGGAGAAAACGTCACTTTCGTTCCGGCACAAGACATCGTGATTAATCCACTGCGCTACAAATTTGACCTACTCGTAGAAACCATACGGAAAAAAAGGAGAAAACTATGACAAAATACCAAATCATTGATGCTACTAATCGTGTCGCATGGGACAAGTTCGTTACTTCGCATCCAGAAGCTAACTTTTTACAGTCATGGGATTTTTACGAATTTCATCAAAGCCGTGGACTCGAAGTTGTTAGACGCGTCATTATCGAAACTTTGTCAAAAGGCAGCCGTAAAAATCCGCAGATATTCGCTGCTTATGCCGGAGTTGTAGAACATGCTAAACGTGGTCGACATCTTGCAGTCGCCGGTGGACCGATTTTAGATTGGAACGACAAGAAACTTGTCGACATGATTTTTGATGATATGCGCGCGCAGGGCGAAAAGTATAACTGTGTTTTTATTCGCGTACGTCCGCAGCTCGAATTGTCGGACAGATCTTTACGACTATTCAAAAATCACGGCCTTAAAAAAGCGCCGATGTATCTTTCCGTTGAATTTGCTGGCGTTTTAGATCTTTCAAAAAATGAAGATGAAATTCTAGTCGGCATGCGTCAACGCTTACGTCGCGCACTAAGAAAAGCCGCAAAAAACGATATTATTGTCGAAACTTCGACCGACCCAAAAGATATTCATACTTTTTACGAAATCCAGCTTCAGACAGCGCGCCGCCACGATTTTGTCAGTTTCTCTGAAGACTTTTTAACCAAGCAGTTTGCCGCTTTTGCTCCAAATGGTGAAGCGGTTCTATATACCGCAAAATATCAAGGCGAAATTCTTGCGCAAAATTTCATGATTTTCTATGGCAACGAAGCCTCCTACCATTATGGAGTTTCAAGTGAACTTGGCACCAAACTTTCCGGTGCACCGCTTCTGCATATGCAGGCCATGCGCGATGCTCGCGAGCGGGGAATCAAACGCTATAACTTTTGGGGTATCGTCGACGAAGACGACACAAAGCATCGTTTCTTCGGCGTTTCGCAGTTCAAACGCGGTTTTGGTGTGACGGAATTAAAATATCTGCCAGCCCACGACCTAATTTTGAACCCACTCGCTTACCAAAAAACTAAAATTATCGAGACTGCCCGCCGCAAACTACGCCACGTTTAGTCGCGGTAATTGAGTCGTCGACAAGCCGTATCTGTTAAATACAACAGATACTTTATATGCTTATCTACTAACTGGTTTGAAAAATTTTCCGCAAAAACCCACTCATAATATTCGTGCAACAATTCGAAACAGTAAATCCTGTAGATTCGCATGATAAACTGGCTATTAGCTCCAGTAATCGGCTTGCCTTTACCATGAGACCAGTACGCCAACACGATCGGGCGCAAATTTTCCATTGCGAAAATCTTTAACATCTCCAAGTTTAGGTGATGCTCCGCATTTCTAAAATATAACTTATTATCTCCAAGGTAAGTAAAAAGCCTATAAAAAATAATCCGCAGATTTTTCGAAGAAACGCACTTTTTCAAGTCATTATAGATTGCTTGGTCACGTGACGCAATCGCCTCCGGTATGCTTGCATAATGACGATAAAAAGTCGAGGTATAAATACCAACGTATTTACTAAAATCGCGCACCCGAGTCTTAATGTCATTATTCGCAACCATTTCATCGATTGCCCGATTAATACGAAGTACCGTGCATCGAAAACGTTTATCGTGCTGATTTTTTATCGAACTTCCAGTTTTATATATGGCACCATTAAAACCATCATACATTTCTTTAATATACCATAAAATAACAATTTGTCAAGAAAGAACCGCCCTTTCATGAGCGGCCCTTATTGAGAACTAAATCTTTGACAACTGCCAAATCAATTTGATTGAGTTGAACTCGAGGCGATAATGCTCGTGCCCAACCAAAACCTCGAAGATATGGATCGCTGTAGCTCCCGCAAACCGAATTTGGGTCTTTAGAAGCTCTGTAATTTCGACTTCGTCTCGCTCGCCACGGCGTTTGAACGATAGTGGCTGACAAGGCGTCATTTCATAGCCGAACAGGGCCATAACTTCGACTTGTTCTCTATTAATTAAATTATTATTTTCCATAAGTAACTCCTAAATTAATGTCTAGAAGTCATTTATGCGAGCCCGATTTATTGGCTCCTGGCTAAGGGTATAAATGACGATGCCCAAAGCTTAATAATTTTCTCATTGCCAGTGACCGAAGTATAGCAAGATACCTCTAGTATAGCATACTTCGCTTATGGTTTAAAGGTTTTATAATACTAGTACTACCCCAGTACAAAATGATATAAACATTGACATTTTAAGACAGACGTGATATAATAAAGGTATGAATGGGATTTACCGCGCTCTCAAGCGAGTTTCTGATTTTTCTGTCGCAAGCCTTGGCTTAGTGATTCTTTCCCCTGTTCTTATAATCATTGCAATTACGATAAAGTTTGACAGTAAAGGCCCCGTCTTATTTCTTCAAAAAAGAACAGGGAAAGGCGGTCAAGTTTTTACTATCTATAAATTCCGTACTATGGCCGCAAATAATGACATAACTAACCGAGATTTGCAAGATAAACATACTCGCGTTGGCACCTTTCTCCGTCGAACTTCACTAGATGAACTCCCGCAGCTCTTAAATGTTATCAAAGGCGACATGGCCATTATTGGTCCACGCCCTTGGATTACCGATTACTTGCTCTATATGAATCCGACCGAACGCGAGCGCTTTACGGTTCGTCCTGGTATCACCGGACTCGCCCAGGCCAGAGGTCGAAACAGCCTAAACATCCATGAAAAAATCGCCTACGACCTTGAGTATGTCGAAAATTTTGGGCTCGAAGAAGATTTAAAGGTAGTTCACTACACGATCAAATCTCTTCTTCCATCCAGCCACACTCTCGTCGAAGCTGGCAAAATCCACATCTATAACGAACTTGATCAGCTGAAAGCTGCAATTTAGGAGACGCCAAAATGGATAAAATTAGCATCATCATTCCGATCCATAACGCTAGTAGTTATCTCGAAGACGCAGTCAACTCTGTTAAATCTCAGACCTATAAAAACTGGGAGCTAATTCTGGTTGACGATCATTCTACCGATAGCAGTGCAAAAATTGCTAAAAAATTCACCCGTTCGCAGAAGATTATCTTTATTAGCTCTAACGGCTATGGCGCTGCCAGCACACGCAATGCCGGGATTAAGGTCGCCACTGGTCGCTTTATTTGTTTCTTAGATGCCGACGATGTTTGGGCGCCAGATAAACTCGAAAAACAAGTTAAGCTCATGTTGACCGAAAATTGCGCCTTCAGCTTTACTGGCTACGAATTTGCCAATGAAAGCGGCATGAAGACTGGCAAGATTGTCCAAGTCCCAGAAAAAATTACCTACAAAGAGGCGCTAAAAAATACCACCATTTTTACGAGTACAGTGATGTTTGATATGACGAAATTAAATAAGCGTTGTATCACAATGGTTCCAGTCAAAAGTGAAGACACTGCAACTTGGTGGAAAATTCTAAAAATCACCGATGCCTACGGCCTAAACGAGTCGCTGAGTCTTTATCGACGCCATGGTAAATCGCTCTCCTCGAATAAACTTGAGGCTATTCGTCGTATCTGGAATCTCTATCGCAAAGTTGAGCGCCTAAATCTAGCGACAAGTATTTATAATTTCTTCGGTTGGGGCTGGAACGCCGTAAAGAGGAGGATGTAATGGAACGCATTAAAAACGGCTTTAAACAGCTGCGTCTAAAAGATTTCCTAGCACCACTAATATTTTTGCTGCTTTTTCTTCCGGCTCGTATTTTTAAGGTTAAAAACCATCTCAAAGGGCATAAACTATGGCTAGTCTGCGAACAGGAAGATACTGCTCGTGATAACGGCTACTATTTCTATAAATACATCCGCGAAAAACATCCCGACGATTTCTGTTTTTATGCAATAGACAAAAAATCTAAAGCCTACAATCGTGTAAAACCACTAGGCAACATCATCCAATTCGGCAGCCTTAAACACTGGCTTTACTATCTCGCCGCCGACCTAAATATCAGCAGTCAAAAGAACGGCAACCCAAGCACTTTATTTTTCTATATCATCCATGTCTCCTTAGGACTTTATCGCAACCGAGTTTTCTTACAGCACGGCGTCATCATTAACGATACTAAGTGGCTATATTATGATCAGACAAAATTCAAAAAATTTATCTGCGGAGCAAAGCTAGAGTATAATTATATTCGCAAAAATTTCGGATATCCGTCAGACGCAGTCATCTATACTGGGCTTGCCCGGCACGACAACCTTCATGATGTAAAGATTGACAGTAAAAGTATTTTAGTGATGCCGACTTGGAGAAACTGGCTAGGCAGGGAAGTAAATTCTCTAAATAAAGTTACTCAATTTGAAGATTCGTCATACTACCAGAATTGGAATAGATTAATCAACGATCAAGAGCTTATAACTTATCTCGAGAAAAATAATATTACTCTGTATTTTTATCCGCATATCAATATGCAAAAATTTATAACCAAATTTCATGCTCGATCGAAAAATATTAGAATCCTAACTAAAGATGCCGATATTCAAAGCTATATTAAGAAAAGTGCGCTACTTATTACGGACTATTCGAGTGTCTTTACGGATTTTGCCTATATGAAAAAACCAATTATTTTCTACCAATTTGACAAAGCGGATTACAGAAAATATCAATACAAACAAGGATACTATAATTATGAAACCGGAGCGTTCGGCAAAACATATTCAAATAGCAAAGAAGTAGTTGACGCCATTGTTAAAACAGTAAAGAACGGGTATAAAGTAGACGATAGATATATAGACTACAGAAATAAGTTCTTTGAGAAGTTTGATACAAAAAATTGTGAACGCATTTATGATAGCCTAAATCCAAACTCCAAGCGAAAAATCATGCACGTTACTTACGTGATGAATACTGGCGGGATTGAAAGTTTCCTCATGAACTTGTTTAGACACTATAACGACGAAAATACCGAATTTGTCGTGGTCGCTCATGATAAAAATAGCGAATTTTATTATGAGTCTGAACTAAGTGACCTAAACGTTCGCCTCATTAAGATTCACGCCCCTGGCATTGGGTATCGTGTTCGTCACGTCCTAGAGCTGTATAAAATTTTCCGTCGCGAAAAGCCAGATGTCGTGCACGGACACACCTATTTTGACAATGCCAACGTCATGATTGCCGCTAAGCTCGCCGGCGTAAAAGTTAGAGTTACTCATTCGCACACTAATCAGCCATGGGCAAAATCGCGTCGATTTATATACCCTGTGTTTAGAAAAATTCTTTGCACGCTATCGACCCACCGCCTAGCCTGCAGTCAAATCGCTGGCGAAGCACTTTATGGAACCACAGACTTCAAAGTTTTACCAAACGGTATTTTCATAGATGAATATTGCTACTCAAATGAAAAACGAGAGCTAGTTAGAAAACAATTGAACATTCCAGCCAGCGCAAAAGTTATCGGGCACGTCGGCAGGATGGTCGAGGTTAAAAACCACAAATTCCTGCTTGACGTTTTGCATGAACTGCTAAAAACTGACCAGAATTACTATCTCTTGTTAATTGGCACTGGTAATTTAGAGCCCCAAATCAAAGCCTATGCTAAAAAGCTCAAACTACTCCCGAACATTATATTTCTAGGCGACAGTGATAAAGTCCCAGAACTGCTAAACGCAATGGATATCTTCACTCTGCCGTCACTATACGAGGGGCTTTGCACGGCTTTAATAGAAGCTCAAATAAATGGCCTACCGACGATCGTTAGCGACGTCGTACCAAAAGAGGCCAAAATTTCAGAAAGTACAACTTTTCTCAGCCTGTCACGCGGGCCAAAATTCTGGGCAGAAAAAATTATCAATACACGTTTGTACAGAACGAATATCTCCGACATTACCACTACTAATTTCTCCATTGATGACACGGCGGGTTTCTTAAAAAATATTTATAATAATCGGGAGGCGTAAGTATGAAAAAAATACTATACTATATCGCCATCGCGGCAACCGTCTCTCTTCAAATACTAGGTAGTTCCACGCTCTTTTCTATACCGGAGGCAATAGCAAATATCTTTACTGGCATTATCGCCGCTCTCTTCACTTTCAAAATTTTGCTCGATCAGCACACAGCTCGCAATTTCCTGCTGATTGTTCTTGCTACTATTATACCAGTCCTTGTCTACGCAAAAACCGGGGCATCATTTATTTTGCTAGGTTTCTTAGCAGCCATAGGAATCAAAGATATGAATATAAAAACCATTCTTAAAATAGTCCTTACTATCAATCTAACGGCGCTTTGTTCTCATGCAATTTTATTTTTCGTAGATCTAATATTTTCACCGGAGCTAACGGCCGACTTTATCCATAATTCCATAAAAGGCACCAGCTACTCGCTTTATTTTAGTAACCCAAATACAACCGGCCTCATTGCTACCTGGTCTATGATCTACTTGTTATATTTGAAGAAAAATCTAAAGTTTCGAAATATTATTCTGCCTACCGTCGTTACCGTTCTCGTCTTTCTTATTACAAAATCACGCACTCCTTTTTATAGCTACCTCATGTTCCTCTTCCTCAATTTAATTCGCAACGAAAAAGTATTAACAGCCATCCAAAAAATAGCTTATCCTGCCATGGCCGTATTCTCGCTAATTGTCGTCAGTTTGCTAAAAATGAACAACCCACTAGCAATTTTATTAAACGAATCCTTTAGCGGACGGCTAGGATATTCGATGCTTGCAGTTCGAGCGGCTGGCATACATTTCTTTCCGCAGACACTAGGATTAGATTTTTTCAGTGAATACATTATCGACAACTTCTTCGTTCGCAGCTTTATTTTATACGGCATAGTTACTCTCATACTATTTTATATACCGCACGCCCTGCTTCCTAAAACCAGTAGCAAAAACGTGAAAATTATTTCTATTGTTACTAGTCTCTACCTTTTCTTTGAAACCGCTGCGGCCAATATCGGCTTCTGTATTCCGTATCTAATTATCGCTGACGGCGTTGCTAACAGAAGGAGTGAGCCATGCGAAAAATAAAAACTCCATTCAAAAATTCATTAACCTCATTTATAGCTAGCCTCTGTGCCATAGCTATCAAATTCTTTACGCAACGAATTTTCCTCCACGTCCTCGGGTCAGAATTTCTCGGCATCAACAGTTTGTTTTCTAGTATTATCTCTATGCTTAGTATCGCAGAACTAGGTATAGGATCGGCCATTATTTACAACCTCTATACCCCTATCAAAAACGGCAACTCTGAAAAAATAGCCACCCTCATGAAGTTCTATAAAAAAGCATATCGCTACGTAGCATTGACAGCATCTTGTATTGGCCTAGCGATAGTTCCATTCCTGCATCTCTTTACCAACGGAGTGCCGGCAGATGTCAATGTTTACTTGATTTACCTACTGTTCATGGTTGGAACAATTTCTTCATATTTTCTTTCATACTACCGCAGCATGTTATACGCCGATCAAAAAAATTACATAATTTCGTTTGTCCATATTGCATATCTCGTAATTCTTAACGCCATACAAGTATTGATTCTGCTAACTACAAAAAACTACTACTTATATCTAGGTGTAAAAATTCTCTTTGACATACTGGAAAACATCATTATATCTCGCGTCGTACTTAAGAAGTATCCTTACATGGCTCACAAAAATACAGAGCCATTAGATCATGAAACCAGACATGACATTGCATTAAAAGTCAAAGGTCTACTGTTCCATCGTATTGGCGGTTTTATTATAAACGGCACCGACAATTCTATTATCGCGTACTTTCTGGGAGTTGTTACCGTTGGGTTTTATGCGAATTATTTAGTGATTATTAACGCACTCGAATCTATTTTTGGACAAATCATAGTGGCACTCGTTCCAACCGTGGGGCATATTTTAGTCGACAAAGATAAAAATAAAAGTTTTCTCACATTTCGCAAAGTCCGTTTCGTGACTTTTCTAATTAGCTTATTTTCTACCACCGGCCTCCTAGTCTGTACCCAGCCATTTATATCTATATGGCTAGGAGCTAAATATCTATTACCTATATCCACACTACTTGTATTATCAATTAACCACTTCCAGCGAATCATGCGCAACGCCTACCTCACTTTTAAAGAAGCCGCCGGCATCTACCACGAGGATCGTTTTGTTCCACTCATTGAATCCGTAATTAATATCATCGCTTCGGTTATCCTCGTCCAGTTTATCGGTCTTCCAGGCGTTTTTATCGGCACTATTCTTTCCAGCCTCGTCCTTTGGTGCTATAGCTATCCGAAGTATGTCTATAAGCCACTTTTTGGCCGGAGCTATTCTAGGTACGCGATTGAAACTATTGCTTACTTTGCCATTTTCGCAGTCGCCATTGCTATCACCTACTTGCTCATTGGCGTTCATTGACAAAAGGCAATAAATAGGGTAAAATATAAAATATGATACATCGCGTCTGCCGTCATATCGGCCGAAAAATACTTAAACTTATTTTTGCAATTCTTATTATCGCCGGCATTGCCGCTGGTGGTTATTTTCTCTACACCAAGTATCATCTGACCAACTTCCTCCAAACTATCAGTAATCAGAGCGAAGAAACTCAGACCTACTCCGTCCTTACCTTAAAAACCAGCAGTTTCAACGATATCAAAGATCTGAAAAACCAAAAAATCGGTTTCCTCGCCACTAACCCATATCTTGAGCAGGCCGAGGCTAAACTAGAAGAAGCTGTAGAGTTTATTCCCGGGCTAGAAAACGACGTCGACGGCCTCCTAAAAAACCTAGAAACCGGCAACGATCTTCTTGCCATCTCTCTTGAAAATAGCTATCTTGACACCCTAGACGATGAAGAAATCATCAAAAAAGACGACCTCAAAATCATCTACACCTACGAAATTAAATTGAGTGACACGAATGAAAGTCAAGCTGAAAAAACCACTTTTAATCAGCCGTTTGTTATTTACATTAGTGGTAGCGATTCTCGCGGAACTTTATCCGAGACTGCTCGTTCTGATGTTAATATTCTCGCCGTAGTTGACCCCGAGAATGCCAAAGTTCTCCTCGTTAATACTCCGCGCGACTATTACGTGCAGCTCCACGGCACTACCGGTTTGAAAGATAAGCTCACTCATGCCGGCATCTACGGCATCAATATGAGCAAGTCTACACTCGAGGATCTCTATGATATCGATATTGACTACACGGCCAAAGTTGGATTTAAGGCTGTTACTGGTATTGTCGATGCTATTGACGGTATCGAGATTGACTCCGATAAAGCCATGACTCTTAAGTCCGAAGACGGCCATACCTGTACGTATATAGAGGGGAAACAACATCTCTCTGGTACCTGTGCACTCCGCTACGCACGCGAGCGCAAATCCTACGAGACCGGCGATCGCCACCGTGGCGAGAATCAACAACAGGTCATCGCTGCCATTATCGACAAAATCTCGACCAACCCTACCTATCTTATCAAATGGCCACAAATTCTTGCCGCCGCCGAAGGCTCGCTCGAAACCTCCGCAACTTTTAACGAAATCACTGCTTTTGTCAAGCAGGAAACCAAAAATCCAAGAAAATGGCAAGTAGAATCTATCTCTGTGGATGGCACCGGCTCTCTACAGCCGACCTACTCCATGGGTGCAAATCGCAAGCTTTACGTCATGATTCCAGATACGGCCTCACTAGATGCCGCCAAAGCGAAAATGCTTGACATTTTACGCTAAGTATGCTATAATGAAGACATGGAAGAGTTAAATCTAAAAGAGTTTTTTCTCTATTTGCGCAAGTATATTATTCTTTACGTGTTAATTTTGGCCGCCGCATTGTCTGGTACCTACTTTTACGACACTGAGGTTAAAACCGACCTCTATCAGTCTAAGACTTCCGTCATTCTTGCTCAGTCCGAAAACAGTGCCAACTCTACTACTACACTCAACGACGTCAACGTTAGCCAAAAACTCACCACTACCTATGGCGAGGTAGCTAAATCTGAGCTTGTTTTACAACGAGTCATCGACAATTTGCATTTAGACCTTTCCGTTAAAGCGCTTCAGAGCAATATCAAAGTTACTTCGATTGACGATACGGCAATTATTAATATCACAGTCAAAAACGAGAATGCCGAAAAATCGGCCGAAATTGCCAACGAAATTGCAAAAGTCTTCTCCGAAGAAATTGTGAAAATTTATAAACTCGACAACGTTTCTGTTCTAGATATAGCGAAGACTCCAGATCAAGTCGCAAATAACACCACCGTGCGAGATTTAATTATCGCCGCGATGCTCTCAACTTTCGGCGTTTCCGCGCTTGCCTTTCTGCTATTTTACTTTGACGACACTGTAAAATATCACGAGGACATTGAGCAAAAATTAAAAGTTCCGATTGCTGGCAAAATCGTCAAAAGCGAAGTCAAATTAGACAAAAAACATCGTTCGAATTCTGATGTCCATAGTTCGCTGGATATGGCCTCTCGCGGCAAAATTTCAAACGAGCTCGTCGTCGAAAAACGACCAAAATCTATTATTTCTGAAAACATCAAAAGTCTGCGTACTAATCTTCAATTTACCTCTGTCGACAATACTCTTAAAACTATATTAATCACCTCAACCAACGCCGGCGAAGGTAAGTCGTTCATCGCTGCCAACCTTGCAGCTTCATTCGCTCAAGCGGACAAGAAGGTTCTCTTAGTCGACTGTGATCTTCGCAAAGGTCGCTTGCATAAACTTTTCAATGTATCCAATCTTTCTGGTCTTTCCAATCTTTTGACCGATGAGATTTTAAATAGTCGCCGCTATATTCAGCCAACTGGGATTAATAATCTAAGTATTATTACTCGTGGTACTTATCCGCCAAACCCAGCCGAACTGCTTTCGTCCGAGAAAAACAAAGCGCTAATTTATCGCCTGAAACAGGATTACGATATTATCATTTTCGATGGTACTCCTTGCAATGGTCTAGCCGACAGCGTCATTCTTTCGACGCTAGTCGATGAAACTCTCATTGTTACGCGCGACGCGGCCGTGTCTAAGGGCGCATTTAGTGGTACGAGAGAAGCCCTAGAAAAAGTTGGTGCCAATATTGCCGGCGTAGTATTTAACGGTATCAACAAAAAAGTCACCAAATACTACTCCTATTACGGAGAAGATCGTTAATGATTGACGTTCATTCTCATCTGCTTCCGGGCGTCGACGACGGCGTAAAAACCTTCGACGAGAGTATAGAAATTATCAAAAACCTATCATATCGTGGCGTTTCTGATATTATTATCACTCCGCATTATATTACGGAAACAACCTGGACTAGCCCACGTCAAAAAAATCGTTTAATTTTTGCTAAGCTCCAAGAAAAGGCGAGTGACATTCCCGTTAACTTGCACCTTGGCAATGAAATATACATTGATCGCGATATTGAACAGCTACTCAAAAACTATGAGATTTCCTTTCTCGCCGATAGTAAATTTTTACTAGTCGAGCTCCCGATCAGCGGAGAGTTTGAGGACTATGAGTCGATTCTGACTGATCTCTTACTGAAAGGCTACCGAGTTATTCTCGCTCATCCCGAACGCTATCATACGATTCAGAAAAATCCTAAAATTGCCGAAAAGCTTCACGAAAACGGTATCTTATTCCAGTGCAATCTTGGCAGTATACTTGGTCAGTATGGCCATAAGCCCCAAAAATTAGTTAAAAAACTTGCGAAATCCAATCTAATTTTCTGCTTTGGCACCGACATTCATCATGTCCGCGACTATTCCGAAATCAACAAAGCCCAGAAAAAACTCGAACGTTATTATACAGAGTTTGAATTAGATCAGATTCTCGACAAAAACCCTAGACAAATCTTAGGAACTGTGATAAAATAATCTAGATTATTATTAACTAAAGGGAACAATATGAGTCGTATCGGAAAACTACCTGTGGACATCCCTGCAGGCGTGACAATTACGGTCGGCGACGAGGTTATTACCGTTGCTGGCCCGAAAGGCACGCTTGAGGTTCCTGTCCAACAGAACACTACCACTAAGGTAGAAGACAATAAAATTATTGTCACGAGAGCAGACGATGAGCCAAAGTCTCGTGCTTGGCACGGTCTACAACGCGCCCTATTGAACAACGCTGTCGAAGGCGTTACTAAGGGCTTTGAGAAGAAACTCGAGATCAACGGTGTTGGTTTCCGTCTATCTGGCGGTCCAAAAGACATCGAGATGGCTCTCGGCTTTTCTCATCCAGTCAAATATAGTGCCCCAGAAGGCATTACTTTGACCACGAACAAAATGGAAATCACTGTCTCTGGTATCGACAAACAGAAAGTTGGCCAGGTTGCAGCTGAGATTCGAAGCCTAAAGAAACCTGAACCATACAAGGGTAAAGGTATTAAATATGTTGATGAAGTTATCATCCGTAAGGCTGGAAAGGCAGGTAAGAAGTAATGAAAGCTATCTATCGTGCTAATCGCACACGCGCAAAAATTCATGGCACTAGCGAGCGCCCTCGCCTCACAGTCCATATTAGTAATTTACATATTACCGCACAAATCATCGACGATGATAAGAAAACTACTCTAGCTTACGCTACCACGGTTGGCCAGAAATTAACTGGCACCAAGACCGAGAAGGCTGCTAAGATCGGCAAAGAAATCGCCGAGAAAGCTAAGAAGGCTAAGATCAAAAAAGTCGTTTTCGACCGCGGTTCTTTAATTTATGCTGGTCGCCTCTCTGCACTCGCAGATGCTGCCCGCAAGGAAGGATTGGAGTTCTAGCATGGCTGAGAATACACAACCAAAAGTAATTAACAAATCCGGCACCCTTAAGATGACCGACGAGGTCGCAAACAAGAAGCAGACCCGCGACATTGCTGGCCGTCCTATGGATCGCCGTCGCCGTGGCGGCAACCGCGCTAAAGCCGAGCTTGCCCCGAAAGAATTTGACGAGGTTACAATCAACATCGACCGCGTTTCTCGTACCGTTAAAGGTGGTCGCCGTATGCGTTTCAAGGCTCTTGTCGCCATCGGTAACCACAAGAACAAAGTCGGCGTTGGCGTAGCTAAAGGTGGTGATGTCACCTCTGCCGTTCAGAAAGCAGCCACTAAAGCTCGCAAAAACATGATTGAGTTCAATATGGACGAAGAGACTATCTGCCACGAAGTCGAGACCAAAGTCACTGGCGCAGATGTTTTGATGAAACCAGCCGCTCCTGGTACTGGTATTATCGCTGGCGGCGTCGTACGTTCTATCATCGGTCTCACTGGTGTCAAGAACTTAATTTCTAAATCACTTGGCTCGACTAACAAGGTCAATATTGCCTATGCTGTAATTGAAGGTTTACGCCAGCAGGTTCCTCGCAAAGATTGGGAAACTACTAAGATGGCAAAAACCTCCGAAAAACCAGCTGCGAAGAAAACCGCCGCTAAGAAGGAGGCCAAATAATGAAGTATAATGAATTAACTGTTTCAGCAAATACTCGCCCTTCTCGTAAAGGTCGTGGTATTTCCGCTGGACAAGGTAAAACCGCTGGTCGCGGTACTAAAGGCCAGAAGGCCCGTACTGGTCATCGCAAGATGCCAGCCGGATTCATGGGTGGTCAGCGTGCTATTATGCAGGCTGTTCCGAAGCTCAAAGGCTTCAAATCTATTCATCCTAAGGCCGAAGTCGTCTATACTGACCGTTTGAATGATCTCAAAGGCTCAGTTGACAACTTTAAGCTCTACGAGGCCGGACTAATTTCTAGCCCATTCGTGAAGGTTAAGGTCATTACTCGTGGTGAGTTAACTGCCAAGCTCGATCTTGATACTCAGTACGCATCTAAGACCGCAATTGAAGCTATCAAGAAAGCTGGTGGCAAATTTACCCAGACCGGCATCCCTTCCCGACAAGTCGCAGAAGACAGCCGCAAGGGCAGCAAAAAATAAGTCGATCGACTAAAACTACAAAAACCGGTTGCAAAGGCAGCCGGTTTTTGTTATTATAGATAGAGTAAAAAGAGTTATTTCCATGCATTTCAAGACTATTTTCAAATCGTTCAAAAATAAAGACATGCTAAAGCGTATTCTTATCGTGCTTGGCATTATCGTCGTTTACCGCTTTATGGCTCATATTCCTGTACCTCTAGGCGACTCTTCTACTTTTAAAGAGGCTATTGAGAACTTACTCTCCAAATCTGATTTTGGTAGCTTCTTAAACTTAATCTCCGGTGGTGGCTTAACTAGCTTCTCGATTATACTTGTCGGTCTTTCTCCGTTTATCACCGCTTCTATCGTTGTCCAGCTGATTACTAAGGCTATTCCTCGTCTCGAAGAGCTTTCCCAAGATGGCGAGACTGGTCGCCGCAAGATTAACCAGTGGACTCGTCGCGTCTCTATACCTCTAGCCATCGTTCAGTCCGTTGCCTATATGTACATTCTCTACCGTTCTGCCGCTGCAAATGTTTCTACCGATATGAGCCTGTCTTCGGCAGACTGGATTCTATCTGTTACTGCCATGACTGCCGGCTCGGTAATCCTGATGTGGCTCGGCGAATTAATTACTGAGCAGGGAATCGGTAACGGAATTTCTATGATTATCTTTGCTTCTATTATTTCCCAGCTTCCGACTACCTTGGCTGGCCTTAGCACTTCACTCTTTGATACCAGTGCCGGCTCGCTCGAGCTTTGGGGATGGTTTAAATTGCCGGTTAACCCGACCGTCTTCTGGATTGTACTCGGGTTCGCTATTGCACTCCTTGTCGTCATTTACTTCCTTGTCAAGCTGAACGAGGCCCAGCGCATCATCACGATTAACTATGCTAAGCGCGTCCACGGCAATAGTACCTATGGCGGCATTAAATCTATTCTCCCGATTAAACTAATCGCTGCCGGCGTCATCCCAGTCATTTTCGCTACTAGCTTCCTCGCTCTTCCGGCTCTCGTTGGTCAGCTTATTCAGGTAATTAACCCGAACAATGCCTTCGGTGCTAAACTCCTCGAGCTCTTTACTGCTCCTAGCGCTAGTAATTTTGCCACTATGTATCCAGATGGCATTAATGCCAAATGGTTCTTCTATCCAGCCCTTTACTTCGCCCTCGTTGTCCTCTTCACATATTTCTACACGTCTATTATCTTCAATACTAAAGAAATCGCCGATAACCTTCAGAAACAAGGTGGCTTCATTGAAGGTGTTCGTCCTGGCCAAACTACAGCCAAATATCTTGACAAGGTCGTCAATCGTCTCAACCTCTTTGGCTCTCTTTCGCTAGGCCTCATTGCCATGCTCCCATTCATCACTGATTATATCTTCATTCTTACTACAGGTGCGCCGGTAGGCCTCTCGCTCTCCGGTACTGGTCTCTTGATTATTGTCACCGTTGCCCTCGAAAACTTACGTCAGATTGATTCGCGCGCTTTGATGATTACTTACGATGATTTTAAAGCATAATTAAATAAGGAGAAAAAGTGGGCAGAAGAATTAGATTTGACTGGCGTAAAGATGGCCTCAGGCTCATACTTATTATTATCGGCATCGCCGTCGGTGTTTGTCTAATCAAAGTACTTATTTGGGAGCATTATTATTATCTCGAAAAGGAAGGTAGCGAGCGTTCGACCGCTATTTCTTCTCCAACCACAGAAGAAAACCTAGACGAAACCGAGATTTCGGATGCGGAGCTAAATAACTACACGGTCGCTCCAGATCGTCCACGCTACCTCTCCATCGAAAAGCTTGGTATTAAGGACGCACGTATCCTTCCGATCGGACTCTCCAGCTCTAAGCAGCTTCAGACTCCAAATAATATTTTTGACGTCGGTTGGTATACTGAATCTGGACTTCCTGGAGAAGGCGGCACTATGGTTATGGACGGGCATAATGGTGGCCCGACCAAGACAGGCGTTTTCAAATATCTTCCAGGTTTAGCCGAAGGCGATATCATTAACGTCGAAAGAGGCGATGGTAAAAATTTCAGCTATTCTGTAGTTGAGAACGTCGCCTATCCATTGGACCAAGCCAATACTAACATGAATTCCGCCTTCACTAGCCCGGTTAGTGGCAAAGAATCAATCACTTTAATCACTTGTTCTGGCGAATGGTCCGATATTCAGAAGACCTATCTCTCTCGCCAATTTGTTAAAGCCGTCTTATTAGAACAATAATATAATATTTTCCTGTTTACACGCGAAAATATGTATGATATAATAGTAAAGTAATTTATGGCTAGTCAAAAGGAAGTGATTAAACTCACCGGCAAGGTCGTTGAGGCTTTGCGAGGTACCCAGTTTCGGGTTGAACTCGAGAATGGTCATATTATTATTGCTCACATGAGCGGAAAAATGCGTAAAAACTATATCCGTCTCGTGCCAGGCGACAAGGTGGAAGTGGAGCTCACGCCTTATGATCTCACGAAGGGCCGCATCAGCTTCCGTCTAAAAGATTAATAACTAAAGAAAGGATTTTTGCACACTATGAAAGTACGTGCTAGTGTTAAAAAAATCTCGCCAGATGACATCATTGTCCGCCGTAAAGGTGTACTTCGTGTCATTAATAAGAAAAAACCTAAGAATAAGCAAAGGCAGGGTTAAGTAAATATGGCAAGAATTGCAAGCGTTGTCATCCCTTCCGAGAAACAAGTGTGGATTGCCCTCACTTACGTTTACGGTATCGGACGTACAACCTCAAAAGCCATCCTTGCGGAGGCTAAGATTGAGCCTACCACTCGGGTGAAAGATCTCACCGAGGCTGATGAACAGAAAATCAACGAGGTTATTTCCAGTAAGTACCAAGTTGAGGGTGATCTTCGTCGCCTCGTCAGTAATAATATCAAGCGCATCAAGGATATCAATTCTTATAAGGGTATCCGCCACAAGGCAAAGTTGCCAGTAAACGGCCAACGTACTCGTACGAATGCACGGACTCGTAAGGGTAAGGCGATCGCGGTCGGTGGAGCGCAACCAAAAGCAGCAAGTAAGACTTAAATTTGAGGAGTAAATATGGCAGAAGAAGAAGTCAAAACCACTGAAGCTGTAGCCGAAGCTCCTGAAGTCAAAGCTACAAAAGTTAAAGGTAAAAAAGGCAAGCGCATCGTCCAATCTGGCCAGGTGCACATCCAAGCCACCTTCAACAACACTATTATCACTATTTCCGACAAGACCGGCAAAGTACTTTCCAGCTCTTCCGCTGGCGCCAACGGTTTCCGCGGTAGCAAAAAGGGTACTGCTTACGCAGCTCAGATTGCCGCTGAAAAAGCTGGCGAAATCGCCAAGAAAGATCACGGCCTCAGCTCCGTTGACGTCTATGTTAAGGGTATTGGTCTCGGCCGCGACAGCGCTATTCGCGCAATCTCTGGTCTCGGTATCAAAATCGACAGCATTACCGACAAAACGCCTATCGCGCACGGTGGTGTCCGTCCTAAAGGAGAAAGGAAACCATAATGGCACGCGATAAATCTCCAATTGTTAAACAATCTCGTCGCGAAGGTTTCGCCCTCGCTCCAAAAGCACATAAAGTCATGGCCAAAAAATCTGGTATTCCAGGTGAACACGGCGATATGCGCGTGCGAAAGGGCAGTCTTTATTTGACACAGCTCCGCGAAAAACAGAAGGTTCGTCGTATGTACGGTCTTCTTGAGAAACAATTTGCAAAATTAATGAAAGAAGCCCAGAGAGCCGAAGGTCTAGCTGGTGAAAACCTGCTCGAGTTCCTCGAGCGCCGCGCTGACAACGTAGTCTATCGCGCTGGTTTCGCTACGACTCGCCGTCAGGCACGTCAATTAGTCTCTCACGGTCATTTCCTATTAAACGGTCGCCGCATCGACATTCCTTCCATCCGCTTAAACCCAGGTGATGTTCTCGAAGTTCGTCCAAAGTCTCAGAAATCTGAGTATTTCAAGAATCTTGAAAACATCATGGGCAACGCTGGCCAAGGCGTCCTTTCCTGGATTAAAGTCGATGGCAAGAAAATGAAAATTGAGGTTACCGGTAAGCCTAAGCGCGAAGAAGCAGAGGCGGGCATTAACGAACAACTAATCGTTGAGTATTACTCACGCTAAGGAGGAAGTAAATAATGACAACTAAAGTTATCCACGAAGCAAGCCTCGCAGAGGTTAACTCCTTGAGCGAGAACAGTGCTGAGTTTGTGATCCGACCGCTCTATTATGGCTACGGCAACACTCTCGGCAACTCTCTTCGCAGAGTCTTACTCTCGAGTGTCAAAGGTGCTGCAATTACTTCCTTCAGTATCGAAGGTAGTACTCACGAATTTACCGCTATTCCTGGTATTCGTGAAGATGTTGTCGACATCATGCTAAACCTCAAAGCTATCCGCTTCAAGGTCCACACTGACGCTCCAATCGAACTCAACCTAGAAATTAAAGGCTCAGACCAATCCACTAAAGATGGCGACCCTCGCGTCGTAGCTGGCGACATCAAGCTTCCAGCCGAGGTCGAAATCGCCAACCCACACCAGACCATTTGCCACATCGACGATCCAAAGTTTACTCTTAAGATGCACTTTATCGTTGAGACTGGTCGTGGTTATCTCACTATCGAGAAAAGCAGCCAAGAACGCGTTCATAGCGATATGATTGCTCTCGACGCCGTCTTTTCTCCAGTCCTTCGTGTTCGCTACAAGGTAGAGAATACTCGTGTTGGTCAAGATACTAACCTTCAGCAGCTTACTATCACTATTGACACTGATGGCACAATCACCCCTCAGGAAGCCTTCGAAGAAGCTGCTGCTGTTCTTGTCAACCAGTATTCCGCTCTTGCCGGCGGCACCACCGTCGAATCGGCACCAGCTCCAGGCTCTTTCGCCGAAGAAGAAGACACCGGGCTCATGCTCCCAATCGAAGAATTGGGTCTCTCCGCCCGCACCGCTAACGCTCTTGTCAATAACGATATCAAGACCGTTCGCGACCTCGTCTCCCTCTCCGACTCCGACTTAAAAGAGCTCAAAGGTTTCGGTACTAAAGCCCTCGACGAAGTTAAAGAAAAGTTAACGGAGTTAAATATTTAATATGCATCGCCACGGATACAAAGGCCGCAAGTTCGGCCGCGAAACCGACCAGAGGCAAGCACTTATGCGTGGGCTGATGTGCTCCCTGATCGAACATCAATCAATTACCACTACGCTGGCGCGCGCCAAAGAAATGCGCCGCAGCACCGAGAAATTAATTACCATCGCAAAGAAAGGTGGCCTGGCCAATCGTCGCCTCCTGATCTCGCGTCTTGACAACATTGAGCTGGCTAATCTCCTCATGGATGTCATTGCACCCCAAATCAAACGCGACTCTGGCTACCTCCGTATTGAGCGGGCCGGTTACCGTCGCGGCGACAACGCCGAGATGGGTACCATCTCCTTTGTAGATAGTATTGATCTCTCCGCTACGCCTGCACAGGCCGCTCCGGCTAAGGCTCCAG
>JAZNPY010000013.1:0-14907 GCA_045589895.1 Candidatus Nanosyncoccus sp. | reverse complement strand
GTAAACGATGGATGCTAGCAGTTCCGGGTATCGACCCCCGAAGTTGCGAAGCTAACGCGTTAAGCATCCCACCTGTGTAGTACGATCGCAAGATTAAAACATAAAGGAATTGACGGGGACCCGCACAAGCGGTGGAGCGTGATCTTTAATTCGACGATAAACGATAAACCTTACCAAGGCTTGACATCTAGGGAAGGCTCTCGAAAGAGAACTGTGCCTTCGGGAACCTCGAGACAGGTGATGCATGGCCGTCGTCAGCTCGTGTCGTGAGATGTTTGGTTAAGTCCATCAACGAGCGCAACCCTTGCAACCAGTTGTATTTTTCTGGTAGGACTGCCCCGGTAACGGGGAGGAAGGAGGGGATGATGTCAGGTCAGTATTTCCCTTACGCCTTGGGCTAGAATCGCGCTACAATGGCCGGTACAATGCGAAGCGAAGCAGTGATGTGAAGCAAATCGCACCAAAGCCAGTCCCAGTTCGGATAGAAGGCTGAAACTCGCCTTCTTGAAGTCGGAATCGCTAGTAATCGCAGATCAGCATGTTGCGGTGAATACGTTCCCGGGTCTTGTACACACCGCCCGTCAAACCATGAGAGTCACCAACACCCGAAGTCCGTCTAGGCGGCCTAAGGTGGGGGAGATGATTGGGGTTAAGTCGTAACAAGGCATCGGTACGAGAACGTGTCGATGGATTACCTCCTTTCTTGAGAAGGAATTGATGCGTCTTAGATTTGTAAGAGTTTAAGATAGCTAGGTCGGTCGTGATTGTGTCTAATCAAGCTTGAGGCACAATATTATCTCTTTGAGACACGATTTTAAGCTTTGACGTTGAATTAAGATTGATTGCGCAACTAAATTGTTAAAAGTTAGACTCTATAAAATCGCCTGTCGGGCGGTTTTTTGTGATATAATTAATGGGTAACTTTGTGGGAGTTAAGTAGATTAAGTTCTTAGTGAGAAAGGTGGTGAAGTAGATGGCTGGGCCGAAAGGTATTAGCGCTGGCAATAGAGTAATATTGAATGACGGAAGTACCTTTTCTGCTCGATATGGAGAAAGATTGAGTTCGGTCCTAATGAGAGTTTTAGAGGGTGCTTACACAAAACTTGGCCATGTACCGAGCCTTGATGAGGCAAAAACATTGCCGTATATGCCGGTGAATATGGATCTCTATGATGAATATTATGGGTCATATTATAATGCTTGTAAGGAATTTACTACAAGTTTAGATGATAAGAATAAGAGATGGGTTAAAGCGCCGGAAGGTTATGCTAGTGAGCTAGAATTGTTGTCGCGAAAAAAATATGGTGGCAGCTATGTGGCCTATTATCATGAACAGATCAAGAACAGAAAAGAGGGGGTGGAGAGGGTGAAAAAATCCAAGGTTGATCCTGAAAGGTATGCGGAATTGTTGGAGACAGTTATAGATATATACCACGATAACAAAGATCGAATGCCGTCGGCAAGGCAGCTAAAGAGAAGTCAGTTTTTCGATTTGGGTGAACTGTGGAGCATGTTTGGTAATTATGATAATCTCTGCAAGGTAGTGGAAGAAGAAATTGGATGCAAGGTAGTTCGGAAGAAGAACGTACGGAAGAAGGAGGAAAAACAAATGAGTGAGACTATTCATGAGGCTGTGGACGAAATAATTGGAACTAGGCGAGAAGGTGAGACGGATGAGTCGAAGAACGAGGAACAGGTAATGAATAAGCGGGCTGTCGATATTAAAACCGAAGAAGGCGGAGCGATAAAGAAAAAGCCTGGTCGCCCAGCAAAGAACAGGAAAGGATCTGGCGCGAAGAAAACGGATGGTATAGAACAGAAAGGGCAGCAGGCCTCTTTGCAGGAAGAATTCATGGACATTGTAAAAAAATGTTCAGAGCTTGCTACAAAAGTTAGTAAGGAAGATGTGCATTTGAGCTTATGCTTAGACGTACACGGTGCTGAATCGTTCAAGTTTGAGCTTTCACTAAGAACAGAATAAAAATAATCCCCTGGGATGGCCCAGGGGATATTTAGTGGTATAATACAGGTATGGAAGA
Organism: Candidatus Nanosyncoccus sp.; assembly: GCA_045589895.1. Classification (GTDB taxonomy): domain Bacteria; phylum Patescibacteriota; class Saccharimonadia; order Saccharimonadales; family Saccharimonadaceae; genus Nanosyncoccus. Next base: position 12,868 of record JAZNPY010000013.1, on the reverse strand, counting down.
AGACACGCGGAATTTGACGGATGAGTTGAAGGGGCTTTCGAACGAGGAAGTTTTTGAGCGACTAGACACGCGACGATTGCCGTTAGAGGTGGCGATTTTTAATGTGTCGCATGATTTTAATGCGGGGACGATTGTGAGGAGCGCGAACAATTTTAATGTGTCGTGCGTACACATTGTGGGGCGACGGAAATATAATCGGCGAGGGGCGATGTGTACAGATAAATATATCGAGGTGGCTTACTGGTCTTCGGTGGAGGAATTTTTAGCAGATCAGAAGGCGCGAGGAAGGGAAGTGGTGGCGATAGAGAATAATGTTGGTCGGAGTTTGCCGCTGGCTCAGAAGAAGTTTTTACCAGAGACGACATTGGTTTTTGGGGGCGAAAGCGATGGGCTATCGGCAGAGTTCCTGGATGGCTGTGATGATATAAGAGAGATTGAGAGCTTTGGGTCAACGCGGTCGGTGAATGTGGGAGTGGCGGCAGGGATTGCGATGTATGAATGGGTGAGGCAATGCGTGCTGGCGTAAACCGTACGATTTCGTTGACAAATCGTACGGTTTTTGATAGAATTGTAGGGAAGGAGGACGAATGGAAATAACTTTGACGGAATTAAAAAACAATTTGGGCAGATATATTTTGATGTCAAGAGAGGAAGATATTTTGGTGACAAAGAATGGAAAAATGGTTTCGAGGTTAACGGAGCCATTCGCGGCGAACAGAAAAGTGGAGAAACGAAAAATTGCGGAGCGATTAGTAGGGTCTATTCAGATGGATTATATAGATCATGATGCATTGAGGGCGGAAAGATTGTCGAAGAGATGAGAGCGCTAATTGACACCAATGTGATTATTGACAGTTTGCAGAGCAGAGACGGTTTTTTGGAGGATGCGGCAGAGGTAATGCTGAGGGCAGATGAATATGACGGATATATTGCAGCTAGTAGCGTGGCGGATATTTTTTATTTGCAACAGAGGTTTTTTCACGACAAAAAGAAGGCTAGGGAGAATCTTTTAGATCTTTTGAAATTATTCGTGATTATAGATACTACGGCCGAAGACTGTAAGAGCGCGCTGAGGGATGGAGTGGTAGATTTTGAGGATGCGATATTAGTGGAATCCGCGGCGCGAGAGGGTATGGACGTAATTGTGACGCGGAATCAGAAAGATTTTGAGGACGCGTTCATCGAAGTATGTTCGCCAGCAGAGTTTATAGAAAAGTTGAAGAAGAAATGAAGAACTTAAATCGGTATTTTCCCTGGCTAAAGATTGTGATGGTGGGGTTGCTTACGATTTCTGCGGTACTATTTGCAGGTTGGATTATGCCAAAAGAGGTGGTAGATGAGTCTGTGAATGATTTTGCGGCGCCAATTGCGCTAGAATGGTCGGGGAAGATGGAGCGAGTGCGAGATTTAATAGGGAAAAAGCTGGTAGCGTTGACGTTCGATGATGGGCCGTACAGGGAAACGACAACGAGGCTTTTAGATATTTTGAAAGAAAAAGACGTGAAAGCGACGTTTTTTGAACTGGGGAATCGGATGCTGGCGGCGCCGGAAGTGTCAGTTCGAGCGGTAGATGAGGGGCACGAAGTGGAGAGCCATTCGGTGTCGCACGCGATTTTAAGCAAGTTGTCTAGGGGTGAGGTGGCTGCTGATTACGAGCGGATGAAGGAGATTTTTAGCGAAGTTTTGGGGTGTGAGCCGCAGTATCTAAGGCCACCATATGGGGCGATGTCTAGCTCCGTACGGAGTTTGCCGATTGTGCTGATGGGGTGGACGGTGGATTCCAGAGATTGGGAATCCCGAGATCCGGCGGCGATTTTGGCCGAGGTACAGAGGATGAGTTTTGATGGGGCGGTGATTTTAATGCATGATATTTATGATACAACGGTGGATGCGGTGGGGCCGATGATTGATTGGCTGCGGGGACAGGGGTATGAATTCGTGACGATTGAGGAGATGGTTCAGGCTCGTGGTAGGGAATTGAAGCCAGGAATTTTGTATGGAGATTTTTCGTATTAGCGGAAGTAGATGAGGTTGACGAGGCCGGTCAAGACAAGGGTGTGGAGATTAGCCATGACGAGAAAGCCAATGATGGCAATAATGATACCCCAGAATTTAACCCTCTGATAAGAGGAAACGCCGCTAGCAAAGTTGTCGGAGATGGGCTGGTAGAATAAAACCATAGCACCGCCGGCGATAAAGATGACGAGGCCAGCGATGAACCATCCGAAACTAAAATTCCAATCCATAGTCTTATTATAGCATAAAAATAAGCCCAATGAAGGGCGCTGTTGGTGGGGATATGTGGACTTGAACCACAGACCTCTAAATTATCAGTTTAGCGCTCTAACCAGCTGAGCTATATCCCCGAATTGTTAATCTTGGTGGAGCAACAGGGATTCAAACCCTGGACCTCCGCCTTGCAAAGGCGGCGCTCTAATCAGCTGAGCTATTGCCCCAAGCTTATCTTATTTTACACTATCTTTTCCTAAAAATCAAGGGTTTGGCGATCAAAAAATCCTCTCGATTAGGGGAGGATTTTTTGTTGGTAGGGTAGAACCTACTTTAAGCAGCTTTTTTGGCTGGGCCGCGACGAGAGATGCGACCACCCTTGGCGCCAGCAATGCGAGCTAGAGCTTTATTTGCGGCAAAGCCACCAGTGTGGCCATTGCGACCGCCCTTTTGACCGATGCGAGCATAAAACTCTTTGCCATATTTGGCGCGGTTGGTTTCGGCAGCTTTAATGCCGCCGGCTTTGGTTCCTGCCATTTTAGTTTATCCGTTTCTGCCCACCAATTAACATTATTAAATAACACCTCTCATCGAGGATTATGTACTCATTATAGCATACCGCTTCAGTTTTGTCAATATGTAGATAGCAAGAAATATGTTATAATTTTATTTTTGAAAACCGAACAGCATAGTCTAAAAATGTTGTATAATTTCAGAAATTTTCCCGAACAATTTTTATAAAAAAAGCTTGACTTTATTTAGTCGGTGATATATAATGAGATTAAGTTTGAGTAAGTGGCATAAAGCCACAGCAACTGCGAGATTACTCAAGCATATATATGACCTTAAGTAGCTGTCCAAAATAGGCAGCTGCTTCTTTTTTAGTGGTACAATGTAAGTATGAGATTTGACGAATACCAGGAAGAGGTAAAAAAATTTGATTTGTTTGAACAAACGAATAATGTATTAGAGCCAGCATTTATGGCAAAAATTTTGGGACTTCCAGGGGAGGCGGGGGAAGTTTCGGAGAAATTTAAGAAAATTGTTCGAGACAAGGGCGGCAAGATATCGAATGAAGATAAAGATGAGATTGTGAAGGAGCTGGGAGACGTTACTTGGTACGTAGCAACGATTGCACGGTATCTTGGGGTATTGTTTTCAGAGGTGGCGGAGGGGAATATCGATAAGTTGTCGAGTCGAATGGAACGGGGAAAGCTGCACGGAAGAGGGGATAATCGTTAACTTTTAGTTATGATTTAGTAAAATTTTCGCAGTGAGGGCAATGGTAAACGCCATCCTCAGTTTGATAGCGAGTAATGCCGCATTTTTTGCAGCGTGATTTTTGATGAAGCCAGTCACGGTAGGTATCAATACTGGCTTCAACGAAATCTTCGTTCCAAATGAAGGTTTTTTGGAGCGGTTCTGGCAGTTTTAAATATACTGTTTTTGCCGTCTCCCAGGCCTCACGTTCGATTTTTAGTCGCGAGATGTCCTGATTATAGTTTTTATGGTTACAAAGGGCATGACCGAGCTCGTGGAGCGTCTGAAGGGCAAAAAAGTCGGGGGGAGTAGTGGAGTTTTTTGGATTTTCGACAGTAATAAGATTTGGGTAACGATATTTAAACCGTTTTCCATAAGCGAAATTGAGGTTGGGATAGGTTTGTTTAAGATATGCGAGAAGTGACTGCAAATTAGTCACGGTTCGAGGCCTTTTTAAGGGAGCGATCAAATTGCTTGGCGAGTTTATAGGCGCCGTAACTAACACATCGGCGTGGTTTTTTAGCTTTGATTAGTTTAGGGATTTTAGCGGGACTATTTTTTAGGCCAATTTTGACGAGACGGTTTAAGGTTGGACGAAAATAACGGAAGATTTCTCCAAGCGGCCCACCGATGATGACAATCTCTGGGTGCTTTTCTTCTAAAAGTGGGACGAGGCCAATGGCAATTTTGGCAGCGATGAGCTCATTGGCGTGCTTATCTTTAATCGTAGTGACATCCTGGCCGTGGTTTGTGCGGCGGATAGCTTTGGCGGAGGCGATATCCTCCCATTCAACTTCTTGGTTTCGCCAGAGAACAATTTGGTGCCCAGGTTCAAATGTGGCTGAGCTTTTAGTCAGACAGCCGTTTTTGGTTAGGCTGCCGCCGATTCCGGTGCCAAAAGTAAGGAACATGGTGCGTTTTTCAGGATAGAAACTGGCTTCGTAGAGGGTTGCGAGATCGGAATCATTTTTAAAGTAGACCGGGCAAGTAAAGAGTTTACGGATACTCTCATAAAGTGGCGGATTTTTCCAGTCGCGGTTGCCGAACCAGATGGGGCGATTCTTCTCGACAATCCCAGGGACAGCGACAACGATATTTCTAGGTTGATAATCAGTGAAATACTGAAGTTGAGTAAATAATTTGTTCAAAAAATCTCGGAGATTAACGGGGGTGATAAACTTTTTTTCACGCAAAATACGGCCATGATTACTAAATAACGCAATTAAGGTTTTAGTGCCACCAATATCGATTGTTAAATACATGTCATTATTATAGCACAAAAAACTACTCCGAATTTGAGTAGTTTTTTGCCTAAAGCTTTACGCGATAGTGAGGCTGATTTTGCGACCTTCGCGGTCAATGTCTAAGACCTTGAAATCTTTACGCTCATTCAAAGTAAAGATTTTTTCTGGGTCGACATCGCTACCTTCGCCAAGCTCGGAAACATGAACCAAAGCTTCAACGGCTGGGGAAATTTGAACAAAGGCGCCGAAAGGAGTGATACGAGTAACCGTACCTTCAACTTTGGAACCCTTCTTCAAACCTTCGACTTCGGATAGCCATGGATCTTCTTTGAGCTGTTTCATAGAAAGACTGAGGCGTTCTTTGTCGATGGCGATAATCTTAGCTTCGATAGTGTCGCCAACCTTGACGTAGTCGGCAGGGTTGTTTACGCGTTCCCAAGAAATCTCGGAAATGTGGACTAAACCTTCGATACCGTCGACATTGACAAATACACCGAAGTCGACGACGCCAGTGACGAGACCTTTAACGACATCGCCAACAGCCATCTCGGCGAAGCGAGCGGCAAGTGCGTCTTTAATAGCTTCTTTCTCAGAGAAGATGAGCTTATTTTCTTTCTTCTGGGCATCAAGGATGCGGACCTTGATTGTTTGACCAACGAGAGAGTTCAAACGCTGTAAGATTTCGTCTTTATCAGCAGAACCGACGCGTGGGTAGTGTTCAGCAGAGAGCTGAGAAACAGGTAGGAAACCACGAATACCTTCGTATTCGATGAGGAGACCACCACGGTTGGCATCAAACGGAGTGATGTCGACGATTTCGCCAGCTTCAAGCTTGGCGGTGATTTCGTCCCAACCTTTGTCCTTGACAGCTTTGCGCATAGAAAGCAAAACAGTACCATCAGGCATTTCGCTATCTATAACAGAGGCGGTTACTTCCTGGCCGACCTCGAGATTACGAGCATAAGCGGCCTCGCGGCGAGGAATCATACCAACGCCGTTAGCACCGAGATCGATCAAAATCTCGTGCTTTTTTACCGACATAACGGTACCATCTACAGTGTCACCGTTTGCGAGTTGTTTAACAGAACCCTCAGCAGCGAGGAGTTCATCCATAGTTAGTTTTTTGGCTTTTGCCATTATAATTTTTCCTTCCTTCGGGTACGTTCAGCAGGGATGAAAATCTATATATTTTCAGCACTCTTGAACGAACCCGAATACGAACTATTTTAGCACAGAATTAACAGATTGTAAAGCGGATGTGGTATAATCATGATATGGAATTCACTCAGCTTGATGTTGCAGATTTTGAGAAGTTTGTGGTCGTGGCACCGGGGGCGAATTTTATGCAGAGTCGTCAGATGTATGAGAAGTTGACCCGGCAGGGTAGGGAAGTGTATTTACTTGGCGTGAAAGATGGGCATGGGAAGACGGTTGCGGCAGGAATTGTGATGAATATGGGTACGCGAAGAGGCTTGGGGAAGATTTTTGGAGTACCGATGGGGCCGCTCTTAGATTTTTCAGGGAAGAAGTGGCGAGAGATTTTAAAGATTTGGACGTATGGTGCGCGGGAATTTTTGCGTGCTCATGGCGGAATGGCGTTAGAAATTACGCCGCATGCGGTGGTGACGGTGCGCGATTATGAAAATCAGATTCTTCGTGAAGTGCATCCGGAAATTCGGGGAGTTCTGTCTACGCTCGGGTATAAAAATGTGGGGGAAGTGGGTCAGATTAAGTGGGAATATATACTGAATCTGGACGGTCGGACGGAGCAGGAAATTTTTGAGAGTTTTAGGAAAGACATCCGGACGCGGATTAAGCAAGCGACGACGCGGTATGGGGTGAGGGTGCGAGATCTTGAGTATGATGAGTTGCCAGTGATGGAAGAGATGACGGACGAGGCGTCGTCGGTGCACGGATTTACGGATAAGGATCTGAAATATTATCAGGAGATGTGGCAAGCGTTTGGTTCTGATGTGAAATTTGTGGTGGCGGAAGTGCCGGTCGAGGTGGCGGAAGGGTCGGTGACGCGGCTGGATCTTGCGGATGCGGAGATTCGGGATAGTTTGTCGGGGCAGTTTGTCCCGATTTCGGCAGTGATGTATATGACTTATGGGCCGGAAGTTTTGTCGCTGTTTTCGGGGGTGACGCGGAAATATCGAAATGTGGGTGGATGTTCACATTTGATTCGGTGGGAATTGATTCGGGAAGCTTTGAAGCTCGGTTATCCGCGGTATGATTTTTACGGAGTGCAGCCGATGGCGGGGAATAGCGTATATAATTTTAAGGCTGGGTTTCGAGGGGAGATTGAGGAACTGGTGGGGACGCACGTGTTGCCGCTAAATTTGCGGGGAAAAGCATACGTTTCGCGGATGAAATATCGGGAGTTTGGGAAGTTCTAAGCTATCGTCTAGGTACAAAAAAGACCACCTAGGTGGTCTTTTTTGGATGAGATTTTTATTGCAAATTAACGATGGCTTCTTTATTACTAAAGCTCCAAGTTGGAGAGTAGTGTATTTTTAACGCACCGTCGTTAGCTGGAACTTCAAAAATTAAGAAGCCAGATTTTTTGCCACCAGATGCGAGTTCGCCATAGCTTAAATCGCCATCCTCAGTCGTGATTTTGTAATCTTTAATATCTCCAGTGCTATCCTCCATTTTCCAATCACTAGCACTGTAGGAGACTTTATTATTAGATTTATTATCGATACTCATTGAAACTTTTACGAATTCCATACCGTCAGATGGACGATCCAATTGATTACTAGGTAGGAAATTCCTTTGTACGCTTGTGACTTTCATCTCTACGCCATCCATGGTGAATGCTTCTCCCACTTTAAAGGCAGTTTGGGTGGAGTTGCTGCTTGATTCGGAGTTGGAGGATGTGCTGGATGAATCCTCATTGTTACCTTTATTGCTACTTGTACCTCCTACTCCGACTACGAGTATTACAAATGCAATAATTACCCAGAACCACCACCTTTGATAAAACGGAGATTCATTATTTACTTTGGCTGTTTTTTGGCTCATTGATTGCTCCTTATAATTAATTGATAGAAAAAGGACTACTAACCAGATTGTCTAGATCATGCACCAAGTATTGAGCCTGGGGGTTAGTAGCCCTTCTTTCAGCTCAATGAGCTTTTGGTGCATATTAATATAATCTAGACAATTATGCTTTTATTATATATTGCTCACTTTGTTTTTTCAACGATAGAGTTTATAGTGGATACATGAAGAACATGGAAGAAGAAATTTATGTGGCGCATCGGTATTTAACTATGGTCCAAACAGGGAAGGTATGATAAAATAAGGAGTAATTATGGAAAATGAGTTTTCGGAATGGATGACGGTCAAAGACGAGATTCACAAAAGTGGTTTCATTACGAAATTTTCAGATGGTCAAATCTGGTGGGCGGCACTCGGCAAAAATGTTGGCGTAGAAATTAACGGCAAACACGAAGACTTTTCTCGACCAGTAATCATTTTTAAGAAATTGAGTCACCAATGTTTTCTAGCGATTCCACTAACATCTCAGCCACATAGCGGCACTTGGTATACTGAATTTAATTTTAGAGGCAAACAAGAGTATGCTGTCTTATCTCAGATAAGGATGATGAGTGTTTCTCGCCTCTATAACCGTATGGGCAAATTATCTACTGGTGATTTTAAGAAAATTAAAGCAGGCTTTAGAAAACTAATTAAATAAAAATACCTCCCAACCTTTCGATTGGGAGAACGACTAGTTGTCGAATATGCTTACATTATATCAAACAATGTCAGAAAACGCAAATTTTTTACGCTCCAAGACGTTTAAAAGTATTACCTTTATGCTATAATCAAAGAAGCGACTATGACTAAGAAGACACAAAAAAATAATAAAAAACCTGTATCTGTTATTTTGATAATTTGCGTGTCAGCAATTATTTTTGTGGGTGGAGCGTTAGTCTTAGGCTTCCAACTAATAGGTGCATTTAATACTACTTTTGGAGAACCTAAATTTTACGAAAAATCAGATAATCCGAAGGTTGAGCAAATTGTGGAACAATATTGCTCTGAACGTCCAGAAGATTGTGCTAAAAACAGTAATAAGCAAGGCTTACAAATGCTGGTTCAGTGTGCCGTAGAAAAGAATCCTGATTTGGAGTTTGAGGTTATTGACTATCTTGATTGGCGAACCGCTATCGCTAGTCCAAGTTTTTATATAAGTGCAGTTGCAAAGGACGGCACCAAGTTCTATGTCAATTTCGATGGTGGCGATAGCCATACCGAATGCGAAAGCACTTATGATAAGGAAAGGACAGTTGATGAATAATTTGAATCTTCCTCCTGCTAACCTTGAGCAAAAAAGTGAAACAAGTAAAAATACTGCTTGGAATGATTTGACTAAATTACCTCAAAGTGAAACTTGGGAGGAGCATCTTGAGCGCGTCAAAAAAAGCAAAGAAGCTTACGTCGACGGACTTCTTGAGTCAACCTTAAACAACATTCAAGGATCTATCGCAAAAGATGTTTCAAATATCATGAATGTAGAGGCTGAATCAAACGAAAACAAAACTAGACGTGACGTTAAGGATGGTTTCTATGTGGCCAGGATGCATCACGAAAACGTCTTTCGGGATGAGCGTATTCGAGAAGAGCTAGAGAAAGACTTGAACCATCGACTTGTCAAAATTGATGACCTAAAAAACCTCGCTAGTATTGATGGAACAGGGGTGGTTAGTTCTGAGACTGATTATAATGGCGATAAGATTGACATTTTGAATGTAGATTTGGATTCTTATCAAGGCGAGCTACTTAATTTGCTCACTCATTCAATTGACTTCAAACAGACAGGTAAACACAAAGTCATCGGTCAAGGCACTTCTAATGCGCTTCGCGCACTTCCTAACCTGTGGCTTGAACGCAGGGAGCAAGTAGGCCTAGAATCTGGCTACAACGCTCGTAGTAATATTATTTTTACAACCTATTCTAACCCGTTAAATCCAAATTCTAGGCCAGTCGATGGTGATATCATCTATGGATTTGATCATGTAGATGCCGATTCTATTCTTAAGCTAAATGAACGTGACGGCTATACGGCTCTAGCGGTAGATTACCGGTTCTACGCTCCGGATGAAAGCCAGCTGGATTTCTTTGACCAAGTAGAGAATGGCGCCAGCAACGGGAGTTATAATGAAGTTGCCATCCGCCGCTACGACGAAACAGGGAAGCCAAAACTCCCAGATTATCTCCTTGCCTACAACGGTAATATATCAGAAGACGCCAAAAATCACGCCGCCACTTTTGGCGTTCCAATCGTGAATCTGACCAAGTGATGTCCTAGTATGACACTTGTAATCGTGATAAAATAGAGGGATGAAAATTGGGAAAATCACACCAAATGGCGTCAGCCTAGAAAAACACGAAAACGACACGGTAGTGTTTTTCACCAATTTAGGCTACAATATTGAACTGATTCCGCCTTCCAATACTCCAAAAGCGAAGACTCCGGATTTCATGATGGACGGCAAAGCCTGGGAGATGAAAAGCCCTCAGGGTAAAAGTCGCGTTACTGTGGAGCACGCCTTTAAACGTGCGGCCAAACAATCAGAAAATATCATCATAGATCTAAGACGCACTAAGATACCAACTAATCAGACGAAAACAGCCCTGGGAAAGTTATTTGGATCGTCAAGGCGTGTCCGTAATCTAAAGGTTATCACTAGAGAGCAACAATTGCTTGACTTCAAAAAGTAAGCATGATACAATGTAATTAATGAGGGCGACCTTTTGTCGAAGAGCAAAAGGCCAAGCCCTCAATTTTTTATCCCATCTATTTAATGAAGTATACACTACTTGGACAAAAAAATACACCAACCTTTCGATTGGGGTGTGTGCGACTAGGTGCCGAATATGTTTGTATTATAGTAAACAATGTCAAAAAATGCAAGTTTTCAATTAATAAAAACCCCCTCAGTTTTTAACTGAGAGAACAACTAGATGTTGAAATTGGCTCCCCGGACTGGACTCGAACCAGTAACCTCGAAGTTAACAGCTTCTTGCTCCACCATTGAGCTACCGGGGAATGTGTACGGTCCGGCTCCTCCAACTGGACTCGAACTTAGTTTATTATAACGCAGGCGCGAAGGTTTTTCAAGGGCTTTTTATGCTGATTTGGCAAAAAGCTTAAAGTGTGATAAAATAGTGAAATGAGTTCTCAAGAGAAAATCATCCAGATTGCTGGGTCAATTACGGTGGACGAATTGGCTGAAGCGTTGGGTTTGTCGGTGACGACTCTGATTGGGCAGTTGTTCAAGGAGGGAATCGTAGCGACGATTAACCAGCGGCTTGATTTTGATACGGCATCGATTATCGTGGATGAGCTAGGAATTGAGGGGGTGAAGCTTGAGAAGAAGAATTCAGCAACGAAGATTGGTCTTGAACAACATGAACTTTCGGACAAGGCAGTGACGCGTCCGCCGGTAGTAGCGGTAATGGGTCATGTTGACCATGGTAAGACGACGTTGCTTGATACGCTTTTACATAAGAAGACCGTCGAGGGGGAAGCGGGTGGAATTACGCAGCATATTTCGGCCTATCAACTGAAACATGACGATCGGATTATTACTTTTCTTGATACGCCGGGACACGAGGCTTTTGCGGCGATTCGTCAGCATGGGGCGATGCTCACGGATATCGTGGTAATTGTGGTGGCGGCAGACGACGGCGTGAAACCTCAGACTGTCGAGGCGATTAAATTTGCGCAAAGTGCGAATGCGAAGATCATCGTGGCAATCAACAAGATCGACCGCGAGGGGGCAGATGTGCCACGGACGATGGCGGATCTTTCACAACATGGTTTGCAGCCGGAAGAATGGGGCGGTGATATCACTATGGTGCCGATTTCGGCGAAAACTGGCGAGAATCTGGACAAGTTACTGGATATGATTTTGTTGACGGCAGACCTTGAAGAATTGAAGGCCGATATTGATATTCCGTCTGAAGGGTTAGTGATTGAGAGCCATATGGAAGTTGGAAAAGGCTCGGTGGTGAACTTGCTGGTGACGGGCGGGGAACTGAAAGTCGGCGAGTTTATCGTAGCGGGATCTTCATACGCAAAGATTCGAACAATGCTAGATTTTAAGGGCAAGCCTAAGGGTAAGGCGACGCCTTCGACTCCAGTGACAGTGACCGGGTTCAAGGATTTACCAAATTTTGGCGATCGGTTTATTGAAGTTGCGGATGAGAAAACTGCGCGAAAGATGGCGCTCCTAAACGCAAATGCGGCGCAGGATGCAAGTGCGAGTGCAAATGTGACCTCGACGGATCTTCTTCGGATGATGAATACGGCGGACAATTCAAAAGTATTTAACGTTTTGATTAAAGGTGATGTGCTGGGGTCGGTGACGTCGGTAGTGGATTCATTGAAAATGATTGACACGAAAGGTGAGGTAACGCTGAATATCGTGGCGACGGGTGTGGGCGATATCACTGAGAACGATGTCTACATGGCAAATGGTGAAAATACCGTGATTTATGGGTTCAATGTAACAGTGCCTGTGAATATTGCGAAAATGGCGGCGCGGGACAATGTGCCGATTCGAACGTATAAAGTGATTTATGAACTTTTGGATGATGCAAAACATTCGATGGAAGAGCTTTTAGACGCGGAAATTGTAGAAACGCCGACTGGTGAGTTGGCAGTGAAGGGGGTTTTCCGGACGGAAAAAACTTCGATTATTGCGGGTGGGGAAGTTGTATCTGGCTCGGTGGCTTCTGGAATGTTAGCGCACGTGGTGCGAAAAGGTGAAGTGATTGGTGAAGTGAAAGTTGATAGTGTGCAGAAAGAAAAAATGGATGTCGATAAATTGGAGGCGGGTGAAATTGGGGGACTTGCGCTGTCGACTGAACACAAAATCCAGATGGAAGTGGGGGACAAATTAGAATTCTTTACGCGTGAGACGATTAAAAAGACGCTGGATTAGGCAAAGTTTTTTCACAAAAACCCTTGCATTCCTCATCCCGCTCATGCTACAATAAAACTAACAAATGTACAAATGGAGGTGAGTAAACTAACTATGATAAGAAATAAGGTTTTCAACAGTAGCACTAGACTATTCCACAACCTAGCCCTAAAAACCACCCACAGGGGGGGG
>JAZNPY010000012.1:0-5592 GCA_045589895.1 Candidatus Nanosyncoccus sp. | reverse complement strand
GATAGGCGATATTGTCGGCTTCTCTGTGCTTCTCAACAGCACAAGTGCAGATAAACCGTCCAGCCGTGGCTTCCAAAATTAGAGTGTCGCGACGGTTAAACTTTTGTACTCTGCTCCCCGCATGCGAATTTCCAGCCAAATACTTCGTCGCTAGCTCAAACCATTGATTATCTCCGCCATCTTCGCCCCCAAAAGGCCCTTCCGGCAAATCAAATCGTAAAAGGTTCATCGGCGCCCCGCCATATTTCTGACCACTCAGCATAAAGGTTCCTTTTCCGACGGCCCTCTGCCTACCAAGCGCACTCACCACAATTGCTACCAGGGCGTTCACCTCTACAAGCGTGAGTACGTCGCCCTCGATATTTACTCCGTTCAGGTTCATCTTTCCACCTCCTCTAGACCCTTAAAGTGCAGACCTCAGTCCATCTTCTTATTATATCACACTTATGCTAAAAAATCAAGCCCGGAAGATCGAAGAGACCAGTTTTGTCTTTACTTTTTATTCAAAATACGCTATAATAAAAACGTTACGCACGATTATTAACTAATCGCTTCAAAAAGGGAATATTATGGCAAAAGTTATTGGTAATCTTAAACTTCGTATCCCTGGCGGCAAAGCTACGGCTGGGCCTCCAGTTGGTTCCACTCTTGGTCAGTGGGGCTTAAACATGATGGATTTCATTAATCCATTCAATGAAGCTACTAAAGAGTACATGGGTAAGGACGTTATTGTCCACATCCGTGTCTTCGAAGATCGCACTTTCGACTGGAAGTGTCTCGGTCGCCCAGTTGACGATCTGATTCGCGAAGAAATCGGGATTCAGAAAGGCTCTGGCAAGCCTAACCTTGACAAAGTTGGCAAAATCACTCGTGCCCAGCTCGAGAAAATCGCCGAAATCAAGAAAGATCAGCTCAATGCTATCGACCTAGAAGGCGCCGTTAAAGTTGTCGCTGGCACCGCCCGTTCCATGGGCGTTACCGTCGAAGACTAACCGGTCTCATCCTTCCAAAAAATCGCCCTCTCCGGCGGTTTTTTGTGCTATAATTAAACCAATGCCGGAGGTTAAATTCACCCCAATTTCATCGAAAAAAGATGGTTCTGATCTTGTGCCATCTGATTTTGTACACCTCCATAACCACACTCATTATTCATTGCTTGACGGCCTCACAAAAATCCCAGATTTAGTAGACTTCGTAAAGAGTGAAGGTATGGAATCGGTCGCCGTTACCGACCACGGCACAATGAGCGGTCTTGTCGAGCTCTATAAAACCGCTAATGCCGAAGGTATCAAGCCTATTCTTGGTCTCGAGGCTTATGTTGCGGCGCGCAAGATGACCGATAAGGACCCAGCCCACGACAAGGAACGTTTTCATATCACTCTCCTTGCTATGAACGACAAAGGTTATGAAAATCTCTGTCGCATGATGACCGAAGCCGAGCTCCACGGCATGTATTATAAACCTCGCATTGACCACGATTTGATGGAAAAATACAACGAAGGTATCATCTGCCTTTCTGGCTGTGCCAGCTCCGAAATCTCGGTCGCCCTCAAAAACGGCGACGAAAAGCGTGCCGAGGAACTCGTCGACTGGCATGCAAAAATCTTCAAAGATCGTTTCTATCTCGAGATGCAGGATCATGGCCATCCAGATTCTCCGACCCATTGGGAAGTCCAGGACAAGATTAATCAGGGTCTCCAAAAAATCGCCGCGAAGACTGGTCTGCCCCTCGTCATTACTTGCGATGGCCACTACCTAAAGCACGAGGATCAGGATACTCACGAAGCCCTGCTCTGCATCGGCACCGCCAGTAATCTGTCAGACACTAATCGTATGACGCTCAAAGATTTTCAGCTTCACGTCATCCCGCCTAAGGAGATTATTAAGCGTTGGGGGAAAACGCATCCCGAGGCTATCCGTAACACTAAGCGTATCGCCGAACGCTGCGACGTAGACTTAAAACTTGGCCGCATCCTCATTCCAAAGTTTCCAGGCATCCCTGATGGCCTTGACGAAAAATCTTATCTGGATCAGCTAGTTTTTCGTGGCCTCGCTTTTCGCTATGGTGGCAAGACCGAAGAAGAAGCAAAAGAACTCAGCGTCGAAGAATGTAGAAAGCTCCTGACAAAAGAGCAGTTAGAGCGCATTGATTATGAGCTTCAAGTCGTCGATAAAATGGGCTACAACGGTTACTTTCTTATCGTCCAGGATTTCATCAACTGGGGTAAGCGCCAACGCATCGTCTACGGCCCAGGCCGTGGCTCCGCTGCCGGTTCGCTCCTCGCCTATGCACTCCGTATTACCGAGCTTGACCCCTTAAAATACGATCTTCTCTTCGAGCGTTTCCTAAACCCCGATCGTATCTCCATGCCTGATATTGATACCGACATTCAGGATACTCGCCGTGACGAGGTTATCCAGTATTGTACCGAAAAATACGGCCGCGGTCGCGTATCGAACATCGTTACTTTTGGTAAAATGATGGCCAAAAACGCCGTGCGCGACGTCGCCCGCGTCATGGAAGTTCCTTACGCCGAGTCCGACCGCATCGCTAAGCTCGTCCCAGACCCAGTTATGGGCCACCATGTCAAACTCCAGGACGCCATCAAAGAAGACCCTGATCTTAAGCAGGAATACGAAACCAACCCGACTGCAAAAGAGGTCATCGACCTGGCTAGCCGCCTCGAGGGTACGATCAGAAGTCATGGTGTCCATGCTTGCGGCGTGATTATCGCCCCGGACGATCTTGTTAAATTCCTACCTCTAGAAGTTGCCCGCAAAAAAGGGGCCGATGGCGAAGAGGTGCTTTCCGCCCAATTCCCAATGACTCAAGTCGAAGAACTAGGCCTCCTCAAGATGGACTTTCTTGGCCTCAGCAACCTCTCCGTTATTAACAATGCTCTCCGCATGATTCGCAAAGTCTACGGCGACGATTTTGATATGTATTCGGTACCGCTCGATGACAAGGAAGCTTACGAGCTCCTGCAGCGCGCTGAAACGACCGGTGTTTTCCAGCTTGAATCTGCCGGCATGAAACGCTATCTAAAGGATCTAAAGGCTAGCACTTTTGAAGATATTATCGCCATGGTCGCACTTTACCGCCCTGGTCCGATGCAGTTTATCGACAGCTTCATTCGTCGCAAACATGGCAAAGAGCCGATTACCTACCTCCATCCCGGCCTCGAAAACGCCCTGAAGTCAACTTACGGTATTTTGATTTACCAGGAACAGTTCATGCAGATTTCAAAGGAATGGTGCGGCTTCACTGGCGGTCAGGCTGATACTCTGAGAAAAGCTGTCGGTAAAAAGAAAGTTGACCTCATGAACAAGGTCAAGCCAGAGTTTATCGAGGGTGCGATCAAAGTTGGTGGCGCAACAAAGGAAATCGCCGAAACTTTCTGGGATCAGCTCCTCGACTTCGCGAACTATTGTTTCAATAAGTCTCACGCCGCGTGCTACGCCCTAATCGCTTACTGGACTGCGTATCTGAAGGCACATTATCCAGATGCCTTTATGGCGGCACTAATGACCTCTGACATGCGCTGGACCGACCGTCTCGCCATCGAAATCAACGAATGTAAACACATGGGTCTAAAAGTGCTTGGCCCTGACATTAACGAATCTTACGGCGACTTCGGCATCGTCAAAGGCGAAAACACAATTCGCTTTGGCCTCTCTGGTATCAAGAATATGGGCAAGAGCCTCGTCGAAGAAATTGTCATCCCTGAGCGCGACAAAAACGGCCCCTTTAAATCCCCTTGTGACTTTGCAAAGCGTATCAACTCTACGAAATTCAACAAAAAATCTTGGGAAGCCGCGATTAAGACCGGCGCTTTTGACCGCTTTGGCGGAGAAGACCGCGGCCGTACTCGTTCCGATCTTCTCTTTAACCTCGAAGCAATTCAAGCTTATGGTGCCAAACTCCAAAAAGATGCCGGCAACGGTCAGACCGACCTTTTTGCCGCCTTTGGTGCCGCCGGCGAGATTCCTGAGCCAGAAATGAAATCTGCCCCAGTCGCCATCCCTGAGAAAGAAATGCTTCTTGCTGAACGCGACTTGATGGGTCTCTATCTTTCAGCCCACCCACTCGACAAATATGATACATACTTCGAAGAGCAAACCCACCCTATGAGTCTCGTATCGGGCGAAAACGACAACAAAATCCTCACCCTTGGCGGTATCATCACCAACGTCCGCACAATTCTGACCAAATCTGGCACAAAAATGGCGTTTGTGAAGATTGAAAATAAGGATTCAGAACAGGAAGTCATCGTTTTCCCGAGTATATACGAACAATTTGGCGGCAAACTACTTCAAGATAACGTCGTTCGCATTACTGGTAAAGTCAACGCTACCGACAAAAATGGCAACCCAACCCCTGACGTCAAGCTCCTTGCCGAAAGTGTGGAGGTTATCTCTGACGAGATATTACAAAATTACCAGCCAACTGGCACCAAACTGACTGCGCCAGTAGCTGCCAAACCTCGCACAAGAGCTACTAGGGTTTCTCACGCCACCACACCACCAGTTGAATCTGCCCCAGAACCACCTAGGCCGGCAGTAAAGCCAAGAATTGAACGCCTCTACTGTCTTGTAAAAGACCCGGAAAACACCGAAACCTTGACCGAGATTAAACATCTCTGCGATCTCCACCCTGGACTTCAGGAAATTATCCTAGTCATCAAAGAAAACGACGAAAAACGCCCTCTAAGAATGCCTTTCAAAGTCGACGCCGACGAGGAGCTCGTCACGCCACTTAAAAACCTCCTCGGCGACGACTGCGTCATCGTAAAATAAATGTTATAATATTGAATATGGAAATTGTGTTGGTGCTTGATAATATCCGTTCCACCTATAACGTCGGGGCGATTTTTCGCACTTTTGAAGGGTTTGGTGGACACGAAGTGGTCTGTTCAGGGGTAACGCCTTGTTTTGTAAGATCAGGACTTTTGCCGCATTTGGCCGAAAAACTAGAACATCAAATCGGAAAAACCGCACTTGGAGCTGAAAAAACATTAAAAATCACATATTCCGACAACATTTTGAGCTTTTTGCAAGCAGAAAAGGCCGCAGGAAGCCTTGTTTTGGGCTTAGAGAACAATTTGGACGATAGTAGGGTGGTACGGCTCTCTGAAATTAAAACGCATCTAAATGGCTTTAAGCGTGTTATCTTGGTGCTTGGCGAAGAGGTTAAGGGTATCAAAACAGAGGTGTGTGATCTTTGCGATTTCTTCGCCGAGATTCCAATGAGAGGCCAAAAAGAAAGCTTCAATGTTTCCGTTGCCGCCGGCATTGCTCTCTACGAGCTTCTAGGCCGATAGTCCGACCAATCGTATTTTCATTTCCCAGAATCTCTCCTCTGCCCGAGATTAAAGATACCTATCCTAACACTTCTCTCGAAAAGTCAACCGTTGTAAAAATTACAATAAAAACCAATAAAAACCCTTGCATTCCTCATCCCGCTCATGCTACAATAAAACCAACAAATGTACAAATGGAGGTGAGTAAACTAACTATGATAAGAAATAAGGTTTTCAACAGTAGCACTAGACTATTCCACAACCTAGCCCTAAAAACCACCCACAGGGGGGG
>JAZNPY010000011.1:0-52014 GCA_045589895.1 Candidatus Nanosyncoccus sp. | reverse complement strand
CGTTAGCCGAGCTAACAGCACAGATACTAGCGCTACCTACACCGATAACGATGCCGCCCCTACAGAAGCTGCTGGCGGACAAGCCGTCTGGCGTGCCGTCCCAGAATACGGTACCGAAGACCTCTTCTACACTAATACCACCCCAGCTACTTCTAGCACTAATAGCGTAGACGTCTACTATGCCGTAAACGCCAGTACCGCTCTCCCAAGCGGCACCTACACCAATACCGTAGTCTACACCGCACTCGCCGAAGGAAACACCCCTAGTACTTCCTCTACCGACCCTACCATCTCCCCAACCTCTCAGGACGGTCTCTCCGCTGGACAAACTGTCACAATTAACACTGGCCTCTACCCAGGCCTCTCTTCCCCTACTACCGCTGAGCTCTCCTCCTTCCTAGGTACTATTAGTGTTACTATCGGATCGAGTGCCTGTACCTCTCCTACCCCTAGCCTAGATAGCACTAATGGCAACCTCATCATCACTTGCTCTGCCCCTTCCCAATCCTCCTACACCACCTACAACGTCTCTATCTCTATCTCCAAGCTAGGCTACAGTAAGACCCTCACAAATGCGTATGAGTATATCAACCCGGCACCAGCCTTCTACACTATCACCAAGATGCAAGAGATGACCCACGCCATATGTACCGATAGTCAAGTCATCACTCCTAATGCAAATGCAACTACCACTCTCACTAAGGACAACTGGGATTCACTAACAGACGGCAGTGGTATCCCAACCACCACCCTCCTAGACGACCGTGCTGGACAAGTATCCTATACTGTTAAGAAACTCGCAGATGGTAAATGCTGGATGACAGAGAACCTAGCCCTTCCTGCTGGGGCAGTACTAAACGCCTCCAACTCCGACCTGGACGGCACCGTAGTCTCGAGCTATACCATTCCAACTAGTACCGCAAAATTCACTGAAAATTATGACTTAGGACAAATGTACGATCCAGTAGCTGGTGGTGGCACCACCACTACAAGCTCTGAGTATTATAGCTACAAAGTAGGCAACTATTACTCTTGGCGTGCTGCTACTGCTGGTACTGGTAGAGGCGCAGGATCAAACCCGGGAACCGGAGTATTAACTGATGCTTTCGGTACAGATATGACAGTACGAAACAACAACACCCTTGTCTCCATCTGTCCTAAAGGTTGGCGTCTCCCAACTGGGGGTAATAACTCCACTACTGGCACCACTGGCACCACTACTCCAGGCTCTACTGCAAACCTCGTAAACGGTGACTTTGCTGCTCTTTACCAGGCTTATGGTGGTGCAGGCACATTAGGCAATGGCACCACTATGTACACCCAGATGACCAACCCAAGCTACGGCCCTAACTTCGCCCTCTCTGGCTACGTCAACCTCTACGGTCAGGGCGACGTTAGTAGCGACGGCTTCTTCTGGTCTAGTACGGTGTACAAATACGACTACGCGTACTACTTTAACCTGAATACGTCCTACGTCTACTCGCAGAGCGGCTTCAACAAGGACGTCGGGCAATCGGTTAGGTGTGTTAGCCGCTAGTGGCTGCGCTAGCCTTTGCCGCAGCCTTGCCTCCCTTTGCGGCGACGGAGTCGCCGCGGAATAAGGCAAGACGACAATCAAAATAAGCAAACAAGAAAAACCATCAAAAAACTGCCACGAACACACTGTCATGTAGTAAAATAGAATCACCATGACCACAAAACTAATCCTCGGCATCGACGAAGTCGGACGCGGTCCCTGGGCCGGCCCACTCGTCATCGGCGCCTGTGTTTTGAATCCCCGTTACGATGAAAACGACCAAGAAATCGAATCTGAACTCTGGCAGAATGAGCTCAAAGATTCGAAAAAACTCTCCGCCAAAAAACGTGAAAGGCTCGAAGCTGAAATCCGTAAGAAGGCCAGAGCTTTTACTCTTGGCTGGGTTACGTCTCGCGAGATTGACGAAGTTGGCCTTAGCGAGGCACTGAAGCTTGCGGCCAGGCGTGCTGTTTATCAGATTTCGTCTGAGGATTTTACTGAGATTGTTATTGATGGTATTCAGAATTTTCTTAAGGGTACGGAATATGAAGAGAAAGTTACGGTTTTAAAGAAAGCCGACGACAAGGTCAAAGAGGTTTCTGCTGCTAGTATTCTCGCAAAAGTTGCACGCGACAGGTATATGATTGAACTTGCCGAGAAGTATCCCGAGTATGGTTTTGAGAAACATGTCGGCTATGGCACTGCTGGACATAAACGGGCTCTAGAGCTTTACGGCCCCTGCCCCGAACATCGCCGCGGCTTTAAGCCGATCCAGGATTTGGCAAGCTGCCATGATTGCACTACTAAGAAAGGGAATCGGGCTGAGCAGATTGTCGCCGATTATCTTGAGCGTGAAGGGCATAAGATACTCGCACGTAATTATAAGACTAAGTACTATGAGATTGACATTGTTTCCGCGACGAAGGATCACGTTTATTTTACCGAGGTTAAATATCGTAAGAATAAAAAGTGCGGTTCTCCACTCGAAGCGATTACGGAGGAGAAGCACCGTCAGATGACTTTTGCGGCCGAATGTTTCATGGAGGTACTGGGTAGGAAATTGAAAGGCAAGCATCTTCCCTCTCCTATTTTGGCCGCCGCCAGCGTTACCGGCGAACCACCCAAGCTAGAAACTTGGTTTAAGATTGCGGGGTAAACGCTAAACGTTGAACCGAAATTCGACTACGTCGCCGTCTTGCATGACGTAGTCTTTGCCTTCAGTTCGCATTAGCCCGGCTTCGCGCACCGCTTTTTCTGACCCCAATCGCACTAGATCGTCGTAGGAACAGACTTGCGCCGCAATAAACCCACGCTGAAAATCGGTGTGGATCGTGCCGGCCGCTTCTGGCGCCGTTGCTCCTTGCTTAATTGTCCAAGCTCGCGTTTCTTTTTCGCCAGCGGTCAGAAAACTCTGCAGCCCCAAGGTTTTGTACGCTGCCCGAATCAACTCGCCAAGCGCATCTTCCGAGACGCCGTAAGATTTCAAGAATTCCATTTCTTCGTCGTGGCTCATTCCAGACATTTCTTCTTCTAGCTTTGCATTTACGAAAACTGCCTGTGCCGGCTCTACCAAGGCTCTGAGTTCTGCCTTTCTTGCCTCGTCGGTCAAGCCTGATTCGTCTACGTTGAACATGTAGATCACGGGCTTTTCGGTTAGATATGGAATTTGTTCGTCTGCCGCGTCTTTCTTCCGTTTCGCTGCGACTTTTTCGCGAGTCTCAAGATCCGCCAACTCTAGTTCGGTGTTTATGATTTCGATGTCTGCTTTCGGGTTAATTGCTGCCGCTTCGTTTGCGTTTTTAGCTACGTGCATAATGTCGTCGTTCTCAAACGCTCGCACAACGTGGCAGATGATTTGACACTCTCGGATATTGGCTAGGAATTTGTTTCCTAAACCTTCGCCTTTTGACGCCCCGCCTATTAGGCCGGCAATGTCGACAAATTCGACCGTTGCCGGGATTACTTTTGCGCTTTTATACATTTCCGCGAGTTTGTCTATGCGTTCGTCCGGTACCGGCACGATACCCACATTCGGCTCAATCGTCGCAAACGGATAGTTTGCCGCCAAAGCCCCTGCGTTTGTCAGTGCGTTGAATAGCGTCGACTTCCCCACATTCGGCAACCCCACAATTCCAATCTTTAAATTCATAACCAACCTACGATATCTGTTATTATAGATATAATTATATCATATTTTGATATATAATATTACTATGATTTTATTTTCTGATTTTGATGGAACTCTTTATTTTAAAAATGATATTGAGAAAACATGCACTAATTTTGATGCCATACAGAAGTGGCGAGCTAATGGTCACCAGTTTTGTATTACGACTGGCCGTAGTTATAAGTCAGTTTCCAACGAATTTCCAAGAATTAGAGAAATATGCGACTATTATATTGTTGACGGTGGCTCCATTATTTTGTCCAAGTCTGGCGATATTTTAAAGGCTTTTTATTTTGATCCTAAGGTTGTTTCAGAAATTATAGGTTTTTCAAGAAGCCTTCCTGTGGGGGCCATCCCTTTTTATTACACGCCAGATAATGAAAATACAAAACATAAAGTTAAAAATATAACAAAACTGCGTCTTTGGTTTGAAGATTTGAGCTCATTGTCGAGCATTAAGGAGCAGATAATAAAGTTGTTTCCAGTGTATGCTTTTGAGCAAGACGCTATCTCGGTCTACAAGGAATTAAATGGACAGAAGGGGTTTATAGAAATTATTCCAATAGAATATGGAAAAAGTCATGCAATAAAAGCATTGTTGAAAGACAATATTATTTCGAACGAGAATATTATAACTATTGGTGATGGCTTAAACGATTATGATATGGTTAAAGATTTTAATGGTTTTGCAATTAAAGATTCTAGTCTTTCTAGCATTGAAGGAATGGATACCATAGCATCAGTTTCATCACTTATTAATAAATTATTAAGTTAATTTTTGGTCTAGATTTATACGGATGAATTTTGAGTGAAAATAGAATAAAAGAAACAGGTTGGTTCAAAAATTCAAGATTCCTATCTTTAAATTCAAAACCAACCTTTCATTAATTCTTCTCTCTGACAATATGGACATAGTTGCTGAACGGGGTGATGCAATAGATTTATCAAGATTTGAAGATAATCTTTTTGATGTTACTTTGGTTTTGGGGCCGCTTTACCATCTATACGAAGATGACGAAATAAATCAAGCGATAAAGGAGGTAATACGAGTAGCTAAAAAAGGCGGGGTTATGGCATTTGCTTATATAACAACTGGTGGTATAGCTCCACTATTAGAAGATAAAATAAATGCTTTATAACATAAAAAGAAGTTCCTGCGCTCAGCACATACTGCGCCCTGCAAGAACTTCGATACTTACATTATATCAAATTAGCGAAGAAATATCAATAATTTGACTACGCTTTGTCACCATAATCATACGTTTTATCTGTTTTTGCTTGCGCATTTGATTAACAAGGAAGTTTCTAACTTTCAAATCGCGGACTTTCTTGATACGAGAAGTATCGATTATTAAATTCGGAGATTGTTTTGTGGCGTCTTTTAGTTTATGTTCAAAAGTATTTGAATTAAAAGATTCTGGAGATTTTATTTCATACTCAATACCGTCCAATTTAATATCGGCAGTATGTAAGTTACCTTCTTCTAGAAATTCAATATAGTGACCAGCTAGAGAAAGAATTTCTGCCACTCGTAGCTCGTGAGGCCAGGGTTTGCGACCTGGCGCAATAAAAATTCCACTTTTTCTTTTATTTTGCATAGTATCATTATAAATCATTTGATTTAGGAATAAAAATCTTTATGTTTTTCCAGTTTGGTTTTGGAAGATGGATTTTGATGGCAAATGGGACGTAAGAACTAGGTTGGTTTAGAGATTCAAGATTCCGATCTTTAAATTCATAACCAACCTTTCCTTTCTAAAATCTTGACAAAATTCTTAATGTTTGATATAATGAAAGTATATTCGAGGTTACTCGCAATCCCCCCTTCTGAAAAGTCGGGGGCACATTTTTACTTATATAGTTCATGGAATGCTTTCTTTACTATTTCTAAATCTGTTTCTGGGATACGACCAATTTTTGAGTAAAGTTTCAATTCCGACATTCTCGCCAAAACTACACCACCAAACTTCTCCTTCCAAGATTTTTGGGATTTTAGCATTAAAATGGAGTTTTTCTTTTAAATTAATCCATTCCTCGAAATGCTTTTCTTCCATATCTGATATTATATCACAAAAAGGTGCTATGGTCGCTAACTCAATTTCCCACGCCTCAGCGTCAGAATCTCATCCGCTTTCTTTGCGACTTGACGAGAATGGGTCACGATTACCACGATTTTTCCGTCCTTATGTGCAAGCTCACGAAAAATCTCGATAATCTTTTCCTCCGTGTCTTCGTCCAAATTTCCGGTCGGCTCGTCCGCCATAATGATTGGCGAGTTTGAAGCCAGCGCTCGCGCGATCGCCACGCGTTGCTGTTGTCCGCCAGAAAGTTTACCGACCAGCCTCTTCCCCTCCTCGGCGGTAATTCCCACTTTCTCGAGATACTTGTTTGGGTCAACCTTCCGATTATCAAAATCCGAAGCCACTTCGACATTTTCCGCCGCTGTCATGTATTTAATCAAGTTGTAGCTCTGAAAAACGATGTTCACGTATTTTAGTCGAAACTCCTGTCCGGTAATTTCTCTCAAGCTCTTTGAGTTGAATTTGATATCGCCATCCTGCAATTTATCAAGTGCTGAAACCAGGCTAAGGAACGTCGTTTTTCCAGACCCAGATTCTCCCACAATCGCGTAGACTTTACCAGCCTCAAACTTTGTGTTTATGTTGTCTAGCACTTTCTGTTCGTGCTCGCCGTTTCGGTAGCTATACGAAAGATTTTCAATCGTCAAAGTATTTTTCTTCGTAGACATTTTCTACTCCTTTCCTGCTAAAATTTCTTTTGGTTGATAGCGCATAATTCCAGCTGACGGTACAATTAACGCGAGGATGATAACTAAGTATCCAGTTACAAATAGCAGTAGATAATCGACCGGCTGCGCATTAATGTCGAGTTCGACCGTGTTCTCGTTGCGTCCTGCCTGCATCACCTCTTTCATATTTGGCATACTAGAGAAATCTGGAGCGTCACCACGCGAGTTACCGCTCATCGGCCCAGACATTCCAGAAGACTCCGGTCTGCCAAAGTTTCGTTCAGATTTTTCGCTAGCAGCAGTGGTCTGGTTTTCCAGAATCATATCTCCGAGTGTACCGGCAAAGATAGTTCCGGTTACGCTTGCTAGAGCAAAACCCAGGGTCCCCACAACTAGAAGCTCTGTCACGATCTGTCCGATGATGTTTTTCTTGCTTGCTCCAAGCGACATCAAAACTCCGATTTCATATCGACGATCTTTCACGTTTATGGTTACGATTAGCGTAATTATGATGATTGTCGCGATAATCACGATGATTAAAATTGTGTTTGCAAAACCACCAACCGATTCTACTGAGCTAGCGATGCTATCATATTCAGATGTATCGACCGCGACCTTTAGGTTATTCTCAGAAAGCTCCGAAAATTCCTCGCTAATTTTGTTTACAAACTCGTCAGCATTTTCTGAATTTGTCATGTAAAAATTGACGTTATCTACTTCATAGTTTCCGTTGTTATAGTCATCCTCACTCAAGAATTTCGTCGCCGTCTCAGTATTCATATATAGCGTGTTTGCATCCGCTCGTCCCTCAGAACTATCATAAATTCCGATAATCGTCAGCGAAATTTTATCCTCAGAATAAATATTTTTGAGATTGATCTTATCGCCAACTTTCAAAGAATTTAGCTCGGCAAATTCATAAGAAACCATTACGGAATCATCAGAACTTTCATCAAAATAAGTTCCGTCTTTGATCGTAATCGTTTCGTTCTCCACCCCGTCTATATAGGCGTAGGCATTAATTCCAGAAATTGTAATATCCGCGTCCAGTGTTGCATCCGACGAAGAGGACTGACTACCAAAGCCAGGGAATCCTATCATCCCGCCGCTTGGTCCCTTACTCTCAACCGTCTCAAGACCATTCGCATTCGCAGAAGCCGAAACTTCGTAAGAATAATCCTTGACGTAGTCGGTATAAGTTGCTGCAATTTCGTTTGCCGTTTCCACATCTACACTAGGCCGGTCCATCTCCTTGAACATTTCGCTCGGATCGCCACCTTTTTCCATTTCAGCCTTTTGATTTTCACGAATCGTGTCCATGTCCGCCTGGATCGAGACCGTGCCGCCAAGCGTCGATTTCGCGTAATCCATCTGTGCTGACACGGCAGATTTGATGATGAACGCCGCCAGCACAAGATTTGCCATCATAAAGAAAATTAAGGTTAATATTACCGTCCGACCAAGCTTGCGCTTGACCGAAAGCCAACTCCTTTTTAGCATATTCTTAAACATATCTTACCTTTCGTTAATTTTCTCCATTATATTTAGCGAACCTGAAAGAAACCTGAAAATTAAATTCCAACCGCCGGCTCATTTGGACACGTACCCAAAATTCCGGCAATCGCCTGAAATTCTGCTTCCGTTACCCAAAGTTTATATTTATATTTCACCGAAACTTGTCTTGCTACATATTGGCATCGAAACGTCTTATTCGATGGCAGCCACGTCGCCGCATCGCCATCAGATTTTTGTTGGTTCGCTTCCGCATCCGCCGCAATTAAGTTTAGCGGATCGGTCGCCAGCGCATACCTTTCATCCGCGCTCAAAAGTTGCGCACCTTTTTGCCACGCATCCGATAATGCCACGATATGATCAATCTGAATCCCCTTAGAAAAATCCGATTTTTGCGTTGCAACGAATTCCTTTCCTGTGTATGGTTCAATAAAACTTCCTGCAACCACGTCGCAACCGCTCATCACTGCATTTTTACCCACTTCTCGCCGAATAATAATTTGCCTAAGGCTACACCCATTCACATTCGGCCATGTCGCATAAAACTGCTCACTCCGTTTGTAGCCAGTTTTCGGCGCTCGCCCCTTGATTTCCAGTTTATCCAAAATTTCTCGCGCCAACGGGGAACTACTAGACGCTTGCACGTCTGCAGAATTTTCCGCAAGCGAAGTATAATCTGGCTCATAGCTTGTAGGGTTAACTATTAACCAGACGCCAACTCCGGTCATTGCAACCAGAAATGCAATCAACCGGCGCAAGCGAAGATTTTTCGTATTCTTCACTCCCCGAGTATAGTCCAAGCCAAAATTTTTGTCAAAAATTTTAAAAACTTAAGCATTTGACTACGTTGAGACTCTTTGTTACGATAAAGAAGTCTAACATTTCTTTTGAAAATCAGGTATAATATATATC
The DNA here is from genome assembly GCA_045589895.1 of Candidatus Nanosyncoccus sp. Taxonomy (GTDB): domain Bacteria; phylum Patescibacteriota; class Saccharimonadia; order Saccharimonadales; family Saccharimonadaceae; genus Nanosyncoccus. The sequence goes on along the minus strand of JAZNPY010000011.1, from coordinate 43,158 downwards.
ATATAAGGAGGTCATTATGCCAAAAAAACCAGAATCAGAAAATGTCAGTGGGAAAAGTGAAGCCTTAAATCTTGCTATTGCTCAGATTACCAAACAATTTGGTGACGGCTCGATTATGAAACTCGGCGAGACTAAAAAAATCGACGTTGAGCTCTTACCGTCCGGTTCTTTGAGTCTCGACCTCGCGCTTGGCGGTGGTTATCCTAAGGGTCGCATTATCGAAATTTACGGTCCAGAATCTTCTGGTAAAACCACGCTCGCCTTGCACGCAATTGCCGAAATCCAGAAGCAAGGTGGCCAAGCCGCGTTCATCGACGCGGAGCACGCCCTCGATCCAGCTTACGCACGCAAAATTGGCGTCAAGACCGAAGATTTGCTTATCTCTCAGCCAGATAACGGCGAACAGGCCCTCGAAATTTGTGAGACCTTAGTCCGTTCCGGAGCAGTTGATTTGATTATTGTGGACTCCGTTGCCGCCCTCGTTCCACAGGCCGAAATTGACGGCGACATGGGCGACGCTCAGATGGGTCTCCAAGCTCGTCTCATGTCTCAGGCTATGCGCAAACTTACCGGCATTATCAGTAAGTCCAAGGCCACTGTTATTTTCATCAACCAAATTCGTATGAAAATCGGTGTCATGTTTGGTAACCCCGAGACTACGACCGGCGGTAACGCTCTTAAATTCTATGCTTCCGTGCGTATCGATATTCGTCGTATTGGCCAGATTAAAGACGGCGACAATATTAGTGGTAACCGGACAAAGATCAAAGTCGTAAAGAACAAAATTGCCGCACCTTTTAGGACTGCCGAATTTGATATTATGTACAACGAAGGCATCTCTAAAACTGGTGACATTCTCGACCTTGCTGTCATAAATGGCGTTCTTGAGAAATCCGGTGCATTCTTGAAATACAATGGCGAAACTCTTGGTCAGGGTCGCGAAAACGTGAAAAAACTATTCGTCGAAAAACCAGAGCTCATGGCTGAAATCGAACAAAAAGTTCGCGAAAAAATCATGCCAGATTTAGCCGAACCTACCACTAAACCAAAAGACGAATCCGAGAAACCTGACAAGGCTTAATATGCATCACGACGAACTTTGGCAACTTTTTGATCGTCGTGGCGAACGCATTATGGACGGCGGCTATGATTCGGCATTGGGTAACCCAGCCGACGATTCTGGTCTAATCTATGGTACTACTGTAGTTTGGATCTATCGTCATACCGATTCTGGTATCGAATTATTGTGGCAAAAGCGTTCAGCCAACGTTGATTGCAATGCTAATAAATGGGATGTTTCGGCTGGCGGCCATATCAAATATGGTGAGCCATTAATGGAAGCTATCGTACGCGAAGCCTACGAAGAAGTTGGCGCAGAACTTAAGCCAGAAGATTTTCGATTCGTCGAATCTACTCCGTGTCGCGATAATAATATCTATTGGTGCTATGCGGCTGATTGGACTGGACGCCCTGATACTTTCCACTTTGACGACGGTGAGGTGTCGGAAGTCAAATGGGTTCCACTAGAACAAGCTGATGATTTCCGAAAAAAATACGCCAAAAAAGTTCTATCAAAAGACGACCGTCATTTCTATGTACTAAAAGAATGGTTCAAGAATTATGGAAATCTATAATCTCTCATCCGACAACGAAGAATCGAGTAAACTTACTATTACTGCCATTAAACCCGCAGTCAGAAGCGAGAACCGCGCCAATATTTTTATTAACGACAATTACGAATTCTCACTTGATCTTGCCCAGGTCGTCGACTTTAAACTAAAGGTCGGTCAGAATATTACTGCCAAGAAATTAAATGAGTACAAACACGCTTCCGAATTCGGAAAACTATACCAGCGAACCTTGGAGTGGGTCTTGACGCGACCACATTCAATCAAAGAAACTTATGACTATCTAAATCGTAAGTTAAAAAAATGTGAAACCGAAAATCGTCAAGCAATTCGTAACCGTGAACGATCTAAAGAAGATCGTGAAAAATATCACCTACGGACTAAGGAATTACCACTTTTTTCAGACAACGACATTGAGAAAATCATCACACGCCTCGTTGAAAAAAATTATCTAAATGACTATGAATTCGCACGTTATTTTCTCGAAAATCGTAACGCCGCCAAAGGCTCTAGCGTCAAAAAACTAAAGCTAGAACTCGCTAAAAAAGGAATCGAAAAAACTATCATTGACGAATTTTTAGCGGATAATATTCGCAACGACGAAGAGGAAATCCAAAAAATCATCGCCAAAAAACGCCAGAAATATGATGATGAAAAACTAATTAATTATCTAGTTCGTCAGGGCTTTCCATTTGAGCTTGTACGGCAGGCTGTTTCCGAAACGGATTCACAAAATCTGGCGTAAAATCTTTTACGATTTTTTGCTGGATTTTTGCTTCTTCGTCTTTGACAATAATACGCTCGTCATTAATTTCTACAATTTCACTCCGCCCAATCCAAAGTTCCGGATCATTCAATGCTTTGAAAAATGGTCGCTGCACCACGATCTGTGAAATCTCGAAGTTTTCCGGATTAACCATATAATCAGAAACTTTTCCAAGTTTTGTGCCTTTTTTGGTTATAACTTTGAGGCCAATAATGTCAAAATTCAGTTCCAATACTTTATCTAGCCGCACTACTTCACCACTACGCACGAAATCGTCTACCGAGTCTACAATCATGCCCATATCGCTAGTTTCACGCACTCCGTCAGTCATTAGAATATCACCCACTTCTTTGCCAGTCGAAGGCCCAAGTGCCCGAAAAGCCACAATTTTTAGATTTTCCGGATCAATGATCGGTTCGCTCACCCGCGCAATTTCCCCACCAACATGCAAACTCAGTATTGGATAACCAGTTAAATTTGATCCGAGTAGTAGCATAACCTTATTATACCACATATTGCGGATATCAATAAAATATGATATAGTATAAATAGTTTCCAAGAGCGCAAAAAAGGAGGTGGTTTTATGGCGCAGGAAAGGAACTTTAAAGTTTGTGCAAGGTATTATTTCGTCAGGGAGGATGGGACCGAAGTCGAGTTACCGAAGGAATATGAATATGTCGAGAAGATAAAAAATTCCTCATATTGTATTGTTAAATATGTTGAACGTGTCGTTCATCCAGACTGTTACTTTCAAACTACTTATTGCAGAACAGCTTGGGGACTAATTAATATCAATGGCGATGCAGATATCTGGTACGATAATATCACTAAGATACCAGCAGACTCTTTGCGCCCGCTTTATCTAAAGTTAGAGAAAGATAACAAGTTTATTCTGTGGGATGTAAGAAAAGAATGTAAAATGCTCGGAGGCAAAGCCTTTACTGAAGTTTATTTGGACAGGCTTTGTGGTGGAATCGTACCGGTGACGACAAGAGATTTACGCTTCACTGATAGAGAAGCTTGGCAACTTGCGGATATTGAAACTGGAGAATTATTAACGCCTAAATATCGGCATATCACACTGTATCACGAAAGCCACTTTTTTATCGCGGACAGAAATAAGTCAACAGATATTTTTTATGCAAATAATCGGACATATGTTAGTAGACTTAATCATGGCCACATTTTTAACGCAGGTTTCTTTTTAGTGATATATAATCACTCTGCTGAAATTGTCACCGACATTGGCGTAGTTGTAAATAGTCTAAATAAGAATTCCCGATGGATCAAATTTTCTAACGTTGTCTACGACGACGGAGCTAGTGTATACTACAAGCTAATTATGGGGCGAGACGAATCTCAACCGCACGTAACGGTAATAAAGTATACTAAGTCTGAAAGGCATAGAGGTAGAGTCATCATCATGGGCGTCAAACTCTTTGACGATAATGGTCACAGGCTAAAAAACAAAGATTTTCTTGCATTTGTTCAGGAGGCCAAAGAAGGCGTACGCCATCAGTCTCGTTTCCTTAACAATATAGTATAGTAAACTAGGGAGCATATAGCTCCCTTTTTTATGCTTCAGCCAAAGTAAAAGTATTTTTTGTAAGCTTAACCAACCTATTCCCCGGCAGGTTAAAACTTTTTCCGGAGCTATATGTTCGAATTGCAGACAAAAAGTCTAGCATCTGCGGTCTTGTTGCTGGAATATCAGCATGAAGCAGTCCCGCGCGCAAGATTTCCAGTGCCACCGCGTCATCCAAATCGAAAAACCATGCCCGCTCAAAAACCCCATCACGAGGTAAAATCTCGGACAAAATCTCATCAATAGATTTTTTCAAATTATTCATCTCATGATATATTTCGAAAAGTCCAGTTTTATCTAAATCTCGAAACGCCGAACGCAAACGATTGCGTAAGTACCGCTCATCCGTATTTGTCGGATCGTGCCGAAAACTTAGATCATGTTCAGCCGCGTATCGTAAAATATCTGCCCTGTCCATCGGCTTAACCCCTATAAATGGTCGCCGAATCGCGGTATTCCCAAACGGCACTAGTCCCCTCCATCCAGTTCCTCGCACCACATTAATTGCCATACTCTCAACCAAGTCATCCAGGTGATGTGCCGTATAAACTTCGCCACCAAGCCGCTCAGCCAAATCAAACAAATATTCATATCGTGATATACGTGCTTGTTCTTCCGAAGCATTCTCGCCCAGCTCTGCCCGCCCCACAAAACATTCCAAACCATATTCAGCCGCCAACCTTCGCACAAACTTTTCGTCATCATCCGCCGAAGGTCTAGTTCCATGGTTAAAATGTGCTACCACGACCGAGCCATCACCACGAAAAAGATGTAGCATCACTACAGAATCTACTCCACCAGAAATTGCCAAAATCTTCTTCATATTGTATAATTATATCATATGAACACCGACAAGATCCGTAATTTTTGCATCATTGCTCACATCGATCATGGCAAGTCCACTCTTGCTGATCGTATGATGGAATTGACCGGCACCGTCGAAAAACGCGAAATGAAGTCGCAACTTTTAGATAGTATGGAGCTCGAACGCGAAAAAGGCATCACGATCAAACTCGCTCCGGTCCAAATGCACTACAAAGGTTATGAATTAAATCTAATTGATACGCCAGGCCACGTCGATTTTAGTTATGAAGTTAGCCGCAGCCTTCAAGCCGTGGAAACCGCCGTTCTTGTCGTTGACGCTACACAAGGTATTCAAGCTCAAACTCTCGCCAACGTTTATCTTGCTATTGAACAAAACCTTACTATTATTCCAGTCATTAATAAAGTCGATCTCCCTGCTGCTGATGTCGAAAAAGTCGAAGACCAACTCATTAATCTCCTCGGTTGCAAACGCGAAGAAATCATCGGCGTCTCCGCCAAAACCGGCCTCAACGTCGACAAGGTCCTAGACGCAATCGTAGAGCGCGCACCATCCCCACAAAAAGCCGAAAACAACAAACTCCGTGCTCTAATTTTTGACTCTTATTTCGACGACTACCGCGGCGTGGTTTTGTATGTACGCATTTTCGACGGCCAGCTCAACAAAAATTCCGAAATCAGAATGATGGCCGCAGAAAAAACTGGTCTCGCTTTAGAAGTTGGCGTCCTTACTCCAAAAATGTCGCCAAAGTCAAGCCTAAACGAAGGCGAAATCGGTTATATCGTTACAAATTTAAAAACTACCCGCGAAGCAAAAGTCGGCGATACGGTTACACTAAATAAAGCACAAGCAAAAGACCCACTCCCAGGTTATAAAAACGTTCTGCCGTTCGTCTACGCCGGTTTCTTCCCAGTATCAAACGAAGATTATAAAACTCTAAAAGATGCTATTGAGAAACTAAGCCTCTCCGATTCTGCTCTCCAATTTGAACCTGAAAATTCACCAGTCCTCGGCTTCGGTCTTCGTATTGGCTTCCTTGGTCTGCTCCATATGGACATTATCAAAGAACGTTTGGAACGCGAATTCAATCTTGACCTTGTCATTACTAATCCATCCACGAACTATCAAATCACTATGAATGATGGCACCGAATTGGAAATAAAGTCGGCTGCCGATCTTCCAGACGCCACTACTATCGCAGAAATTAGGGAACCGTGGGTCAAAGGTGAAATTATCGTCCCGAGTAATATGATTGGCAATGTGTTGAATCTTATCGTCGAAAAACGCGGCCGCCAAACCAATCTCAGCTATATCGAAGACCGCGCGGTTATCGATTTTGAGGCACCGATGGCAAACCTACTTACCGATTTTTATGATCAGTTAAAATCTACTACCTCTGGATACGCCTCGTTTAACTATGAACTCTCTGACTACCGTCCTGAAGATTTGGTCCGCATTGATTTTCTAGTTGCTGGACAAAAAATCGATGCTCTCGCAATCATGTGCCATAGGTCAGAAGCTGAAGCTATCGGCCGCGAAATCACCAAAAAACTAAAAGAGGTCATTCCTCGCCAAAGTTTTGAAGTCGCTCTCCAGGCTGCTATTGGCGCTCGCATTATCGCACGCGAGACTATTGGCGCCTATCGAAAAGATGTCACCGTTAAGATCCATACCGGCGATCGCGATCGCAAAGCCAAACTTTTGAACAAACAAAAGCGTGGCAAGGCTCGCATGAAGCGCTTCGGTAAAGTTGACATTCCTTCCGAAGCCTTCACAGTTATGTTGAAGCGTGACGATAGTTAACGGCTAGCAAATTTATATAGCTCTTCAACCACTGACTCGAAGACTTGCTCGCGGCTCATTTCTCCACGCACTGGCACTAGTATTCCCATCTGCTGATAAGTCCTCAGGACCGGTACAGTTTTTTCATTAAACTCGCGAATTCGCGTCTGAAAAGTCGCCTCGTCTTTGTCATCAGCCCTTACGCTAGTGGTATGCGAAAGATCGCGCTTGCCAGCCTCTTTTACGGTTTCCCAACGTTTCAAAACCTCTGCTTCGGACACATTCAAAAGTATTGCAGCCTTGATCGGATGTCCGCCATTTTCTGCAGCTCGCATCACCTCACCCTCTTCGCCAGACCATCTCCCGACCGATGATAAGACCAGCGGCGAATTCTCCAAATCTTTGCGCCCAAAATATGGCAGCACCCATTCATAGAAAATATCCGTTGGCAGTAGTTGCCCGCTATCAGTCATGTGGCTTTTTTGTTCCGCTTCCATTGTTCGGATAATCATACCAGACGATAAAAATTTTGCTCCCAGCATCTCTGCCAATCTTACTCCGACTGTGTCCTTTCCGCTCATCGGCAGCCCAAAAACATTGATACTACCAGTGCCTAGCCAGTTTTTTATTGCAATAATCTTTTCTTCCATACCGTAATTATAACACATTAAATAGTTGGCACTCTTGACACTAGAGTGCCAACACGCTATAATAAAACTATGGACATCACTAAACGTCAGAAAGAAATTCTCTTTGCTATTATTGAGGAGTACGCCGAAATGGCTGCTCCGGTTGGCTCGGTCACACTAGCTAAACTTTTTAACGTTTCGAGTGCTACGGTCCGTGCCGAAATGGCTAAGCTCGAAGAGGCTGGTCTTATTACTCATCCTCATACTTCTGCTGGCCGTATTCCAACTGACGCTGGCTATCGTCTCTATGTCAATTCTCTGACCGAGAGCCAGGAAACGACGACCTTGGCCGAAAATAATCCGACTAAACTTCTCGAGGATAAGACCTACGAGCGCGGTACGCACGCTCTCCAGATTCGTATCTCTTCTCAAAAACGTGCCGACTACGCTATCCGTGGCGCCGTTGACTCGCTGGTTGAACTTACTGGCAACCTTGGCCTCGCTACCATTGGCGATCAGCTCTACCTTGCCGGTATTTCGCATCTTTTCATGCAGCCTGAATTTTCCGATACGGCTCGTGTTCAGGCAGTTGCCAAACTTTTGGATAATTTGGAGCCATGGTTACGCGAAGCTGCTCCCGGCGAACCGCTTAATATTTTCATCGGCCAAGAAAATCCTATTGGCAAAACTTCTGGAGTCTCACTGATTATCAGTCGGTTTCGTTCACCATATTCGGACAACAGCTATATCGGCGTGCTTGGCCCCACCCGTCAAAATTATGGCCGCGTCATGTCTCTCGTGCGCCAGGCCGGTAACACATTGGAGGAAATTTTATAATGAAAAAAGACAGCCAAATTACCGAACTCACTAACGATCTCCAGCGCACTCGTGCCGATTTTGAGAATTACCGCAAGCAAATGGATATGCAAAAAGCTCAGACTGCTAATTTTGCCAAACAGGAAACGATCAAAAAGGTTTTGCCACTTCTGGACGATATGTCTCGTGCAATCCAGGCCACTCCGGAACTAAAGCCACTAGAAAAAACCTTTGAAAAAACTCTCAGCGAGTTGAAGCTCGAAAAAATTAATGCCGAAAAAGATACGCCTTTTAACCCAGACCTACATGATGCTGTCATGATGGAAGAAAATCCAGACGCAAAGGAAAATCTCGAAATTATCTCCGAAACTCTTCGCGACGGCTATCTCTATGAAGGCGAAGTTATTCGCCCAGCTATGGTCAAAGTTACGACGAAGTAGTATAATATAATACATGTACGGGCTGGGCAGTATCGATTATCTTTCTCTAAAAAAACGTGTACGCGCGGCGGATTATCTTGTTGTAGCGCAGCTTTTTTTACAGTCAAATTTTCTGCTCAAAACTCCGCTGACGAGCGACGATATCAAGCCTCGTTTGCTTGGTCATTGGGGAACTTGTCATGGTATTGATGTTGTCTACTCTAGCCTTAGGCAAGCCATTAAAAAATTTGAATTTGTTCTTGGTCCTGGACATGGTTTTCCGGCCCTCCAGGCCAACCTCTTTATAGACGGCGATCTCGAGAAAATCGACCCTGAGCTTAGCCGTAATAGCCAGGGAATTGCTAAACTCTGTCGAGAGTTTTCCTGGCCAGGTGGCTTTCCATCCCATGCTAGCCCATATACTCCGGGAGTGATTTGCGAAGGCGGCGAACTCGGTTACGCACTTGGTGCTGCCTACGGTTCGGCACTTGGCCACCCCGAAAAAACCATTGCGGTTTTGATCGGCGACGGCGAGTTTGAAACTGCTACTGCCCTCGCATCCATGAACCTCAGCAAAATTATGAGCAGCGATAAGCATGGCCTCGTTATTCCCATCCTTCATCTTAACGGTTACAAAATTTCTGGACCAACTATTTCTGGCCGTAAATCGGATAGGGAATTATCCGAGCAGATTCGTGGCTTCGGCTATCGGCCAATCTTAGCTGATGAGAATAATCTTGCCGATAAACTTATTACCTTTTCGCGTGGAGATTTTATTATTTTTAGATCCGAAAAAGGCGAAGGTGGCCCGAGCTTTGTTAAGGATCAAAAAATCGCCGGCAACTATCTTTCTCACCAAATCCCTCTCAAAAATCCTAAGACTGATCCTCTTGAATTAAGTATTCTTGAAGCTTGGCTAAAATCTTATAACTTCTCGGAACTTTTTGACGAAATGAAAGGATTCACGCTATGATCGAGCTCCCTACTGAAATTAAAAATCCTGGTTCTGAGTTTTTCTCGCCCGCCACACGCATTGGTGAGCGTATCTCTGAAGAGATTGCTAACAATCGCCACTTCTACCTATTCTCCCCAGACGAAACTACCAGCAACAAACTTGATGCCGCCTATAATGTAAGCACGAGATTATGGAATACTACGAGGCAACCGTGGGATTTGCCAGAGTCCGATAACGGTCAGATAGTTGAACTACTTTCCGAAAACACGCTTTTTGCTGCTATGTCCGGGCATATCTTAGGTAACCATGAACCAGCTATGATGACAAGCTACGAAGCTTTCTTCAATGTTATTACTTCTCAAATTATCCAACATACAAAATTTTTGCAGCAATCTTCAGAGGTCAATTGGCGAAATGCTGATCCGTATCCTGCAGCCAACCTGCTTTCCACTAGTACTTGTTGGCGTCAAGACCACAACGGTTTTTCACATCAAACCCCAGCTCTCATTTCCACTCTGCTAAACCTACCTAGTGGCAAAGTCAACTGTCTCTTCCCGGCCGACGACGTTTCTGCAGACGCAGCCTTCGACTTTATGATGAATTCTGAAAATGTTGTAAATCTTACAACATTTAATAAAACCGATGAGCCACGCTGGATTGATAAAAATCATGCTACATTCCAATATGAAAACGGCGGTGCCAGTCTCTATGGCTTCGCCAGTGTCGAGAATCCGAACTACATTTTCACTGCGGCTGGCGATATTGCTACGCGCGAAACGTTGTACGCAATCGAAATTTTAAAACAGGATCTCGGGCCAAATGATTTCCGCCCGCGTTTTATTGGTATTACTGCTCTGACTTATGGCGCAATCGGTACTACGGAAAAACGCCTTAGCTCTGAAAAGTTCGACGAACTTTTTAGTGATTGGCAGCCAATTATCGCGAATTTCCACGGTTATCCACAGACTCTACACCAAATTTTATCCGGTTATACCAACCCTAATCGCATTCGTACTTTTGGTTTCCAGGATCAGGGCAGTACTACTACTCCTTTTGAGATGCTGAGGCTAAATCATGCCTCTCGCTACGACCTAGCACTCTCAGTTGCTCGTGATTTTAATCGCTTAGATTTAATCGAAAAATACGAACATATCCTGTCTAACAATGCTGCTTATGCTCGCGAGCATGGCATAGATATGATATAATATCCTACATGAATTTTATTATCATCATTTTCCTCGTTGCAATCTTTATCGAGACTTCTATTTTGCTAAGCCGCCATCGAGACAAACTCTTAAGAAATAGTCAAAGACGTAAGGTTTATGTAGATACTTCTGCACTCATCGACGGCCGTATTTTAGCAATCGCCGAAACCGGTTTTATCGGTGACGATCTTATTATTCCGCGCAGCGCAATTCGCGAGCTGCAGTTACTCGCCGATGGCAAGGATTCCGAAAAACGCTCTCGCGCCAGGCTTGGCATGGACACTGCCAACGCTTTAGAGCGAGTCATTAGTTGTAACGTCACGATTCTTCAAGACGAACTCGATCGAACCCCAGTCGACGAACGCCTTATCACCCTTGCAAAAGAAAACCACGGCCTAATCCTAACTAACGATTTTAATCTAAACAAGGTTGCTAAAACTGAAGGCATTGAAGTTCTCAACGTCAACGAGCTTGCTATGATTTTTCGCGAGCAATATCATCAAGGCGATAAAATCAAGATTCGTATCACCGAAAAAGGTACGAGCCCGAACCAGGGCGTTGGTCATCTTCCGGACGGAACAATGGTTGTAGTTGATAACGCTGCCAGCCACATTAAACGTGAAGCTGAAATTGAAATCATCAAAATTGTTCAATCTCCATCCGGAAAAATCATTTTCGCTAAGCTTTGTGGCAACAAACGTTCCCGCAAAGCTTAAAGCTTAATTACAATTCGTCACTTGCTTCGTACCCAAGCTCATCTGTCACAGTTACACGTACCGTTCCAGAAACATTCTCTGGTTTTTCGACTACGAAATCTTTCTTCGTCACGCTGCCACTTGCAATTGCAGTCCCACCCACAGTTACGGTATATTTTGACAACGCTGCGCTACCCTGAGTGATCACGATGCGATATCCAGATCCACTGTCGCTATTCGAGCTGATACCACCAGAACTATAGATATTCACTGCTGGTGCCGAATAAGAACAGTTATCCGCCGTCTCACGGTCATACGGTTCTGGTACATCCCAAACCTCCTGCTTTGTGATCGGATCAAGCGTCTTCGTTGCTTCAATCGTAATCTTGTATCGCTCGTCCGTACATTCCGAAGCAAGGTAGTGCGTATATTTATTAAACACTAGATTCTCTCTCGTCACGCCAGAATTTTTCGAGTTATACCAGCTCGGCCAAATATCAGTCCGACCGTTCACGGTCAGAGTCTGCAACCCATTAGGGCGGCTAATCGCTGCGTTCCTCGTGTATTTACCCTCAGGTACGTAAATGTCCGCATGCACCTTTTGCATATAATCATTTGTCACGCGACGCACCACAGTTTTATCGGAGCTCTTCAGCCCGCTACCATCATGTCTGCCACTCCAAACGACTGTCGCCACGACTGGAGAATAGCTAGCGAGCCACGAATCTTTTGCCGTCGAACTTACTGCAGTCGTAGTTGTACCAGACTTCGATGCTGTCCAAACTCCAGGAATTACAAACCCGTAACCATTCGCCATATTTGAGCCAAACGTCATCGTACGTGCCGCTGGATCATGCAGAATATCTGAAATCATGTAAGCAACTTGCTCGTCATAGACTCTCTCACCCTCAGAATCTTCCCACTTCTCAATTACCTCGCCGGATGAATTCTTCATCTCCAGCACGTAAGTCAAAGGTTTTGCTACGCCGCCACGAGCAATCGAAGCGTATGCATTTGCATGCTCAATCGGACGCACGGCGCATCCAGACCCAATCGCAATCGAAAGTCCATACGAAGTCGAATCCGCACAATACGATACGTCACCAAGCTTGTGTGCGATTTCTAAACTATTATCAATGCCGTTAATATATAGCGCTTTTACCGCTCCAATGTTCAACGAGTTACCAAGCGATTCACGAATCGTAATATTACCATAAAACGCCCCAGAAGAGTTACGCAAAGAACATTTCCCACCAGTATATCCAGCACAATATAAACTATCAATATTTTCATCTTTCAGCACCGAGCCAGGACCATAATTTACACCCGAGCGTTGCATGAACAGTGGACCATAATCGAGGATCGGCTTAATTGACGAACCTGGCTCCAAAGTCGCCGTCGCAGCATTCACTTGACCATAAATTTCAGTATTCCAGTCGGCCGACCCCACCATTGCAATCACCTGCGAAGTCTCCACGTCTACTGAAGACAGGGAAATATTATCACTACCATTTGTATACATATATTTTGCACCAGTCGCCACTGCCTCTTCAGCCATCTGTTGCGCACGCAAGTCAATCGTCGTTTTGATTGTGTACCCACCAGCACGCATCGTCTTCACTCCGTATTTATCTTCCAGCTGACTCTTCACTGTCAGTACAAAATGTGGCGCCTTAATGTTCTCGTACTGGTTCTGCTCTGGCTGGATCGTATCAAGAATATTTACTGCCTTTGCCTCATCAGCTTGCTCTTGTGTAATGTAACCAAGCTCAACCATTACGTCTAATGTCTTGTGTTGGCGCGAAATTAACGCATTATTCGCCGCGGTATTGTAGGGGTTCAAGACCGCTGGATTATTCGGAATCGAAGCCAGAAGCGCACTCTCTGCCAACGTCAAATCTTTTGCGCTCTTATTGAAATAAGTCTGCGATGCACTTTCGACACCGTTCCTACGTCCACCATAAGGTGACTCATTTAAATACATCGTAATAATCTGCTCTTTGTCATACATCTTCTCGACTTCCACCGCAAGGAACGCCTCCTTAATCTTACGCGGGATACCAGTTAGTCCTCGATCTTTCGCTTCATCAGAGAAATAAACCTGTTTAATCAATTGCTGTGTCAAGGTCGAACCACCCTGTACACCCTTCCCGGACAAAGTCGAAATCGCCGCACGCACCAGCGCCCAAAAATCAATTCCTGAATGATTATAGAAGTTCTTATCCTCGATCGCTACAGTCGCTTGACGCATATAGGTCGCGATATCGTCGCCGTCTACAACCAAGCGATAATCTCCGTCCCCCTTATCTTCCCAGAGAATCTCCCCGTTTCGGTCTAGGTAGGTATTAACTGTTTCCGACACTTTCATCTCGTCTAGGCGAATCGACTCAAGATCCTTCTTGTAGTAGATAAATAGTCCTGCCACTCCAATAATGCCAATCAAAATACAAGCTGCGACTATTTTCCCAAAAGTTTTCAGACCTCTTCGCGAGAACCAATATTTACAGACACGCTTTGGCTGAAAATGCGCAAAAAACCGCTTCACTGGATCTTTTGGTAAAGTCGCAAGATCCTCAGCACGTTTTCGCGCTCGCTTGTCCGCTTTCACTCGAGACTTATAAACCAGGCTCGAGTAGGTATTCATACTCTTATTTTTCTTAGTAAGAAGCCCTTTTTTTGGAGCTTTTTTCTTTAGATCTGAATTTTTCGCAGTCTTTTCCATAGACACTTCCATTATACCATAAAACGCTTATTTTCTACACCGCCACCGCAAATTTATTTTTTCCTCGTTTTACAATCGCCGCCTCTGTTATCACGGCTTCCTCATCTGTAATTTTAAAAGATTCTTTTCCGGCAGTCAGAACCGATACCGCTCCAGACTTAATTAACCGTCTCGCCTCTGTTTTGCTTGTCGCCAAATCCGTGGCAATCAAGAAATCCACCGCACTTATGCCTTTCTTAGCCCCTGGGAAGGCCCTAGCAGCGTCCGAGATATCAGACTGGGACAGGACGGCTCCCCGCGCAAAAAGCTTCTCAGAGAGGCTCTCAGCGGCTTTTGCAGCCTCACGGCCATGCACTACCTCTGTTACACCCTTCGCCAGCGCTTTCTGCCCGATACGCTCGCCTGGATGCGCCGCATGCTCCGCCAAAATCTCTTCCACCTCTGTTTTATCGTAAATCGTATAAATCTTCATCAGATATTCCACCGCGTCATCCGCCTGATTCAGCCAGAACTGATAAAAATCGAAAACAGAGGTGAAATTACCCTGACCGTTATCAGTAGCCGCCAACCACACTGCATTACCTTCAGATTTTCCAAATTTTCGCCCCGAAACCGGGTCAATCACCAGGGGCGTAGACCAGACATCTGCCTCAGCATTCTCCAGCTTCCGAATCAAGGAAATACCAGTCGAGCAGTTGCCGTATTGGTCTGCACCACAAAGCTGCAGCTGAATCCCATATTTACGATACAGATGTAAGAAATCGTACCCCTGTATCAGGGTATAACTAAACTCGGCATAAGAAATACCAGAACCACCCTCACCAATTCGCGACTGGATAAATTTTCGGTCGAGCAGTTGTGTCATTGAGAAATTCTTCCCAATCTCGCGCAGAAACTCGATGTAATTAATATCCTTAAACCAGTCATAATTGTCCACCATCGTCACATTTTCAGCGTTAATCACGCACTGGATCTGTTCTCGAATGCAAGCCTTATTATGCTCAACCTCAGAAAGCGGCTTCAAATCCCGCTCACCAGTATCTTTCGGGTCACCAATCTGTCCCGTCGCACCCCCGACCAACAGATACGGGGTATATCCATGTCGCACAAAACAGGCACACATCATCAGCGCCGCCAAATTCCCAATCGTCAGTGAATCCGCCGACGGATCAGCGCCCCAATAAAAACTCTTATTTTCGCGAGTATCAAGGCTCGCCGGATCTTTGATTGTAGTTTCCGCTTGGAACCCACGCCAAACTAGTTCTTCAGATAACTTCATACACCGATTATACCAAAAACTATCCTTTTTGAAAAACCCAAAGATAGATAGCAATCACTTTGTCAGCACGAAATTCAATGATATAATTAGCCAAAAGGAGGTAAAACCCATGGAAAAAATCACTAAAAAGGTCTTATCCTTTGACATCGACCAGACCTTAAATGTCGCTAAGACCCCTATCCCCGACGAAATTGCCGATCTGCTCATTAAATGTTTAGATCATTTTGAAATCTGCCCTATTTCCGGCCAAAAATTTGACCAATTTCTTATCCAAATTGTCAATCGCCTAGAAGAACGTGGCGCGACCAAGGAGCAGCTAGCTCATCTGCACCTCTTTGTTGCGCAAGGAACTCAATATTACAGATACGAGGACGGCAATTGGCGACAAGTTTACAACTATCCTCTAACTGACGCCGAAGTTGCAAAAATCACTAGCGCCATCGAATCTGCTGCCAGGGAACTAGGCTACTGGGAAGAAGGCAAACTACAACAGGGTGACGAAATTATCGAAAACCGTCTTTCTCAGGTTACTTTCTCTGCTCTCGGCCAAAAAGCCGGAACTGAAGAAAAATACGCTTGGGACCCAGATTGTAAGAAACGTGAAAAAATCGTCGAAAAAGCCAAAAAAGCTGCCCCAGAATTCGACTACGAAATCGGCGGTACGACCTCTATCAACGCCTTTACTCCAGGTATGAACAAAAAATTTGGCATGACCCACCTCTTAGAGGAATTAGACGTTAAAAAGGAGGATATTCTTTACTTCGGCGATATGACCCAGCCTGGTGGCAACGATTATCCGGTCAAAGAGATGGGCATTGACACCATCACCGTCAGAAGCCATGAAGATACAGCTTACGCCCTGAGAGGAATATTAGGGATTATTTAGCTTTCCCTTGTAAACGTTTTCGAATGTATTTTTTGATTTCTCTGGTCTGGTCTTCGCGTTTCGGCATCCGCCCCTTATGCTCTCGGCTATAACTAATTGCAAAAGTCCCTGAGACTAAAAGGTCGGTAAAAAATATCACTGCCATTATCCCTCCAAAGGCCAAAATCTCCGGCCCCGAGAGATGAGCTAAAAATTTTGCAAACCATGGCCTGAGTACGAACAACACAAACCATCCCACCATTCCGAATCCCAGTGATGCCCAGAGGCAAATCCGCCCATTTAAGTTAAACGGCATCCCGCTATAATCCCACCATCTCACCCCAAACAATTTTTCCAAAACCACACTCGACAGATATTCAAACACTGTACAAATTCCAATTATCGCAAGCAGATTCAGTACCGGCGGCAAGGTAAAGTCATCCACAAAAACCGCTAGTATTATTCCTCCTAGACCGTAAATTGGACACCACGGCCCCATCAAAAAACCTCGACTAACTAGCTTTTTTTCAATCACTGCACAACAGATTGTCTCGAAAGCCCAGCCAAAAATCGAATACACCAGAAAATACAGAAAAAGTTCGGCTAAACCAACCATAATCGTATTATACCACAGAAAGTGTGCTACAATAGAAATATGAAAACTTACATCGTGGGCAACTGGAAGATGAATTTCACCGTCGGTGAAGCTTCCATCTATCTTCATAAACTTTTAAGAACTATTCGTTCATACCGTGGCATTGAGGTCGTTATTGCTCCAAGCATGGTTGCTCTGCAGCCACTTTCGCTCCAGATTGACCGCCATAAATTAAAGCTCGCTGCTCAGAATTGCTATTACCGCGACTTCGGCGCTTATACTGGCGAAGTCTCAATCGCTCAGTTACGCGGCCTAGTCAACTACGTCATTATTGGCCATTCTGAGAGAAGGTATATTTTCCATGAATCCGACAAAGACGTTCGTGAAAAGGTCGCCGCCGCTATTAGGTGCGGTATCACCCCTATTCTTTGCATCGGTGAGACCGAAAACGAACGCAATTTTGGCGAAACTGAAGACGTCTTAAAAGATCAGCTTCTCGGCGGTCTGCAAGATGTCTCCGAAGAAGATCTCGAAAAAGTCATCATCGCCTATGAGCCAGTTTGGGCAATTTCTAGCACAAAGGATGCCAAGCTCGCTTCTCCAGATGACATTGCCAGATCTATTAACCTTATCCGCAAACATCTAGAGGCCAAATTTGGCGCCAAGAGAGTCGAAAATATCCCCGTCCTCTATGGTGGCAGTGTCAACCCGTCGAACGCCGGAGCCTATCTCACGATCCCAGGCGTAAACGGCCTGCTCGTCGGTGGAGCCTCCTTGATTGCATCTCAATTCAATGATATAATAGAAGTCGCAAAAAGAGTACAAGAATAATATGACGAAACAACAAGCCCCAGCAGTGCGTCCAGCTCCAAAACCCAGAGCCAAAGCTCCTTCTTCTAGGGGTCAATATATTGATTTCCGTCCACGTCGGCGCCAGGTCGTCAAGAAAACAGCAGTTAAGCGGGAGCTTAAATTAACTGTCAAAGAAACTCCCCCAGCGCCAGCAGCACCGAAAAAAGAGATGGACAAGCCTGCCTCTAAACCAGTCTCTAAACTAGTTTCCACACCAGTTAATACAGTGCCACCTACAGTCAACATTAAACGAGCTACTAAATCCACTATAGAAACTATTACACCAGCCGCCGAAGAGACAAAACCTACATCACCATTTATCGCTTCGGTCAACGTTGACAAACGCCCACTTTCTAGTCGTCGTATTGTTGCCGATGATACCGAAGATTCGAGCGTCCCGACAGTTATTCGCGAAGAAGATTTTTATGGGGAAATCGAGGGTCCTTACGCCACTCGACGCAGCATTAAGCAACAGGACCCGCACAAAAAACTCAAAGGCGAAAAAGGCAGCAACAAGTCCAAAAAGAAGGAGAAGGGCGAAAGGAAACCACTCCCTATCGGTTTCATCGTTGCTATTGTCCTTACGATTATCCTCGGCGCCGCCGTCGGTGCCTTCGTCTATCTCGCTTTCTTCCAGTAGAATCTGTGCTATAATCAGTTTATGGTTACTAAAACCCCGCTAATTAATCGAGTGATGCGGATTAAGGACAAATCCGAAGTTTTCCATAGCTCAGGCTACGCACGGGCTCAGAGCGGACAGAATTTTGGCGCTGCCAGCTCAGAGGATTTTCATTCTCGCCAGTCCACAGACAACACTCGAAAGTTCGTCAGGAGCTACAATAATGCGCGTATTATCAACGATGCCTACGCCTTTGATCGTGTCAGAAGCTACATCCCTAGGACGGGAACAACGGAATCCGCTTCTAATCCCCAGCCAAACAGCCGCGCAGCCCTAGCCCGAAAGCCGCAACCTATCCAGACCAATTCAGGGGTTTTAAAGTCGCGATAGATATGGTATAATTACAAAGTACTTTTACATTATGGCGGGTTTAGCTCAGTTGGTTAGAGCGTCTGATTGTGGTCCAGAAGGTCGCTGGTTCGATTCCAGTAACCCGCCCCAGATTAGCTGCGGGTATAGTACAGCGGTTAGTATATCAGTTTTCCAAACTGAGGATTGGAGTTCGACCCTCCATACCCGCACCAAAGAACAAAATAAGAGCTTGCTCTTATTTTTTATTTGGGGTGGGTGCCCGAGGGATTTCCCCTCCATACCCGCACCAGATAAGAAAAAGGAAAGGGAACTTTCCATTTTTTATGTCATAGATATTGACAAAAATAAGCTTGTGTGCTATAATGAAAACCACTTAGTCGCAAACTAGGAGTTCTTTTACATTAGGAGGTGTATTATGTTTGGAGTAATTGAAGACGCATTGATGAACGCTACTGGTTTAAAAAATCTGGTGGTAAATAACAATGAACCTGACGAGCCTATTATCACGGACGACGAGCTTATTGATGATGTCGCAGCTGAAGCGGCACCGGCTCCATCGCCCAAAGAAGAAAAACCCGTATTGGTTGTGTCTAGCTCAACGCTGGACCCCAGGCTCAAGGACTACTTCTTCGACGCATTGAAATCCGATAAGGATCTTCGTGCGGAGGTTCGTGAGCTTCTCGAGGCTTATCCTGATAAACCTGAATACGTCTGGGTATACAAAGGGAAAAAAGGTTCAATCGAGGGTCGGGAATTCATCGGTGAAGAAGCTGCAAAATCTGCCGTTTCGCCTGAAGTTCTCGAATTCGTACCCGTTTCAGAACTCTTTAGCCGTAAGCTGCATTACGTCGACAAAGACGGTGGCGTAGGTGAAGAGGTTCCAAAAGGCGAATGCTTCGCATATGTCGAGGCTACTAAAAATAACTTTAGCGAAAGTCAACCCGATAAGGACGATTCGTCCGGCACCGAGGGTTGACCACCTCCTAGGACCGCACTGGGCGGCCCGACTAAGTACAGCCCCCGCAAAAGCGGGGGCCTTTTATTCAAAATTTATAAAATATTTAGCAATATTTAGCAAAAAGATAAGCATTTTATAAAGCATCCAGTCCACCCCAGTAAAAATAAACATAAAAACATTGTATACCTATTGACTTTTTCGACAAAGTGTGCTACAATGTAAGTAGTCTATGCGAAAAGGACGAACGAGCCTTGACCGTAGTAGACGACCATTAAAATCAGATCATCTCAGGTACAATTAAGTACCTGTTTTTGTGCATCACGTAACCCTTTGTTTCAGGAGGCGTGGTGCACCTCCTGTTCTGAATTTTGACAATTTCAATTTGAATAGGAGGTGCAAATATGTCAATATTCTCATTACTAGTGACTCTTGTGGTCACACTAATTTGTAGCGTTGGATTCTGCCTGATGTCATCAACGATGTCTAAGGCAACTACAGGCGAGCCGCTGCGCTCGTCTACCTGGGTCTTCTGGGTTATCGGAACCTTAGTTTTGCAAGTCATTCTTGTAAAACTGGCGTTTCACCCCATTACCTACATCATTCTCATGGTTATGGTTCTGGGTATGATCCTGCTTTCATGCAGGAGAAAGTCACATAGTGAGACAAATCTGGAAAGTCCATTCAGCAGGCTTGCCAGTTGGCTAACCTATGGACTCTGGATTCAAGCTTCGATTCTAATCTCGAGCGCTCAGCTCGCAGATAAAGGAGTAAATTCAGTTTGGTCTTTAAGCTACGGTGGCAACACCAGCCGTCGAATTCTCGCACTTCTTCTCCCGATTGCTATTACAGCTTTCATCGGTTTAATCGTGGCAGTTTTAAATACTGACTACGAGGAAGATTTAAGAGATGCTATCGACGCCATGACGACAAATGACGATCTGGACGACGACGATATTGAAGATGTCGATGTCCAGCTAGAGAATTCCTGAAAGGGGGGGATAAAAATGAAGAAGCGTAAAATTATGGCAATAGCAGCAATCATTATTGCTGCCGCTATGATCATTGCCTGCCTTTCGGTAATAGTATTACCGGATTTGCAGCATGCAACAACCAAGGCGTCCGACGACGCTGCAGCCGCTGCCGAAGCAGAAGCCGAAGCCGACGCTGAGCAGGCCAAGATTGAAGAATTCGAAGCCGCTCACTCGTATGGCCGTATCGAAGAAGATGGAGCTATCACTCAGTATCTTGATAAGTGGGGAATCTCCTACAAAGAGAAAGATGGCAAAATTCTCGTTTCTGCTGAGCGCACGAAAAAGTCGTTATACTACACCAACGATAATTCTCGTGCGAAAAGCTCGGTAAAGGCTGGCCTTTCCAAGAATCCCATTTCCGACGCTCCGGAATACGTTTTCAAGCTCAGCACCGAGCAAGTTAACAAAATTCTGACAGCCGAAAAGAAGGGCTACGGAACTAAGGTCAATTTTACGAAAGACGAGAAAAAACAGCTGAAGAAGGCAGTAGCCAAAACCATGCTCCAGAACGTAGTTATGGGTCTCGGCTACACAGAGATGGTTTCGATGCAGCACTATGGCAAGTCGAAAATAGTCTATGAGACTTCTACCGCTGTAGCTTATCTGGTCGATGAGACAGAAAAAGCCTACACCGAGGCAGATAGCGACGGATACGTTGCTGGAATCAACCGTTGGCTTTACTATGATAAGTCAAACGGAAAGTTCTATTTAAGTCAGGACTATCTGGTAAATATCATACCAGTAGTTGCCCAAATTATTGAAGGCTCTAAGATGTCCATCGAGGTCGCTTACGCCGAATATAATTGGGGACTTGATAGGTCTGACCTTTGCCAGCTTAGGCGTCTTGTGCTCAGCACCGAGCCGGACACCCTGACAGCGATTGTCTTCCGCCACTACTTCAAGGACGGAGAAGTGATGGAAGAGCCTTCGGTTAACATTCGTGACCGGAGACCAGAGATTCCGAGTACTCCGCCAACCGTGAAGACAAAGACTCCAAAGAAGGATAATCCTGCTATAAAGAAGGATAATCCTCCTTCCGGAAGCAAGAAAACTCCTCCTTCCGGAAGCAAGAAAACTCCTCCTTCATCTGGACAGGGCAAGAAACCTAAACCTGATAAAGATAAGGACAAGGATATCAAGCCCAAGGATGAGAAGGAAAAGCCCGAGGATCGTCCAGACGACAAGGGACCAGGAGAGTTCGAAAAGACTCCTAAGGTTCCCAAGTCTCCTTCCGACAAGGTTGAAGATTCTCAGTACAAGCCTCAGGCTCAGCCTCAGGGCGGCGGAATATCCACTTCTATAAGTGATATGACACCGGCCGGCACGGTTGATAACGGCAACGGCACTTCCACTACGACTACTCACCGTATTTCAACTGGTGGTCAGGAAGTCACCGACAAGACGGTCACCGATAACTCGACAGGAAAGCCTATCGAGCGCATCGAGAACGCCGAGGCTGAGACGAAGCCGATTCCGGTTCGTCCTTCAGAAGAAGGCACAAAAGACGGCAACAACAATGGCGAATTCGCCATGCCGGACTAAGTGATGCACAAACGCACATTTTGGGGAGCAGGCAATTCCTGCTCCCCAATTCCAGAAAATTGTAGTTGAGATGATCTGATTTTGTGGTCAAGACGAAAATTAAAAATTTGGCTAGCAAAAAATGCAAGCAGTTTTTCTGCTTGATCATGAAATCAACCAATTAAAGGAGTAATTATGAACAAATCTATCAAAGCTTTCTCCGCGGTTGCAGCAGCTGCTGCTATCGTCGGTACTTCCGTTGCTACCTCCGCCAATGTTATGGCTTGGGGTGACAACACTGGTGGTCGCGCAAGCTACACCAAAGCACAAATCAACGATAACATTCTTGGCGACAAGATTGTCTTCAACTCCATCAGCGACGGTGCTGATGGTGATGAGAAAAACTTCGTTTCCGCTCGTGAAACCGGTGCTACTGGTCTCTGGAGTGCTAACGAAATCACCGTCTCCGAAGGTAAAACTTATGACGTAAGTCTTTACATTCACAACAACAGCCCTAAGGGTTATGCTGCAACCGCTAAAAACGTGATCGCAACTTTTGCCCTTGAGCAAAAATACGGCAGCACTGTTACCGTCGAAGGTTACATCGATGCTAAAGATGCTACCCCTTCCCAGTACTGGGACTACGTCACTTTCAAGAGTGCTAATGGCCAGAACTTCTACCTTGACTACGTCGAGGGTTCTGCAGTCATGAACTACAACGAAGTTGACGCTAATGGCAACATTACCAAGAAAAACGTTGTCAAATCTATCTCTGATAGTGTTATCACTAAGAGTGGTGTCAGCGTTGGTGACGTTCCAGGTTGCTATGCGTTCTCTCGCTACGTAACCATCAAAGTTAAACCTGTCTTTACTGATGCTAATTTCACTGTTGAAAAGACCGTCCGTAAAGCTGGCGACAAAACTTGGTCCGAATCTGTCGACGCACAGGTTGGCGACAAAGTTGAATACAACATTCACTACAAGAATACTACCGAAGGTAAAGTCGAGAATGTTATGTTCAAAGACGTCCTTCCTACCAACATGAAGATTGTTGGCGATGTTAAACTTTACAACGCTACCAACCCTAACGGCCTCGTTAAGACTGGTGACATCGTTAAAGATGGTATCAACATTGGTGGTTATGACATTAACGGTGATGCTTACATTCGCTTTACCGCTGAAGTTATCGACAACAACCTCATCTGTGGTAAAAACACCCTTCGTAACTGGGGCCAGATTGGCGTAAACGCTATCACCCTTCAAGACTCTGCTGACGTCGTCGTCCAGAAGACTTGTACCGAAGAGGAAAAGAAAACCACTCCAACCACCACTACTGTTTCCAGCCTTCCAAAGACTGGTCCAGAAGCTATCGCAGCTGGTGTTGTGGGTGCAGGTTCTATCGTAACCGCTGCTGGTTACTACGTTGCTAGCCGCAAACAACTTCGCTAATTAGACCGCTCCACGAAGTTTACTTCGGGTCTATTAGCCCAACAAAAAATCTCTCGGATCTCGAGAGATTTTTTGTTATTTTAATTCCGTTTATGGTATAATTAAAACATAATGGATCCAAAACAAACACCACCTCGGGTGGACAATTCGGGCATCACTTCGGACAGCGCCTCGCTTTCTGCGACCGGCCAATCAGTTTTCGCCAACCCTCAGAACCGTTTCAAAGACACGAATCCTCAGGGCGATATCTTGATTCCCGCTAGCACTCCTGGAAAATCGCGTAAGCCGGTAAACAAACCTCTCCTCATCGGCATCATTACGATTGTAGTACTTGCAATCATTGCCGCTATCGTTGCGTTTGTACTTCCAAAAGGCACCGGCTCAGGCAACAAGAAACAGCCAATTGCAAACTCTAATCTGGACGGTTACATCGAGTATTTTGTTTACGGCACCGAAGACGAAAATGAAGTCTCGAGTGCCACTTTCGCAATCAGCCCAGACGAATACGCTGTTTGGCTAGAGGCGCAGGACGTCGCTGGTTCTCAGGAAGAAAACGAATACTACGCGGCTCTCAGTGAAAAAATCAACACTCTAGCTGCCCAGAGCACAGAATACTCGGACCAAGCCGACCTATTATCTGCCTTCTGGCTTTCTGCCGAAATGCTCGATTCTAACTGGCTACTTGATTATTACCTAGACGGCAACTCTGAAGAGCTAAAAACACAGATTGATGAATTTTCTAGTCTCGACGCTGAGTGGGGTGCAAGTGCTAGCGCAGTAATGAATCAATACCTTTCTTCGGAGATGAATCGCTTTCAAGTACTCAGCGAGAATAATTGTATCAGGAATGAAAATATTACCGATACTTGTTTTGACAATTCAACCGAAGCTTTCGCCGGCAGCCTTTTGACCGCCGAAGATCAGCTTGCTGCCTTAACGGAACTAAATAGTAGTTTATATAGTCAACTAGTAGACTCACTTAAGACCCTATATCTCGGAGTAGATGAAGATGCGTAAGTCCTTCAAACTTTTCCTCGCCGCTTTCGCACTAGTTATTACTTCTGTTTTCGCACTATTGCCACAGAATGTTCATGCAGAAGGTGCTTCTGCTGACGATTTATATAAGTGGGCCTTGCTCAATATGATGAACAAGTGCTACTCTGGCACCTACATGAATAAAACTGTTGACGCCAGTAATTACAACACGTTTAGTACTGCGGTTTTAAAAGGCGATGCTCAAAAACGCAAACAGAGCAAATTCTACATCACAACGAAGGTTGGTAACGCTATAAGCGATACACTCAAAGTAGGCTGCTATGAGATTTTCATGGGCGATCCCAAAGGTTCTGGTACATATCCCGGCACCATGTCTGGCGTTTTTGAGCTCTATGGCGTAGACTACCAGGTGGTCGGCACTGACAAAGTGGGAATATTCTTAAAGGGTCTTGGTTATACAGAATCAAGCAGTGGCGGCGGCGAAAGCGAGAGCTGTATTAAAGCGCAGTATTTCGCTAATTCTAAGACAAATCCTAGCGGCGATGGCAATGGTGACGACGTTGGTTTCAGTGAAATTTGTTGGAATAATGCTAAGCTTAACGACCCGAATAATACAATTAATGATTTTAACGACCCGGCTGTTATCAGGGTTAATAACCAAGGAACGACTGTCAGTGGCCACGAAATTCAGCTTCGGCCTCAGCCTTCAGTGGATGGCTATTCCGTAGGACTCACTGTCAATGGTAGCACGATTATCAATAACGAAATTGGCGTCTCGCAGGCCGCTACCGACGGAAAGATATCCATTGATCTAATTCAATCTTTTGACGGCAAGGAAATGTCCTTTATGGAAGACGGTTCCAATTTTATCTATAAGGCGAAGTTATCATTCTACTCGAAAACCGACACCAGTGGCTCATTTTCTACTTACGAGATCGATAGCTGGAAACAAGCCAATATCACTGCTAGAAAATATATTACGGGTAGCAGTAATGATAAAGAATACCACAAGTTCTCTGATGCCGACAAGTATGATTTGTATACTAAATATCTCTCCAATGTCTACAATATTAAAGAATCCAACGCCGAAGAATGTACCGATAAGAAACCAAGCAAGGCTATAGAGGATAATAAATATTGGCTCTACACTTCTGGAGGATGGTGCAGAATCGCAGCAAGCGATGATACGAACCCCGATGCTAAAGTTGCCGGTTTCACTAAGAGCGAACGCAGATATCTAAATACCGAGTATGATCTTAAAGGGCTGCTCGGAGCTCTTTACGATCTTAATCCTAAAAAGGTTACTCCAACAGACCTCGACGATATTGTTAGCCATGATAACGATCCTGAAGCTGGCAGTAACGGTTGCTTCGATGGCGCCGGCGCACTTGGCTGGATCATTTGTCCGATTTTAACCGGCACTGCCGATGCTATCAATTTCATTTATGAAAAAGTGGTCGATCCATTCTTGCAGATTAACGCTGGACTCTTTAGTTCTGAAAATGGCTCGTATACTAGTTGGCAAATTTTTCAGAGTTTTGCCAATATCGCCTTTGTTATTATGTTACTATTCGTAATTTTTTCACAGCTTACGGGTGTTGGTATTGATAACTATGGCATCAAAAAAATTCTTCCACGCCTTATTATTTCTGCAGTATTGATTAACCTCTCATACATTATTTGTCAACTCTTGGTAGATGTTTCCAATATTCTAGGTGTCAGCCTCAAGAATCTTTTTGATACGCTCGCTAGCGGCGTCAGCATTGAAAACACTCCAGTTTCTGGGGGAGCTACAGTGCTTACAGGGCTTGTCGGAGTCCTAGCTGGCGGCGGCGCATTGATGGCGCTTGGTGGTCTTGGTATTATCCTTCCACTCCTTCTCGCACTTATCACTACGTTTATTTCGATCCTCTTTGTTTTTGTTCTGCTTGGCGCTCGCCAGGCCATTGTCGTGGTTTTGGTCGTCATCTCTCCGCTCGTATTCGTTTGCTACATGTTGCCAAATACCAAAAAATACTTCGACAAAATCGTGAATCTTTTCGCTAGTATGCTGATTATCTATCCAATCTGTGGCCTACTTATCGGCGGCGGCAACTTTGCCTCGAAAGTTATTCTTGCTGCTGGCAGTGGAGCCGACGAAAACGGCGCCTTCTTCTTCCAACTTTCGGCCATGTTGATTAACATCATCCCATTCTTCTTCATCCCTTCGCTCGTTCGTAATTCATTCAATGCCATTGGCAATATCGGTAGTCGTGTTGAAGGTATCACTCGTGGTGCCGGTGCGCGCATTAATAGGGGTGTTAGTAATTCGGAAATATATAAGGACGCCATGGCAAGATCTAGAGCTGGCATCAGAGCCGACGGTACTTCCACCCGTTTTGGTAATCTCCGTCGCCGCATTGCTGGCTCCAATAATGCTATCGGTCGTGCCATGCAACGCTCTATGGCTAGAGGCCAAACTGATGTCTTAAAAGCTGAAGCCGAGCAACGTCGTGCCAAGCTTATGACTGACCCGACCCATATTGAGGCCATGGCCGCTGGCGAGAGGGCCGAAGAAATGCGCCGTCAGATTTCTGACCAGGAGATGTTAATCAAGGATATGACCGATAGTGATGGCAACTACATTGCCAATAGTCCAGAAAAGCTCGGCGACATGTACACATCTTCGCTCCGTACGCTCAATGATAATCCAGAAGATGTCGAAGCCAGAAACCGCGTTATGGCTCTCCAGAATATTTTATCCAAGACTGATGCTGGCCGCGCGCAGATCCAAAATCGCATGGAAAACTTTGTCGATAATCTTCCAGAAGGGTCCGAAACTAGGGGTATATCCGCAGCTGCTGGCCACCTCTTGAGCGAACATGGCGATACTTACAAGTCCAAAAACCGCGGCTTCAACAACTGGATCTCGCAGGCTGCCAACGGTAATGTTACTAAGGTCGGCGCCCATGATTCTGAAGGTGCTCAGAAGTACACCGCCGAATCTCTCGCCAACGCCGATGAAGAAGCTCTCAAACGTTTGGTTCGCTCTTACGAATCTGGTGATATGAAAGGCGATGATCGTAATGCGATTTCTCAAACTGCTCGCGAGGCTCTTGATAATCCTAATATTCAAGTCAAGCCAGAGGTCGCCCGCTACTTGCGTAGCATAGCTGGACCTTCGCAGCCAAGTAGTAGTGGTGCACCTAGCAACCCTGGTTCTGGTAATCTCACAGACGGTCAGGAGGTCAATATCCAAACCCCAACTCCAAACATCAACGCTTCAGATTTAGAAAACCGCATCAGAAACGCCCAGCGGTCCAGTGATGGCACTCTCAATATTCAAGGCGAAGGCCAATTTAGCCAGACCGACAGTGGCATTATCATCCCGCGCCAACGTGGTGGCGGCGGAAGTAACGGCAATTCCTAAACTTTCTCAGCCGCAGCAATCACATTTTCAAACAGCACACTCACGGTTAGCGGTCCCACGCCACCAATCACCGGTGTGATTGCTCGAAGATCGGACCGTTCGCGCACCGATTCGTCCACATCCCCGACCAGCACCCCATCCTCACTCGCCGTTCCGGCATCTACCACTGTTGCTCCAGAATTGATGTGCTCACTCAAAATCAGATGCGGCACACCCGTCGCTGTAACTATAATATCATACTGCTTAAGTTTTGTCAAGTCTAAATCGTGTCCATAGACATCTACATTATATCCCGAAGCTTTCCACATCTTTGCTAGCGGTCCACCAACTAATCTCCCGCGCCCTACAAGCGCAATCTTAGATTCTGCTACTGGAATATCGTAACCAGAAAGCAGCCAATTTATCGCCGTCGCCGTCGCTGAGTCAAACCGCCCCTTGCCGGACAGCCCATCCACATCTTTAAAAGGATCAATCAGCGACACTACTTCGTCCGTTCGCGCAGTATCCGTCAAAGGTAACTGCACAATCATTCCCGAGATCGATGGATCCGCATTCGCTGCCAAGATTCGCTCACGAATCTCATCCACCGATTTTGCAAAAAAATCTTCCACCTCCACGCCGATATCTTCGCCGTAGCGTTTTTTCAGTTCCACGTATTTCACAATCACTGGATTGTCACTATCGCGAATAATCAAAAGTTTTGGAAAAACTTTCTCCGCGCGAAGACTCCGCACTACATGCGCTTGACGCTCTTTGATAAATCCCGCAAGTTCTCGTCCGTTCAAAATTTTCATTTCGCACCAACCTCCACCGGCTCTTGTTCTAATTTATACCCAAATTTCTGAAACACTGTGTCCACGATTTTCTCTCGCGCCGCCGCGAGATCTGCATAGCTCGAAGCACTCTCATTAATCAAAATCAGCGCCGCCTTGTCCGAAACATAAAAACCATGTAGCCGCGCACCCTTCAGCCCCGCTTGTTCAATTAGATAGCCAGCGTTAATCATGTGCCGCCCATCCGACTTGTCATAAACTTTCAAACCTCGCTCGCGCGCCAACTCCGCTTCATCATCAGACAAATACACATTCTTAAAGAAACTTCCCGCACTCGCTTCACGCGCCGGGTCTGGCAACTTCGCGGCCCTTACCGCTCGCACTGCCCGGGCTAGCGACGATGGGGAATAATCAGAAATTCCGTTTTCATCCAAATATTTCTGCAAACTTGCGTAAAACGGCGGCTCCATCCACCCATCATTTTCTAGTCGAAAAGTTACCGCAGTGATGAAATATCGTCCGACATCTGCACCAGTATTAAAAATCGTTGAACGATACGACATTTTCATTTCATCTCGCCCAATCACCACCATTTCGTCTTCCCGAGAATCATACGCTTCCACGTGGTCAATTGTCCGCGCAACCTCCTGGCCATACGCACCGATATTTTGCACCGGCGCTGCCCCGACCGTTCCCGGAATTGCCGCCAGACATTCAATGCCTGAATATCCACGCTCCGAGCAGAATTCCACGAACTCGTCCCAATTTTCGCCACCCATCGCCCGCACCAACACATCGTCCGAAGTCTCTTCCACGACTTCAATTCCACGCATCCGGTTTAAAATCAAAACTCCATTAAACCCTTCATCGCGCCCGATTGTATTTGCTCCATCTCCCAGCACAAAAACCGGAAGTTTCCGTTCGCGCGAAAAATCATATGCCTCTTTCAACTCCGGCAAATTCGTCACTTCAGCCACATAACGCGCTCTTCCCCCGAGCCGCATAGTCGTAAGTTTAGAAATCAAAACATTTTCGCGCATTTTCATCCCTTTATTATACCATATTTCCACCGTTAATAAAACCAGACCTTGCGCCATTAACCACGAACGGTATATAATATAACCATGAACATTTTAGACTATGCTAAAGGCGTGGAACGCATGGTAAATCCCATGGACGTCGGCAAAACTCACTATCTCCAGACTAAGCTTAAACTTCTTCCGGTTTGCCTTCAGCGCAAAATCGTAAAAAGCGCCGCAAAAAAAGCCGACAAAATGCCGTTCGTGGTTGAGCCGTATTGTAGCTTTATGTTTTTTGAACTTTTGCATCCAGAGCAAATTCAGGAGTTTCTGCCCACCGATTTCGTCCCTGCAAAATCTAGCATCTTTGCCGGCGACCCGCCAAAGTATTATGGTATCGTTTCCATGTTCCGGATTCACACTAGCGTATTTTGGGGTGCGCGCACCGAGTTTTATCTCATGGCCGAGAACCAAAAAACCGGCCTGCTTTCCTGGGTGATGATGGACTATATCAGCGACACGATTTCCTATGACGAAAAACATGGTCTCAAATCTCCAGACTCTAATCACGCGGTGATGACTACAACTTGTGACGGCGATTTTGTTTGCGACATGGAAAGTCTAGACGGCAAAAAATACGCGCACTGCGAGGCAAACTTGGACAATGCCAAGATGCGTAAACTAGACGCGCGTCTTTGGATTGAAGGCAACACTTCCATCGCCTACGGCCGCTTGGCTGGCGAAGACGACGGCGATCTTTTCTCGCTCACATTTTTCCCGGAAGAAATGGCGCGCGCCCTGGAAGTGCCAATGAAAGATGTGCATGTCGCCAGTGCCAGCACTGGCAAGAACTTTGACGTCAAACTCGACCGCGTTGTTTCGTTCCCATATGCTCAGCACATGCTCTCCGACAGCCCCGGCACACACACGCACTATGGCTCCGAGGAAGCTTTACGAAAAGCCGTCGAAAAAATCAATTTCAAAAGGATGAAAAACTTCAGCTAAGCTTTTAATATGATGACAAGCGGAGTATAATTTAAACATGAAACTATCTAACAAAAAAACTAAGAAAGTCGACGCCCTAGTCGATGATGCTAAGGACGCATCAGCTGCTAGTGATGATACCCAAATCCAGCTCAGCAATAATTTGATTTCCGTCACGCTTTCTTTCGTCGCCTTGCTTGCCACAGCAATCAGTGTCAGCAATATCTTAACGACGATTAGCTCCTCGCAAAAGATAATTATCTTGTTGTCCATTATTGTATTCTGTATTTCCATTTTTGTCGGGCTCACGAATTTTTATCTAAATATGCGCTTTCATCAAAAGACCGCTAAGGCTAGTCGCAAAAAAGCCGAGCGCGCAGATAGCGTCAAAGACGCGGCTGAGCTCAACGAAATTGAGCGTGTCGCTATGATCGAGCGTGCCGCCAAATCCGTGAAGCGAAGCAACGCGTTAATTGTTGTCCAGGTTATCTTGCTAGCCATTGGCTTGTCTCTCTGCGTGGTTTTTATTGGCACTTTGCTTTTTCACACGAGCGAATCGATTTAGGACTTTACCTGAAATAGAAAAATGAAAAGAATTAATTACCAAGTGCCAGAACCCAAGCGTTGTTGGGTCGGCGACACGCAAAAAATTTGCTACGGCTCGCGTGAGGAAGCCGAAATGTCTGCGCGCGTCGCTGAACACGATCATGGCATTTCCGGACTTACGGTTTATAAGTGCGAGTATGGCGACCATTGGCACTTGGCAAGCGAGAAATAACTATGAACCGTTGTAGCTGGTGTAATCCAAACAACCCACTCTATGTTAAGTATCACGACGAAGAGTGGGGAAGGCCGAATTTTGACGAACGCTATTTGTACGAAATGTTGATTTTGGAATCTTTTCAAGCTGGACTCTCGTGGGAATGTGTTTTGAACAAACGCGAAAATTTTCGGAAAGCCTACGACAATTTTGATCTCGAAAAAGTCGCAAGCTACGACGATGATAAAGTCACCGAACTCTTACAAAACCAGGGAATTATCCGCAACAAACTAAAAATCAAAGCCAGCCTCAGCAATACAAAAATCTTCAAACAAATTCAATCAGAGTTTGGCAGCTTCTGTAATTATCTCAAAACTTTTTTGCCCATAGACGCTAAACTTCCAATTCGCGAAACTGGCAGGACCACCAACGAAATCTCCGACGCCATTTCCGTCGACCTAAAATCTCGCGGCATGAAATTCGTCGGCAGCACAATCATCTACGCCTATCTTCAAGCCATCGGCGTCATCAACTCGCATGACCCTGGCTGCTTTAAATAATCTTTTTCTGCCAAGTTTTCTTATAGCATTTTGGGCAGGTCATATAGCGCGTGCGGCCAAGGTGCGGTGCAAAATAGACGGTTGAATATTTCGGCACATACAGGTTCCCGCAATTTTTGCATTCATATTTTCCCACTTCGGTTTCAATTTTCAGACAAAAACTCACACCAATCATCAGTAGCGCAAAACCGAGCAGAATTAAAATCACCCGCGCGACGGTTGGCATTTCTATATAAGCCGCCGTGAAAATTAGAATTATAAATGAGATGGACGACATCCAACCGAGCACAACTTCATACATCAAAAACTTTTTATTCAGAACGGTTTCGTGTTTCGCAAATTTTTTCAAATTTTCTTCTGCCCACTTTTCGTAATCAGACTTTTGCAAATTTTCACCCGACAAAAGTTCATTATACGAAATCTTAAACAACTTACAAAGTTTCGCCATATTGTTTGCATCCGGAAGACATATTCCACGTTCCCATTTTGAAATTGAACGGCTAGAAATGTATAGCTCTTCCGCCAAACTTTCTTGCGTAAAATTATTTTCCTGGCGCTTCTTTGCGATAAATTTACCAATTTTTTCTAAGTCCATTATAGCTCCTTAGTTTATGATTTTATTTTACAAAAATCACAACCATAACACCACAAACCGAAGGTTGAATTATTTACCGAAAATTACGCCCAGCGCGATGATCGCAATCCCCCAAATGATTGATTTAAATTGTTTCATTTTTCTCCTTTATGGTAATTATATATCTAATATTACCCAAAGTAAAACGCATTGCGTGTTATAATATGGTTATGCTAGAAACTATTATCGTCAGTATCATTATTTCCATAGTTGGCACAGCTGCCCATTTTCTTTACGACTTTACAAACCACAATAAGTTTATTGGTCTTTTTACTGCTGTTAATGAAAGCACTTGGGAGCATATCAAAATCGCCCTCACGCCGATACTATTATGCGGACTCTACGATGGTTTTGCTTACGGCGAAAACCCGAACTATTTTCTCGCGAAATTCGTTTCGCTCATCACGCCGATCGTGGCCATTCCGTGCATCTTTTATGGCTACAAATCCATTTCCAAAAAACCGATTTTGGCCATCGATATACTGAGCTTTTACCTAGTAATTTTCCTCAGCCAATTTCTTTTCAAAATCATTATCGACGCACCGGCCGTCCTGTACATTTTCGATTATCTAGGTTGCCTAGGAACATTTGCAATTTTCGGCGCCTATTCGGTTTTGACTTTGATGCCACTTAAAATTTTCTTGTTCAAAGACCCAATTTCCAAGAAATACGGCTTCCGGGCTCACACCGAAACATTCAATATTTTCAAAAAGAAGAAGTAACTATATAATGTAGGTATGGAAGAAATTAAGAAGAAAACACAAGGGGGCTTATCATTTTTGAACGAAAAAATTCATAAAGTTGATAGGATTCTTGTGAATAAAATTGAACGGGATAGCTCCAAGAAGATAAAATCTAACTCACGAAAAAACCCATCAATTCAGAAGCAAAACCTATGGTTAATTATTGGGGGGACTTGTGGGCTAGCTGTATTACTTGTAGTTGCTGGCATTTATGGCAATAATCAAAAATCCGTAGAGGAGGCTAAACAGGCGCAAGAAGCCGCAGCATACCAAAAGATGGTCGAAGAAGAGCTTGACCGAGAATATATATAGCTCAAACTCTGAAAGTAAAAACAATAAAAAGAGTAGTGGAAGTAGCAGCAATACTAAATCCTCCGGTAATAGCGGCACTAGTGGATCCGGTACTAGCATCAGCGGATATTGTAGAGATGGCACATATGTTACTGGCGACCCACACGCAAAGGGGCGAGCTAATGTATGCTATGGCCATGGCGGATGGGTGATAAATCACTAATGGAAAGGGGCTTTATGGAAACTGTGCGCGGGTTGAGCTAATCTGATATTCGGTAAATGCATTAATTCGACCGGAAGAAAATCCCAGAAATGGTATAATGTATTTATGAGTAACCAAGCATTTATCGATGGTCAAAATCTCTACATGAACACGAAAGCCAATTCGTGGACGGTTGATTTGGCGCGATTTAGGGTCTATCTAAGAGAACGCTATAATGTCGAAAAGGCATATTATTTTCTCGGCGCGGTAGATGAAGGCAACCAAGACTTATACGAAAAGGTTCAAACTTCCGGATTTATCCTTGTGTTTCGCGAGCATAGTCAGAGCATGATCGGTAAGAAGAAAGGCAACGTGGATACCGATATCGTTTTTACCGTAATGTCGAAAATTGCTGATAAGGAAAAGTTTGGTAATGTGGTTTTAGTATCAGGCGATGGCGATTATTACAAAATGGTCAAATATCTGATTGAGAATAATCGTTTTGAGAAGCTGCTCGCACCGAACCGCCACTCCACATCTTCTCTATATCGCCCGTTTACTCCAAAATACGTAGATTTCTTAGACAACACTGGCGTCAAGAAAAAGATTGAATACAAGAAAAAGAAGAAGCAGTAAAAAACGGGCTCTTCTTAGGTATCGCTCCGTTCGAATTACCCGCATCGGAATATACCTATATTATATCAAATCATAGTCAAAAAGTCAATATAATCGTATTCTAAAATTTTCTTGTTCAAAGACCCAATTTCCCAAAAATACGGCTTCCGAGCCCACACCGAAACGTTCAATATCTTTAAAAAGAAAAAATAACTCTCCGGCCACCAACTAGACATTTACCTTTTAAGCTAATTTTAAGGTTTTAAGATATAATTAATAGTAGATAACAAGGAGCCCATATGCCAACAAGATCAACATCAAAACCAAGCGGAACCCCACCAAGCGGATCGCCCGGCGGCCAAGGCCAAAGTTCAAGCAATGTTTCTCACAGCGGAGCCACCGAACTCACTAGCGACGCGAACCTGTCCGGCCAAAGTTATTCCAGCACCAGCTCTTCGCAGAACGCCCTGCTCGTTTCTGGCGCCACGGTTAGCCTGACCGACCCAACCATCACCAAAACTGGTGACGATAGTGGTGATAACTCCGATTTTTACGGCACCAACGCTGCGGTTTTCGCATATAATAATGCTGTACTGAATATTACTGGCGGCACGATTACGACTGACGGCTCTCATGCCAATGCAGTTTTTGCCTATGATTCCGGCACTATTAATATTTCCGATACCAAAATCACTACCAGCTCCAATAATTCTGGTGGCATTATGGTTACTGGCGGCGGCACCCTAACGGCGACTAACCTGACCGTCGAAACTTCCGGCAATTCTTCCGCACCGATTCGTAGCGATCGTGGCGGTGGCACTCTTACAGTTAATAGCGGCGCGTTTACTTCAAGCGGCACCGGCAGCCCAGCGATTTATTCCACCGCCGACATCACCGTGAAAAACGCTGCTCTCACCGCAACCGCTTCCGAAGGTGTTGTGATCGAAGGTTTGAACAGCGTTACGCTAGAAAATACCACCGTCACCGATACGAATAATCAACTCAATGGCAACTCTGAAACTTACAAGAATATCTTTATTTATCAATCAATGAGCGGCGATGCCGAAACAGGCACTGGCACTTTTACCGCCAAAAACAGTACTTTTGTTACGAATCAAGGTGACCATTTCTTTATCACTAATACCACTGCGGTCATCAACCTCACCAGCAACAAATTTGTTAGCAACGATTCCACTGGCGCTTTCCTCCGCGCGCAGACTGGCAAATGGGGAACCTCCGGTTCTAACGGCGGCAAAGTTACTTTGAATGCCACCTCGCAGGAAATTATTGGCGATATGGTGATAGACAGTATTTCTTCGCTTGATATGAATCTGACCGGCAGCTATTTCAAAGGTGCTATCGAAGGTGGCGGTACTGTGAACCTTACACTGGACGGCAGTTCCGTCGTTGTTTTGACTGGCGATTTGTATGTATTTTCGCTCACGAACGCCGTATCTGACAATTCTAATATTTACGCCAACGGCTACAAACTTTATGTCGCCGGCAGCGAGGTTGCGATTAACCAGGATGCTGCGCCAGAGTCGTTCCTTAGCGATGATGCAGAGGTTACTATTAGCGAGACGGAAGATGTTTCCATCTCCGAAACGGACTCGGGTATTAATGTCCCGATTTTAGTTTCCTGCATTGTCGGCGGAGTTTTACTGATCGCCGCCGCGGTGTTTGTGGTGATTAAAATGAAGCACAATCACGAGCGAAAAACTAACCTAGATTAAAACAGGTTTCTGATTATCGGTATTATTGCTACTGGCGATATTTTTGATAGGAAAGACAATAGTACAAGATGAAAAAGACCGAGCAAAATTACTCGGCCTTAATTTGAGGAGTCATAAAATATCTACGCCTCCATCTCCTTGGATAAGGTCACCTATACAACGGGCATTTATGCCAGAAGTTTGAAGTATTTTCATTGTCGTATCGGCATACTCCGATGATACTGATATGACCATGCCAAAACCCATATTAAATACATTATACATCTCACGCACATTAACATTCCCGACTTCGGCAATCAAATCAAAGATCGGTGGCGTGTCAAAACCCGCACAGTCAATATGCGCAGTTAGGCTATTTGGCAAAATCCGCGGAATATTCTCATAGAAACCACCGCCAGTGATGTCCACTCCGGCCTTAGCGTAACTTTCCGAAAAACTATTCTTGTGTTCAACTTCCATAACTTTTTCCTCCTTGTTAATGTGCTTTTCTGGTTACTTCGCGTTAGTCAAGATGTCGATACAACATTGCATCTGCTCAAGCAGTTGGTCATTGAGGTTAATACTCCTGTCGATTTTCTCAAATTGTGACTTAATACGATTCGCTTCATCTTCAGAATATGTAACTTCTTCAACAATAACCTTCGCTTTCCCCTGCTGCACAAAACGCCCAAATGAGCCAGTCGCCCAAGACCCACTACCGACATCATCCAAATCCGGGATCACATACATTAAAGGATCTACAAAAATATCATAATTATTTGACATTTTGTAGAAAGCGATGCCTATTTTCCCATTTCTGCCGTTCGGCGCAAATGCTCCGGCAATAAATCTAGTTTTGTAGTTCACCGGCACATCAACTTCGTAAAGCTCGTCGCAATAGCCACAAAAAATGTTCGTATCGTCCACGACAATCTCTCCAGCGAAAGACGGATCAGGTTCAGACCACTTACCATATTGTATAAAGTTTCCAGAAATC
Organism: Candidatus Nanosyncoccus sp.; assembly: GCA_045589895.1. Classification (GTDB taxonomy): domain Bacteria; phylum Patescibacteriota; class Saccharimonadia; order Saccharimonadales; family Saccharimonadaceae; genus Nanosyncoccus. Next base: position 5,897 of record JAZNPY010000011.1, on the reverse strand, counting down.
TTAAAAATCTTGCTCATTCTTATCACCTCCCTCCGTGTTTGAGCAATGTTCTTATTATACCATGTCCCAGAGGCAATACAAAAGATCGACAGGTTGATCTTGAGGGGTAGATCTTGACGAGCATAAAAGCAATCTGCTCCTACTTTACGTTTAAAATTACCAAAAACCTTGATTTTTAACGTAAAGTTTGATATAATAAAGATATGATAAATCAAGTTACAAGAGATAGAATTAATGGCTTATCTGAGGAATACCGTAAACTAGCCGCCAAGTATAAAGAAGCTATTAGAGAGCTTACTATTTCTGAACTTCCGGAAATGGTTTATAACTCAAACGCTATTGAAAACTCTACTCTTACGCTTGAGGATACCGAAGATATTTTGATTCGCAACCAAATCCGCACCGATCACGAAATTCGCGAGATTTATGAAGCAAAGAACCTCGCTAGCGCCATCGAATACCTGATGGATAACCCAGAGAAAGAAATTTCTGTAGAGTTAATCTTGAAGTTACATAAAACCCTACTTACGAATATTCGTGACGAGATTGCTGGTCGTTTTCGTTCCGGTAAAGAGTGGGTACGTGTTGGTACGCATATTGGCGCCAATCCAGAATTTGTAAATGGTTTTATGCACGATTTGGTTAGAGACTATAACTCCGATAACGATGGGTATTTCTTGGAAAAAATTGCCTACTTCCACGCAGAATTCGAAAACATTCACCCATTCGGTGATGGTAATGGTCGTATCGGACGTTTGCTTACAAACGAACAACTAGACATGCTTGGTTTGCCGCCAATTATTATCCCGAATAAATCGAAATTCGATGGGTATTACCCTGCTCTTGATGAATATACAAAAACCAATAAGGCGGATAAGCTGACTGAGCTATTTGCAAGCCTATTAATTGAAGCGTTGTATCGCCGTATCACTAAACTTACCGCCAAGAAGATTATCCCGGTTGCTGACTGGGCTAAAAATAATAATATCAACCTTCAATCCGCCACAAACAAGGCTATCCGTGGAACTATCCCGGCGTTTAGAATTAGGGGACATTGGATGATTGATAGAGATTATACGGAATAAAAAATAACATAAAATCATTAACTGCGTAATATGTCAATAGATCTTTGTAAAACAATGGTCCTCATAGATGGCATTCCCATCCTACGTCTAGCATTTTAATTCAGAATCGCAATACCGCAATTTAAATAAGCCGCGAAAGTACACCATAAAATATACGGAACTAGCATATAAAAAGCCGGTTTGGAAATCTGATGAGTTTTGACCATTAGGATAATAATCAAAACCCACATCACCATCAACCAGCCAAAGGCAAACCAGAAAAGGTCAAGTAAAAAGAACAGCGGAGTCCAAGCAAAATTAAAAACAAGTTGAATCGCATAAATTATGAGAGCGGTTTTAGCTGCGGATTTATCAGTAGACTTCCTAGAATCGCGCCCCTTCCGCCAAATCAGGTAGCTTGCCACACCCATCAGAACATAAAGAATCGTCCAAGCAATCGGAAAAAGTATCGCCGGCGGCGCAAGCGGAGGCTGATTAAACTCGGCGAATTTCGCCATCGCATCGCGAGTAAAAAGCGAAACGATAAAACCGCCGCCAAGCGGGACGATAATCGCAAGAGCCGCCCTCCAAACCTTACCCCAAGTAGTTAATTTTCTATTTTGTTTCGGCATTGTAGATACTCCTTATGATTATTTCTATTTTATTTTAACATATTTTGTTTAATAAAAGCCAACAACGAAAAAATCGCAAACAAAGCTACTGGGGTAAAACATGAAGATAGGAGACCGATAATCAAAAGTGTTACTACAAAATATCGTCACTTTTCATGTCTCTCTTCTTTTAGTTCCAAATTCTCCATAGCAATTATATTTACTACGATTATTGTCGTTTTTCTTTCTTCATCAAAACACCTGCAACAACTCCAACAATCATAGTAATAACCAGGAAATCACTTATTATTTTCGCATTGCTACCTTCGCCGGTAAATGCACCGGTATTGGGGATTACGATATCTTCGCCGTCGTCATCGGTGGTCTTTAATTCTACGACATCTTCGTCATCGTCATCGGTTTTTGGTTCTACGACATCTTCGTCATCGTCATCGGTTTTTGGTTTTACGATTTTGAAGCTGGCCTTGGCGCTTCCTGACTCTGGTTCTGAGAAATATGCTTCAAAGGAATGTTCGCCTAGCGCGAGAGTGTTTAAGAAACTCGCTGGGAGGGTAATAGTCTGGTTGTCTGGATCTACTTCACAATCTGTACTCATATCATGATATTCGCCATCAATGATGAGATTGCCTGTGCCACAGAATGTTGTTACATCGTTATCGATTTTGAAGACTAATGGTTCTTCACTGCCGATGATATGCTCGCCGCCGTCACCTTCTAGCACTGGATAAACTCGGAGGAAGGTTGCGTAAAAGGTTAAAGACTCTGTGCCGGGTGTTACTCTGAAAACATTGTCTTGTATCTGATCAGTGACTTCTTGACCGTCTAATTCTAGATATACTAGCTCATTGCCTGGTTCCGGAACAATTCCTACTTCTACGTCGGTACCGCCGACTACAATGTTTGGTACATCGAGATTTCCGTTGCCTGTGATGTATTTATAAACGGAAAGGTCGTGGCCGGCTCTCACGTAGGCGTCCATGGTGATGTCTCGGATCTCTTTGCCAGTTTCGGTGCCTTCGTCGATAACGGCGAGGTCGAGGGTGACTGGCATGCTTCGTTTCATAACTTCGACATCATCTTTTACTTCGAAGGTAACATAGATGAGAGTGTCACCAGCTTGGACATGGATGCCTTCGTCGCCGACAAAATCATCGATGCAGCCTGGAATGTTCCAATCAAATTCACCGGTTGACATGGAATAGCAGAGGTGGCTGATGCCGGATGAATAGTCCATCCAACTCATATAGTGATTCAACTCTTCATCTCCGTCACTAATAGGTGTAAAATATCCATGCATGGAATGTATGGTCATTTCGCGCGTCGCTTTTAGTCTTACATCGACTAAGCGCTGGTCCGGTTCGGACGGATCAATTTTGTCAAGTTCGAGCGTGCCGCCTTCGGCGGTGAAGTAACTTTCGGTGGCGGATACCTTAGGAATATAAACATTTGATAATACTAAAACTGCCACCACAAAACACACTATTATTCTTAAAAATTTGTCTTTTTTCTTAGTTCGGTTCATAGAACTCCTTAATTATTATTTGACCTACGATATCTTATATTATAGCACAAAATACTTATGTCTAACATCGATGTAAGCGGTTAATTACCAATATATTTTACAGCCTCAGCAGCCGCAATAGCTCCATCTGACGCGGCCGTAACTAATTGTCTCACGTCCTTAGTACGACTATCCCCAGCTACAAATATCCCATCAACATTTGTATGACATTTCTCGTCTGCCTCAATATAGCCAGCATCATCTAGCTTTATCAAATTCGCAAAAGCTTTGCTTTCTGGTATTCTACCAATCGCCACAAACAAGCCGTCAATCTCAATAGTTCGCACCTTTCCATCAGTACTGGCAACTTCAATACTTTCTAGTTTATTCCCGGCATTGAGTTTTGTAACGTTGCTATTTAAAACAAATTGGATGTTCTCTTTGCCTTTTAAGCGGCTAACCGTAAAATCTTCACCTCTAAATTCGCTTCGTCTGTGAATTAAGTAAACCTTCTCAGCTACATCGGCCAAATATAAAGCATCTTCTAGAGCCGTATTACCACCGCCAACAACTGCAACTTTCTTATTTTTGTAAAAAGCTCCATCACAAGTCGCACAGTAAGAAATACCTTTACCAATTAGTTGGTCTTCATTAGGCAACCCAAGTTTTTTATTTTCGGAACCAGTTGCAATAATGACTGAACTCGCCTCGTAGACATTATCAGTAGTTATTACTTTTTTCTGCTTACCATTAGCTTCAATGCTAATAACTTTCTCAAAAACTATTTCAGCGCCCAAATTCTTTGCCTGATTATATAGTTTCGTTGCGAAATCATATCCAGATATGTGCTCTTCCGCAGGATAATTCTCAATGTCTAAAGTATTAACTATCTGACCACCATAAACCTTTGCTTCAAGCACCAGTACTTTTTTCGCGGCCCGTCTAATATAAATTGCCGCCGTCAGCCCGGCCGGTCCAGCACCAATAATCACCACATCGTACATATATTATTCTCCTATCATTTTTTCAATATCATTTTTCGATATCAAACCAACACTTCTTTTAATCTCTTCGCCATTCTCAAATATCACAAGACACGGAATGGACGAAACGCTATACTTTTCTGCCAATTCTTCTTCATTCTCTATATTAACAGATACAAACTTCACGGCGTCGTTGTTGTCAGCAATTTCCTCAATCACGGGTCTAATCATCTTGCATGGACCACACCAATCAGCATAAAAATCGGCCAGAACTTTCTTATCACTTTTTAGTACTTCTTCTTCAAAATTCTCTTGGTTCACTTCTACAATTTTCATTGTGCTTCCTTTCTTTCAATATTGTTTAAAACTTTATATGTGAGATTATATAGCACTTTTGCCTCTTCTTCTGACAAGTTTACGCATTCTCTCATTGCCTCTGGCACAGAAAGTGCTTTTTTCTCAAGTTTCGCGCCCTTATCAGTAATAGCAATGTCCAAATTCCTCCCATCAAGCTTTGATTTAATTTTCGTGATATAGCCTTTAGCCTCCAATTTTACAAGTAATGGAGTAAGAGTACTTGGATCTAATAACAACGCTCTACCGAGATCCCGCATATTACTTCGCTTTTTTTCCCAAAAATACATCATCACGATATATTGTGTATAAGTTAAATCCAGCTCTTTTAACAACGGCGCATATCTACGAATTATTTCTTTAGAACAAAGGTAAATTGGGAAGCATAGCTGATTTTTTAGTCGCAATGAATTTCTATCAGTCTGCATATTAAACCTCTAATACATCCACTAAATCTTTTTCAATTTCGACCGGATCAAAAGTTGGGTCGTACCTTTTTATTGCATTTCCATTTTTATCTACTAAAAACTTAGTAAAATTCCAAACGATATCGCCTTTTTTCTTGCAAGTTTTACTCATCTTTTTAACTGCCTTCATCGCCACCTTGTTTTTAAGACCAGCTGGTTCCTCATTCGGTTGCTGTTTCTTCAAAATAGTATAAATCTGGCTTTCGTTGTCGCCGTTCACTTCAATTTTAGCAAATTGATCAAACTGAGTTTTATATTTCGCAGTACAAAAATTATGAATCTCGTCATCCGTCCCAGGAGCTTGATGGCCGAATTGATCACAGGGAAAATCCAAAACTTCGAATCCTTTATCATGATATTTTTCATAAAGCTTTTCTATCGCTTCATACTGTGGCGTAAATCCACATCCCGTAGCAGTGTTAACTACTAGTGACACTTTTCCTTTTAGAGAACTAAGTTTAAAATCATCACCTTTCCTCGTCTTTACTTTCAAATCATAGATATTCATTTAAAAACTCCTAAATTAGTTTGTATACAAAATAATTTAAGCACAATAAATTTTTAATGCAATACTAGCAGCATGCTTATGCAAAGTTGTTGACTGATGTCTGGACCACCCCGAATACACTGCGAAGATCAAGGTTATACCTAAAAAGGACTATCCTATTCTGATGCCCTGCGAGTTCTGAGGTATACTTTTGCAGGCAAAGAGATAGGGATGTCGCTTCGCTCCATGGGGATGTCGTGCTTCGCACTCCATTCGAACTTTTAAGGATTGCTAGCTTAGCTGGAGCCGTAGAGGCTTAAAACAATGACAATGAAGAAAACAAAAGAATTACATGTCAATGGTATAATAGCATGTGAGTTATAATTCCAACTGCAACATAAGCAGAAAG
>JAZNPY010000010.1:0-60641 GCA_045589895.1 Candidatus Nanosyncoccus sp. | reverse complement strand
GTCTACGCTATTAGTGCTAGAAGTAGCTGGGGTGGTATTAGTGTAGAAGAGGTCTTCGGTACCGTATTCTGGGACGGCGCGCCAGACGGCTTGTCCGCCAGCAGCTTCTGTAGGGGCGGCATCGTTATCGGTGTAGGTAGCGCTAGTATCTGTACTGTTAGCTCGGCTAACGGTATAGCCCCAAGTGTTGGTAGCGAGTCTAACTGGGCTCGCGACAGATCCGGAAGACGGGAAAAGGTATTTCGTTTTATCTGTGGAGTCGATAAGGCTGTTGGACGGGGTGGCGCTAGGGAGGGCTGGAGAATCACCGCTATGGTCTATAGTGCTGACGTAGAGCTTGTAGCCTAGCGTGGTGTTAGTGCTGATAGTGAGGCTGTCTTTTCCTACTTTGTAGACTCCGTCTGGGGTGGAGTTTAACGTGAGGTTGATGTTGCCGGAGCTAGTAATGTTGGCATAGTAGGCGCCGGCAGCGGCATCGGAACGGGTAACGGGAGCGAAATGAGAAGAAGAGAGATAGGAGATGGAGAAGGCGAAACCAAAAACTAAGAGTCCGCCAACGATTCTGGCCGGTAGCGATTTTTGTTGTACCGATTTTTTACTATCTCTCATGAATAATGTCTTTCTCTTTATTTCTCTTTATTGTTTCCCTAGTTATTATTAATATAGCATAACCACAAAAAGAAAACAAGAAAAAATGAAGAAAAAATGGCGATTTTCGCCATTTTTTCTGAGTTTTTCGTAATAGAATTAGGCTTCGGCTTTTTCAGCTTTTTCTTCTTTTTCTTCTTTTGGTTCTTCCTTAGGTTCGTCTTTTGGCTCCTCAGGGACGGTAACGTCGTTGACGCTAGCGCGATCGAAATCTTTCGCAGCGAGACGAGCGGATTTACCGGAACGCTCGCGGAGGTAGGTTAGGTTCTTGCGGCGGACCTTTGCACGCTTAACGACTTCGATTTTTTCGATAAGTGGGCTGTGGATTAGGAAGGATTTTTCGACACCGACGCCGCTGGCGATCTTGCGTACTGTGATACGGGCGGTGTGGGAATCCTTACGGTCGGTGCGGATTACGACACCTTCAAAAACCTGGAGGCGGAACTTTTCACCTTCTTTAATTTTTTGGGTGACTTTAACGGTATCACCTGAGCGAACGTCCACTACGGCTTTCTTTTTCTGCTCGTCACCGATCTTTTTTAGAATAGAAAAACTCATAATTTACCTTTGTATTAACACTTGCAACTTATTTTAACACACTTTTTCTGATTTGAAAAGGGGTAAAATTGATTTTGTTATCAGATTACGCGAGAGACTTCTTCGAGGGTGGTATCGCCTTTTAGAGCAGAGATGATGCCTTTTTGCTCCAAGGTGAGCATGCCGAGTTTTTTAGCGGTCTTTTCGATGGTTTTGGTATCGATATCGGCGACGTCGCCTTTGATGAAGGCTTGGATTTCATCAGAAACGATGAGCTGTTCCATAATTACGGTGCGGCCTTTGTAGCCGAACGGATCGTCAGATCCAGCCGGAACGGCTTTGTAGAGAGTGTAGTTCTCTGGGTTGATACCGTGACTTTCGAGCAGGTCTCGCGGGACGTCTTTTAGGACTTTGTTGAGGTAGTCTTTTGTGGCTTCGTCAGGGGCGTAAGGCTGTTTGCTACTAGAAAGTTTACGGACGAGGCGCTGAGCGATGACGAGGCGGATGCTACTCGCGAAGATTGGGTTGGTGCCGATGAGGTCGATCATGCGGGAAAAGGCGGCGGAGGTGGAGTTGGCGTGGAAGGAGCTGAGGACGAGGTGGCCAGTGATGGAGGCCTGGATGGCTGTGCGGGCGGTGTCAGCATCGCGAATCTCGCCGACCATGACGACGTCTGGGTCTAGCCTTAGAACCGATCGGAGGCCATCGGCGAAGTTTTGACCCTCTGTGGTGTTGATTGGAATCTGGGCAACGCCAGTGATGCCGTATTCAATTGGGTCTTCGAGAGTGATGATTTTGCGGTCTGTGGTGTTTAGAGCATTAATCATCGAATAGAGGGTGGTAGATTTACCGGAGCCGGTTGGGCCGACCATGAGGACGAGGCCGCGCGGGTGGGAGATGACTTCGTTAATTTCGCGGCGTTCGTCTTTTGAGAGGCCGAGAAGGTCGAGATTGAGTAGGCTTTCGTCGAAGTTGAAGAGACGGAGTACTGCGTCTTGGCCGTAGAGGGTTGGAATGGTTTCGACGCGAATGTTTAAGAGGTGGGAGGCGCCATCTTTGAAGACGTCTTTCTGGATGTGGCCAGATTGTGGCGTAGTGGCAGCACTCGAGACGCCGGCGCGGCTGGATAGCTCGCCCATAATGACGCGATAGCGGTCACGATTCAGGTTGGCGACTGGGTGAAGGATGCCGTCGACGCGCATACGAATCCGAATTTCGTTTCTTAGATTCTCGATGTGAATGTCGGAGGCGCCGAGCTTGTCAGCTTGGTCGATGAGGAAGTCGAAGACTTTTTCGGTAGAAACGCTGTCTAGAGTCCGGCTGACACTCGTGATAGTGTCGGAGTCGCCTTTGCTGGAGATGCGAATATCGTCATAGTGAATTTGCTGAGGCGGGTCATAACGGAGCATGAAGACTTTGTAAGCCGAGTTGGAAATCAGAAAGAAGTCAACTCTTTCGCCATTGTCTTCGTACTCTTGGCGCATTTTTGAGATCAGGGAACGAGGGGTCTGGGAGGTAATCATGAACTGATAGTGCTCTTCACTATTCCCTCGTTGTAGAGGAATGATGAAGTTTTTGTGCATTTCTTCTTTATCTAATAGACCCTCGACCAGAGGAATTTCCTGCTCGAAGCTACGCGTATCGAGATAAGGCAAGCCCAAAATATGAGCTCGGCTTTCGGTGGCCTGCTCCTCGCTGTTGCGTCTTCGGTTTTGTACCTCTGTTTCGTCCATGTTTTTGATGCCCTTTGTGTGAGGTGGGTTTTAACTATTATAACATAAACGCTTAATAGGGGGAACTATTGACTTTTTAGCATAAGTGTGATATAATTAAGATATGGATATTATAGATAGGGTGTTTGAGAATCTAAATATTGGTTATGACGCTGACAGGGAGCGTACGCAAACTGCTAAGCTGCGTCAAAAAGAGTCCCAAGCGCGCCGAAATACGCGTCTAGGTATTTTTGGTGGCATCGTTGCGGTTTTGGCTGCTGGTGTGGGGCTGGCGGTATGGCTGCCAAATATTGGCGGGCAGACAGCTGCAAACAGCGATATCAAAATCGTGTTTAATGAAGATGAACAGCCGGTTATTGATACTATTACCGTTGCGGCTGATGCGGCTGATGCGGCTGAGGTGGCAGAAGAGAACGCTGAAGAAGGTGAGGCGGCGGAAGAGGCCGTGGCTGAAGAGAACACAGAGGTAGTGACGAATACCGTGCGAGGGTACGGCGGCGGCGCAGCGAGTACTTCACGCCAAACGGTGACTAGTACCGGCACAAAAACCGAGGTAATCGTGCATACTATCGATAGTGGGGAGAAGATTGATCAGGGAGATAATGATTGTCAGGCAGTCTCGACTGGCTCAACTGGTGTCGTACTCTGGTGCAGTAATTCTACGGCGGCGCCGACGGAGGAGAATGTGGTAGATGAGCCAGAACAAAGTGGGGAAGACGAGGAAAACGAAGACGATGGGGCTTCCGGGGTCGAAGCTCAGTAGAAAATACTTTTGACTGCCGAGGAAGTTGACAACACTGATGTGATAGTCGATGAGGATTTTGACGACCTGGCCGGCGGCCCAAGCTAGCGGGGAGAAGTTGATGCAAGTGAACAGACCGGTTAGGAGGGTAAGACCGAGAACGACAGAGATTGTCGGGAGAATGAGGACGTTGGCAAAAATTGAGATTAGGGAAAATGAGCCGTAAAAATAGATAAGTATAGGGGTGCAGAGAAGAGAAGCGGAAAGACTGGACAAAACCGTCTCGGCGATTAGTCCAGGTTTTTTGTGACCGAAGAAGAAATCGGTGAGGGCGGGGGAGAGAAGCATAATGCCGCCAAAAGAAGCGAAAGAGAGGAGCCAGGCAAGGTCGCAGAGGTTGGTTGGGGATATTAAAAGTGTGATGGCAGCAGCAATAAGAAGAAGTCGCCAGGGGACGAATTTGCGGCCAAAGTACAATGCGATAAGACTAAGGGAAGAGACCAGGGCGGCACGAGTCATGCTAGGAGTGAAGCCAGTGATGCCAACAAAACTGGTGATGAAAATGAGTGCGGAGAAGAGGCCGGCAAAGCGTGAGAAACGACCGAAAATTTTTCGGGCGAAACTAACGAGAATGGAAAGGTGGGTGCCGGAAGCAACAATGATATGGGTGAGGCCTACGGTGCGGAGAGTTTCCTCAAAACTGTCGTCGACTCCGCTGCGGATGGCTAGGAGGTAGCCGAGAGCAAGGCCAGCCTCGTCGTCTGGGATAAATCTGCGGATTTGGTCAGCAAAATTATCGCGGAGGTTTAAAAAGAAGTCTCCGAGTTCGGGGCGGGTGACAGATTTAATCGTGGGGTGGTAAATATAGGCCAGATAAGTGCCGAAACCGGGGCTGGGCTTACCTTCTAAGATTAAGCGGTCGGAGCGGTGGATGTCGCCGTCGGTGGCGGATTTACTAGGTAAATTGATGTAAATTTTACCACGGAATACGCGGTCGCTAATAGTCGGGTCCTGGAGTACGATAGAAATTTTGTTTTCAGATTTGTCTGGATCTTTGGCAACGGTGCCAGAAATAACGACGTGGTGGTCGATAATCTGAGCAAAATCCTGCATGGAGATAAAATCGGGTGCGGCACGGAAGGAAATCATGATGATGCCGGAAATTAGGGCGAGCGGGAGGGTGAACCAAGAGGGGATTTTGATACTGATGATGAGGGTGGCGAGGGCGACAAAAAGCCAAATGGCCGGGGCGAAAAAATTAAACCGGAAAAGATGAATCAGAATATCGCCAGCAAGAACGCCGACGGAGAAAACGATGATCACCCAAGATGGGTGCAAGAAAAATTTTTGCATAGAAGCCCTTTCCTTCTACGCAAGCTGTCTACAGAAGTAATTATATGCTAGGGGTTGGTTAAAATCAAGCCTTAGGCGCCGATACGGTCTTTGGAGATACGGCGGGTGGCGTTATGCTCAACGTAGTCGATGATTTTTTCGGCGACGTTGCGGCCAGTAATTCTCTCAATACCGAAACCTGGTGAAGCGTTAACCTCGAGAACGAGCGGACCGCGCTTCGAACGAAGTAGGTCGACACCGGCAATATGAAGCCCCATAGCCTTCGCAGCTTTGACGGCCATGCGTTTTTCCTCTGGGGTGAGTTTGACCGGAGTACCACCGCCACCTTTATGGAGGTTACTACGAAAATCATCGTCCAAGGATTGGCGTTTCATGCTAGCTACAACCTGAGAGCCAACTACGAATGCACGAATATCGGAACCAGCAGATTCCTCGATGTATTCTTGGACAAGGATGTTGGTGCCGTTTTCATTATAGAGATAGAAAGCCTGAAGCGCAGAGCGGGCGGCTTTTTTCGTGTCGGCGAGAACAACGCCGTTGCCATGAGTACTGGTCGCAAGCTTGATAACGACTGGTAAACCGATCTGGTTGAGCATGGTATCGATGTCGGTAGTATTGCGCGAAACAAAAGTTTTCGGGGTGTCGACGCCGGCTTTAGTGAGAATCTGCGCGGAGCGGAGCTTATCGCGCGAACGCGTGATGGCAATCGAGCTAGAAGCGGTCCAGACACCCTGCATCTCTAGTTGACGAACGATGGCGCTGCCGTAGCGAGTCATATAGTTGGCGATACGCGGGATAATGGCATCGTATTTTTCTAGCTTCTTGCCATGATAAAAGACATCTGGCTGTTTCTCGTCCAAAGAAAGGTAACAGTTTTTGTATTTGATAACCTTGACTTTATGACCACGTTTTTCGGCTTCTTCAACAAGACGTTTGGTAGAATAGTTGGCATTACCGTTGCTTAGGATTGCGATCTTCATATTAGTCTCCTTTCTTCGGGGTTAGTTTAGCATATTTTTGGTGGAATTCATAGGGGTTTTTCTGAAGTTCAGCGAGTAATTCCCTGGTCTTTTTTGGCGCTGGGCGCTTAATCATGGTTTTACTGACGTCGACCAAGAATTTTTTGCTGACACTACGGCGGCCGATAAGGATTGGGAAGTTGTTATTTTTGCGGTCGGAAAGATTTAAAAGGACGCGGATTTTTTTGTTACCGAGTCTAATCGTGAAGTGAGCGCGGTAGCGAATTTGCTCCTGGCCAGTAGCACTGCGGACGACGGCGACTTTGAAGTCTTTACGTTTAATAACTTTGCCGTTATAATAAGGGCTTTTTTCGCCGAAAAGTTTAAACTTGAGAATGCCATCTTTGGTGACTTTGATGTCAGTGGCCCAAATGGCGGAAGAGTCGGCACCAGTGTCGATTTTTGCGGGTACGTCTTTTCGCCCGCAGATATCTACGAGCTCGATCGAACCGATAATTGGTAAATTTTGTGACATTAAAAACAGCTTCCGACATTAGTTAGTATAATTATATATTAGCATAAAGTCTATAAAATGTCAAGTTAAATCTCGGAAATAATGAGCTTGTCGCCGAGAACACTTTTCTGAATACGATGGGTGGCCCAACCCTGACTATTACGGATGACCTGACCACTTTTTAGAATTGCGTCTTCAATATAAACATTATTCCCGCCGAACATTTTACCTCCACTGTTATATTTATTTAAGTGTAACCCAGGTTTTTTGAAAAGTAAAATGGTTATGCGGGATTTTATTCGGGATTTTCGGATTTTTCGGGAATGCCGAGCGCCTCGTCGGAGAGTGGCCCTGCGTTAAATGGGCTTTCAATCTTATCGAGGTCGTTTAGAGTTTCCTGGTAATGCTCAAGGTAATCGTCGAGAGACTCTGCCGACAATGGGTCGGTTTCGGAGAAAGAGTAATCTTCCCTGCTTTCTTCCTCGACTTCTTTTTCGTCTGGCAAAAATCCAGGGCGAGAGCGGTCGAGATAGATGTCCCCGGAATTATGGTAGATTAAAATACTAATCGAAGTTGTAGTTAGGGCGATAACTACGGAGATCAGACCGAGGATAGCGAGGTTATGATTAGGCTTATCAGTCATCTAGGCCACCTTTCAGTTGTTCAGTGGCAACGTACTGGTTGCCGAGCAGGGTCCGGATTCTTTTGACGGAGCTATGCAAATCGGCGCGCTCTTTTCTGGTTTGCTCGAGTTTATTATAAAAATCTTCGGGCTGTTTTTCACAATCGATAAGAAGAAGTTCCTCGAAGTTCTGACTATAAGAAGTAAACTTATTAGCAAAATCTCGGCGAGCGTCCAAAAAATCGGAATAGAGGGCGGTGATGGTCGCGGAAGGTTGATTATTTTTAACGAGACTAAGATTGAGCGGTGCAATATAGTTCGTTAAAAAGGTCTGATAGAGACTACCGAGATAGGAGCGAGTCCGCGAATCGGAACGTTGGAGACTCTTTAGATTCTGTTTAATTGTTTGACAAGATTGAGAAATTTCGGCTTCCTGGTCTTCGGTAAGGGCGAAGGCAGGAGCAGCCACTAGAATGGAAGCTAAAAGGAGTGCAGCAACTAGTCGGAATTTTTTGTACATATATATATTATAGCACTAGGTGGATATTTATCGATTAAAGAGGCCGCGTTTTTTGGAATTTTTGAATTCTTCGAGTAGTTCCTTCTGCTTTTTTGTGAGATTTTTCGGGGTTTCGACGATAATCGTGACGATGTGTGGACCGCGATCGCCGTCGGCGCGGAAAGGAACGCCATGGCCAGAAAGTTTGAACGGCGTACCAGATTGAGTGCCGGCAGGAATTTTCATAGTGACTTTTCCGTCTACGGTCTCAATTTCAATTTCGGTACCGAGAGCGGCGTCGACCATGGAGATTTTTTCTTCAGAAAGAATAATAGTGCCTTCGCGAGTGAGGTTCTTGTGCGGTCTGACTCGAACAACGACGTAGAGGTCGCCTTTTTCTCCGTCTTTTTCGGGTGCTTCCCCACCGCGACCGTGCAGGCGAATTGCCTGACCATCGTCAATACCGGCAGGAATCTTGACTTTTATTGTTTTGCCGTTGACGGTAACAGATTTGTCGGTGCCAAAAATGGCATCTTTGAAGTCGATTGTAACCTGGGTACGATAATCGGCGCCTCTTCTCGGTCGACGTTGACCGCCGCCAAAGCCAAACATAGCACCGATAATATCACTGAGCGGGTCGCCACCCATGCCGCCAGCGCCGCTGCCGAAATCAAAATGGAACTCCTGACCGTTGAAGTTGAAGCCGCCGCCGAATGGATTACCGCCGGCACCGCCAAATGGGTTGCCACTAGCACCACCATTTACGCCGGCGTGACCGAATTGATCATAGCGAGCACGTTTTTGTTTATCGGACAAGACTTCGTGGGCTTCGGAAACTTCTTTGAATTTTTCTTCGGCTTCTTTGTTCCCTGGATTTTTGTCAGGATGGTATTTGATAGCGAGCTTACGATAAGCTTTCTTAATTTCATCATCAGAGGCGTTTTTGCTAACGCCTAGAACTTCATAATAATCACGCTTTGTCATATTGGAGCTATTATAACGCGTTAGCACTCGAAATGCAAGAGTGCTAATTTTGTTGACTTTTGTGGCAATGTGTGGTATAATGGAAGGGTATGGGGTATCCCATGGTTCTTTAGAAGGAGGTATTGCTTATGAGCGATACAAGTTTTGAAGTAAAGCGTGCATACCACGCGAAGCAATCTGCCTATAAAGAAATGGCGGAGGCTAGAGACAAGATGAATGGACTTCATGCCGAACTGACGAAGAAGTACGCGGAATGCGAAGATTTGCAGAACGAGTACAATCAGGCTAAGGCCGACGTCGATGCAGCTTGGGAGCAGTATAATGCGGACATGCTGGCGATGAAGGAGAAAATCGGAGAGAAGATTACATCTGTCTCGGAGTGCAACAAGCTGGAAGAAAACATGCAGCTGATGGCGGAAAATAAGGAAGAGATTCCTGCGAAAGCGGAAGTTTACGAGGAAGCTCGCCAGTTTTTCGCAAAGTTGGCCGCACAAAAGCTGGTGGAACGTGACGAGCTGATTGCTAAGAAGCGTGCACTGGAACGTCCTGATGATACTCAACGGAATAGAATGCTGGCAAGACTGAAACAGTTGCGCACGGAGCATAGCGAAATTCTGGAAAAGTATCATAACGCAAAGAATGATTATAGTCTGAAAAGACAGGTTTTCGAACAGGAAAAGGCTAAATATGATCGTTCTCGCGGTATGGAGGTTGAAGCTAAAAGTTCCCGGCCGGTAGAGCTGGGTTATAATGAGGGATTGCTTATGAAATCCAGTATTCCGGAAAAATACTGGAGTAACTGCAGAATTGAACAGCGTGCTGACGGAAAAATTGATTTCTATTATGGCGCGGATGTGAATGTGAAGCATGGTCACGTAGTGATGGCGAGTGATGGTTCGATAGAACATCGCAGACCGCCCGAAAAGGCATGCTGAACTTACGTTTATACGTTTTATACTTCTAACAACTTATACTCTTTTAGACCGAGTTTTGCTCGGTCTTTTTTAATGTGATATAATAGAGAAAATAAGGAGTTTTTGATGGAAAATAATAGACTGATTCTGATCACTAATCCGGGAAGTTCGAGTCGGAAGTATGCCCTTTATAAGGGGCAGGAATTGATTTGTAGCCTGCATTTTGAGTTCGAAGGAAAAGGGATTATCTGTACTCTGAAAAGGGCTGATGGTTCAAAGAAAGTTTTGAAACAGAGCTTTAAGGAACTGACCTCGGCAGTATCGAACGTGGAGAGGATTTTGACCGAGGAAGGTTATCTCGGCGGAATGGCGAAGCTGGATGCAATTCTCGCGCGGGTGGCTTGTCCGGGAGAATATTTTACGCAGGACCACATTGTTGATGACGAATACTTGAAGAAACTAGATAAGGCACGCAAGCGTGCGCCGCTGCACGTGCCGGTAGTAGCGAGCGAAATCGAGCATCTCGTGAAGTCGTTTAAGGGTATTCCAGTGCTAGCGATTTCTGATTCCTCGTTCCATGCGGATCGCCCAGATTTGATGAAGTATTACGCTTTTGACACGGAACTGGCAGATAAGGCAGACGTTAAGCGATTTGGTTATCATGGTCTCTCGGTCGGGTCGATCGTAAATTACATGAAGTCACAAAATATTTTGCCAGAAAAACTGATAGTGTGCCACCTTGGGTCTGGCTCTTCCCTGACGGCGGTATTTGAGGGTAAGTCACTGGACACGACCATGGGCTATACTCCGCTTGAGGGCTTAATGATGGCTACTCGCTGCGGCAATATTGACCCGGCGGCGGCACTACGCTTGAAGCATTATCTAAAATATGAGGCGGATGATTCCCTAGAGAAATATTTGAATAAAGAATGTGGTTTGCTCGGGGTTTCAGGGCAGAGCGATGATATGCGTGAGATTTTGAAGTTGCGTGACGAAGGTGACAAGCGTGGTACGTTCGCGCACGCGATGTTTGTTTATAAAGTGCAGAGTTTGATTGGGCAGATGGCCGCTTCGCTTGGCGGGGTGGACGCGATTGTATTTACGGCGACGATTGGCGAGCGTTCGGACGAAATCCGTCGCACCGTAACGCAGAAACTATCTTATCTCGGTTTTGCGCTGGACGATGCGAAGAATGTGGCGGAAATGCCAGAGCGTCATACTGATATTTCGGCCGAAGGTTCAAAACCAGTTTGGGTAATTCGGACGGATGAGTTCGAAGAAATGATTCGTCGCGCAGGCGTATTACTCGATGAAGCTACAAAATAAGTCTTATCTGCAGCAAGTCTCGGACCAAGAGTCCGAGATTTTGTTGGGGTTAGCTCAACAAAGCTTAGCTTTTGATGGTGATTTGGTGGAGCTGGGATGCTACCGAGGGGACACTTCCCTGCTGCTGGCAAGAATGTTGGTACGTGAAAAAAGCGCGAAAAAACTTTGGATCTATGATTCTTTTGAAGGGTTACCAGAAAAAACGGCTTTTGATGATTCTGTGGCTGGAGAGGCGTTTCGAGCGGGAGAATTATACGTTTCGAAGCGCGAAGTGGTAGAGAGATTTAAGAGGGCGGGACTACCGTTGCCGATAATTCGAAAGGGATTTTTTGAGAATTTGACTGATGACGATTTGCCGGAGAAAATTTGTTTCGCATTTCTAGACGGCGATCTTTACGAGTCAATCAAGACGAGCTTGAGACTAGTGGAGCCAAGAATGAGCGATGGCGGAGTGATTATAGTGCATGATTATAATAATCCGGAACTTCCTGGGTCGACGCGGGCGGTAGATGAATGGCTTTTGGCTCATAAAAATAAGCGCCTCACGTGTCGTGAGACGCTTGCGATTATCCGCTAGATTATTTCTTGAGTTTGTTATAGAACTCGGCATTAGCAGCGGAAACGTACGGAGTGACGTAGATTGAAGCGATACCGAGGGTTATACAGACAAGTAAGTACCATGGGATAAAGGAGAGCTGAAGAACGAAGTATTCGCATTTATGACCTTCCATAATCTCCATAGATTTTTTCTGGGCGGTAGCTGCGTCCATTTTTGAATCCTCAGCCATTAAGAAATACATCTGGGAATAAGCTATGCTTTTGATGATGCCAGGAACGATGAAGAGCAAGCTCCAGAGGAAGACGAAGACTTCGTAGCGAAGATAAGCAATAAAGGTACGCGAGAAATTATCATCCTTGAAACCGGAGAGCACGTCTTCGATTTTTGGCTCGGTGCCTTTTTTGGTGATGTCGAGGTAAATTTTTGAAAAAGCGTAGGCGATTGGACCAGAGACTACGATAGCAGCAACACTGCCAACCATCGGGACAAGACCAACGACGCCGAGAGCTAGGGCAACAATAATATAAATGGCAAGTAAGGTAAAGATCTTACCTTTAATCTGTTTTTTTGCGTGAGTTTTAATGGCTACACGATCCATGAAGGAACTCCTTAAATTAATGATTTTATGGTATTATTATAGCATATGAGGAAGATAAATTTAATACTAAAGTATGCGATTGCGGCAGTAGGGGTAGGGATATTGATTGCGTTCTTTTTTGGAGTTGGAGATATAACTTCGACAATTCAGCATTCTCTTGGAACTATAGCCCTGGCATTCGTGCCGAGTTTGTTTCGGTTGGTCGGGGTGAAAATTTCTAAGCAGCTGGAGTTTTGGTTCTACCTTTTTGTGATTGTGGCAATGGTGATTGGTATTGATCTAAATGTGTACAAAGCGTCGGATTGGTATGATAAAGTCGTGCATGGTGCATCTGGAGTTTTGGCGGCGTTTGTGGCAGCAGAATTCTTGAAACAATCGGTCGCAGGACGTATTGAGACGCCGTGGTTTTCGACTTTGTTTATAATTTCGTTTGCGGCATTTACGGCAGTAGGGTGGGAATGTTTTGAGTTTCTAGTTGATCAAACGATGGGCGGACATATGCAACAGCTAATACATCCTGGGGTCGAAGATACGATGTTTGACCTAATTTCGGCGTTAATCGGAGGGATAATTGGTGCGAGCCTAGTGCCGCTTCTGAAGTCGGGGACGAAAAGATGAGACGGGTATGGCTGTTTATCGGGCTTGCAGTGATAGGAATGGCGGCCGGAGTGGGGATGGCAGCGGTGATGTCTATGCTGCAAACTCGCGAGGTTTCCGAAGTTGAGAACGAGGTGCGTAGTCTGGCGACGATTTCTGAGTCGGGGGGACGAGCGGTAGTGACCGGCGGAGACCTTGACGAATCGAATCCGTACTGGCAATTTATCAAGATGAACCTGATTTCGGTTGATTTTAGTGAGCTTTTAGCTAAAAATTCAGATACGGCGGGGTGGATAAGTGTTGCGGGTACGGAGCTAGATTTACCTTTTGTGCAAACAACAAACAACGACTATTATTCTTCGCGCGATTTTAATAAGCGGCGAAGTGCAGCTGGATGGGTTTTCCTAGATTCTCGCAATGCGAATACCCTCAACGATCGGAATAGCGTTCTATATCTGAAGAATGGGTTGGCGGAGAATTTTGGGGAAATTTTGTATAACGGCTGGTTGTCGGATCGATCTAATTTTGTTATTAAGACGGCGGCGACCGATGCGGGGAGTGGTAACTGGCAGGTTTTTACAGTTTATGAGAGCGAGGGGGGCGATGATGCGGCAGCGCAGGTTAAGTTTAGCACCGATACGGAGTTTGGTTTGTTTTTGAGTAGGCGGGCAAGTCTTTCGCGGTACGATTTTAATGTTTCGGTGTCGCCG
The DNA here is from genome assembly GCA_045589895.1 of Candidatus Nanosyncoccus sp. GTDB lineage: Bacteria > Patescibacteriota > Saccharimonadia > Saccharimonadales > Saccharimonadaceae > Nanosyncoccus. Next base: position 47,346 of record JAZNPY010000010.1, on the reverse strand, counting down.
AATGATAAAATTCTGACAATTATCGATTCTAAGGGGGACAAAGAATTGGTTTTGCAGGCAAAATTAATTAAAAAATCTTAAAAAAGGTTGGTTCTACCCCTGTATTAGCACTCTTGACATGAGAGTGCTAATTTGTTATCATGGATGTAGAAATTAGCACTCGGTGTGCGAGAGTGCTAGAATGAAAGGAGAAAAAATGAGTAAAATTATCGGAATTGACCTCGGTACGACTAACTCGGCGTTTGCCTATATGGTGGCTGGGAAACCAGAGGTAATTACGAATGCGGAGGGTGACCGTACTACGCCTAGTGTGGTGGCGGTAACCAAAAAAGGCGAAAGATTGGTTGGTAAGGTAGCGCAGCGCCAGCGCGTGACCAATCCGAAGAATACGATTTATGGTATTAAGCGCTTGATTGGTCGTAAGTTTGACGACAAGGAAGTTCAGCGCGATCTTGATATCATGCCTTATAAAATCGTGAAAAAGGGCGCCGGTGTCGCTGTAGAGATGGACGGAAAAGATTATACGCCAGAAGAAGTTTCGGCGATGATTCTATCAAAAATTAAGGCGGACGCAGAGGCTTTCCTGGGTGAGCCAGTAACCGAAGCAATTATCACGGTGCCAGCTTACTTTGACGATTCTCAGCGTCAGGCAACAAAAGATGCTGGTAAGATTGCTGGCCTCGAAGTAAAACGTATTATTAACGAGCCAACGGCGGCAGCTTTGGCTTATGGCCTAGAAAATAAGAAAGATGAGCAGATTGCAGTGTTCGACCTTGGCGGTGGTACGTTTGACGTTTCGATTCTTGAGCTTGGGGATGGGGTATTCGAGGTGAAATCTACTAATGGTGATACACATCTCGGTGGTGAGGACTTTGATAATATCATCGTAAATTATCTCTGTGATGAATTCCAAAAGGAGTCTGGCATTGATATTCGCGGTGATGCAGCAGCAATGCAGCGCATTAAGGACGAAGCTGAGAAAGCAAAGAAAGAGCTCTCTTCGGCTTCTTCTACCGATATCAATCTGCCATTCTTGACTGCGGACGCAGATGGTCCAAAGCACTTTGAGACTTCACTTACCCGAGCAAAACTCGAAGAGCTGGTTTCGCCACTTCTTGATCGTCTTGCGGAACCGGTAGAGAAGGCGCTTAAAGACGCGAAACTTAAGGCTTCCGATATCGATGAGGTCGTGATGGTGGGCGGTATGACCCGTATGCCAGCAGTGGTTGAGAAAGTAAAGTCAATCTTTGGTCGCGAACCGATGCAGGGCGTGAACCCAGATGAAGTAGTGGCAGTGGGTGCGGCGATTCAAGGTGGCGTTTTGCAGGGCGACGTGAAAGACGTATTACTGCTTGATGTTACTCCGCTTTCTCTAGGTATTGAGACGATGGGTGGCGTATCCACCAAACTGATTGACCGTAATACCACGATCCCAACTAGCAAGTCCGAGGTGTTCTCGACCGCAGCAGATAATCAGCCTTCGGTAGAGATTCATGTACTTCAGGGTGAGCGTGAAATGGCGGCCGACAATAAGTCGCTTGGTCGCTTTATTCTCGACGGTATTGCTCCGGCACCACGTGGTATTCCACAAATCGAGGTTACTTTCAATATCGATGCAAACGGTATTTTGAATGTGACCGCTAAGGATAAAGGTACTGGTAAAGAGCAGTCGATTACAATTCAGAACTCTGGCAATATGAGTAAAGAAGATATCGAAAAAGCGGCACGCGAAGCTGAGGAGCACGCCGAAGAGGATAAGAAGAAGCGTGAAGCGATCGACGCAAAGAATAAACTCGAAAATGCGATCTATCAGGCCGAAAAAATGCCTTCCGAATATAAGGATAAGATTTCAGACGAAGACAAGAAGACTATCGAGGACGCCGTCAAGTCTGCAAAAGAAGTGTTGGCAAAGACTGACGCCGACAAGGATGAACTGGAAAAAGCCGCCAATGAGCTCTCCGAGAAAATCATGCCAATCGGGGCGAAGATGTATCAGCAGGCTGGGGGAGATGCGGGTGCAGCTTCAGATGGCGACAAAAAATCGGATAATGACTCTGGCGATGAACCAGTGGAAGGCGAAGTGGTAGATAAGTAATTCCCCGCTTACTTGTTGCTAACAAAAAAAGACTGGCAAGAGCTGGTCTTTTTTTTGGTATAATGAACTTAGTGAGGATAGAGTAACTAGGATTACTACCCTCGGTATTATGGTGAAGTTACCGACCTTTATGGTCGGTAACTTTTGGCCTTGCACCCTTGACTTTTGTGGTCATCTGTGATATCATTAGTGGTAGCAAGGGGCTGAAATAGTGCTACCGCTATCTGGAGTAGGCCGTTTTGGACGTTAGCTGCTCAGGCTTATGCAGAGCAACCTTACCCAGACAAAGACTTCTCTTTTCGGAGAGGTTTTTTGTTGATGTTGAAATACGTGATGAGACGAAACGATTTGCCATATTTTTCTAATTCAATAACAAGTCGATGGTAGTTTGAGAGTTTCTTCTCGGCAATTATCCTTCCGCCTTCACACTTTAATTTATCCGGCTTTTTAAAGACTAGCGTAATCTCGGCGAAATCACGTTCGCTCAGTGGGTTCGGGTCAACTCGCTGCTTGGCGCCATTTCCAGTTATGTGTGCAGACTTAACTAGGTGTCTGTATGCATTATTGGTGACAATTAGTTTCGTACCGGGTTTAATTTCTTGGTTTAGTGTTTCCGAATATGTTTTAGCTTCAAAATGATTTAGTGCTGTAAGTGTCACTTTACGCACTTCACCATTTGCAAGCATGCGAAAAAGCTTATTGGTATTATTATGTTTAGACATTATAATCCTTGGTTAGTGTTTGAACTTGGCGAGGAGGCGGCGGAAAAAGTAGAAGATTTCGCGGCGGAACTGAAAGAGTACATAAATTGCGCCAAGACCGCCAACTGCAACTAGGGCCCAAATTGCAACAAAAGAGGATTTTTCGGGAGCGCCGGTGATTGGCACAAGAGCATAATCGGTGCCGTCGTTGGTTTTGATTTTGCGACAACGCCCGGTTTCTGGGTTACGTTCGTATCCGTCTTTACATGGAGCTTTTTCGCTAGAGGAGGAGCTAGTGATATTTTTACAACGTCCAGTCTCGGGGTTGCGATATTTCCCTGCTGGGCAGGGTGTAACTAAGTTTGTTGCACTAGTAGTACTCGCTTTAACACAGTTGCCGGTAGACTCGTTGATAATTTTGCCGAGAGGACAGGTTTTAAATTCTTGGAAAAGATTCATCGAACCGGGTGTAGAAGCATAGGTGGACTGCCAATTTCCAAAGATTAAAGCATATGCAGCGCCCTTAAGCTGGCCGTGCGGATAGGTGAGCTTGGCAACTACTTCGTCAGTGATGTCGATAAGTTCAATCGTGTTCTCGGAACTTGGATTTTTTGTAAAAGTGAAGGTGGACGGGCGATAGATATAAAAATCCGACGGCGATAAATTGGCGATGTCAGAGTTTTCGGTCGAAATGTTCGTCTCAACTAGATCGTAGAGTTTGTTTTTATATTTTATGCGACAACCTTCGAGTGGGATGATTTCGTCGGTTGAATTATACAACTCAATAAACTGCTCAGACTTTGACTCGCTATAATAAGTTAGTATCTCGCTAAATTCGATCCCTTGGCACTGCGGCAAAAGCTCGGTGGTCTCGGGAGACTCCTCCTCTTCTGGTTCTTCCGACTTCTCTGGCTCTTCTGACTCTGGCAACTTGAGGCCACCAGAAAAAGCTGGAGTATAGTCAGCGTCAAATTCAAAGATTCCGGTTTCGGGATTACGAACAAGTGATCCTGGGTTGGCGGAAGTGAATTTGGGCGAGCAGTCAGTTTTGCCAGTCCAACAAAGCTGATCGATAATTGCTTCATTTTCTGTACCAGAATCGTAAACGAGTTCGAGCGAGCCGGCGAGAGCGAGAGTCTTCGCATAGGTAGCATCGACTTCGTGGGTGGAGGATTTTATTTCTGGAGATTTATCATAGCGGAGAATAATGTTTGTTCCAATCATATAACTTTCGGGCGGAAATTCGAAAATTGTAAAGACGGAACCGCTACTATTTAGGTAGCGCAGAGAGACTTTTTCAAGCGGAAGTGAAGCCTCGGAGATGTTTTCGAGTTCGATTAATTCCCCAGTTTCGGCGAGGTCGTCGATTTTAAAACCGGGATTTATAGATTTAATTTTCAGGTTTTCAGACAGTAGACTGTAAGGTGTGACTGACGCAGCCGTAGGGATAACTGCGGTCCCGTCGTCAGAAGTGGCGACGGTAATGTGCGTTGGGATATTCCCAAAGGAAAGGATTAGGGTGATAAAAAGTGCAAGGAGCGATTTGCTCATGAAACGAGCTTAGCAAAGTCGGTTGATTTTGGCAAGCATAAGAGTTATAATATGTTTATGGAGCTGGTCGATTTGTTCATTGTCGCGTTCGCCGGTTTGATGCTGGCTACTTTGCAGCTTGGAGTTTCGGCTCTGCTTTTGCTTTTTCATGCTAGCATGGGCAAAAATATTAAGAAAAAGACGCGTGAGTTAACCATGAACTTTATTTTGGGTGCAGCTTTATTTACTGCGCTTGCGGTGGCGAGTACCTGCTTTGTAACCCTAGTAGTTTTCGATGGAAAAATGCCGATTTCGGCGGTGGTGATTTTGGCCTGTATATTAGCAGTACTGGCATTTGGAATTTGGTTTTTGTACTACAGAAAAAGTATCGGGACTGAACTTTGGGTGCCGCGGAGTTTTGCAAAATTTATCGTGATGAGAGCTGAAAAAACTGATGATAATGTAGAGGCTTTTTCGCTAGGAATGTTGATGGCGTGTGCAGAAACTCCGTTTGGACTAGCAATTATTCTGGCGGCAGCAAACAGTATCATAAACTTACCACAAGCGGTACAAATTTTAGCAATAGCGGTTTTCGTGGTGATGTCGACTTTGCCAATGATATTAATGCAATTATTCGTAGAGAAAGGTCGTACTGTGGTAGATATTCAAAAATGGCGCGTAAAAAACAAGGATTTTATTCGGGTTATGTCGGGCGTAGGATATTTTGTGTTAGCAATTTTTCTAATCGCGTTTAAGGTTTTTAAAGGGTGAGGTTTGAAGCATGAGAGTTTTGAGAAAAAGCAAAAGAAGTTTGGAAAAAAGCAAAAGTGTGAAAGAGAAGCCAAAGTTTTCGCGGCTGAAACTCTACCGTGATATTATGCGCGAGGGTCGAGTGCTGAACCGACATGCTGGGGCAATGGAAGTTGTTGCGGATAAGGTCTGCAAAGAGATTGAGAAGTGGGCTAAAGAACGCGGAGAAATAACTCAGAAGGACCTAGATAAGGCAACAGCAGCAAGAATTCGAAAATACGATGCAGACGTAGCTTATCTTTATCGAATGCGAGGAAAGTGGGTTTAATTGTATGCGAAAATTTGATTTTGATCTTATCGTGATTGGTGGTGGAACGGCAGGTATCGCGGCGGCAAAAATGGCAGCCAAAAACAAAATGCGTGTAGCAATTATTGAACGAAATAAACTTGGTGGCGCAGAAATTAATACGCGAGATATTCCCTATGCAGCCGGAATGAATTTTTCACATCTTTATGCACAAGCGGTGTACGGTTCGCGTTTTGGTATTTCTTCTGGCAACTTGCGTTTTAACTATCCAACAATGACACACTGGCGTGAAAAAGTGGTATCAAGAGCTGGAGCGGATTTAAGAAAAGAACTGGAAAGCTTGAAAATTCAATGTTTTCGCGGTAGAGCAGAATTTCTAAGCCCGCATGAGGTGGCGGTTGGAAAAAGTGGAAAAATTTCGGCGACGCGAATCTTGATAGCGACAGGAAGTGAGCTGAAAAATCCAGGAATCATAGGACTAGAAGAAGTGCCGTTTTTGACGCCGAATGATGCAATAAATGTAGAGCGACCGCCAAAGACGGTAATGGTAGTAGGTGGAGGATCGACTGGTGTAGAGATTGCGCAATATTTTGCAGAGCTAGGTAGCAAAGTGGCAATTGCAGAAATGGCAGAGCGACTACTGCCGCGCGAAGATGAAGAAGCGGGTGAAATAACCGGTCAGCTTTTTGATAAAAGATTTGATATTAGAGTACTGAAACATTCTAGAGTGATTGCGGTGGAAAAGGACGCAATTTCGGCCAAAGTAATATTCTTACGTGATGGTCAGGAAAAAATGGTGAGAGTAGAGACTGTCGTAATCGCTACTGGGTCGCAGCCAGCAATTTCTGGACTAAAGCTGGAAGCTGCTGGAGTAAAATTAACGAAATCTGGACAAATTAAGACTGAAAAAACTTTGCAGACGACAGTGAAACATATTTTTGCAGCTGGCGACGTAATAGGCGGAGACAGCTCGATTGAACGTGCGGAATACGAAGGCGGCTTGGCGGTAAAAAACATGCTGAAGCGGTCTAGTAATTATGTGAATTATCAAGGGTTTACAAGAATAATAAATACCGATCCACAAATTGCAGTAGTGGGACTGACGGAAGACGATTTAAATAAACGAGCGCGAAAATATAATGGAATAGTGATTCCTTTATCCGATGTGATAGCAAGCAGAACTAACGATTTTAGAATGGGTTTCATTAAGATGCTTGCTAGTAAAGATGGTAAAATTCTGGGGGCGACAATTATGGCGCCAAATGCAGCAGAAATAATCGCTGAAGTAGCAGTGATGATTCGACATAATTTTTCGGTGATGGAAATTGCGAGTACGCCGCACGTAGCAACAAGTTGGTCGGATTTAGTGAGAATAGCAGCGCGCGAGTTAGCTGCGAAATAATCGGCAATAAAAAAACACCAGAATGGAAACACGAGTGGGGGGGCACTCATGTTTCCATTCTGGTGGCGGGGGCTAGATTTGAACTAGCGACCTTTTGGTTATGAGCCAAACGAGCTACCAGGCTGCTCTACCCCGCGATATTAAGGTACTTTTGTATTGTATCAAAGATTCTTGAATTTGTCAAGATTTTAGAAGCCAGTGGAAGCGGTTCCGGAGTCGTTGCAGTATGAAGTGCTGCCGTAATCGGAGGAAGTCCAACAGTTATTAGTGACCCAGAAATCTTTGGCGATGGTTTCACCACTTGTGCCGCTAAGCTGAACGGCGAATTCAGGATATGGGAAGTTGGTATCAACGAGCTCGACGCGAGAATCAACCCGACGATAGACATCATTGGCACGACCAGTAGAGTCAATCTGGGCCTGAACGCCGACAAAACGTGTAGTGCTATTGCAGAGTGAGTTTAGGTCGGTCCCAGTACAAAGCGTGACAGAAAAGTCGGCGTCAGTATCACCGTAAGGAAGCTCGATGCGAAGCAGGCTGTTGGCAATATTGCGCTTTCCACCGGAAAATGGAGCCGGGAATTGGAAAACAGCTTGGCACTTAAATTCGCCGGAATTATTACAGTTCACACTCAAAGGATAGTTATCAGCTTTATCGGATGCATCAAGTAAAGTGCTAGAAGAAAACCGAGCGGTGCCGGAGCTAGAGTTAGGCTGCAACAAGACCGAAACACGATCCGTGCCGACATTACTGTTGTTGACGCTTAGTTGGCCGAGCGTAAAGGTCTGATCGGTCTGGAAGAAATCTACACCAATTAAAGGAATATAGCGAGAGCTAATATAGCTACTCTTTGTTGGAAGTTTAGAGGAAGTCGCGTTATAACCGGAGTGAGTGGAGCCGTTTGAGAACCAGTTGATAGCAATACCTGTAACTTTGTCCATGTCAGTAGCTCGAAGCGGAATGATGCGGACGCGGTTGCTGGAGCTAACGTTTGATCGGTAGTCGTCTAGTTCCTCACTAATTTTGACACAAGTATAAGCTTGGTCCATAGCCGCAGACGTATTGGCGGCAGAACTTTCTTGGACAATAACTTCGCCACCAGTATAGTTGTTGCGGCCAAGAATTTTGGAGATGACATCGCAGTCACCAGTCGCAGCAGCATTTTGCATGGCCCAAATAATTTTTTGACAACTGCCGTTGGCAGCGGAAGAATCGGCGGAGTAGCCCTGGTCGAGACATTGATGATATCTTACAAGGGCAACTTTAGCATCTTCGACGCCAGCGAGGGCAGAGTCGTAGGCGGAGTTACTGAGATCGTTGTTGCTACTTTTGTTGGCTTCGGAAAGCATGATGCGGATAAAGCTAAGAACGATGACACTAAGCAGAAGCGTTGTAAAAATCACAACATAAAAAGCGGCGGCGCCGGATTTGGTTTTGACTATATTTCGTTTCATTCTAGATTTTCTCCTGTCGCCCGAACGGCGAAATTAAATTTGTTCATTGCACAATACACAAAATCGGTGCTAAAATCATCTGATTGCTCGGTGCAGAAGTCACCGGTAGCAGTAATGTTGACGCCACCACGAATGGTCGCTAAGATGAAGGTGGCAGAATAGAAAGCATGACGAGTGGAAGCATGATAGGTTGGCGGGAAGGCGGTGAAATCATAGAGGGCGAGATTGTCTTCTGAACGCTTGAGCATTTCGGTAGCTTCAGCGTTAACGTTGGAAATAGTGTAATTTTTTCCTGGAGCGGCATATGAACCGCTAGTGATGCCGGAAACGCAGGCTTCCCTCTCGGTATCTTCGACTCGAAGCAAACGGAAGCCTTCGTAGACACGACGATTGCTGTCGCTGCCGAGAGTGAGCGTGGCGCGTTGGTCGGCGAGTGAAGAGCCGTCGGTCTTAGTATAAACAGAATCGTCGAGGATGTATCCACTATTCCAAACGTACGAATATTTGCCGGTACAAAATACTCCGGTAGTAGGTACATTACTGATATTTTCTTTATTATTTACAATTTTAACGTCAGTGTACCTTTGTTGGTACATGAGCTTGTATCCTGGATAAATACTGTCATTGCGACAGGAGTTCTGGTTACCGGCAGTGTTCAATTTAGAACAAAGTGAACCAAGGCTAGTGGATGACGAAGCCGAAATAGAACGAGAGAAATCGTCAATAAGATCTTCGCCGACAGTATTGACTGCTTTTAGAGACATGCCTTTCTGATAAATCGAAATAATGTGAGTAACGAGCATAGCAATAGTGATGAGGAGAACACCGAGAAAAGCACAGGCAATAGAAAGCTCAACAATGGTAAATCCTTTTTTGGAATGAGTTATTCTTGTCATTTGGCGGCCTCGAACATTTCTGGGTTATAAAGTCGCATAATAGTACCGATAGTAGTTGGGATTTCTCGACCTGGGGCATACCAACAAGTGTAAATATGGAAATCATAAAATTCTGGTTGGCCAGAAGTAGCAGTAGTGTCACTTTTTACTGGAATAATCCAGATGCCTTCGGCGGTTTTTAGATTTGTGAAACTCTCACGGAGTGTAGTGTCGTTATCGGCAGTTCCCTGTCCATAAATTAGGCGAGGATTAAGCGAGGCCGGTCGAAAAACGTCTGGTCTTTCGGAGGCGGAAATTACGGTGGTGCTAGGGTTGGCAGGGTCAATTTTGCGAGTATTAAAGATGATGGTTTTGCGGCCGAAGATACTCTCTGAGTTAGATGAAGAATTATAACGGTTGGCACAATTTGAAACAGTGAGATCCAGGATGGCAGAAGATGAGTCGTTAACACGGTCGCGGATGCGTTTCCAAATTGCGGCGTAGTTCTGGCTACTAGAAACCAGCTCGCGTTCGGAAAGATACGAGTTATGGATGAAACGGATGGCCTCAGATTGGGCATCAATTTCATTTCGAGCCATAGAAAGTTCGAGGGTAGCCTCAACCGTGTTGACGCCGGAATTCATAACGATAATCGAGAGGACTGAAACGAGTGCAAAAACAGCAATAGCGAAGAGGACTTCAACCATAGTATCGCCGCGGGTAGAATGTCGTTTTACAGACATTTATTATCCTCCGAATCAAATTCAACTAGCTCGACAGCGCTAGAGTTGCTGCCGTCGGCACGCAAGCGAATGTTCCGGCGGCGGCCGTTATAAGCGAAACTATCTGGGGATTCAAGACAGAAATTAGCCTCTACGTCTTCAAATTTTGGGTTGGAATCAGTAAGATAATCGGCAAGATAAGCATGTGCATTTTTCACAGTCGAAAGCGGGATACTACTGCAGTTATAAGAAGTACTACTCGAGGCAATGTCGGAGATACGATACGAAGTACTGTTAAGATTAAGTATGTAAGTATGGATGTTTCCTCCAGCTGGAGAGCGGACAATCATGACGGCGCCAGAAAAACGTTGACCTTTTGTTGTGGTCTCAATATAGCTGCCCCAATCTGGAGCATAAATATAACTATTACCCGCATAAGCGATTGAACAGGTATTGGCCGCAGCATTATTTATTTCGTAGGCTAAAAATTCAGCATGGACGGCAGCAAGGGCTGAGAGTACATTTGTGGCCGAAGCTGGAAGAGGATGATCGTTATCTACGATGTCGCCAATAATATCATAAACCATGATTTCGTTGGTGTCGTCGTTACTATTCTGCAAGCGTTCGTTAAAGACGGCGATTTTACCATAAACAGCACAATTAGTACGGCCATGAGCTTGCTCGGCGTTAGCGTTCTGGCGTAAGCCACCAGCAGTGGCAGCAGTAGCAATAGTGCAATAGCCCTGACGGCTACTGCGATCGTCGCTACGATCATTCTCTACGTTTTCAACTTCGGAGTAGAGTTTGCGAAGGAACTCAGTGTAAGATTGGACGGCGGAGTTATAACGTTGGCGAGCAACATTAACGCCGGTGCCGGCAGCGATGCCGACAAAAATTAGAGCTGAAATCGCCAAGAAAAGAGAGACTTCGATGATGGTGAAACCTCGTCGCTTCATATTTATATTATACATGAGCGGAATCACTTATTCAAGATTTCATCAGAGAGCTTTTCGATATATTCATACTCAGAATAAGTCGGAACGTAAGCCCTGGCTTGGTTAAGATCAGGTTCTATTGCGGCATAATTTCCTAATCGATAATTATATTCGATACGGGCTTTAAGATTGAAATAAATCTGCGTAGAGGTACTATTTGATTCCAGAGCATGGTTGATGCGAGCTTCTAGGTCGTCGTTTGGGCCCTTAGAATAATCATAGTTTATGACTTGGTTGTAGAGATGTTTATATCCGGAGTAAAGATCTCCGTTTGGGAAAGGTTGACTGAGAAACCACGGGAAAAAACTAATGGACACAACTATCAAAAGTAGAGAACCAACTATGATGAGCTCTTTACGTAGGCGGCGACGGTCGATACCGGGAGGAAGTTTTAGACGTTTCATTTTCCTCCTAATAGCGTGGAGCAAGTTCACGCATATAGACTACGGTAGCCTGAGTGAGGCGGTTTGATTGGTTATAAGCCCAATAGTAAACGTCAGGACGCAGGTTGAAAATCTCGGCAGGAGTGAGCGAACCATAGCCTGGGAAGCCAGCGGAACCATTTAACATGATGCTACGATTCGCAGAGGCTAGGTCTTGGAAGGCACTGGCGGCACCATTGCGGTTATCTCCTGGGAAGGCACCGGCGGTACGGTTAAGAGTCAAGGATCTTGCGAAGATTGGACCATTGAAGGTCAAGGTATTCGTACAGCTACTGGCACTACCGTTTCCTTCGATACAGGTATTGACTTCGCCGTTATCGACGATAAGCCAAGCATCGATTTGTGTGACATTCGAGCTGATGAGAACCTGCTTGGCGATGATAATCACCTGCGGAATATCGGCGAGGCTAAGATACGAATAATTATTACGTTCGGAGAGGACGGCGCGATTAGTTTCGCTCTGGCAACTACCAGATCCGGAGCAGATATTATGGTCGATAACAAGCGGACCGTTGACCTCGATGATACGTGTACCACTACTCTGGGTGAGAATGCTACCAAGATTTGCGCTACCATCAACATAAGTATACTGTGCGCCACTAGGGAGAGTTTGAGTTGGCTGAGAAGCGACATCATATCCAGAGCGAGCGACCTTCGAAGCTGGTGTATAGCGTGAAATAATCTGGGCAAGAAGGTCGGAGGTGTTAATCTGGATATTACCAGAGTATCCAGAGGCTTGGAAGGCAGCGTTACAAGTGGTATTTGAGATAGTCATATTGATGAGCTGGCAGTAATTCTTGGATGGGTAAGCACCGCCACCGCCACCGATGTAGCCGAGACCAGCGCCAGAAGAAAGACCGCGAATATCTTGTTGACCGATAACGGAAGTATCAACCCAAGAGCCGAAAATCTTTTGGTCGCCGTTGCTCGAAACTGTGGCGTTAGTATATTTCTTGCTAACCGTAGTAGCAATAGAACCCTGGGTATAGAGTCCACCCCAAACCTGGAAGTTCGGTTTCTTGGCAACAGTACGGCAAGAGGCGTTTGAAATTCGCCAGCTAGGGTTACCACTACCCATACTATAACCGTTAGCACCCTGACCATAAGGGACGTTTGAGTCTGGATAGCCGTGGCTATCGGCGTGAGAAATACCAACTGCGACGCAATATTTCGAACCGACTTCAACGTCTGGAACGATGTCATAATAAACTTTTTCGCCACTTAGGGCCGTAACTTCACCGCCGATTCTTCCGTCGCTATTGAATGGTCCATAGAGCATGCCATCAGAAGTACCGGAGTTATTGAGTTGGTTACAGACAATACCGGACGAGGTGCCGAAACGGCGTCGATAATATGAACAAGGATCTTCGTATGAGTTAGATATGCCGCCGCCGACGATACCGCTTGCGGTGCCAGCAGAAACTCCAGAGTTCAAGGTGAAGGCTACGACTTGAATCCTGGTATCGGAAGGTGTAATAGTTAAGTATTCCTCGCTGCTAACTAGAGAATTTATGCGTTCGCCAACGGTAACTTCGAAGCTAGATGTAACGTTCTCGCCGGCGTAAATAACATCACCACCAGTGCGGATGCGGGAAGAAACTGAGGTCTTGAAGTTGTATGGGACGAGAACGCGAGCGGTAGTGGTCGCTTCGTAGTTGTCGCTGGTGCGGAGTGGGTAGTCCCAATAGTTTTCATTAATGGTATAAGTCGTGTACGTACATCGAGAGCAGCATGTGCTACATCCGTACTGGTTACAATGACAAGCCCACCATGAACAACACGGATTACATGTACCGTTACTTCTACAATTGTAGTGGTAACGACCCCATTGATAGTATGCATAACCTGGGAATGAATATATCGGAGTGATGTTGCCATTTGCGGAATTATTATTACAACCGCAAGAACCGGTTGGGTTACTATAGTATCCGACCCAAGCCTTGATATTGTTGTAATGGAAGGTTTGAGAAATTTCGGAGCCGACGTCGGAGTTGTAGGCAGTTTGACTCTGTGCGCGACAGTTACCTAAGTTATTACCGAAGCCAGGAATTTGATAGGAATAAAGACTGCCGTCACTAAAATTATACCGGGTACAATCGTAACGACCAGCGACGCCGCCAGTACTGGATGTTTTCGGAGAGTAAATAGTAAAGTTATAATCGCCAATCACGTCGGCAATACCAGAAATCTGGGATGGGCGACTTTGGCCGGCGGTAAGCGTGGTACGATAGGCTAAATTCGTACGATCGAAGAGGTAGTTATTATTCCTATAGGCCGTGAGATAGAACCAGTTTGCGGGAACATTACCAGCGCGCCGATTAGAATTGGTCTCGGAGGTTGTCACAGCTTGGGCGCCGTATTGATAGGTGTGTCGGAATCTGATTTGATCGCCTGGCTTCGCATAGGTTAAGTTGGTCCAGGTGTTGTTGCCAGAATAATTGATGACTTCTGACTTAGCACAAGTATCTCCGGCATTGGCGCTAATGACGCTCGAGCAGGAGCCACCCCATTCAGGTGGTGGTATAATGTTGATATCAGCTTTAATGGTGACACAAATTTTTGAAGCATGGCTGCCGCTGCCGTTACCGTTGCTGCCGTATGCAGTATTAATTTCGAATTTCTTTTTCCCCGTCTGCTGGCTTTCGATTATTTTAAAGTATTTAGGGGAATAAGTAATCTGTTGGCAAACTGTGACACTGGAACGTGGCTGAACCGTAACGTTTAGGGAATTCGTATATGTCTTTCTATAACGTTCGGTACCGTTAAAATCTTTTTTCTCCCAACTTTTAACATAGGTGGTTGTTTCGCTTTTTACCGTTCCACTATTATAATTGGTTTGTTTGACGGTAAAGTTGGTATAGGCTTTTGCATCGCTATCGCCAAAGATGTCTTTTGCCTCGCTAGTATAAATAGCGTGAGTGAAAGTAACTTTTTTGGTGACTGCAGTTTGTTGCTTACCTAAGTTGACGGTCAATGTTGCGCCGGAAGTATCGTCGGTATCTGAAGTTTTCTTCTTTTCGTTGTTGGATTTGTCGGTAGTGGAAACGCTAGATTTGGAGAAGAAGTGACCCTTAGTTTCTTTAGCTTTTGGTGGGATACATACATAGCCGAGCTTGCTATTTTTGGTCCATTTGTCTGGCAGGTCTTTCTCGTCGTAGGCTAGAGCCTCTTTATAGTAACTATAAGCGTCGTTCATAGAAAGATACCTTTTAGCTTTTGCAATCTGGTTAGAGACAGAATAATCTTTTGGTCCGACGCTAGGCGTATAATACGGAGAAGTACCAGAAGTGTTATCAAATTTGAACCCCCAGGCGCCTGTTTTATCGTATCTAACATATCTAAGCTGAGTGGTTGTCGCTGGGTACCCGGTATAGTTGCCATTTAGCTTTTCATTACGAACGAGGACAGCTACGCTGTCGTATCCTTTGGCTCTAGTGCATTTAGTGATGGCGGTATGATAGCTACTGTTGCCGCTAAAATAGGGGTTGTTCGGCAGGTCTGCAACGCCATCTTTTGTAAGTTCATATTCTACCCAAACGGCGCCGCTATAACATCGACTACTGCCGCAGTCATTATAGCCGTAGTTATTATCACCTTGAGCAGCAAAAACGTTGCTACTGGTCAGCGTAATTATGGCCAAGCTAGCACTCAAGACCATGGCGACGAGACAATAATAACGTTTCTTAGCCATTGTTACATTTCTCCTTATAGCTATCCATTTCTGTGGAATATTCTTCTAGGTTAGCAGTGTATCCTCTCGTATTGTCTAAATAGATAACAGCATCGTAATAGTCGACCATCTGGCAATCGGATAGAATTTCGTGGTTGATCTCGCTAAGCGTCAGATAGCTAGCATCATAAAAGCCGTTCTCGGCCAAGAATTTTACTAGCTCGAGTCGCGTTTTGATGTCGTCGGCCATGCTCGAGGTCGCGGTAATACGCTCGTTGAACTGACGGAGGACGTCTTCGGGGACATTATCTATAGAGCTCGTGATATCGGTGGTTTCCTCTTCTTCGGAGATGGGCTCTTCTCCTTCGCTAATACCTTCGTTAGCCTGCTCGTTAGGGTCTTCTGGGTTGATAATTTGATGGGTCAGGTCTGCCGCGTCATCATTTTTGGCAGAGGAATTATGGAAATTTTTGAGGATAATGACTAGTGCAGTAATGCCCAAAACAATCGTTAAGACAGCGACAGAGATAATAATAATCTGTTTCTTACTAAAGCGTGAGCGACTTTTGATACGTTTTTGAATGTGTTCTTTAAAATCTGGGGAAGTTTTCTTGATTCTGGTGAAAAAATTCTTTTTGCCGCCGGCGATGGACTTGCCTAAGATGTCCTGGGAGGAGTAAATTGTATCGGGAGTCGAAGCCTGACCGCTGTCGACAGGAATATTTTGTTGCTCGCCTCCAGAGTTATTATCCATAAAATAATTTAACCACAAGAATAAAATTTATGCAAGAAAAACGCCGCAGTTGCGGCGTTTTTTCTAAGAAGAAAGCTTTTTCTGTGTTACTTTTAGTGACTTTCTAAGTTCGCTATTACCTCCACCGAGCTCAAAAGATCTACCATCAATATATATGATATATGTAGTCCAAGTATCGGTGTATACGTTTGGCTTTAGGACGATATCCATGCAGTCCACTACAACCCAATGGTCGCCGACGTCGAAGTAAGTCTCGATTTTGCTACGATAATTAATATATCCGGCGTCATTACGGTATTTTTCGTAAGTATACTTTTCGTCACTAAGTTTCCAGCCGTAGCTTTTCGCGATCTTTTTTGCGAGATTGCGTGAAGTGATGACACAGTAGTCGGCGCTGGTAGCTTTTTTGAGCTGGTCGATTTTGACGAAACCCTTGTACTCGCCGTCGTTAAACTTGATTTTAACCCAGCCGTCGTCATCTTTTGAGCCAACGACGTTGACGAGTTTGAACCGTTTAATCGTCTTGACGATTTCGCTGTCTTCGGATTTTTCCGAATAGACGTTGATTTTCTTGTCGTTGACAAAGTACAGTTTCTTTTTGCTGATTGCGTGAACAGCGTCAGAACCGTTCAGAATCGGGGCAAAGTTTACTCCGCCAAATACCAAGGTTAAGACCAAAAGGCAACTTAAGAATTTTGTTGTTCTCTTCATAACACACCTCCTATTTCAAAGAAGCCATAAGGCTGACAACAAAACGCCGCGAAACATGAAAGCTTTTCCTCTAAATCAAAATGTACGCGGGCGTTAATTACTCGATGGTCTTATTATATCATACTTCTCAGAAAAAGTAAAGAGCTAGTGGAAAAAGCGGCGAGTTTTCCACAGGTTTTACAGGGGTGATAATTAAATACCGAAGAGGAAGGAGAGCCACTGGCGGAAGTTGGATGGCTCAACGTAAGACGTGGCGACAGTCTCGGCGACATGTTTGGTTTTGGCTGCTTCGGAATTTTTAGGGAGATAGACGAGGAATTCGCCGGGCATGATTTTATTGGCTTTGTCGCGGGCGGCAAGTTCTTGATATTCTTCTGAGGCGAGGTACTGATTCTCGAGTTCGGTGGTTTCAACTTCGAGCTCGAGGATTTTCGCCTCACGCTGCTTGGCAGCAAGACGCTGCTCGAGCTGCCAGTTGCGACTAAGCGAAATAATTGCGCTATAAGTCCAGTTTAAACAAAGCAAGATAAAAGCCAGGATCAAAAAACGGTTAACGGTCATGTTGCGCGTGAGCCAATATTTGGCACGACGGAATTTTGTCTTAAGCTCTTTCATCTGTTTATCATTATAGCATTTTGTGGTAAAATGGGAATACCGCTGTAATGCTTGGGGGCATAGCTCAGTGGTTAGAGCAGGCGGCTCATAACCGCTTGGTCCCTGGTTCGAGCCCAGGTGCCCCCACCAAATTTAGCGGCAATTTTCTTTATAGTTTCTTAGATGTTTTTTACTTATATAGAACAGGGTGACTGTTGCCGATAATATAACTAGTTCGATGGTATCTGTGGTTGACAGGCGTTCATCTTGAGACATAGTACCGGTGTATGGAATATCTGGGTATTCAGTGTCGCTAATAGTTTCGGAATTGATATCGTCCTGAGCAGCATCGTCTTCATTATCAGCCTGATCCGCTTCATTAGAATCGTCACTTTTTTCATTTTTATTGTCATCTTCGTCGACTGGAATTAGGCTTTTTAGAATCGGCATAATACTTTCGGGAATATGTCCAATAACAAGATTCTCGGCGTTGGAAATTAAGGTGTATGTATAATACAGGGAGTAATCTTCTCCAAAAGTGGTTTGTGTATAGGCAGCATCCGCAATGATAAATGGAGACAGAGACTTAACTAGTTTTGGAAGATTTTCCTTAATAATAGCAAACTCGGCTTCGGTTACTGTTGGAGTCTGTCCAAATGCCGTCTCATAACTATCGTATTCGCCAATATAATTTGTTAAGTAAGTAAGGAAGTCGTCGACATCGGTGTCCGTGGCGGTACCTTTGAGAATCTTGACGAGATCTTGATATGGTGGGAAGTTATCTAGAGATTCTTCGAGGGTGGCGCCGTAGCCGCCAGTCATTAAATCTATGAAAGCGTTACTGGCGACCATACCAGCTAAGCCTTTTTGAGTGTCTTTGATGAAGTTTGTGAAATCACTTTGTTTGTCGACAGTTCTTTGCTGATAGGCTTTCATAATTGCGGAAAGCGGGGCCTTAACTTCAGTATCAAAATATTCACGCGTCAGTCCGTTTTCGGTGATAAACTGGAGCCAAGTATCCATAAAGTCTTTACCGTTCATGGTACCAGCCTCTTCTACTAGGCCATCATTAGATGATAGTACATTCATAGCTCGGGAGCTATCGGCGAGATCGGAAATATTTACCATGGATGTGGAAATCGAGAGATCTGCAGGGTGAATCTCTTCGTAAGTACCAGTATTATAAAAGCCCCAGAGTTCTGGAAAAACATAACCAAGGAGTAAGTCATTGCCGTCTTTAACGTCATGGATATTGCTGTAGTTGGTTTCGGTAAGGCTTGCTCGTGGTGCTCCGAAGGTATAGACATAGAAATCTTCTTCGGCCATGTCATAATTTGCAAGATTTGCGTTGATATTTTTTGCGAAAAGATCGATAACGGCGCCGCCGCGTGAGTAACCTACGACCCAGACTTTATAATCCGTTAGATCGCGGCTGGAAAGATATTGGTTAAAACGGTCGACAATGAAGTTGGCGGACTCGGTGAAACCAGCATGATCGCCAGAAGTTCCGACGTTGAAATTTGATAACCATTCTGTCATGTAATTATAATTACGCGGAGCGACGACAATTAATTCTTGGCCGCTGGTAAGCGTTTTATGGCCAATGGTTGTACCCATGGAATGGCCGTCCTCCTCCGAAGTTATGTCCCAACTTTGGTAGTCGGAAAAGCCCATTTGGTTCAATAGGTTGATGAGTTTTGGATTGGGAGTGGAGCCGATCGAAGGGTAGCCGTCGGCTTGATTTTCGTAGCCGGCCAAGGCTAGAGCATAAGATGCAGCGCGAAGCTTTGGATGATCTCCTGGTGATGACTCAGAGAAAAAGCTGTCGCTATATTCAACCGTGCCAGTTGCATCTAGCGCATCGTAGACTGTCTGCCATGGGCTTTCTGGATCTTCGACGAAGGCATAGTAAGGATACGTCACAGTAATTGTTGCTGGCTCTGCGGCCAAAGCGCTATGCGCGAAAGGCTGGAGTGTAGCCGCACCGACTAATAGGCTTAGGGCTAGAGCTAAATATCTATTTGTTCGTCCAATCATTTTTGTCCCAATTTGTTTTTATTTAATATATGACCGTTTGTGATTTGATTATAGCATAAGAATA
This sequence comes from Candidatus Nanosyncoccus sp., assembly GCA_045589895.1. Taxonomy (GTDB): domain Bacteria; phylum Patescibacteriota; class Saccharimonadia; order Saccharimonadales; family Saccharimonadaceae; genus Nanosyncoccus. The sequence goes on along the minus strand of JAZNPY010000010.1, from coordinate 28,242 downwards.
ATATTGAGTGCAATAAAAAAACGATTTTCGTGATGAAAATCGTTTTTTTACTTGTTTATTTGTCTATTTGTTTGATTACTTGTTTGGTTGTTTATTTCTTCTTTGAAAGGGTTAGGAAACCGTTGCGTGGGTTTTCGTTAACCTGGCGATCATCAGGAAGGTCACATGGAGTGCCTTTGCCGCCTTCGGCAGTCTTAGTGAAGAAATAGATAGTTTGCTGTTTGCCACCGCGAAGGGTAACTTCAGATTTGTGTAGGTAATAGGTAACGCCTTTACTGTTGGTATGCTCGTAGGCCATTTTTTCCTCCTTAGTTGTTATATCTATATCTTATGGTCTCTGGAGGAGACTGTCAAGAGTTTTTTTGGACTTTGTGGATTATTTGATGAAAAGAATCGCAATATGAATGACTAGCCAAGCGAAGATTCTAATAATGACAACAGCGGTAAGGATGAGACTGGCAAGAATGGCGAACCCAGTCAGGGTCGGAGCCCAGACCGGCGAGGCGAAGTCATAGCGGTAGAGTGAAGTATCTGGAAGGCTAACGACGACAGTGTCTTCGATGCGTTCGGAAACCGGGTATTTATTGATTTCGGTCAGGTAGCAGTTCATGTAGTCAGGGTTGTTCCAGGCCCAACCGTAGCGTTGTGCCTGTGGCTGACAGACGGACATGGCGGCGGCGTAGACGTTGCCATTCGGGTTGGCGTCGGTGCCGACGTTTTGCTCGGCTTCCTGAAGAATTTGCGAAGTTTTGCGGAGGTATTGATGTTCAAGATAGAATGGGCCGGTACCAAAAGTAATATAACTCTTGCCGTTACGCTCGACAACGTTGATGACAATATGAGAGAAAGTGAAGTCTTTGAGCGTTTTGAGGGCTTCGGCGATTTTTTCGTCATTGTTTTCCTCGTCGGCGGCAAGAACTTCACTACGTAATTCGGTCATTTTGATATGGTCGAATCTTAAAAGCGTGGCAGTAATAAATAAAAGTGGAACAAGAACAAGTAACAGCTGCCAAGTTTTTATACGCTTCAGCTGTTTTAACGAGTTTTTTAAAGTCTGTTTAACATTTTTGCCCACCATGTTATGATTATTATAACATGAATATTTATATTTCAGGAATTTCGGGAACTGGTATGGGGCCGCTAGCACTGATGGCGAAGCAGGCTGGATTTAAGGTGTTTGGTAGTGATTTGGCCGAGGGGGCAGTTTCGAGCGAATTATACGAGGCGGGGATTCCGGTCGAGATTGGGTCGTCGGCACAAGATGGGTCGTTTTTGCGCTCGATGGCAGAGTCGGAGGGGATAGATTGGTTCGTGTATACTTCGGCATTGCCGGCTGATCATCCAGAATTAGTGGTAGCACATGAGCTTTCGATTAGGACGTCGAAGCGAGACGAGCTGATTTCGTTTTTGATTGATAAGCTGGGGCTTCTGCTAGTAGCCGTAGCGGGGACACATGGAAAGACTACGACGACGGCGATGATTGTCTGGGCATGCATGAAGCTTGGGATTCCGATTTCGTATTTGGTCGGAACGACGTTGCCGTTTGCAGATGCGGGAAGATATGAACCGTCTTCATCATTTTTAGTTTATGAAGCAGATGAGTATGACCGGAATTTTTTGCATTTTTCGCCGTGGCTTTCTGTGATTACATCCGTGTCATATGATCATCCAGATGTGTATGCTACGACGGCCGAATATAAGGCGGCGTTTGCAAAGTTTGAAGGACAAAGCGAGCAGGTGATTTCTGCTCCGGGTGAAACTGAGTGTTTTACACTGCCAGGCAAGGTTCGGAGGTATGACGCAGGACTAGCGTTTAACGCGGTGATTGCGATGGCGGAAGAAGTAGAGATGGAAATAGATGCGAATGAGTTGATTTCGATTCTGGACCGATTCCCTGGCGTGGGTAGGAGGTTTGAGCAGATTGCTGAGGGTGTGTATTCTGATTATGGGCATCATCCTGAGGAGATTGCAGCAACAATCGAAATGGCACTAGAGGAATCATCGCGATTGGGATTTTCGGGCGTAGTGGCGGTATATGAGCCACATCAAAATTCACGGCAACACGGAGTTATCGATGGATATCGCGACGCGTTTAAGGGTGTGTCAAAATTATATTGGTTGCCGACGTTTCTGACGCGGGAAGACCCTGCGCTTTCCGTGATTCAGCCGACTGAATTTATTGCCAAACTTTCGAACGCTGAGGTAGCTTCTCCGGCGGTGCTTGATGAAGATTTTGCTGATGAACTTCGTGAGTGGCGGGAAAAAGGCTACTTGGTGCTTTTGCTTTCGGCCGGGCCGGCGGATACATGGTTAAGAGAAGCTTTTGACGCAAGATAGAAAATCAGCGGTGGGAAAAGATAGATGTGGATGGCGTTTGGGAGGCCAGCGAAAAATACAAGCGTAATAGCATAGGCGGAAATAATAGTTAGCACAAGCGGGTTGAGCTTTAGCTTAAGTTTGATGCCGACGAAGATTAAAATAATATAACTTGTTAGGCCTAGTTCAAGGAGGAGTGAAGCGTACTGGTTCTGGACGATTTCTTTGGCAGAGTCAAAACCATATTTCTCGGACATGGCGATGCCAGCCGAACCAAGGCCAGTGCCAAAAAGCATTTGCGTCTTACTATCGTCCCAAATGTCGAGGGCATAGTTTGAAAGATTCACACGGCGGTTTGTGGACTCTTCAACGTATCCGGAGAAATTAGAGTCTTTAGTGTTATTGTCGGGATCGTCGTTTGATTTAGCTTCTTGTTGCGGGCGAAAATCGAGTTTGCCAAGCGTGAGTTGGTGGATGGATTTAGTAATGCCAGAATAAAAAGTGTCACTCGTGGGTGACAACTGAGAAAAAATGCCTTGCATAGTAAGGGTTAGTATGAGTGTAGCACAAATCAGCGGAATTGTCAAGAGGACCTTATGGTTTTTGCGTACGAAGAAAACGATAAATATCATGACCGCGATGATAAAAGCGTAGATTGCGCCACGAGAAAAAGTGAGGAAAAGAGTGCTGGAAAATAGGGCGGCGAGCAGAAGAATTTTAACGCGGTGGTGAGTTTTTTGAACGAAAAGGAGGTAGAATGTAAAGATGGTCGGCGCAAGTAGAAGATTGCCCATGAATTGGGGCTCGATAGCAAAGCCGTTCGGATGCGGAAAACCGAAGCTAGCATAAGTGCAGCCAGCACAGAGTAATGTATCGGCGCGGGCGAAACCAATAAGATCAAGTAGGCACTGAAGCCAGCAAAAGGCGCAGACGAGCGCCGTGGAGATGAGAAGGGACTGGGCGATTTTGCGTTTTAGGATTTTGTCGGCAGATTTTAGATGGTAAATGATATTTATTATTGCAAAAACGATGAGCCAAAGTAGGCCGGCGGTCAGGATGGCGCGGAGGCGATTTTTTGACCAGAAAATCGAAAGCGAAGCGTAAAGTGGAAAAAGGCTGATAATGATGAGTTTTGGCATGGTGAAAGTCTTAATGAGGTTTTTGAGATTTTTGAGGTTAGCAAAAAAGAAAACTGCGAGCCAAATTTCGGGAAGAGAAAGTTCAAGATGCATGGTCGCAGTTTCGCCGAGTGAGATGACAGGAAAATAGGAGAAAAATAGAATTGCGGGGAGGAGAATGAGTAGAAAATTATTTAGTTTTTTCATGCTTGTCGATAAATTCTTTTAGTTTACGTTTGAAATGTTCCTCACTAAATGGCTCGGCGGTTTTTTCAATTTCTGCGGATGTGGCAAGTTTAATAGTTTTAAATTCACGGATTTTATCGGCTAAGGCTTCGGCGGTTTGAGGCTCAAACAAGAGGCCGTTTTTCCCTGGTTTAATATAGTCTAGTGCGCCACCTTTGCCATAAGCAATGACCGGACAGCCCGTAGCGAGAGCTTCGACTGGAGCGATTCCAAATGGTTCAAGGCTCGGGAAAAGGTAGCCTTCGGCTTGGCAAAGATAGGTTTCGAGGTCTTTTTGCGACATGCGCGGATAGAATGAAATGAGTGGTGAAACGCCAGCTAGTTTTTTAAGATTTTCGTGTTCCGGACCTTCGCCGATGATGGTGAGTTTGTCGCCAGTCATGAGGCAAGCTTTGATGGCAAGATCGAGACGTTTCCATGTAACCTGGCGAGAAGTGGTAATAAAGCCATGACGCGAGGTTTTTTGATTCTTGGCTTTTGAAAATTTTTCAACATTGACTGGAGGATGAATAATTGTAGAACTACGATCGTAATATTTTTTAATTTGCTCGGCAGCATAGCGACTAATAGTCACGATTTCGTCGGGGCTTTTGGCGGCAATATAGTCACGTTTTCTAAGTGGTTTGACAAAGAGTTTTAAACCTAGTCTCGCGAGTGGATTTAAAAAACCAAATCCTGGATTTTTAATGTAGTCGTCATACATTTGCCAATAATACTGTGTCGGGACGTGGCAGTAACAAATGTGCTTTTTAGCTTTTACGGCTTTGGCCTCGGCGCCAGTGACCGAAATGACGAGATCGTAATCTTTGAGGTTTAGATGTGAAAAATAAAGTTGGCGAAGTGGACTGAGAAAGCGACGCATACCGGTCGGAAAAATTTGGAGCCAACCAGTACGGACATCAGCATCTTTGAACCAATCGATTCCCTTTTTGTCGTATTTTGAAGTGTAGATTGGAGCGTCTGGGTACATTTCGTGAATCGCGAGCAAAACTCGTTCAGCGCCGCCAACGTTGGTGAGCCAATCGGTCACAATCGCGACTTTTGGAGTTTTCATTTGGCACCCTTTCGAAAAAGGACGACGCCGACGGTGCGCAAAAGAATCTGGAAATCAAAGAAAAGCGACCAGTTTTGGATATAATAAATGTCTAGGGCGCGACGTTCTTCAAATGAAATGTCTCGACGGCCGGAGACTTGAGCGAGTCCAGTAAGGCCGGACTTGACCGAAAGGAGTAATGAACGATCGCCGTAGTTGCGAAGTTCACCTGGTACGAGAGCGCGTGGGCCAACTAAGGAAATATCGCCCTTCACCACGTTCCAAAGTTGCGGCAGTTCGTCAAGGGAGGTAGCGCGAAGGAAGCGGCCAATTTTAGTAATACGTGGGTCGTTTTTGAGAAAATCACCGTTGTTGCGATATTTTTCGATTAGTTCCGGCTTACCCATTTTTGTGAAGGCTTCTTCTGGGCTTAATCCAGAGTAGACCGGATTCATGGAGCGGAACTTGTAGATTCTGACTTTTTGGTTATAACGGGAAAGTCGATATTCAGAATAGAAAGCTGGGTGCTTTGGATCGGAGAGTTTGACAATAAGCCAAATGATTACCATGGGAATGAGAGTGAGGAGAAAGAGTAGGCCGCCAATGATAATATCCATAGCACGTTTGGCCAGGCGGGCGCCGCCCATGAGCGGCGTGACCCTGACGAGAATTGCGGGAGTATCGCCGATAAGTTCCATGCTACCAATATGGGATGATAGGGTCGAGTCGCTTGGCACAAAATAGTAAAGCATGTGGTTGGCGACGGCCTGACCGTAGACGTATTCGGTCTGGACCTCGTCGGTTTGAAAAATAATATCGGCACGAGTATGGGTGAGAGCCTCTTTTAGTGAGCTAAAGCGACGCTTTCGAAAAATCTCAGGGACGTTTTTGAGGTTGGAAACGACTCCGGCAAGACGATAGCCAGCTTCTGGAAAGTCGGCGATATATTCAAGAAGATGTTCGGTATTTTTACTGTTGCCGACAATGATGACTCGCTGGGTGGCACGATGAGTACGGACTATGATAAGGTAGCGAATGCGACGGATAAAAGCACGGGCGACAAATAGGAAGATAAAGCAAAGAATGGTAGCCCAAATAGCAACAGTGCGGACCGGGAAAAGATTGTTCTGATAGAAAAAGTCATAGGTGATGATGGTCATAATTCCGACAATTGAAGCAATAAGGAGGCGGAGAAGTTCCGGGGAGCGGTGGCGATTGAGGATGATTGAGTTCCTATAGAGTCCGAGTACAGCGAGAATAATCCACCAGACAGGAATCAGAGCGAGGATTGTGAGCGTGAAATCAAGTTGCTCGGCGACAAAGAAATATGGGCGAGAATCGAGATGGGTGCGGATGTAGTAGGCGAAAGCGAAAGAAAACGTAATCGCGGCCGCGTCACCAAGCATCAGGAAGAGACGAAAAATTAGGCCAGAATCTTTTTTCATATCTTAATTATACCATGTATGGTAAAATGGTGGTATGGAGAAAATACTAGTTACTGGGGGCATGGGATATATCGGCTCGCATACTGTAGTGGAGCTAATTTCGGCTGGATATACGGTAGAGATTCTGGATAATTTATGCAATAGCAAAAAGAACGTTCTGGATAAAATTTTTGAAATTACTGGCGTGAAACCTAAATTTCATGAAATAGATTTGCTTGATTTTGAGGCGTTATCGAATGTCTTTCGTGACGGTAATTTCGACTGCGTGATGCATTTTGCTGGATTAAAGTCCGTGGCGGAAAGCATAGCTGAACCGATTATGTATTATGAAAACAATGTCGGCGGGACGCTGAACCTGCTAAGATGTATGAAAGAAAATGGCGTGAATAAAATCGTGTTTTCATCGTCGGCGACCGTGTATGGTGATACTGGAGACGGAGCGCGTCGCGAGGACCTTCCGGCTGGACACGGAATTGCTAATCCTTACGGTCGGACAAAGTATATGATTGAGGAAATTTTAAAAGATGTGAGTGTAGCTAATCCGGAATTTTCGGCGACGATTTTGCGTTATTTCAACCCGATAGGAGCACATAGTTCTGGCCTGATTGGTGAAGATCCAAACGGAATTCCGAATAATTTGATGCCAGTAATTATGCGTGTGGCAACTGGAGAGATCGATGAGCTTTCCGTGTATGGAAACGATTATCCGACAGCAGATGGGTCCTGCATAAGGGATTATATACATGTGGTGGATTTAGCACGAGGACATATTGCAGCGTTAGAAAAAATGAAACCTGGCGTAAAGATTTACAATCTTGGCACTGGCCGCGGAACTTCGGTTCTGGAAATGGTATCAACATTTGAAAGAGTGAGTGGGCGAAAATTACCTTACAAAATAGCGCCTCGACGTGCAGGGGACTTAGCGGAAGTTTATGCGGATCCGAGCTTAGCCTTGCAAGATTTAGGCTGGAAAACATCGATGTCGATTGACGATGCGATGCGTGACACTTTGCATTATTTAGAGTTGTGTGTATAAAGTGGTTTATTTATAGTAACGATTCTTTCGATTTCGGCAGCCTTAATATAATCATCTACAAATTTCTGGCTTGGGCTTTTTGTGTTTGCGAATTTTAGGTTTTTGTCACGAATAACTTTTACATCAAAGATTTTGTTAAAAATAGGGGCAAAACGGTCGTCGTGTTTTTTGAGGCGCAAGAAGTAGGCTTTGAATGTTTCGTCGTCTTTGCGGTCTTTAGTGGGTGTACAAAAATACGGAAGATTTTTCTTTTTGGTGTTGTCATAAAAACCAGTAAGTGCAAAGGCCTTGCTTTTGAAGGTTGTCGAAAGTGCACGAATAAAGTTCTTGTCCATTTCGTCCATGGCGCTAGTAAATATTACATAGTCACCAGTTAATTTTTCCAGTGCGAGATTGTAGGCTGCGGTTTTGCCCTGATGTTTTGGTAGTTGGTAAAGGTGGGCATTTCGAATTTCATTCTCTAAGACGGCATGTTTAATCTGGTCTGCTGAATCATCTTTCGAGCCGTCGTCAATAACAATTAGCTCAAGATTTTTATATTGATCTTTGTGGAGAGACTTTAATAGGCGCCCTGCATAAATGCCAGTATTATGGTTGTAGATTACGACTGAAATTTTTGGTGGTTCTTCGCTCATAATATAACTCCTCGGTGACTATTATAAACTTTCCAAACGGTGCGGAAAAGTGAAACGGAAACTAGAATAGTACGAATAGCAATTTTATCTTTGATGCTAGCTTCTGGATTTTTCAAAATATAATTTTTGTGGGTTTTGATATATTTAATAAGTTGACGCTCAAGTTTTGGGTGGCTACGCTTACTTATCTGGCAAAGAATACTAAATCTAGCATGAATACGACGAAGGTTGGTAGTATTTTTTAGATTTTTATATTGTTTATCGATGTCAGTACACATTATATCGGTAAGATCTAAGATATCCAGTTTGCGTGAGGTGAAGCTTGACGAAGAGATTGATTCGTTGCGACGGACGTAGAGATATTTAATGTTTGGAAGATAGGTAACTTGCTTGGCTTTCATAATTAATTTGTAAGTAGTACCAAGATCTTCGTGTAATTTTCCTTCCGGAAAAGAGACGTTTTTCCATAAGTTTTTATGGTAAAGTTTAGCATAGGCAGAGACATTAAAGCCTTGTTCGTTTAACATACGCCTAAGGCAATCTTCGGAAGACATGGTTTCTGGTTGATATTTCTGTCCATAGTCTAGGTCAGTTTTTGGTCTTAGTTCCTTAATAGCACAGATTGAAATGTCGGAGTTGGTGTCAATAAGTTTTTGATATAGTTTTTCGATATAATCATTGCTGCCGAAAAGATCATCTGAGTCGAGGAAAGTAATGTAGTCGCCTTTTGCGATTTTGAGACCGGAATTTCGAGCTTGCGACAAACCGCCGTTTTTTTGATGGATAACTTTCACACGTTTATCATACTTGGCATATTGATCGCAAAGTTTACCAGAGGCATCGGTGGAGCCGTCGTCTATAAATATAATCTCGAGATTTTTGTAGGTTTGCTTGGTGACAGAGCGAAAACAACGTCCGATATAATTTTCGACGTTGTAGACTGGAATAATTATGGAGATTAGTGATTCGATCATTTGTGTAGGCTATTTAGATATAGCTCGTAGAGCTGTTTATGCTTCTTGACGATGACCTGTAGAATGATGCCAGTAATATAGAATAAGAGCGACATAACAAGAAAGATTACAGAGACGATTAATGTCGGGAAGCGTGGAACAAGGTGTGTTTGGAAGAATTCACTAAGGACCGGAATTCCTAGTATGAGTGAGAGTGTGAGAAAGACGAGAGCAACGGCGTTAAAGAAAATGGCTGGTTTATATTCTTCGAATAGTACGGCAATGGTTCTTAGGACCTTGAAACCATCACGATATGTGTTAAGTTTCGAGACCGATCCTTCTGGACGGTCACGATATTCAATCGGGATTTCAACGATTTTGAAATTTTTATCTACGGCATGGATTGTCATTTCGGTCTCAATTTCAAAACCCTTAGATAAAACTGGAAAGCCTTTAACAAAATCATGGCTAAAGGCGCGATAGCCGGTCATGATATCTTTTATATTATTGTGGAATAATTTGTTAATTGCGAGGCGAACGAGCTTATTGCCAAAATTATGAAATGGACGTTTGTTTTCCTGAAAATAGGCACCAGATAGACGATCGCCAACGACCATGTCGGCTTTACCGTCTAGTACGAGGTCACACATTTTCCGGGCATCTTTGGCGGAGTATGTGTCGTCTCCGTCAATCATAAGATAACAGTCTGCTTCGATGTCTCTAAACATGCTACGGATGACGTTTCCCTTACCCTGTCGATATTCGTATTTCACAATAGCGCCGGCTTTCTTTGCGAGTTTGTCGGTGCCGTCGCTAGAATTATTGTCGTAAACATAGATGTCCGCACCTGGCAGGGCGGTCTTATAATCTTTGATGACCTTAGAAATTGTGAGGGCCTCATTGTAGCATGGAATGAGGATGGCTATCTTCTGTTTCATATCTATATTATATGATATAAGGTGGCGGAAGTCTAGAAATCATCTGGAGAATATGGTAAAATAGAGTAGTTATGGGTATCCCAAGAGTCCTAAATCAAAAGAATCGTATTCTTTTAAAGGAGCTAACGAAAACAGATTTTAAACTGCGCTACCAGGGTTCGGCGTTGGGTTATCTTTGGGCGCTGCTAAGGCCGCTTCTGATGTTTGCTATTTTGTATCTGGTATTTGCAATGATTATGCGGTTTGGAGATGAAATACCACATTATCCAGTATATTTGCTTACTGGTACGACCTTGTGGAGTTTCTTTTCTGAGTGTACGAGCCAGGGGATTCAAGCGATGGTGGTCCGAGGGGATTTAATCAGAAAAGTGAGCTTTCCGAAGTATATTGTAGTTGTATCGGCCACATTTACGGCTTTAATTAATTTAGCTATTAATCTTTGCGTTGTAGTGATTTTTGCGTTGTTTGACGGGGTGGAAATAAGTTGGTCGTGGCTACTTGTGCCAGTATTTATACTTGAGCTGTACATGCTTTCTCTTGGTATTTCTTTCTTGCTTGGAGCAATTAACGTTCGATATAGGGATGTGACTTCGATTTGGGATGTGTTGATGCAGGCACTATTTTACGCTATTCCGATTATCTATCCGATTTCGATGGTGATTGGAACGGAGGCTAGTGGCGCAAGGATGCTTGCGGCAAAAGTTATTTTAGCGAACCCAATTTCTCAGGTCGTGCAAGACGTGCGCTATAATTTAGTAACCACATCCACGATTACGACTTGGAATTTTGAGAGTGGATGGTACTGGAAAGTTATACCTATCGTAATAGTGGTGACAGTCTTGACGACTGGTGCGCTATATTTCAGATGGCAATCTAAGTTCTTTGCGGAGGAAGTGTAGTGGCGAAAAGAAAAATCGGAGCAAGAAAATTGATTATTGAGCCGGAAAATCAAACGGCCATTAAGGTTTCTGGGTTGTATAAGAGTTTCCTTCTTCCAACAGAAAGGGCATGGGGGTTAAAGCAGGCATTCTTTAATCGTCTACGTGGGATAAAGGGATACCGAGAACAAAAAGTCATTGACGGAGTGAGCTTTGAAATTAAGAAAGGTGAATTCGTTGGAATTGTAGGGCGTAATGGGTCAGGAAAATCTACCCTGCTTAAAATTTTGTCTGGAATTTATTACCCAGAAAAAGGTTCTGTGACGATTAACGGTAACTTAGTGCCATTTATTGAGCTAGGTGTAGGGTTTAATCCGGAATTGACTGGACGAGAAAATATATACCTTAATGGTGCACTTTTAGGATTCTCGCACAAAGAGATGAGTGAGATGTATGACGAAATTGTGCGTTTTGCAGAGTTGGAACCGTTTATGGATCAAAAGTTGAAAAATTACTCTTCTGGCATGCAGGTGCGCTTGGCGTTTTCGATTGCAATTCGTGCAAAGGGAGACATTCTTGTACTAGACGAAGTTTTGGCTGTAGGTGATGCAGCTTTCCAGAAAAAATGTAATGACTATTTTGAGAGCTTACGTGGAAAACAAACGGTGATTTTGGTCACACATTCGATGGAAAATGTTGAAAAATACTGCTCTCGAGCAATACTGCTAGAGAATGGAAAAATCGTAAAAGATGGTTCCCCGAAGAAAATTGCTCAGGCCTATCTGAAGCTCTGGGACTAGTACTTCTTTTTAGGTGATTTAGTAAAGACGCAATATGCGACAAACGCTACAGTAGTAAAACCTGCAATCCAGTATGATACTTGTTGAGCATGAGTGCCTGGATAGTTAATTGTAATTTCCGCATCCGTATCGAGATTGAAGGCAATAAAGCCATCTTGGTTATAGTAGTCAAGGTGTTTAATCTGTTGATTCTCGTCTACGGCTTTAATGTCGTAGCCTAAATAGTAGTAACGCGGTAAAGTGATGGTCGTAGAGCTTTCGACTCCGGAAACCTTAAAAGCGAGATCTGGAGTGTTGCTAGATACGTCAGTAATTTTGATATTTTTATCGCTGGTTATGATGTCGTGCGTGCGAGTCTCAACGATTTCTTGACCGGTAATTTCTACTGGCGCATGATCGACAATGTAATTCGCTGAAGTCGCTAAATCTTTCTGAAAAATATCATCAGAAGATTTGTAATTATTGATTTGTGCAACACTGAACAGACATGAAAGCGCAAGAATAATATAGGTGATTTTTCCAAATTCAACTTCCATTTTGGGAAGACAAATACCAACAATAATAGCCATTCCTAGGCTAACGAAAGATAGGAGCCGCCAGGAGAATTGAATATAAAGCAGCGGATGCGGAACAAAATTCCATGGAAATAGGGTAGTCGAGCAGAAAAGACATATCGGAGTAACGATGAGTGCAAAAAGTAGGAAGGGCGTATTATTCTCGCTTTTAATTTTGCGGTATTTGAATATGGCGTAGCCCAAAGCGATAATTCCGAAAAAGCTAAGATAAAACGGTACTGGGGACTCTTCAAATACTTTGTCGATCGCAAGAAGATAATCTGGCGGAACGCGTGACTTTTCTATGAAATTTACGCTAGTCATAAAACCGTCTCGAAAAACATTGTAGTCGGCATTATTTTTATTTTCAAGCATTGGGACTAGGAATGGGAGGCTCATAAGCGTCGTAATTAGAATACTTATACCAAAGTATAGTAACCTTTTTTTATGGAAGAATTCTTTGATTTTTGGAGCAAAGCCTAAGCAGCAGAGTAGTGCGAAATACATCATAAGTACGAGATGAGAATGGATTAGTCCAACGCAGCCGATTGTAAAATAAATTAGGAATTTTTTATAATTATCGTGCAGGAGGTGGTAAATACCGATTAGGGTAATCGGCATAAATAGGAACATCGTGGTTTCGGCCATAGCGCAGCGGACTACAATATCTGCGATAAAATATGGGGTAGTGATGTAAAAAATTGAGGAAAAAAGTGCGGCTTTTTCGTTTTTCGTAATTAGTAAAATGAGTTTTCTGAAAAATACCCCGGAAAAGAACATGGTCAAGAAATAGAAAATTTTGAGAGTGATGAATACGCTAGCTACGCTGCCGATAAGTTTATAGATTACTGCGGCAATAATGTGTGCAAATGGCGGATAAAATAGGCCTTCGCCAAAGCCAAAATCATTAGACATGAAACCAAAGATTTTGCTAGTGAAAATATCCCAAAAACTGTGGTTTGTCATACCTATGATAGATGAGGCATGATAGGCTAAATCGTGACCAGTAGGATAACCGTGATTAAGAAAAACGGAGAGCGCAATCAGCGTAGCAGCCGCAATAATAATGTATGGTTTAACTTTTTTAAGCATGGTTTTGCCTGTTTTCTAGATAACGAGAGAGAGCGTCCTGCCAGGTCGGAAGAAGACTAAAACCATTTTCGGTGAGTTTAGATTTGTCGAGACGAGAGTTGAATGGTCGCTTAGCCTTAGAGAGGCCGTATTCTACGGTCGTAACTGGAATAACCTTCGAGTCAATTTGCGCCTGTTTGAAAATTTCCTTGGTGAAATCAGCCCAGCTAATGTAGCCACCTTCATTTGTTGCATGATAGTAGCCGTACTTGTCGGATTCAATCATGTCGACTAACAACTTGGCAAGGTCTGGACAATAAGTAGGTGTGCCAATCTGATCATCTACGACTCTTACCTCGGGATGGGTTTTGCCGACATTCAACATTGTTTCGACAAAATTTTTACCATTCTGACCAAAAACCCAAGCAATGCGCACGATATAGTATTGATCTAGAGTTTTAGCGACGGCTAATTCCCCGTCAAGTTTAGATTGGCCATAAACGTTGAGTGGAGCATAGTTTTTGTCGTCTGGCTGCCATGGTTCGGTTCCCTGGCCATCAAAAACGTAGTCAGTGGAAATATAAACCATTTTGGCGTCGAGCTTTTTAGCAACTTCGGCAATATTTTTCGTGCCGTCGACATTTACGGCGCGAACTTTTGGTTCATTTTCTGGATCTTCTGCGGCGTCAACGTTTGTCCAAGCAGCACAATGGATAATACCATCAGGGTGAATTTCGGTGAGAATTTTATCTACGTTTTCTTTGTCGGTAATATCTAGGGGGACCGTCTTAAATGGGGCGTCAGAATCACCGTGGCGATCACTGCCAATGCAGTCAATATTGCGTTTTTGTAATTCTAGCATTACGTCATGGCCGAGCTGGCCGGAGACACCTGTGACGAAAACTTTCATTTTTGGTATTCTCCACTTAGAATTTCTTCCCACCAAGTTTTATTATCTAGATACCATTCGATAGTTTTTTCGATACCGTCTTTGAATTTAGTCTCTGGGAGCCAACCGAGTTCATCATGGATTTTGGTTGGATCGATAGCGTAGCGACGATCATGACCTTTACGATCTTCAACGAACTCGATCAGGCTCTCTGGCTTATCCAATTTTTTGCAAATCAGCTTTACGATATCAATGTTGCTCATTTCGTTATGGCCACCAACATTATAAATTTCACCGATTTTACTATTATGAATAATCAGGTCGATAGCGCGACAATGATCTTCGACGTAGAGCCAGTCACGAACGTTCTTGCCATCGCCGTATACTGGGAGTGGTTTATCATTTAGAGCGTTAATAATCATTAGTGGAATAAGCTTTTCTGGAAAATGGTATGGACCATAGTTGTTGGAACAACGGCTAATTGTAGCTGGAAAATTATAAGTACGATAATACGCCATGACCAACATATCGGCGCCGGCTTTTGAAGCGCTGTATGGGCTACTGGCATGGAGCGGGGTAGTTTCGGTAAAGAAGAGATCAGGACGATCAAGAGGTAGATCGCCGTAAACTTCGTCGGTAGAGACTTGGTGGTAGCGCGGAATATTTAGTTCACGACAAACATCCATCAAGTTCTGGGTGCCGGAAATATTGGTTTTTACAAAAATTTCTGGGCCAGTAATCGAACGATCGACGTGGCTTTCGGCAGCGAAGTTGACGACAATGTCTGGGTTTTCTTCTTTGAAAAGCTCAGTGATTCCCTCTTTGTCGCAAATGTTAGTTTTTGAGAAACGGAAGTTTGGGTTTTCTAGAGCTTTATTTAGGGTATGCAAATTTCCAGCGTAAGTAAGGCAATCAACGCAAACGATACGGTATTCTGGGTATTTGTTAAGCATGTAATAAACAAAATTTGAGCCGATAAAGCCAGCTCCACCGGTGACGATAATGGTTTTTTTAGACATTTTCCTCCTTAAACTTTATTTGTGATTCCGCAAGTGTTGGATGTACTTTATCCTTGTCGCTGAGGATAAGCTCGGTGTCGACTTCGGGCCACTCAATATCGACATCTGGGTCGTTATATAGTAGGCCGCCTTCGTCTTCTGGATGGTAGAAATTATCGCATTTGTAGGCAAATTCGGCATAGTCGGAGAGGACGAGAAAGCCGTGTGCGAAGCCACGAGGAATCATGAGTTGCCGATGGTTCTCTTCAGATAATTTTGCGCCAACCCATTGACCGTAAGTTTTACTATGTTCACGAAGATCAATAGCGGCGTCAAAAACCTCACCTTTTAGAACGCGTACTAGCTTAGCTTGGGGATAAGTTTTCTGAAAATGGAGCCCGCGGAGAACACCTTTCTTGGAGCTAGACTGGTTGTCTTGAACAAAATTATAGTTTAGGCCAGCTTCTTTAAAAGCATTCTCATTATAAGTCTCCATGAAGTAGCCGCGATTATCGCCGAAAAGCTTCGGAGTAATAATATAGACGCCATCGATTTTGGTTTTTTCGAATTTAAAATTACTCATCTTTAATTTTCCCTTCTGCGACATTTTTGAGGTGTTGGCCATAGGAGGATTTGCCATATTTCGTAGCGGATTCGACGAGTTTTTCTTTTGAAATCCAACCGTTCTTATAAGCAACTTCCTCAGGGGCAGAAATCTGGATGCCCTGGCGTTTTTGAATTACGCGGACAAAATCTGAGGCGTCGGCAAGTGAATCCATAGTACCAGTATCGAGCCAAGCAAAACCGCGACCGAGGAGTTGAACATCAAGATTTTTTTCGTTTAGATAGAGCTCGTTTAGGCTCGTGATTTCGAGCTCGCAACGAGCAGAAGGTTGGATAGTTTTAGCTTTTTCAGCAACACCAGCAGGATAGAAATATAGGCCAGTAACAGCATAGTTACTCTTTGGCTGTTCTGGTTTTTCCTCAATGGAAACTGCGTGCCAGTTGTCGTCAAACTCGACAACACCAAAACGCTCAGGGTCATTTACATAATAGCCAAAGACAGTAGCACGACGATTTTCTTCGGCGTTTTTTGCGGCAGTTTTTAGATTATTGTTGAAGCCGTTGCCGTAAAAAATGTTGTCACCGAGAACCATGGCGCAGGCATCATCGCCGATAAATTCTTCTCCTAGCACGAATGCTTCGGCGAGGCCATTTGGTGAAGGTTGAATTTTATAAGAAAGTTTTAAGCCAAAATTCGAGCCATCACCGAGCAATCGTTCAAAATTCGGTAAATCGTTTGGGGTGGAAATAATTAAAATTTCACGAATACCGGCCATCATCAAGGTGGAAAGTGGATAATAAATCATAGGTTTATCATAAACCGGTAACATCTGTTTCGAAGTAGCCAAGGTCAACGGATAAAGACGTGTTCCCGATCCCCCAGCTAAAATAATTCCCTTCATTTAAAACTCCTTTTGTCTATTATACCACAGATTAGAGATAAAAGGCTACAACAGAGGAAATTGCGTAGAGTTCGACGGCGGAAATAAAAGCAAAAATGTAGGTTGGCTGTAAAGTGACTTTTTTACTACTGAGTGGGGCAATAAGGAAGAAGGCGAGTGGCATAAGCGCCGTGAAATAGCGTCCCTGGAGACCATTAATCGTGGCGGCTTCAAGCGCAGTCCATTGAACATAAAGACTAGTAGAGATGAGGGCTACTACCATAAGTAAGACAACGGTGATGAAAACTTTCTGGCGAGGGGTAAGTTTTAGCTGCTCTTTGTTTTCTGAAAGATATGCGTAGAATAAGAAAAGTAGTAGCGAGACAATGTAAGTGCGAGAAATGTCGATGTGGAAATAGCCAAGCTTTGGGCCAAGCGAATCCAGCAAAAAGCCGAGACCGTTATTGGCATAGGTACGAAAGACGACAGCGAGATAATCAAGAGGGTGAGAGAGAATAAAATGGACCTGGGCAGGAGAGTCGACTCCGGGTTGAAATTCAATGAGATAGCCAGAAGCGATAATAAGCCAAACAAGATTAAGTATGGTCGCAACAGAAATTAGAGCTATGAGCTTTATGATTTTGTCTTTTCTGGACTTGAAGCAAGATTTTGGTAAGAGAATTAGAAGGAGACAAATCGGCAAATAGACGATTTTTGAAAGTGCAAGAGCAATCGAGAGTGCAACAGCGACAATTTTTTCGCGACGAGAAAGCAGGGTCGGATTTTTCATCTTATAGAAAACGAATGCAATCATACCAATAATAGCGGCATTGGTGAAAGCGTCAATCTGACAGGAGGCCGCAGCTTGTAAAGAAATTGGGGAAAGCATGAGAAGGCAGATTAATGACTTGCCGGTAGGGATAAATTTGATGGCAAAATAAATAACTGTCACCCAAAATAGGAGATTAAATAAGCGGGCTATATACATACAAACGAATACTGGAAGATTGAAGATTCTACCGATGCCAATACCAATAATTTGTGGGAGATACGGAGCTGCGGAATACAGCGAAGTATTGCCAAAAACTTGGAAGGTATAATTGTTGTCGTCAATGGATTCTTTTAGTGCGTTTATTGACTGACCATAGTTGTACTCGCCAATATTGGAGTTAAATTTATCCTCAAAGGTGTCGTTAATAGTACTGATGGCCTCTGGAAGATAATTTCCACCACAGCCCTGCTCATCTCTGGCAGAAACGAAGTGACCGTTAGTGATTTCGTAGGCGCGACGGAAATGGTTAATCTCGTCTGGGGCCATACTGAGAGGTAGAGCGAAGGTGGCGATTACGCCAAGTACTAGAGCAAAAACCAGAAAAAGCTGATGAGTCTTAAAACCCTTTTTTTCTTTTAAGTAAAAGCCTAATGCACACAAGAAAATATATAAAACGACTAATGACATTAGAATAATAGCCCTTTTTCGTCCAAGATAACCGATGTTTATAAAAATAAACATAGTGTTTATAACGGCGAAAATGGCGCAGAAAAGAATATATTTATAATGTTTTTTTAGAAAATTCATAATTATATTATACCCCATTTTTTTGCTAAGCGGAGTTGGTTCCGTTTAAGGCGTGCTATGATGCGTGAATTAAGAGCGAGACTTGAGGCTATATGGTCTTGGACTTTAGTAATCTCGACGTAACGGTCTTTGAGTGTTGTTTTTGAGGTAACGCTTGAACTATGAATACGGTGAAGATTGAGTTTTTTGGGGTTATAGGCTAGATTACCGAATTTTAATAGTTCGCTATAAAAATACCAATCTCCAGCAAGAGCGAATTTGCTAGATTCTTTTAATATAGTATCGAAATCGATATCTGGGGATTTTCGGAAAACAACGGCGGAAATGTTTGGAATAGTATTGTAGAAAAGAAGAACTTTTTCTAGCTCTTCCTTGCCGCTGCGACAATAGGCACGTTTAGGACGATTTTCGCGAAAAAAGTTTTTTATATCACGTAATTCTGATTTTAGGTCGAAACGATTGTTGTCACTAATAAATTTTGATCCAGTATAGGAAATGATGGTTTTGCTATTTTTTTGGAACCCCTGCATCGCTGTTTCGAGGAAATCTTTTTTACATTGGTCATCTAATTCGCAAATCCAGATGTATTGACTGGTTGCGAGTTCTATTCCCTTCTGCCATTGATGAAAAACATTGCCAGAATTATGGCTAGCGAAGTCAGTCTTAATTTTCAGATTTGGGAACTGCCGTTTAATTTCGGCGATTTTTTGATTTATGACATCTTTGGAATTGTCGGAAGAGGCGTCGTCTAAAATTACTATTTCTGAAACTGGGTAGGTTTGATTTAGGATACCGTCAATGCGACTAGAAAAAAATCTAGCATAGTTATAATTGGGTAGAATTGCTGTAACTGTGCCCGCTTTAGTCATTTTTTAATTCCTTAATGATGGAATCGAAAATTTTGTCACAAACTTGAGAAATCTTAGCGGGCGAGTAATTTTCTAAAGCGTATTTTTTTGCAGTGATGGCAATTCGATCTGACAATGTTCGGTCTCGATATAATTCCACGATTTTATCGTACCACTCGCCCGGTCGGCAGAGAAAGCCATTTTCTCCAGACTTTATAGCGTTGGCAAATGCAAAAGTTGGAGAGGCGATGGTTGGAGTCTCGACGATTGCGGATTCGAAAAATTTTAATTCGGATTTACAGTTGGTAAAGACATTACCGGCAAGTGGAGCGAGGTTAATGTCGACTTCAGAAATAAGCCGTTGGAGCTCAAGAAAATCTACGACTGGATAAAATTCAATTTGCTGTTTTTCGATAAACTTGTTGGCGGAAGCCGGCAAGTCCATATAGCCAACAATTCGAAGTTTAATGTCGGGAAAATCTTCGAGTAACTGAATAATTTCTGGATAGATTACATTTAGATCGGTGGCGTGAGTGGCGGAGCCGCTAAAATATCCCAGGACAAAATCAGGGTGTGGCGCCTGGTTGTGCTTTTTCTGGGTAAGAAATTCAGAGTATTCGAGCTGTTCATCATTTAATGAGTTTGGAATAACAAAATGCGGTTTGTCATCATGTGTCTGAGAGAGAATCTTCCCAAGATAATCGTTGGTAGTAAGAAATCCATCCGCAGC
Source organism: Candidatus Nanosyncoccus sp. (assembly GCA_045589895.1). Lineage (GTDB taxonomy): Bacteria > Patescibacteriota > Saccharimonadia > Saccharimonadales > Saccharimonadaceae > Nanosyncoccus. The sequence continues at coordinate 8,730 of JAZNPY010000010.1, read as the reverse complement.
ATAAGAAACCAGCTCAAAATTAGCACAAGTATTAATCCAATATTCACGGTCTACAAGGTCTGGCGATACGGTATTGAAGAGATTCTTCGTATATTTTAATCCGCAAACACAATCATCTAGGTCATTAATCACTGGGATATGATTTTTTCTAGCGACGGCCGCAAGATCATCGATAAAATAATCCCAATGGTTTAGACGGCTAAGAATCAAAATATTGGCGCTTGGAGTCAGACTAAATACATCGTCAATTTCATCGAGAAAGAAATAGACGAGCTGCCACTTTTTACTTTTTTGAGTAGCGCGGAACAAATTGTAGCCACGGTAGCGAAAAGTAGAGGCGTCGGGAGATGGGTATAGCATGAGAGCTATTTTTTTCTTATTTGCTTTTGCAGACTTAAAAATTCTGATGCGCTCTGTTAGTGGGATGAGCCATGGCTCGATGTCGTCTTTTCTTGTCATTTTTTGTTCCTTTTCAAATCATCGTAAAAAATATCTGTGCGAGAAATCTCGAGACGATGGATGGGCGGAGCCAAGCGTGAATCTACATCGGTATAAAAGCTATAATCTTCTGGGGTCTGAATCTTTTTCTGGGTGAGAAAGTCACGATAGAGCTTTGGATTGACCAGATTATCGCGAGAAATAATTCGAAGGTGATAATGATTTTTTACCGCAAACTTAGTAGCTTCGATAATGTCACTAGCTATTTCTGGGTTCTTTAGGGTTTTTTCATCTAATTGGCTTAAAATTAAGTTAAGTCTTTTCACTGCTTGATTTGTGTAAATAACAGCGAGTGGCGTTTTTTCACCTTTTGGATGGGTAACGGTACCAGCTAGCTCGGGAGTATTTTTTCTAGCTTGGATTTTTTTATAGCTATCGCGAATAAAGTCGTAAGATTTTTTGTGGCGACGCTTAAAGTTATTGACCATGCGATCAACCGAGCGAACTGATTCGTACACGGTATTATACTTGGCTTTTGCAAGATCGAGCTCGGATTCGAGCTGAGCGATATAGGCGTCTTTATCCATAATTTAAGTATATAACTTTACAATATCATTTTCAATTTTCAGCCAGTCGCGCGAGGCTACGGTTTTCTGTGAACCTTTCGCGAGTTTGTCACGTAAAGAGCTATCCGAAACGATTTGGTTAATTTTTGCGACTGCATCATCGATGTCTCCCGGTTTATAAAATAGGCAGTTTTCTCCGTCCTTAAGGTACTCAATGTTTCCATCGTTCGGGCGCACAACGCAGAAACCGCCAGTAGCCATCATCTCAAGCGGTGGATAAGAGAAGCTTTCTAAAATGCTAGTTTTTAGTAGAATGTCGCAGCTCTGATAGATTTTCCAAACTTCGGAGTGTGGAATATTTTGATAGAACTTGTCGTAGCGGTAGTTTCTTTTTGGTTTACCATTATAGGAGAGATAGTGCACCTCGAATTTTTCTCTATCAAGTTGATCGGTGATTTTGAAGCTTTCGTCGACATTTTTATAATAGCTTTTACTGTCGCCCTCGATTAAGATTTTGACTTTTTGATCTTTTTTAAACGTACGCTTTTTTGACGGGAACATGGATAAATCTATACCGTTGGGAGCAAACTTGACTTGATTATGAAAATCTTCGGTTAACCATTTTTCACACCACTTGGAGATAGTAATGTAATCGATGCCTGGGATGCGGCTGTAAGTAGTGTTAGCTAAGGCTCGCTCTGGTTTAGTATATTCATAGAAATCGGTCTCAAAGTTCTGAACCAAGTATTTGCGGTGATCGCAATTATAGAAACTGGCAACGCAGCTAAGAGTACTCCACATAGTGGCGACCATAGTATCGACATGGCCGGTAACATTGAGATTGCTGAATGGTATAACATTCAGTTGTTCGTTTTCGTGGATAATATTTTCTTTGTCGCGCATAGTGCTAGCGAGAGTAACATCGTACCCATGTTTTTTGAGAATGGAGGCATGTCTAAGAGCGACGAGAATGCCACCGCTAACGTTAGTGCTTGGTAAAACAAAGACGAAATTTTTACGCAATTTAGATGCGATAAAATCTACAACACCTTGCCCGGAATAGGTCGTAACGTGTTTTTTAATAACCTCGTCGTAGGCCTGGTTTGCAATCTTGGTACGAAGCTCCGGCTTTTCAATAAGACTAGTCAGGGCTTTTTCCCATTCTGCAGCATCTTTACAAAGAATACCAGTTTGATTGTTTTTGATGATTTCTTTGAAGGCGCCAACGTTCGAAGCAACGGTAGGAACTTTGACGAGAGAAGCTTCAGTCCACTTGTTCTCGGATTTAGCTTCGTTGAAAATCGTATCTTCAAGCGGAGCGAGATTGATATCGACAGAATGAATCAAATTTGGCAGTTTTTTCCAATCCGTAAATGGGGCGACAAGAACCTTGTCTTTTACTTTTTCCATTTCTGGAGGTAGGTCGAGCAGGCCGACAATTTTTAGATATAAGTTATCATATTTTTCTAGAAGTTTAACGATAGTCGGCATGATAAGCTTAAAATCGTCATTATGCGTAATCGAGCCACTAAAATACCCCATGATAATTTTGTCGTCCTGACGCTTTTCACGCAGAGCGGCGAGAGAATATTTAACCATGCGCTCAGAAGCAACATTGCGATTGATGAAAACATCTTTTAAGTTTTTGGCCATTTCGATCTGAAGTCTTTTCGTGGAAGCGATGCCGTATTCGCAAAGTTTGAGGGTTTTACCCATACGATTGACGCCATCATCATACAATTCCCTTTCGGATTTCGACATCTCGTCGAGATATTTGATTTGATCAGTATATTTAGTGTCAAAAACAAGGTCGTCGATGTCATAGAAAGTAGTTTTGTTTTGGGCCTTTGCCTGTTTGACAAATTCTTCGATGACGGGCAGGATTGGACAACGGTAGAAAACGAACCCACGATAATATTTCAGCTGGTCAAGGGTGAGGTCGGCATAAAATACCTTGTCACAAGTCATACCAAAGGCTTCGAGCTGCTCCATTTGATGATCTACGCGATAACGTTGTGGATGAGGCAAATCGCAGCCATTAATAAAGAGGATATCCTTATAAAAACTGTCTTCGACGCGACCACGATTTTTGACACGATAGGTTACGAAATTTTTCGACCTAATAAGAAACGGTTTAAAGCCCTCGTCTTGAAGGACGTAGAGAGCTTTTCGACTTAAAGATTTCAAACTTTTTCCCATATCACTCCTTAATGAAATTTTCCTTTGATGTTTCTGCGATAGTCTAGGTATCCTCTGAGATACATGTAAAGTTTTCTAAACTTCTGATGTTCAAAATACCAAACACCCTTCATATTATGTTTCTGTGCGGCTACCAACGAGCTACAATAGGCCGGGTCGTAATTTGCATATAAATCACGAATATAATGATAGTTTCGCATCATATAATATCGACGGATCGGAGGATGGTTAGTCAGTAGATAAAGTGCACCGTTTCTAGTCTTATAAAATAGGTCGCCTAGATTATGGTCAATTTCGACTGTATTATCTCTTAAGATTTCGTAACCATGTTTATGTAGATTCATGCAATACTCGATGTCGATACCATCAATGAAAAACCACTCCTTGAAACCGCCGAGCTTTTTCCAAATTTTAAGATTGACGAGGTTGCCGGAAGTCATAACATCATGCGGATCGTCAGTCTCAGTATTTGGTTTAGGATCCTTTAGTCTAGTGTTGTGCCACGGAGTAATAATAGCCACCTTATCATCAGCTTTTGCGGCGCGAGCTTTAAGTTTTGGCAAAACATCTTTATTAAAAGTGGTATCTTGGTCGTTAGTAAGAAGCCAATCGTAGCCGTCTTTAATAGCTTTCTTAGCGGCAAGATTTAGGGCCGTGGCTACGCCAAGATTTTCATGCTTCGTAATATACTCGATTTTAGGGGAATCTGGAAGATTCGGCTTTTCGCCTTTTTCCGTGTTATCAACAATATATAGTTTATCTACGTCGGATAAATAAGTGTTAATATTTTTTAAATCGTGCTCGGTAGGATGATAGAGCACGACAACAGCTGCCAATTTTAGACTCATGTGTATATTTTACCATATTAGGACCGAAGTTGCCAGCGCTGAGCAGGAGTATCGTTGCTGCGATAAAGCTGGATATTAGCTCCGTCTTTCGCGATACCGGCGCTGAGGTCAAGGACATATTTATTGTTGCAGGCAGAAGCGATTTTATAGTAACCGTTTTCCTTAGTGACGTGCCATTTTTGGGCGCAGGTATTATTCTGTTCGTACTGCTGAATATTGGTGCCGTTATCCATAACACCGCCAGAAACATCAAGGACCTTATCAGAGTTACGGTTCTTGATCGTGTACGTATTATCACTGTTCTTCTCGAAAGTGAATTTTTGAGCATCGGTGTTATTACTCTGATAGAGCTGAATATTCGTGCCGTTATCTGAAGCGCCGGCAGATACGTCGATAGTATGACCGGAATCAACGGCCGAGCGAAGCGTGTAGACTTGGCTGGTAGAAATTTGGTCGTTCTTTTGATTTGCCTGGATACGTTTCTTGACGACGGTCGGGTCGGCCAGTTTCCAGCTCTGAGCGTCAGTATTATTAATCTCGTAGAGATGAATATTGGTGCCGTTGGCAACATTACCTGCGCTAAGGTCGATCACCTTGCGACCAAGACAAGAAGAGGCAATCTTATAATACGACCCATCTTTGACAAGGTACCAGCGCTGAGCACAAGTATTATTCTGCTCGTACTGCTGAATATTGGTGCCGTTATGAGTGGTGCCGCCAGCAGCATCAAGAACCTTGTTAGAATTAACATTCTTAATCGTATACGTATAATTAGACGAATCATACTCAAATTTAAACTGCTGGGCAGTACTAATATTAGCTTCAAAGAACTGAATGTTTGCGCCATTACTTTTACTGCCGCCAGAAACGTCCATAGCGTAATCGTCACTCATCTTCGACTGAATGTAGACAGTTTTATTATTAAACGTTCCTTTATCGAGATCATTTTCTGTGAATGGCACAGAATACTGCGTACTACCGAACCAATCCGTAAAGTAAAGCCAGAAGTTACGATTGCCATAAGAGCTACAGCCATCACCCATGCCATATCCAGACGAGAGTGAAGCGGAGTTCGGTTGATACGGAGTGTAGCGATAAAGTGAGGCGGTAGCACGGTTTTCAATATACACATTTGTCCCGCCACAGGCAGAGTTCGGATGATACTGGACATAATTATTGCCAACTGTATAGTTAGACCAGCCGCCAGTCAAGACGGTATGGAAAAGTCCAGCAGCTCTGCGCACCTGATTTTTAAACCCGTAATATTTCGAATCGCAAGCAGCGGTATCCGGACAGCCGTAGCCAGTAGCAGCACGGTACTGACCGCTGCGTGGACGAGTGTCCGTGACTAAGCCCTGTTCCTTTTGAAGCAAGACAATGAGGACTTTCGGATTAATTTTATAATCTTGAGCCGCTTGCCAAATGATCTGCGCGGCGGACTCACCATCAAAAGATTCGTCGGCCATGCAGACAAAATGTCCGTTCTCGACATGCCAGTTCATGGTGCCGCTCATATCAAGCGAGCTAGTGAGATTACCACTACTAATCCAAACATTGGTATTATTACAAGAATTTTTAGACTTAAGAAAGCTCTGGATTTCGGAAATAGACATGGAACCATAATCACCCATGACAGCATCACTAATAATGTTCCCTGCTTTAAACTTCGAAACATTAGCGGCGGAAGTGCGAGCCTGATTTTTAAAAGCGAAGAAAGAAAGGCTGGCCACCATCGCGAAAGTAAAAACCACTAATAATTTCTTTTTCATAGGCGAACCTCCCCGACAATCGTACCAGTCTTCCCTCCAGAAGATAGAGCAATGTTAATGATCCAGGAATTACTCGTAGCTAAGCTGGCTAGTGGAACGTTAAATCCTTCACAAGAGGAAGTAACGGCGCCGCTCATGAAAATTACAGCTTCGGCAGTATAAACACCGCCATTATCCGCAGTCATATTAAGAGTACAAGTACCGGAATTAAGTGCCTGGTCAATGTTGACCCGTATCACCAAATCTGAGCCGTCGGGTTCGGCATGGATAAGCGAGCCAGTCAAAACATCCAGGTGGTTCGGGTTTTCACCCTCGTATTGAGGCACTTCGTTAAAATTATCCTCCTCATCGGTCGTCGACGTAGCCTCGTCCGTAGTCTCGTCAACCGCGGAATCCACCTCGACTACAGACTCAGCCTCATCAGTCTCAGTAGTAGGTCGATGATTCAAGAGAAAGAAAGTAACTCCACCAACAACAAGAGCCAAGACTACTAGCGCGATAATAATCCACACGCGATTAGTCCGGCGACGTCTAGGGGTTGAGAGCGAGTTTGTCGTCATACTATTATATTAACACCTTTATTTCTTCTTGTATAGACCGAGGTGTTTTTTGCCATCATAAATCATAGTCGGAATGCCCTTCGGCTTCACTTTTTCTTCGACGACTTTTGCAATCTCTTCAATAAGCTCCTCAATCTCTTTAGAATGGGCTTTTTCCTGAACCTTTTTAACCTTTTTGTCGTCCAAACCCCATTCTTTCAGCCAATCCTGAATCAACTTCTCAGCCTCTTTCTCCTCGAGATCATTATTAAACACAGTCTGGAAATTGATACCATTCTTATCTTGCTCAGTGAAGAGGCGGTCGATAAGCTTCAGCTCGAGGCCGCTCACGCCGAGCTGATCATCCTCCATGCGATTTAAAGCATAAAAATAGTGAGTGAGAGTCTTAGAATTCTTAAATTTATAGGAGCCGTCGTCAAGCTTAATCGGATAGAGCATAAGTGAAACAGCATGGTTTTTTAGAAACTTCTCGTCTTCGATCTGATTCTTATAAGACCTCTGGCAGACAGAGCAGCCTGGGTCAATAATATCTAACGCCAACTCAGCATCCTTGTTGGACTTTTCGAGAAGCGGCTTAACATCGTCGACAAGATAATCCTCGGCTTTCCAAGTCTTTAGGCGGTCGGGAATATTCTTCACAATCTCACCCCATTCGGTAAACCAGTTCAAGTCAGCTTCGTCGATAGCACAAGATTCGGCGCCGAGAGCACAGTTTGCAGGTTGAGAAACATTACAGGTCCCAAAAACCCAGAGGGCAAGACCAGCTTTCACAGCTTCAATTAGGGACCAGGCAGTCAATACAACAATCGCAATACTGGCGATTTCAATCGTGATCGAAATCGGTTTGACGAGTTTTGGTTTTTTGATGACAACTTTTTTCAGTAAAATATTCTTCACATCGTCACCGAATTTTGTGTCGCATTTTCGAAAAGTGATACGGCGGGAGAAACAGTGCCAAGATTTTTTCAGAACTTTGAGATACTTTTTGCCAAGATTGCGATTAAAAATACTGAGGAAGGCGATGATGACGCCTATGAGAATCAAAATGATAAAAGCTGCAATACAAACCATATATATATTATACCGCGGCTGAAATGGGGTGTAAAGTTGGGGGGGGTTTAGTCGTCTACAGATGTGCGTAGTTGTTTTCTTTTGGAAACATAGTGGCATTTAGTATATCACAGTTTGTCAAAAAATTACAAGTATGAGATATTTGACATCTACTAAAGCTTTAGTTGCTTACTTTGAGGCGGCTACGATGAAGACTTTACTTTATATAGACTAGCCTATGATCAAAATTTGTTTATAAGAGGGGGTCCACTTCATTTTTCAGCTTACCGCCATTATGCAAAACGGCGGTAAATTCACCAAACGTAAGCACATTGCAACTGTCTACTTTTTAGGGTACATCATACCGAGGTTGCTGTCTACTTTTTGGGGCACAGTGGAAAATAAGTGTCTACTTTTAAGGGTATAATTCAATATGTTATCTTGCCACACAGCGAACAGAGTCTCCAAAATATTTCTGGCTACTTGTTGATGGGACATTAGAATAAGATGTAGTATTAACCGGATGAGCCGTCCAAAGATTATAAGCATCCCCATACGTTTTTACAGTGCTAGTCCAAAACAAACCTTGTGTCTTTGAGCTGTAAGGCGTTCTTTGAGTTGTGAAATAGCCAACAAGTGAAATGTTAGGAGCATATGTAGGAAGAGTCATCGTTTCGAACATAACTTTCGCGCTTCCGCTCGTACTACTGATGCTGCCATCCTTGGGGTAACCATAAGCTTGATACAAAACGTAAAAATCTCCATTAACTAAATTAGTAGCAGAACCTGGGCTAGTAACATCAGTAGTACCATTACCGGTACCCCCAGTCGGTAAACGCCAACCCTTAGGGCAAATAGAAACAAGAGTATTGTTACCATCCGTATTCATATTTTGGCCAAATGGATCGTTAGCAGCACCACCAGAAGTGCTAGAGCCTCTACCAGTGCCAGCAGTAGCGGCACGCCAGGAGTAATAACTACCAGTCTTGTAGCCATTCGGGTCATAACTCGTAGTATCAGTATACCCGCTATTCACTTGTGCAAGATCGTAACCACTACTACTAGTGGAAAATGAGGCACTGCTAGATGGCAGTGTATAACTTGCTGCAGTCCCACCAAGATCAGAGTTGGAAGCGTTTAAGACTGCTCCTCCCGGTAAGGCTAGGTTCTCTGTCATCCAGCATTTGCCGTCTGCGAGTTTCTTAACGGTGTAGGAAACTTGTCCGGCACGATCGTCTAGGAGAGTAGTGGTTGGGATACCGCTGCCGTCTGTTAATGAATCCCAGTTGTCTTTCGTGAG
>JAZNPY010000009.1:0-37432 GCA_045589895.1 Candidatus Nanosyncoccus sp. | reverse complement strand
CCGAGGATAACCTAGGCGAGCAAATCGGCGCCAAACTTATCAAAACCGCCGCACAAAAGCTCAACAAGGTCGCCGGCGATGGTACTACTACTGTCACCGTTCTTACCTACAATATTCTTGCCGAGGCCAACAAGCTCATCGCTGGCGTTATTAGTAAAATCGGCAAAGACGGCGTCGTTACCGTCGAAGCCGGCCAAGGCCTTGAGATGGAGCAGGAAATCGTCGAAGGCTTCAGCTACGACAAAGGTTACAGCTCTCCGTTCTTCGTCACCGACGTCAACCGCCAAGAAGCGATTTTCGAAAAACCGCTCATCCTCCTCACCGACAAAAAAATCAGCAGCAGCTCCGAAATCTTACCAATCTTAGAGCAATGCGCAGGAACCGGCAAAAAAGACCTCGTCATCATCGCTGAAGAAGTCAGCGGCGAAGCCCTCAGCCTCCTCGTCTTGAACAAGCTCAAAGGCGCCTTCAACGCCCTCGTCTTAAAAGCCCCAGCTTTCGGTGAACGCCGCAAGGAAATCATGGAAGACATCGCCATCCTCACCGACGCTACCGTCGTCTCCGAAGATAAAGGTCTAAAACTCGAAGAAGTCGGCCTCGAAGTCCTCGGCTCCGCCGCCAAAGTTATCGCCACCAAAGACGAAACCACTATCATCAAAGGCGCTGGCGACAAAACTGCGATAAAAGACCGCATCGCCCTCATCCGCTCCCAAAAAGACCTCGCCACTTCCGACTACGAACGCGGCGAACTCGATAAGCGTGCCGCTGCCCTAGAGGGCAAAGTCGCGGTCATCAAAGTCGGCGGTGCCACCGAAACCGAAATCGATGAGAAAAAATTCCGCGTCGATGACGCAGTCGCTGCCACTAAGGCCGCCCTCTCCGAAGGTATCGTCACCGGCGGTGGAGTCACCCTCCTAAATCTCGCGACTAGCCTCAAAGCCGAAGACGACGGCGAAAAAATCGTCAAAAACGCCCTCAAAACTCCGTTTATCAGCATCATGGAAAACGCCGGCCTAAACGCCCAGGCCCTCCTTGCCGAAGTCGAAAACGCCAAACCAGGCCAGGGAATTAACGTCATGGAACCAGAAAAAGGCCTCCAAGACCTCAAAAAAGCCGGCGTCATCGACCCAGCCCGCGTAACTCGCGAAGCGGTCCAAAACGCAATCTCCATCGCCGCCACCGCCATCACCATGGGCGCCCTCATCGTCGATCTCCCCGAAAAAGAACCATCCCCAACCAGCGGCGACATGGGCGGCATGTATTAATATCAAGGCACCAAAAAAACAATCTTATCTCAATCCAAACGCCGCTTTATCCGCCTGTTAATTACCTAAAAACGCAATCATAAATAGCGGATAGTGTTCTACTCCATCGTCCGAAACATAGACATTTTCCGTACGCTCAAATTTAATAAACCTACCAACGGTATGATACTTTTCCGCGATGGTCTTCAACGATTTTGCTTGATTGTTTTTACCAGACTTCACTTCTATTGCCGCCACAACCCCATCTATATTCAACACAAAATCAATCTCAAGGCTACTCTTACGTTCAAAATAAGCCAAACTTTGTCCATGAGCCGCCAGCTCACCAGCACAAACATTCTCCGCAATCCCACCCTCATTAATATAGAGATCGTCGCTCAAAATCGCCTTCTGCGTTCCAATCTCCAACATTGAAATCAAAAGACCAGTATCTCGCATGTAAATTTTATAGCTCTCTAGCCGCCGATTCGCATTCAACGGCAAAGCCGGTTCGTTCAAATTGTAACAAAAATTCACAATCCCAGCATCTTTTAACCAACTCATTGCCGAACCATATTTACGCTCACTCGCGTTATTATCATCTTCATCTATATCATTTAGCATAAATTTTTTATTCTTCTTCGCAAGCTGCATCGGCACACTCTCAAAGGTCCTCAAAATCTTCTGCTTATCCGTAGTATTTGCATATTTTATTACGTCATTTTTATAATCATCAATCAATGCTCGCTGCGTAGCAAGTGCAGACTGCAAGCTGCTTTCCGAAAGATAGCTATTGACCGCGGCTGGCATTCCACCAACCAACATATATAATCGAAAATACTCGTTCATCTTCGATAGCACACTTTCCGTAAGTGGTTTTTTCTCATAAAAACTTTCCCTAAGGCTGGCAACCACATCCTTACTCACCCCCATCGCCCACAAAAACTCTTCAAAATCTAAAGGGAACAGTTCTTCAATCTGCTCGTAGCCAACCGGATACGAAGAAACGTCCTTATAATATAACCCGAGCAACGACCCCGACGCAATCACATCAATCGTCTTATCCAGGGCAAAAGTTTTTAACGCCACACGCGCATTCGGGCATACTTGAATCTCATCAAGAAACAACAAAGTTTTTCCTTTCTCTATCTTCTTGTCAGGAAAATTCACCTCTAAATTCATTTTAAGGGTTTTAAAATCCAGATTTTCCTCAAAAATCTGTTTATATTCAGGCATCAGCTCAAAATTAATATAGACATAATTTTCATAATTATCCGTTGCAAAACGTTCGATAATATAAGTTTTTCCTACTTGTCTAGCACCCTTTAATAATAAACACAGCTTCTCAGGGTTATTCTTCCAAGCAATAAGTTTTTCCGTGATTTTTCGTTCCAACATAGCCATACCTCTTTACTTATGTCTATTTTACTACACAACAGATGTATTTGCAACTTTTTCCGACGACTTTTAGACCAAAACTGCAGCTTTTTCCGACGACTTTTAGCCTAAAACTGCAGCTTTTTCCGACGACTTTTAGACTAATTCCGCGACGACTCCGTCGCAAGGCTGAGGCAAAGGCTAGCGCGGCCACTAGCGACTAACACACCTAACCGACTGCCCGTTGTACTTGTAGTAGCGGTCCTGCGAGAGGACGTAGGACGTATCCAGGTACATGCGGTACGCGCCGCGGTAGCTGACCACCGTACTAGACCAGTAGTCGCCGTAGCTACTAACGTCGTACTGACCGCCGGTGTAGACGTAGCCAGAGAGGGCGAAGTTAGGGCCGTAACTTGGGTTGGTCATCTGGGTATACGCAGTACCATCCGCAAATCCGTCACTTCCACCGTAAGCATTAATAAGAGTGGTAAAGTCTCCGTTTACGAGATTGGTAGCGGAACCTGGAGTAGTAATGCCGGTAGTACCACCATCCGGATTACCATCAGTTGGGAGACGCCAACCTTTAGGGCAGATGGAGACGAGAGTATTAGTGTTTTGCGTATTCATATTCTGGCCGAATGGATCGTTAGCGGCACCACCATTAGTGTCGGAACCTCTACCAGTGCCAGCAGTAGCAGTACGCCAAGAATAATAGTTACCTACTTTGTAGCTATAATACTCAGAGCTTGTAGTGGTGGTTCCACCACCGGCTACTGGGTCGTACATTTCTTCTGCATCACTTGCAGGAGAATTGGTAAATGGAGTTCTGCTAGATGGTAATGTATAGCTAGATACAACTGTACCGTCTAAATCTGAATCTGAAGCACTAAGGACTGCTCCAGCAGGAAGGGCTAGGTTCTCCGTCATCCAGCATTTGCCATCTGCGAGTTTCTTAACGGTGTAGGATACTTGTCCAGCACGATCGTCTAGGAGGGTGGTGGTTGGGATACCGGTACGGGAACCAGAGTTCCAATCAGCAGCAGTCAGCGTAGTCGTCTCGCTAGCAGACGGGGTAGGAATCTCCGTATCAGTACAAATCTCATGCGTCATCTCCTGCATCTTCGTAATGTTGAAAAAGTTTGCCGGCACTTCCGCATCTTGCGGAATCGCAGTAATCACCACCGTGTTCGAATAAGCACCGGATTGTATGGCTCCATCAACCTTAACGCCAAAGGTAACGGTAGTGTCTTCATAGGCACTGGTATTGGACGTAGACGTAGTCTTCTCACCGTTTTTGATCGTTACCGGACTATCGCTCGCCGGAACCTTAGAAAAGTTGGTCGCGTCTAGCGAGTATCCCCAGGAGTTCACCTTCATCGTGGACGCGGTTACATCGTCCGTCACTGTGCCGACGATTTGCTTAGTCGCACCAGACTGGACTAAGTCGGTGGTGGCACCAGACATCTGTAAGGTCAGCTGATATCGCGGAGCGTTTGTGCTTACGCGCGCAACCATACCTTTCGAGACCATCTCCCCAGTAGGGTCTAGATCGAATTGGAGATTAGTGATCTCACTAGAAGTGTCACCGGAAGCGTAGAGCGCTAGAGACATAGAAGTAGAGAGGTTCACGGTCATCGTCGAAGAAGCAGGGGTAGAGGCAGCAAAAGCTGGAACGGCAGCCATCACCGAACCAAAAAGCGTCGCAAACCCAAGCAGCGTCCCTGCAAAGATTCCTGCAGACTGTATCTTATTAGATTTTAACACGTTGACCTCCAAGTTACTTATGTATATTATACCAAGCCTTTTTATAATATCAAGTACTTTTTATGCTTAGAATAATCATAGCGTATCAATCATCTGTACGAGCTTGAGCAGGCTTTCGGCTTTGACTTTTTCATCCGCAATATTGCGAGCTGCTTCGAATGCCTTCTCGATAATGGATTTGTCGTGTGTACTTTCGATCACTTCGCTATAGATGTCAAACTTCTCAGCGGCAGTAATATCAACTTTGTCCATTAGCGGTATTAACTCCTGGAGCGCAGACTCCCTTACTTTTGCTAAATCTCCGTTATCTGAAGTAACCGGTGCAGTTTCAGCCGAAGCAGCCGGAGCAGCCGACGTAACTGGGACGGATTCAGGAGCAGCCGGCGCGCTGCCAGGAATCGTCATAGGAGGTACATCCGCGCCACTCATCGGAGGAACCGGAGGAACACCCATCTGACCCTTAATCTGCGCCTCTAAATCTGCCGCAACATCACCGCCAGCGTTACCGCCACCAGAATTATTAGTAATTTCGTCTATGGCTTTCTGCAAATCATCATTTTTGCTTTGCCCAAATCGATTCATAATATATGACCACCCTTTTATTTATTTATTTTCACCCCATTATAGCACAAGCATTTTAAATGCGCAAGAATTTTACCGCTTTGTCTATAAAATCAAGTTTTACTTGTTCCATCGGCAATCTCGCACCGAACGCATCGACGATTACTTCGCCTTGTTTTTCAGGGAAGAACACCGTTACTCGGCCCGAAAAACGCTTGCGCGGCGTCAGTACGATTGCAAAATGTGTTCCGTCTTGGAGGATTCCAAATGATTTATAATCTGCATAGCTATAGAATCGCCCACCTTCGGTCAGGCCTTTGTCGTCTAGCTTGTATTTTAGGATTCGCGGCGGTCTCGTCGTGTAGACGACCAGGGCGACTGCGCTGACCACCACCACAGCAGCAAAACTCCACCATTTTAAGAGTATGGAAACTGCTATTAAGATTAGGCTGACTATCACTAGTCCAAAATACCATCCCCGATTTCTGTCGTGTTGGACATATTCTTCAGCTTCCCAAGTGATTATTTTGCTCATCTGTTATTATCCTATCCACATCTTGCGAAATTAGTTATGTATATTATAATTAACTTTTTTCGCAAAATCAAGCAATTTTATGGTAAAATAAGATTACTGGAGGGATACCCAAGTGGCTGAAGGGGACGGTTTGCTAAATCGTTAGTCTGGGGCAACCTGGAGCGGGAGTTCGAATCTCCCTCCCTCCGCCAGCAAATTGAAGCCAAACGGCTTCTTTTTTTATCGTAATGTGCTATAATTGATGGTATGAATAGAGTTTTTACAGGCTTAAAACAAATATCAACAGGTGTTGCTACTATGATTACGCTCTCCGCCGGTCGCGTTATGGCGCTTAGCGTTCAGGAAGGTGCTGAAGCCGCTCGTGGCGACGGTATGCCTACCGAACTTCTCGGCGACTCCGGTGTTTTTACTCGTCTTACTAATACTGTTCTTTATGCCGTCGGCATCGTTTCTGTGGTTATGTTGATTTATGGTGGTCTTCGCTACGTCCTTAGTGGTGGCGATAATAAGAAGGTTACCGATGCGAAGAATACTATTTTATATGCAATTATTGGTCTTATTATTGCTATCCTCGCCTACGCGATTGTCAACTTTGTGATTAATGCGATCGCCGGCACTAACCTCACCGAGATGTCTAATAATTAATTATTTAGAAGACCTACACATATTACGGCGCCAACAACTTGACTGGCGCCATTTTTCTCGAGCAATTTTTTTGCCGCCCGCATCGTCGACCCCGTCGTCCAGACGTCGTCTAGTAGCAAATATGTTTTCCCGGTTTCAATTTCGCCCACAAACTCGTATGCCTGCTCCGCCTGGGCTGCCCGCGTTTTTGCATCTTGTCCAACTTGCACGGTTTTGTTGATTCGCCGCAAGTTCCCAGATACTTTCCATCCTCGTCGCTGCGCTAATTTTTTTGCTAGGTATAGCGTGTGGTCAAATCCTCGTTCTCGTATATGTCGCTCAATCGTCGGCAAGGGAACTACTACCACTTCGGATCCTAGATTATCTGGCAAGACCTCATCGATCAACCCGGCCAGAACCTCTGCCGTCCTTCGAATTGATTTGTATTTGTAGTCTTCGGTTAGCTGCATTAAGACTCCTTCGCGTTGCCCTACCGCGTATACGAATTCGCGTTTCTCCGAAGAAATGATGTGTTTTTTACAACGTTCACATAGTAGCTCTCCCAGGCAACCACACCCCCTACAGGTGTACGGCGCAAATAGGTCTAAAATGCTTATTCTTGTTGTAATTTTTACATCAAAACCCATAATATTGTTGATTTTAACACGAAACCAAGTTATAATAAAGCTTAATAAGAATAATTTAGTGGAGGTATTTCAAGCCATGGCTCGTACGAACAACGAAGACATGCTGATGGAAGACGAACTAGCCGCCGCTTTCTTGAATGAAAGTGCTGCTACAACTCCTGTCGTGGAGCCAGAACCGGTTCCCGCCGCAGATTTACCATCAGAAGATGATGGGTGGGTAGACACAGATGAATTTCCTGGACAGCTCGCAGTAGACGTCTATGAAACCGCTGATAAATTAGTAGTTAAAGCCCGCACCGCTGGTATCAGCAAATCGGATCTCGATGTCAGTATTAGTGATAGCATTCTAACTATCTCCGGAGTTCTCTCCGGTGGGGAAGATGAACACACTACTCGCTGGCATATTCAGGAGTGCTACTGGGGCGAATTCTCCCGCGCTATTGCTCTTCCTGTCGCTGTTAAAGAAGATGAGAACAGCGTTAAGGCCGAACTAAAGGACGGCGTCCTCACTATCACCTTCGAGAAGGAGAAAGTTGAAGCTCCGACCCGTATTCAGGTCCAATAAAAAATCATACACCTAGAAATAAAAAAATTGCCTCCACTCCGGAGGCAATTTTTTCTTTATTCAAATATACTCGTAAGTACGAAGTTCACAATTGCAAATGCTAGAAGCGCTACAACAAGACCGATCACCCCGTACATGATCGTATCTTTTGCTTTCTTTACCTTTGTCGCATCGCCAGCCGAAGTCGTATAACTTAGACCGCCAAGAATAATCATTACCACCGCCACGAGACCAAGTATCCCAAGCGCCACATTAATAATGATTTTCACTCTATTCATCAAGCTATCCTCATCGGCAACTTCGCTCATATTACATTCGGCCAAACTATTCACCGTTTCGCCCTCACGCAACGAACCAGCCGGACAGGTGGTATCTGCCATCACTGTTGGCGCCACAAATAAACCAGCCGTCATTACCGCCAATCCCGCTAGGAGAAGTCTCAATTTTTTCACTTTTATTCCTTTCTATGATTATTTCCTACATTATAACATGACCCCTATATTTTCCACAAAAAACCGCCCCGAAGGGCGGTTTTCAGATGTCATTAACTACCAAAAATGTTTGTGAGCACGAAGTTTACGATCGCAAACGCGAGCAGTGCCACCACGAGACCGATGACGCCGTACATAATGGTGTCTTTTGCCTTCTTCACCTTGGCCGCATCACCAGCAGAAGTGGTGTAGTTAAGACCACCCACGATAATCATCACCACTGCAACAAGACCAATGATGCCAAGAGCCACATTGATAATAGTAGTGACGGTACCCATTAAATCAGTTTCGTTGGTACCCTTAGTCTCTTCAATGTAGGTATTGTTCACTGCTGCTACAGTTTTTAAAACGTCTAACATTTTATTTCCTTTTATTATCTTTACCTAAATTATACCACAATGTTTAAACTCCGCAATAGGGAATTATGCCAAAATTAATCTATCGACGTCAGTACAAAGTTCACAATCGCAAACGCTAGTAGTGCAATCACCAACCCCATAAGCGCATACAGAATCGTATTTTTCGCCGTCTTTATTTTCGCCGGATCGCCAGCCGAAGTCACATACTGTACTCCGCCCAAAATAATCGCACCCACCGCTACTACGCCCAGCACCGCCAAGACCGTATTGATGATTCCGTTCGCCGCCCCTCCAAACGTCCTGTTCTCGGTGCATCCAGCCGCCGCCTTCTGCTCATCATCATACTCGTCGCTTTCGCAAATCTCCTTAGTCCAAGAATTCGCCGCCTGTACATCGGTCGTCACCACCGCCGTTGCCCCCACGGTCATTACCGCTGCTATTGCACACAAAACTAACTTCCATTTTTTCATTACGCGTTCGCTCCCGCTATTGCATTAATTACAAACGTCGTCACCGCCGCCGCCAAAATCACGATCACCAACCCAATCACCGCTGTCAAAATCGTACTCCTCGCCTTTGCCGCCTTGTTCGCATCTCCCTGAGAAAGCACATACTGCACCCCACCATAAACAATAAACGCCACCGCCGTCAACCCCGCTAACGCATAAACTGTATTAAAGATATTCTGCACGTTCCCAGTTCCAAAATTAGAGTTCGGTAGCCCCTCAATCTTCTCCTCCAGCCCGGCCAGCCCCTCAATCTTCTCCTCCGGCTCGGCCTGCCCCTCAGTCGCCAAATATCTCAAAACCTCTTTCATTTTCCTCCTTACGCCGACGTGGTTAGCACGCTTACGATTAGATTAATAATCACATTTCCGAGTATCGCTATCGCCGCCCCAATCACCGCCGAAGTTATCGTCTTCTTACCTTTAGCCGCTTTCCCCGGGTCTCCGCTCGCTGTCATATATAAATATCCACCATAAATAATAAAACCAAGCGTCAAATATCCCACCGCCACCAACAAATCCGCAAGCACATTCAAAATCACCGCCACTACAAAGGTCGTTATCGCCGACTCATCACTCGGCGTCCGCACTTCACACTTACCGTTAATAGTGTCCGTTAACCCCTTGTACCACGGTCGAAAACCCAGAAAATTCTTTGCACAATCA
Source organism: Candidatus Nanosyncoccus sp. (assembly GCA_045589895.1). Classification (GTDB taxonomy): domain Bacteria; phylum Patescibacteriota; class Saccharimonadia; order Saccharimonadales; family Saccharimonadaceae; genus Nanosyncoccus. Next base: position 28,094 of record JAZNPY010000009.1, on the reverse strand, counting down.
TCAGAACTAGTCGTATTTGTATTACTAGAGTTGGTCGTACCTGCCGCCTGCACATCTACCGGCGCCATCACCCCTGCAAGCACCACCGCCAAACATACCAAAAACTTTTTCATATACCCCTATTTTATCACATTTCTACGCCTTTTGTACGAAAAAGCGAAAGACTATTGACTTTTAAGCTTAAGTGTGATATAATAGAACAGATATAGAGTGTTTATTATGAAGCTAAAATCTACCCTAAAAAGACGGCTAGTTCTACCCTTTATCGGGCTGTTTTTAGCACTCTCAAGCATCTTCACCCCTGTTAATTCCGTTTACGCTGAACCAGAAACTACCCCAATAGTAGAAGAAATCAGTCCAGAAACCACCGAAACTACAACAGAAAACGAAGAAAACACAAGCGAAACAAACTCCGAACAAACTACCGCTGAGACCGCCGACCAAACCTGTTATGATCAGGTCTCTGGCATCGGCTGGCTCATCTGCCCTTCGACCGGAGTCTTTGCTCAAGCCATCGACGCTATTTATGGCATCATCAAAGACCTTCTTACTATCGACCCTATCACCAGCAATAGCGGCTCACCAATCTATATCGTCTGGCAATACGCTCGCGATATTACGAATATCATCTTCGTGATCATGATTCTCATCATCATCTGGTCGCAACTCACCGGTGTCGGAATTAACAACTACGGCATCAAGAAAACCCTCCCTCGACTCATCGTTGCCGCCATTCTCGTCAACCTTTCCTTTATTATCTGTTCTCTCGCCGTAGATGTTTCCAATATCCTCGGCGTCACCCTGCGCGGATTCTTTGAAGGCGTCGAAGATACTGCCATTCTAAACGGCAACTTATCTTCGGCCAGCGTCTCCTGGACCAATATGGTCGCCGCCCTCACTGGCGGTACCGGTCTCGCCGCTCTTGGCATCGGCCTCACCGGTGGCATCGGCCACTTCCTCTGGGTTCTCATCGGCGCAGTTATCGGCGCCCTCCTCTCCGTCTTTGTCGGCCTCGTCACCATCGCTCTCCGTCAAGCCCTCGTCGCCATGCTCATCATGATTAGCCCACTAGCCTTCGTCGCCTATCTCTTACCAAACACCGAAAAATACTTCGAAAAATGGAAAGACACTCTCTTCTCTATGCTCATTTTCTTCCCAATGTTCAGCGTCCTCTTCGGCGCTGCCGGTCTAGCTGGCTGGGCCATCATCGCCTCCTCAAAAGGCGCTTTTGGCATTATTATCGGTATGGCCGTCCAAGTCATGCCACTCCTCCTTTCTATCTCCCTCCTCAAGATGAGCAATACCGCACTCGGCACTATCTCTAACAAACTCAGCAGCCTTACTAACCATGGTGCTTCTGCTGCCAAGACCTGGACTGGTAGCCACGCCGAACAACGTAAGCAAAACTATCTCGCCAACGCCGCCACCCCATCCGCCAGTCTCCGTCGATATCTTGATCAGCGCCAACGCCTTCGCGACCTCGATATTGAGCATACTACTAAAATCCGTTCCGACATCGCCGAAAGATACGCTCAAGGCGTCATTCGTGGTAAGCATAACTATCACGCCACTGGCGGCGCCAAAACCGACGAACAGGGCAACATTATCCGTGACAAAAACGGTCGCCCAATTTTTGCCGATGCCGAAGGTTTCCGCACAAACCGCTACACCAGAAACGCTGCCAGAGCCAGCGCTTCTTCTATGGAAACCGATAATGCTGCCAAAGATACCGCCCACGTTCTCGGCAACTACAGTTCCTACCACAATAAATCTCCACTCGACCATCAGATCGCTTCCCGCACTATGCAAGCTTATATGAACACTGCTCGCACCGAAATTACCGCGGTCAACGATAACGAAGCCGATGTCGACTGGCTCGTCAATCAATATCTCGAAGTTGCCACCGGCAAGAAATACCGCGATAAGAATGGTAATCTCACGGTCAACCCTCACGATACGCCAGAATATCGCCACTTCATTACTGCTGCCGGTGGCGGCCTAGGTGAAACCGGCTCCGAATCCGTCATGGCCCAGATTATCGAAAAAGCCGCCAAAAACGAAGCTCGCCACCGCAAAGAAACTGCCATCTTGCAGAGCAAGTTTAAATATACTAAGGGTGATGCCCGTTCTATGCTGGTCGGCTACTATGTCAACGACGACGGTCTCGCTGTCGACAAAACTGGCAAAACCCTGGAATCTACCCCTGGCTACCTCCTCAAAAACGATCCTGAAAAACTCGTTCCATACGATCTTCATGACGAAAACGGCGATGCTTACTACAATATGACCGACCAACGCGGCAACTTTATCACTCGCGTCTACAAAAAAAATAGCGCCGCCATGAAAGAAATTCTCACCAACTTCGATATGCCAATCAACGACCCAATCAACGGTCTCTACGGTATTCTTGCCGGCCACCAAGAAGGCGAATTTGCCAACGTTGGTCTCCCTGACGTCGGCCTCGCTAGACTCAGTACCACCATCGGTCGCGGCATCCTCTCCTCCCACTTCAAAGAAAAAGCTGCCTTCGCTGGCCCAATGTATGCTACTGCCGTCATGAACCAATATATCAAAGATTACGTCCATCAGAACATTGCTCGTCTCGACAACCTTATCAAAACCGGTAAAGCTGGTAGCTTTAACGTTCAGGACCGCTCCGAGCTCATTCAGCTCTCCCTCCTCATGGATCCAAAAAACTGGGAAAAACTCTTCCCAGAAGATTCGCTCAGGAGCTACGTCAACGTCAACGGGGAACCACTCAAAGGTACCAAAGTCGACGAAGACGGTAGCTTCATCAAAGATGAGAACGGTAATTACATCGATGTACCACACGATCAGGCTACCCATGAAGAGCTCTTTGCCACCGTCCGTAAGAAGTGGCTCATCCCTCTAGCTCCAAGACTGGCTTCCATGATGAGTCGCTACACCCAGGGGACTGCCGACAACCAGAAACCTGGTACCGACGACCAATGGGAAAAATTCTATGCCTCTCTCCAAAATTACAACGATCCAGCTCTCAAGAAAAAATATGGTCTCGAAGATCCATTTGCTGAGCAACAAGGTTTCTACAACATCTCTCGCGACCTCAAAGAACGCCTCCATCCTCGCCGCCAACGCTTCGGCCAGCCTCGCAGCGCCTACTCTACTAATGATCCAGCTTCCAGTAGCACCATTTTGAGAGACAACTCTTTCGAAGTTGAAACTTACATCGAGCAGCTAAAAGACGAGTATCGCTATGACCCAGAAGAATATGCAAACGCAATCCTAGACTACTTTGACCAGCAAAGTCAAATCGACCCAACTTTCAGCCGTGCTTTTGAAACATTCTCCGCCTATACCGACGACCCAACCTTAACCGTCGATGAACTCGAAGAATATGCCATCGAAGCCTTCCGTAGTCACTTCTCCGCCGACTAAAAATCTCTTTCGTCCTTAGCTTATTTATGCTAAAATAATATCAGAATGGCGCAGTACAAAGTCCCTCAGGATGTAGAAGCGGATGATAAATTACTAGGCCCATTTACCTTTCGACAGTTCATTTACCTCATGGTAACGGGTGGGTGCATCGCTTTAGCTTTTGCTCTCTTCCGAATTTTCCCGCTTCTTGCTATTATTCCCGCTCCAGTAGCCATCTTTTTTGCTATCCTCGCTTTGCCACTCAAAAAAGATCAACCTATGGAAACTTACCTTGCCGCCATCGTTTCTTTTCACTTAAAACCAAAAAAACGCGTCTGGACCCCAGGACAACGCGAAAGCACCATCACCATCACCGCACCAAAAAAGGTCGAGCAGCCTCGCTCTCGCGACATCACTGGCGAAGAAGCCAGCCATCGCCTTTCTTTTCTTGCCAACGTGGTCGACTCCGAAGGCCGATCCATTTACGATAACACCCCTATGCGCGACGATTTTCTCGCCGACAGCACAAACGTCACCGATATCTTCGACTCTAATTCTTCCGCCAATATCAATTCTATGATTAATCGCGAACAAGACGCTCGTCGCACCGAGCTTGTCAATCAGATGCGCGCCGCCATCAATCGCACCGAAGATCTCATCAAACCGCAACCCATCCCAGAGCCAAAACCACAACCGGCACTGCAACCCAAACCACAGCAACCTCAACCCGTACCACAACCAACACCTCAACCCTCTCGCCCTATCCAGGCTAATCAACCAATCCGCGACAAAAAGCCAAAACCCACAAAACAAGAAGTTTATATTTCATTACATTAAGGAGTTATCATGAATCCACAACTACAACCTCAGCAACCTCAACCCATACCACAGCCAGTGCCTCAGCCTATACCACAGGCGCCACAACCAGCACCGCAGCCAATATCTCAGCAGCCCCAACAGCCCCAACAGCCCCAACAGCCTCAACAACTCCAGCCAACGCCACAACCAGCACCACAACCCCAACCCACCACAACAGTTACCCCAGACGTCCCAACTTCCACTCAGTCCACACTGCTTATTTCCGAACTTCGCGATGGTCTCGTCATTATGAAAGATGGCTCTTTCCGCGCCGTCATCGCTTGTCAATCTATTAACTTCGACCTCATGTCTGAAACCGAGCGCGAAGGCGTTGAATATTCTTACCAGAACTTCCTTAACTCCCTCAACTTTACTACCCAAATCCTTATCCGCTCGCAACGCGTCGATATCGGCCCTTACATCGAGCGCCTCAGCACTATCCGCCGCAATAATGAAAATATGCTTCTAGGTGTCCTTATGGACGACTACATTAACTTCATAGATGTCCTTTCGCAAGAGGCCAACATCATGGACAAGTCTTTCTTCATTGTGGTCCCATATTATCCAGATTCCAATACCGAAAAAGCCCTCCAGCAAGTTAAGGGTATCTTCAGCAAAAAAGAGAAAACTCCCGAAATCACCAAAATCGATCGCACTACCTACGATAAAGCTATTACCGAAATTAATAACCGTGTTGAGACTGTCGTTTCTGGCCTCTTCCAAATCGGCATCCATTCTGTCCGCCTCAATACGCGTGAACTTGCTGCCCTCTATTACAACTTCAATAACCCAGATACTGCAGTCCGCGAACCACTCGTTGATTTTAATAAGCTAGCTACCACCTATGTAAAGAAAGGGGAAGGAGACCAACAAAATGGCTAAAAAACAAGAACCCGTACTCACTCAACAGCAGCTCGAAGAACAAGAAATTCAGCGCGCCTTTGAACAAGGTATTACTACCCTTCGTGATCTTATCAGCCCAAGCTCTATCGAGATTTACGCTGACCATTTCCGCCTCGGTACTAAATATGGCCGCACCCTCTACGTCTACGGCTACCCACGCTCCCTTTATACCGGCTGGCTCTCTCCGCTCATCAATATCGACGAAGTCCTCGACATCTCCATGTATATCTATCCTGTCGACACCACCGTCGTCATGAAAAACCTCCAAAAGAAAGTTACTCAGCTCGAAGCCTCTATCGCTGTTAACTCCGAAAAAGGCCGTATTCGTGATCCAGAGCTCGAAGCCGCCATCGGCGACGCCGAAGAACTGCGCGACCAACTTCAGCTTGGTGCTGAAAAATTCTTCCGCTTTGGACTTTACGTCACTCTCTGGGCCGACAGCATGGACGAACTCAACTTTGTTCAGCGCAAAATCGAGACTCTCTTCGGTCAACAAATGGTCTTTAGCAAAGTCGCTAGTAGCCAACAGGAACAGGGAATGAACTCAGTTATGCCAATGTGTACCGATCAGCTCCAAATCCGCCGCAACATGAACACTGGCGCTATCTCGACTTCCTTCCCATTCACTTCTGCCGACCTCACTCAGGAAAAAGGCATTCTCTACGGCGTCAATATGCATAACAATGGTCTCGTCATTTTCGACCGCTTCTCCCTAGAAAACGCCAATATGGTTGTCTTTGCAAAATCTGGTGCCGGCAAATCTTTCACCGTCAAGCTGGAAGCCCTTCGCTCTATGATGGTCGGTTCCGAAATTATCATCATCGACCCAGAAAACGAATATCAAAAACTCTCTGACGCCGTCGGCGGTAGCTATATTCGCCTCAGCCTCAACTCCGACGTTCGCATCAATCCGTTCGACCTACCAAAAGTCGTCGATAGCGAAGATGCCAATGATTCGCTTAGGGCTAACCTCGTTACTCTGCACGGTCTTTTCCGTCTCATGCTCGGAAGCAACTCTGACGGTACTGCCAACCTTACCCCAAACGAAGAAGCCGACCTCGACCAAGCCCTCATCGACACTTACGCTCGTGCCGGTATCACTTCCGATCCGCTCACCCATCAATCCACTCCTCCGACCATCATGAACCTCTATGATACTCTTGCTCATATGGGCGGCAGCGGTCCTACTCTTGCTCAACGTCTCCGTAAGTATACCACTGGTACTTTTGCCGGTATCTTCTCGCAACAATCCAATGTCGATATCAACAACCAGATGGTCGTCTTCAATATTCGCGACCTCGAAGATGAACTTCGTCCAGTCGCCATGTATATCGTCCTCAGCCATATCTGGAACGTTGTCCGTGCCGACCAACGCCAACGCCTTCTCATCGTAGACGAAGCTTGGCAACTTATGCAATTTGAAGATTCGGCGAACTTCCTCTTCTCCCTCGCCAAACGTGCCCGCAAGTACTATCTCGGCCTCACCACTATCACTCAGGACGTAGAAGATTTCATGAGCACCAAAATGGGTCGCGCCATTGTCGCAAACTCCTCTATGCAGCTTCTTCTTAAGCAATCTTCCGCTGCTGTCGACGTCCTCTCCGACGTATTTAAACTCACCGAAGAAGAGAAGAAGCGTCTATCCAACTTCCCAGTCGGTCAAGGCCTCTTCTTTGCTGGCCAAAACCATGTCCACATCCAAATCATCGCCAGTGAAACCGAGGAATCACTCATTACCACTACGCCAGGAGCCGAACGAAGACGACGCTAGTGTCGTCTTCTGAGGCGACGCCGCGGAGTCTGTGGCACTTTGTGTCAGACAAACCCTACCGCAAAACGCTAAAAAGTGTTATAATACATAATATATGGTCAACAGGGAAGACTTCACCGGTCAGAGTAATATTAAGCCTGATTTTTTAAAACGCAAAAACGCTAAAAAATCCCTAAAATCCGCCGAATCCGCCTTTGTCTCCACCTTAAAAAAAGAGCCAAGGAAGATCAAATATACCAACACCGGTCACCAGAAAACTTCTAGTAAGAGTCGTCATTTTTCGTTCAAACGTACTGTCCCAGGGCTACTCATCATCGCACTTCTTAGCCTTGGTGGCTTCACCATCTTTAATACTAACTCTCTGCTCGGACCGCACATTGAAGCCCTTTATACGGCCGCTACTGACACCCAAAACGCTGCAAATGTCCTCCGTGCAGAAAAACTCGGGTTCAAACTTCGTTATGGCCGTGCCGGCGGCTTTTTTGATAATGCCGCTGAAAAAACTTATAAAAAACTCGGCCTCTCTCGCGATATTTTTCATAATTTTAAGCAGACCAGCGATGATGGCGCCGACGACAACGCCTATAGAAAGACTATGTCCAACATCTACGCAACCGACTCAGATACAAAAATCAATACCGCCGAAGACCGCACCGTAAAAGAAGAAGACGGCTCCGAAAAAACTGTTCGCCAAGCTACTGGCGAAGACGTAAACTCTCGCACGGTGCAAGGCACGGATGCTAGCGCCAAGGCCCGCAGTTTTATCGCTGACACTTCCCGCAAAGTTTCTTCCGGAGTCAACGTCGGCTGCTCACTCCTCCGCGTCGGCAGTATGATTTCTGTTGCCGTTGCCGCCAACGAAACCTATCAATCCATCAATTACTTCATGAACCGCATGGAACCAATCAGTAAAATGAAAGCTGGGCTAGGGAATGAAAGCGGCATCAACCAAGACCTTGAATGGTTCACAAAAGCTGAAACCTCCACCATCATCGATGCAAAAACTGGCGAAGAAATCACCACTTACGGCTCACCATTACAATCTGAAGGCGCCAGGCTCATTTTAGGTGGAGTCCAGCCAAACAAGTCTCAAGCTAATCATTTCTCACTCGAGCGCCTTGTCCAAGCTACCATTCTCTCCGCCGCCACCACTGGAGCTACATACAAAACCTGTAATATAGCCCGTGGTACCGCCGCCGCCATCTCTCTTGCCACCCTTGCCGTACCAGGAGGAGGCTTTATTAAAGCTCTCGTCGGGCTACTCCTCGACACTACTATCGGTATTGGCGTCCAAGTTGCCATCAGCGGCATACTTGCTTTCTTTATTCCCCATGTAGCTACTGCACTCTTCTCTAATGTTTTTGAAACTTACGTCGGAAAAGCGTCCGGAGAACTTTTTGACCGAGGAGCCTCCGCTGCCAACACACGTATCGCCCGCTCCTCCTCTGCCCAAATGCCCGCATCTTCTGAGCAAATCATCGAATATAATAAAGCCAACAACACTGTTTTGACCGCCGAAGCCGCCGAAGATCGTAAAAATCGTAGTCCATTCGATCTAACTTCTGGAAACACCTTCCTCGGTTCTCTCGCTCGTAAATTTATGGTTTTAAACCTCCAATCTAACACTTCCAATCTCCTTAACTCACTCAGCACTCTCGCCCTCCGCTCATTTAATTCCACCATCGGTGTCTTTGCTGACGGCGAAGACACCAGTTATATGACCACCTTTGGCGACTGCCCAAACCTTGAAGAACTTGACGCAAAAGGCGACATCTATTGTATCCCTATCACCACTACCGATCTCTCTACTGTTAATATCCAAACCGACGACCCAGCCTATCTCGAAGTCATATCCCCAAATCTTGAACTCACTGATTCTGGAAAAATCAAAATCAAAGACAATTCAAACTTAGCCCGCTTCATTATCTTTTGTACCGAACGCGACTCACCATTCGGAGTTCTAGACGCCAACATCGCCAATGCTTTTGAAAAATCTCTTGGCGTTATCGGAGACAACCTCCCAGTCATCGGTGACGTCGTTGATATTGTCAATGCCGTCGAAGACTCAGCGGCAGAAGATTGGGCTACTGGCGCCATCTGTATCAACTCATCCAAAAATTCGCACTGGAATTCCGAAATGAAATATTATCAACGTTACGTTGAAGATTCCAGACTATTAAGCAATGAAAACGACACCGAAAATCCAGTCCTCGCCTTCAAAGACGCCTATTATGACGCCCATCCACTAGACAACTCCCGTGCCGGCTATCTCGCCCGCATCTCCGGCCTCACCAAATCCGACGCCGAAGAAGTTCTCGCCTATATCGACTACGCTCAGTTTGTTTCCGAATATGACCCTTCGCTCGCTTATAATTTTACCAAAAAACCAACATCGACCATCCACTTCGAATCCGATCATAAAATCTACGCAATTTTATCAAATAAGCTTTCCTTTAACAAAGTCAGAGAGGTAACTATCTCATGAAACGTCTACTCTCCATTTTCCTAGCCGCCATCATCGCCATTATCTCTCCTATATCGGCCTCAGCTTCCAGCTACATTCTCGACGATTCCACTATGTCGCGCTTTGAAAAAAACGGTATCTATTACTATAATCCAAAAGGTGTCCGTACTTGCACTAGCTTTTCCGGGAACATCACAGTTTATGGTTCCACTGCCGCTGAAAAAATCTGGACCGGCCTCGCTAGTTTTATGTCCGAAGAACAAGCCGCCGGCATCATGGGCAACATGCAACACGAATCCAACTACTTCAACCCCGTACAGCATGAAATTGCCAAAAAGAACGAATATCAGCCAGGGTTCAACCTCCTCGGAAACCCAAACATCTCCTACGGAGTCGGACTCATTCAATGGTCATTCTCGCGCCGCATTAATCTCCTGAATTACATTAAATCCCAAAATGCCGAACTACTTTCTTATTTTGAAAATTATGAAAAATACAGCCCCGACTACACTATCACCGGTGACAAGTTTATCGAGCTTACCGACGACCAAACTACCGACACTCTCATCGCTATCGAGCTTCAATTCTTAAAAGACGAGCTAGAAAATAGTTGGCCAGAATTCTTTAACACTTCATCCACTTACGACGCCGCCAAATATTTCCTTGAAAACGTAGAGCGTCCACAAAATCCATACATTTCCTCTCATCCAGAACGTGCCACCGATGCTGAAAAATATTATTCTGAACTTTCCGGAAAAACCATTTCCGCCTCCAACTTCAGCAATTCCACTATTCTGGATGGCTCCACCCTCAACATTATCGGCGATAGTATCACCGAAGGTTCAAAATCCGACATTTTATCGCTCATGGATAAAACCTCCATCGATAGCGAAGTCGGCCGAAGCTTCGAATCTGGCATCGAAATTCTTAAAAACACCGAACTAAAAGATAGTTTAGTCTTCGCCCTCGGCACTAATAGTGTGAATGTGTCCAAATCTCAAATCAACGAAGTCATTCGTTTAACAGGGAATCATAATCTCTATTTTATTACCAACTATACTACAAGTAACGACTACACTGGTAACAATTCCTTATTTAAATCTGCCGCCGATAATAACTCCAACGTTTATCTCATTGACTGGGCTAAATCCGTATCCGATGATCCATCAAAATATCTTGGCTCAGATGGTATCCACCCTACCGAAGATGGTCGCAAACTTTTTGCCGAACTTATCTATAACGCCATCACTAGCCATACCAACCTCAGTGATGGTTGTGTCACTGCAAGCGGTAACTACGGTACTCTCCAAGAATATGTATTGAAATATGCTTGGCCAGACTATCATAGAGCCCCATATACTGAACTAATGCCAGATTATAATTCAGTAGTTAGCTCGCGCCTAGCCTCTGGTGCATACGTTGGCGGTATCAGATATCGAGGTGTAGACTGCGGCGGATTCGTTACTACTCTGATGCAAGAATCTGGTTTCGAACCAGACTACAATACTGGTAATCACGCTGGAGCCACCGATGAGCAAGAAGCCTGGGTTAAATCACACGGTTGGACCCTCCTAAATTCATCTGAATCTACCGAAATTGACACTAGCGTACTCCAACCTGGCGACGTCGCTTTCAGTACTGGGCACACTTTTGTTTATGTCGGTGATATTCCAGGATTTAACTCAAAAATCGCTTCCGCCTCACTCGACGAACGTGCTCCAATGGCAGGACACGAAAGCCTAATTTTTGGTAACGGCACCATCGTTCGCTGGTACCGTAAAGGATAGACTAGCCATAAACTTTTTGCTATAATAAATACATGGATAAGGTCAGGTGGCAAAAATTCTTTCGCGGCTTATTTATTTTTATCTCCGCATTAGTCTTAGCTCTATCACCATCAGTCTTCGCCATCGATGACGCCACTCTAAAATTCAACGCCTTGAATAATATTATCTTTTATGCGGCTGGAAATAACGATTCTAATCGCCAATGTTCTCCTAGTGGTGCCCCAAGTGGTAGCCAAATCACCTGGATTGGTGACTCTTATACCGTTGGAGCACAAAGCATTATCGAAAGCAAACTTCCCGGAGTAGATATTCATGCCCAAGTTTCCAAATTTGTATCAGCGGATAAACCAGAAAATAGTGGTGGGGAATCTGGCCTTACTATTCTCAAAAATTTAGTTGATTCCAATTCTCTACGTAATTATTTAGTCTTCGCCCTAGGAACTAACGGCGGCTGGAGCTCCAATGATATAAATAAACTTATTAATCTAGCTGGGGTTGACACTAAAATTATCCTAGTTACCTCAAAAATTCCAAATAACGACTACTCTTCAAGCAATGACATACTTGAACAAGCCGCCTCAAGCAACAACAATATCTCCGTAGCCGACTGGACCTCCGTCTATAATGCTTCTTTTTTCACCAGTGACTCAATCCATCCATCAAGTAATGGCGGCTATACCGCTTGGTTTGATATTATTTATAATGCACTCTCAAGTGGTGGAAGTCTCAATTTAGATTCGTCTGAAACCGAAAATAATAGATTATATAATGGCGATCCTGTAATTAATGAAGCTTTTATGTCGCGAGTTCTAGAAAATCAACAATTTTACGAGAAATCGGCCAACGAACAGGGTTTTCCATGGCAAATTCTAGCAGTGTTACATATTCGTGAACACGGTGCACAAAGAGATAATCCTAGTAATGGCCAAGGTGCTTATCAATTATACTCATATACTAATGGGGGTAACAATAGTAACGCTTTTCGTCCAACCGGACCCATATCTGACCAAGAATTTCAAAGACAAACCGATATAGCTGCTAAATTAGTATCTAATAATTACGGTGCAGGATTAGACTTAAATACTGAAAACGGCGTTAAACGTATGTTTTTTAAATATAATGGAGCTTCCACTGCATATAAGGCCCAGGCTAGAGATTTAGGCTTCTCCGCCGAAGAAGCAGAAAATGGCGAAGGCTCACCATATGTCATGAATATGGCTGACAAAATGCGTGATCCAACCGTAAATCACAACTGGAGACAAATCTCCGTAGATAATGGCCCTATGGTTAATAACCCGAGCAATACCAATCCTGGAGCATATTTAATGTATCTAGCACTTGGCGGTATTGGTAATTCATTATGTTTTGACACCAGTAATAGTGGCAGTGCTAGAATAGCTCAAACCGCCATAGATCTTGCCTGGAAAGAAGGCGAATCCGGATGGAAAACTACTCGCCCTACCGAAGCCTATAGAAACGCCACTAGAGAGTCTGGGACAGGGTCATATTATGCCGCCTGTAATATATTTGTAGCCACGGTATTACGATATTCAGGGTATGATAGTAATTTCGATACTGGAAATACCGAATCACAAAGAAGATATATGGAAAATCATCCAGAACTATTCGAGGTGGTTGAAGTTTCTAATACAAACGATTTAAGGCCTGGTGATATCCTACAAGTTAATGGTACTAGTGGACATGGACATATTAAAATCTATGTAGAGATTGATGGCCAACCATATACAGCAGCAGCAAGCCTTGATGATTATAGTGGTAGTTTATCTCCAGGTATCTCAATTTCATCTGGCTCTCGTGGAAGTTATAAAGTTTTTCGAGCGAAAGGATGATTTTATATGAAAAAAAATAAACTTATTATAATTTTAACATCTATAACCATATTAACTATATTGACTATATTATTCTTTATAATAAATACTCAAAAAACTGCAACTATCAATATCCTAGTTTCTCCTTCAAATGCAAAAATTACTTTAGGGGATAAACAATATAAATCTGGAACATATAAAATTAAACCCGGGACATATAATCTACGTATTGATGTTGATGGTTTTGAGAAAATTGATGAACCAATCTCGGTCAATACTGGGGAAGAGCGAGATATTTACTACTGTCTCAAATCCAACTCTGATTATACTGCTAATTTCTATTCAGATCACCAAAATGAGTCAAATATATGTAATCAAATAGAAGAATCGCTTCTAGAAAAAGAAACTAACGCCTTCTTAAACTCTGATCCAATTTTCCAAATTACACCATTCAATGATTATAATTATGGCTTTCGAATTAGTACTACTAATCAATCGATAACTAGTGAAAAAATCATAGTTTCAATATATTTATACACATGTAATGAATCACGAGTTGAAACGCTTAAGAGTAACGCTTTAGAATGGTTAAAATCAAATAATATTAATCCAAATAATTATAACTTAATCTATAGTTATTGTGAAAATTAACCCACACTCGTCAAAATTATCTGATTATCTTTAAAATTTTCCACCAAAGCCGCAGAACGAACCTCATCAAGCTCTGAAAATACATCATCAAGTAACACCACCGGTCTCTTTCCCAATTTCTCGTATAACATTTCCGCCTCAATAAATTTCAAAGCTATCACCATACTCCTTACTTCACCCCTAGAAGCTGAACCATCAGCAATCACCCCATTAAATATAAACTGATAATCATCTTTATGAACCCCGAAATTTGTATGCCCAGTTATTTTATCCCTATCAAAATCCATTGTTAACAATTTTAAATAACCACTTTCATCAATATCGCCAATATATGGCTGATACTCAACCCTCACTTCATCTAAATTCTTAGCGATACCACGATAAACTTCCGTTAATCTCTTATTTATATTTACTATTAGCCACTTTCTTTTTTCACTAATTTCTTTTCCGTATTTTGCCAACATCACATTCCAGGAAAACAGGGAATCATTATCTAGAAAATCTCGTTTTAACAATTCATTTCTTTGTTTAAGAGTTTTATTGTATCTGGAAATCAATACCGAATATCTATCATCTAATTGTCCCAGAATCCGATCAAAAAACTCTCGCTTCCTACTCGGACTAGAACCTACCAAATGTAAATCCTCCGGTACAAACAACACTACTGGGTACCGATTCTTCTTTGGTAGTCTCGCGAATTTCCGATCTTCAACTAAAAACATCTTCCGTGTAGTCTTAGAATCATAGCTTACCGACACTTTTATTCCGTCCACCATCTCTAAGTCCACTCGATAAAATTCCGCACCCCTACGAAAAATTTCCCGATCTACCGCTCTAAAACTTTTCCCCTGCAGCGCAATATGAATCGCTTCTAGAATTGAAGTTTTACCCCAACCGTTTTCCCCTAGAATCTGCGTGGTCATTTCTGGGAAATCTAGATTGTAGCTCTCGTGACACCTAAAATTACTGAGTCTTATTGATTTTATAATCATTACGAATTTAACGGCATAATAATATGCGTATACTTTCTACTCTTTTCATTTCTGAGAACCACAGGTGATATTTTAGTGGAAAAACTAAATAGCACCTTCTCTTCATCTAGGGCGTTTAACGCGTCCATTAAAAATCTTGAATCTAGCTTCACACTTCCAGATTCAGAAACATCGGCTTTAATTTCGGAATTATTTTCCCCAATTTCATTTGAAATTGATGAAACTGAAAAAGTTCCAGAATCAACCTTAGTCTCACAAGCTATTGCCCTGCTTGATTCTCTCGAGAAGATTGCCGCTATTTTTGTAATTCTATTTAATTCAGCTCTATCTAATACCACCTCAATATCATTATCTTTCGGAATCAACTGTCGATAATCCGGGAAGCTTCCATCAATCAGCATTGACGTAATCTCAATCTCCTTCATTCTGAAACGCACCTGATTTTCTTCGAAAATCATTTCAATTTCTTCCACATCATCAGATATCGAACGCATCACCTCTTGTAAGGTTGCTGACGGCACGATCGCCATTACCTCACTCTTTACATTTTCAATAAACGTCCTCTCTGCCAATCTATAGCCATCAGTCGCCGCAATATATAAAACATTATCGGCCGTATTAAAATACACACCAGTAAGAGCTGGCCTAGTTGTATCACCACTAGCCGCTATAATCACCGACGAAACACCAGTCTTAAATTCATCTACACCCATCCTATAGACAACAGTATTGTCTTTATCTAGTTCTGGCAATTCTGGAAAATCATCAGCCGAAACACCATTTATAACTGATGAATACCTACCCGCACTGACTTTAACCTTAGTACCGTCAACCTTAATTTTTACTTTTTCTCCGTGTGGCAAATTACTAACGAACTCCGCTAGCAATCTTGCTGGAACCGTAATTACACCATCTTTAGCCTCGAGAACTGGTACATAATCAACTACCACCATATCCAAATTGGTTGTAGTAAGTGAAACCTTCTTACCTTCAACTCTAATCAGTACATTACTAAGTATCGGCAATGTAGCCTTAGCACCTACCGCTACTCGACTCACTATATTTAGTGCTTTAGCTAGTTTATCCTGTGTAATTTCTATCTCCATACTCCTCCTTTATTATATAAATAATAGTAATAATAAGCTATGTGGAAACTGTGTAAAACCATCCACCAAACAGGGAAAAATCACACTCAAAATATGTGGAAATTACACTGTAAAACTTTTCCACTTTCTCACAGTTTACTACATTAACTACACCACGCCACGAAATGTGCAAAACTTTCTCACAATTTTCCCACAATTTTCCCCACATTCTTTCCCACAACTTTTTCACAACCCTAAGCATAAATTTTTTCCCTCAAGTTCTCTATACGCTCCCTTAACTGAAAATCGAACTTTAGGTCGTTGCGAATTTTCTTTATTCCGTGCATAACGGTTGTGTGGTCCTTCACTCCAACTTCTAGGGCAATTCTAGGAGTACTCATCCCAAGTTCCTCTGCAAGCAAAAACATTGCAATCTGTCTCGCAGTCTTAATATTTGCCACCCTACTTTTCCCACACATTTCTTCCACTGAGAGACCAGATGATTTTGCAACTTTCTCAACTACCTGACGCGCATTTAAACTCGAATTTCTATTGGTTTTCTTTGTAGCTGCAATCATTCCGCCATGAATAATTTCGGCTGGCGAAACCCCCTTCATTTCCGCATAGAGCAATACCTGATTTAGTTTCCCCTCCAGTTCGCGAATATTTGTCCTTACATTATCCGCAATAAACTCAATTACCTCGTTCTCAACATCCACTCCTCTAAGCTCAGCCTTCACCCTTAAGATTGCACAACGGTCTTCAAAGCTCGGCATCTGCAAATCCACTGGACCACCCCAAGCCAATCGTGAAGTTAACCGCGGATCTAGTGACTTCAGCTGCTCTGGCAATCTATCACAAGTTACAATAATCTGCTTCTTATGTTGATGTAGATCATTAAAAATATCAAAAAACGCTACCTGAGTCGCATCCTTATTTAAAATCGTCTGAATATCATCAATAATAAACACATCAAGCTCACGGTATTTCTTCGCAAAAGCCGCACTTCTCGCTGCGTTCCTAGATGGCGCACCACTATTTGCCTTCTGCTCCATCATCATTTGAATAAAATCAGAATAAAAATCAGACGTCGTCGTGTAAAGAATTTTTAATTTTGGATTTTTCCTCACTAATTCATTCCCAATCGCTTGAACCAGATGGGTTTTACCAAGACCAGGACCACCATACAAGAAGAATGGGTTTACAATCCCACCAGGATTTCCTATGATACTTCTCGCTACACCTACAGCCCACTCATTCGAAGGGGCCACCACGAAATTTTCCATCGAGTATTCGCTTGATAATCCATTATCAACCACCACATCCTTAGCCGGCGTACGTTTTTTCCTGGGTTGTTCTACTGGGTTATATCCACGTAGCACCTCCATACTCCTCGGGCGCACTTTTGCACTAGGTTTAACAGTGAACTTAACCTCTGAAAAATCTACATCATTATTTTTAAGAGCCTTCTTGATCTGCTCGCCATACCTTTTCTGGATCATCTGCGCCTTTAGGGAATTTGGCACTCCAACTGTCGCCACCCCATCTTCCACAGAAATAAGCGTCACCCCAGTAAACCAGGTAACATAAGCCTCACGAGAAATAGCCTGCTCAAGCTCAGCTAGAACATTTTGCCAAACATCAAACACGAGACCCTTTCACCTCCTTACTCGACCCTAAATAAAACCTCTATTCCCTTAATTATAACAGATTTCCACAACCCCACACCAATTTTTCCAACATTTTATAATATTATTTCCCTAAAACAGGGGTGTACTTTTCCACAGCTTAACCTCCAAATCTGTTTAAAATGTGGAAAACTCCTTGGAAAAAGTGGAAATCTATGTTATACTAAAACAAGATTTGTAAATTTTAAAACTATTACAGGATTTATTATGCCAAAACGCACATATCAGCCACATAAGCGTCAACGCAAAGTTGAGCATGGCTTCATGAAGCGCAATAGTACAAAATCTGGTCGCCAGGTTTTGAAACGCCGCCGTATCAAAGGCCGCGCCCGCTTGACCGCTTAAGTATAAACCCCTATCAAAAGGGGTTTATTTATGCTACAATAAAGCTAATGTTTAGGGATCACAAAAATCTAATTTCCGAGTATTTCAATGTGGCAAAAGTCAGTAAGCCGCTTTTTGCGCTCAATCTTATCTCTGCGCTCCTCTATAAAGCTCTTGCTATTGTGCGCCCATTCGTTGCTGCCCTCATTATCAAAGCTCTCACTGAGCAAAACACCGAGCAGACCTATGCCTATATTGGACTTTATGCTGTAGTTTACATTTTTTACCGACTAGCACTCTTCTTAAACTATAAGGCTTACTCTTGGAACGTTGCTTACACTTATCATAGTCTTCAAACGCGTATCTTTGACAAACTTATTACCGTAGATAGTAAATTTACCGAAAAAATCAGTAAAGGTCGTCTCATGAATACTATTAACACTGATGTAATCGCAATTGGCGAGATGAGTGATGAAATTTCGGAATATATCACCACTATTTTCCAGATTATTGGCGTCATTATAGTTTCAGCGGTTTATAGTATCCCAGTGGCGATTTTAACCACTATCTCTTGTCTGATTTATCTTAAAATTCACGACCACTCCGACAAAAAATATAACTTTTTCTGGTGGAAAACTCAAACCGAGGACGACCGTTACAGCAACTTCATCGGCCAAACCCTCTCTGGTCTCCAAGAGATTAAAACTTTCAATATGTTACCGAAACTGAAAGATAAGCTCGCTCGCATCCAAAAACGCTATACTAAGAACTATCTGGCCCAACGTGCTTGGGGTAATGTTCGCGGCATTGATATTAAAATCAGCTATTATGCTTTCCGGATCATTATCTACTGCCTGCTTTTGTTTCTTATGATTAACAATCACCTCGCCATTGACATCTTTGTCCTACTTATAACCTATCACACCGAAGCCATCGGTTACGTTGAAGATTTTGCGGACGCTGTCGCTGAAATTCGTCTCGCCAACGCCTCTATTAAGCGCGTTAAATCCATCTTCAGCTATCATGGCGAACAGGAAATTGACTTCGGTAATTTGGTTCTTGACAACCTTAGCGGCTCAATCACCTTTAAAAACGTTTCACTAAAATTGGAAGGACAGTATCTACTAAAAGATATTAACTTCAAAATCCGCCGACACGAATTCGTCGCTATTGTTGGTAGGCCCGGTTCAGGGAAAACCATGCTTTTTAACCTACTTTTGCGTCTAAAAAAGCCCACTTCTGGCAAAATCTATTTGGATCACACCGAAATCTCAGAGTTTTCGCGCGATGTCTATACTTCAAACGTCGCCGTAGCCAACCAATCGCCATTTATTTTCAATATGTCTATTCGTAAAAACTTAGACTTCGTAGACACTGATATTAAGCATCAGATTGAGGCCTGCAAAATTGCCGGCATCCACGATTTTATCGAAACTTTACCTCAGGGTTACAATACGATTTTGCGCGAAAATGCCACCAACATTTCTGGTGGCCAAAAACAGATGATCTCTATCGCCCGCACAATTCTGACCGATGCCGAAGTCTTGCTCTTTGACGACATTACTACTTCGCTTGATCCTGATACCGCCAAACTCGTCCCGCGTCTGATTAAGCGTCTAGAAGGAGAGCGCACCATCATTATGATTACTAAGAAGCCAGAACTTATGCGTAGTGCCGATCGCATCATCGTGCTTGATGAAGGAAAAATTGTTGATTCTGGCACTCATGATGGACTAATGAAACGCAGTAAGATTTACCGTCATTTGCAGAACGGACAATCAAGCTCTAGTCAAACAGGAGAAAATGATGTTTAGATTTTTGAAAGTTATTCGTCGATTTTTTAGCTTAAAAGCTACTAGTCCACGCTTGCTTTTCCACCTCTTTTTCTCTGCAGCCTTACGCACGGTAACATTCCTCATCCTTCCATTCGTCGCTTCACAAATCGTTGATTTTGCCGAAAACGGTGAGTGGCGGCGTGCCTTCCTTGAGGTTGGAATTTTTGCCTTATCTGCCGCCGTTTACATTACTTGTCACCACTATAATTATTGGGCATATTCCAGAAATGCCGCCTATATCCACAACACTCTCCAACAAAAAATCTTGGACAAGGTCGCCAGCCTTCCAGCTAATTTTGCCGAGGACATTCCGAGCGCCACTATCGTCAATACCGCTTTTAAAGATGTGGATAAGTGTCGTACTTTTCCAGACTACCTCTTTGATTGCCTCACCAGTATCATTGGTATTTTTACCTCAGCGATCATTCTAATCTTTGTTGACCCGACGGTCGGTCTCATTTCAATTATCGGCGTGGCTCTCTGCACCGTACTTTACCTTTTCCATATGCAGCGCCGCGACTTCTTCAACGCTATTCAGGCCGAGCGCGAGGATGATGTTGCTGACCTTTATAGCCAAGCGATTGACGGCCACCGCGAGATTCACTCTTTTAATATGGATGCTGATCTCCGCGAATATTCTGAGCGCGCCATCGCTCTTTGGAAAAAAGCTAATCTCAGGAAACGTATGCACCAAGATCTTGCTGATACTATCGTCCCATTCATCAACGGCGCCACCCGCATCTTAGTTTACTTAATTTCTGCTGCCGCTATTCTGGGCGGTCGCGGTGATATCGCTACCCTAGTCTTAATTATTGGTTACTACGATGACATGCTTAAAAATTACGACGAAGTTACCGAAACTGTCACCAATCTTTCTAAAAGTATAATCTCTATTAACCGTATCCACCGTTTCTTCAATTATAAAACTCCTCACATGCAACAATTTGGCGACGACAACACAGATGATATTGCTGGCAAAGTAGAGTTTAGAAAGGTTTACTTCTCTTACAATCGTAAAATCTCCATGAAAGATCTGAATTTTATAATTCAGCCGCGCACTTTTACTGCTATTGTCGGCAAATCCGGGTCTGGTAAGTCCACTATTTTCAGGCTTCTCCTCCGTCTTTATAAACCAAGCCGCGGCAGAATTTTCGTTGATGATAAGAATATTGAGGATTACACCAAGGAAGTTTACGCCACTAACGTTTCTATCGTTACACAAAAGCCATTCATCTTCGATATGACTATTCGCCAGAATCTTGATCTTATTGATAATAATCATGAAAACCAAATCAAAGCTTGTAAGACCGTTGGTATTCACGATGATATTATGCGCTTGCCAAAGGGTTACGATACGCCGCTCATCGGTGATGCTAGCAACCTTTCCGCCGGCCAGAGACAACTACTTTCTCTCGCTCGCACCTTGCTTAGTAAATCCGAAATCTTACTCTTTGACGAGGTCACATCCTCTCTTAACGATGAAGCTTCCGCCGAAGTTGTCAAAGTCCTCCAAAAACTCAAAAAAGACCACACCGTAATTATGATTACTCACAAGCCAGAGCTCATGCGCCTCGCTGACGATATTCTGGTCATTGATAAAGGGCGGATTGTCGCTCGCGGTGACCATAAGAAACTTATGAAAAAATCTGCCGTTTATAAATCACTTCAGATATAATATAATATATATATGCTAAACCGACGTTTTCGATTTCATTCCCGTGGCGGCGTAAATTATGTTTATAAACATGGTAAGACTATTCGTACCGCCAAACTTTCTCTTGTTCACGCCGAAAATACGCGCGGGTTCCAACGCTTTGCTGTCGTTGTTAGTAAAAAAGTAAACAAAACTGCTGTCGGCCGAAATCGTATTCGCCGCCGTTTTTACGAAGCTATACGACTTTACAAAAAAGCACATAATTTTAACGCGCCAAAAGATTTCATTTTCGTTGTCTATTCCAAAGAATTTTTAAACTGCAGCTTCTCCGAGCTAGAAAAGGTCATAGCTTCCCTTATAGAAGAAAGTATGATATAATCACGCTAATATGTTTTGGCTAATCGATACAATTATTGTCCGCCCTATCGTTAATATCCTTTTTCTGATTTATAACTTAGTTGGAGATTTTGGCCTCGCCATTATCATTTTCACTATTATAGTGAAACTTTGTATGTGGCCGCTCGTGAAGAAGCAGCTTCATCAAACTAGATTGATGCGTAAAATTCAGCCCGAACTAGCTGAGATTAAGAAAAATTGCAAAGGGAATCGTCAGATGGAGTCTCTCCAGATGATGGATCTTTATAAGCGCCACAATATTAAGCCGGCTAGCTCCATAATTACGCTACTTATCCAGCTACCAATCTTCATCGCGCTTTTCGCTGGTATCTCCGCCATCGCAAACCCTCGTCCGAGCGGTAACACCTGCGGCTACACTAATGTCGCCAATTGTGCTTACGCCCCAGTCCGCAGCCTTGAACGTATCGATGAAGTTGCTACTATTCAAGAAACATATCTTGCGGATCCCGAGTTAGGCTACGATTTTCACCCTACACTATTCGGCGTAGTCCATCTCGACACTAGGGCCTCCAATATTCTATCCGGCGACCTTTCGGCGAGCACGCTAATCGTCCTGCTCTTTACAATCTTATCGGCTCTGATGCAATATCTTCTCGCCCGCCAGCAAATGCCATCTAATAAGAGCCAGGGTCGCTCCTTTAAAGAAATGATGAAGCAGGCTAAAGAAGGGAAGGAGCCAGATCAGGCCGATCTCAACGCCATGGCCTCTCGCCAGATGTCCACTATGATGCCACTAATGATGTTTGTGATTATGTTCAGCCTCCCGGGTGCCCTTGTCTTTTACTACCTTCTCTCCAATATGATTACCTTCGTTCAGCAAAAAATCGTACTCAACCGTTCCGAAGAGGAAATGGAAGAGCGCGCCGATAAGGTTGTTCTAAAAGAGCTTCGCAATATCCAAGAGGCCGAAGTTGTTAAAAATAAAAAATCAAAAGAAAACATTACGCGCATCTCCGCTAAACCAAATAAGAAAAGGAGAAAATAATCATGAACAGAGAAGAAGCAATCCGTTTTGCTACTAAATATTTAGAGGACCTGCTTAGTTTCTTCGGCATTAATGTCGCCGTCGATTCAACTATCGAAGATGAAGTTATTCAACTATCTGTCCCATCGACCAGTATGAACTCGCTATTAATCGGCCGCAACGCTGATAACCTTCGTGCATTACAGACTATTGTCAGTATGACTCTCGCAGCACGCGAAGCCGAAGTCACCCGTGTCAATGTTGACATTGCCGACTACAAACGTAGCCGCGCCGATCGTATCGCTGAGAAGGCCGAAGGCTGGATCAAGAAAGTTCGCGAGACAGGCGAACCTATGACGATCGACCTTAACCCTGCAGATCGTCGCGTTGTCCACAAACTCGCCGAAGATTATTCCGATATTACCACACATTCCGAAGGTGAAGGTAAAGAGCGAAAGCTCATTATTTCGAAAATCGCCTAATGGAAAAAACCAGTAATCGCCCCTTAATCATTGCAGCAATCTGTGTTTTTGGTGCATTAATTACTCTAATCGTTTTTCAAATTATCCAGAATAATCAGAACCTAGAGAAAACTCCAGGAGAAATCTCAACAGAGCTAGGCCTTTCCGAACGTGAAAAATGGCCAATTATTGACCAGCTACCTATCAAAAACTCTCTCTACACAATAGGCTACACCATCAAAAATAACGACTTAAAAATCTATATCGACACCACTGATACCTATTTAGAAGTTGCACTCAAAAAGCTTGGCAGCCTCGCAGATAAACCTCTCTCTAACTACGCCATTGAGATTCGCACACCAGAAAACCCATTCAAAGGACGCTTCGTAGAAAACTCTATTGAAAATCCACTCGAATTCTTCCAAGATGGCTACAAAGATGCCGCCATTTCTTACGAAGTCACATCCACAAAATCCGATAACGATAACTATTTAATATATCTTACAACCGGCTCAGAAGAAGCATATAATCTAGTTCATTACACGGCTGTCCTCGAAAAATCAGGCGACGGTTGGAAGCTAGTAACCGAGCCTACTCCTACTCTTCTACTTGACCAATAATAACGACAAAATCGTATCCGCTTCCAGCAATACCCTCTGGTAAGTTCTCTGCTGCTATCGCTGTTGTCTCATACCGACTTTCTAGCGATGAACGTGTTCCGGCATAAGCGTTAGTCATATCATAGAGATAATACTTCTCCGTGTAGACTCCCTCAGGAGCATCGCCAACCTGGGCAACATTAAATCCTAATCCATCCAACGCCTTCTGTTCCTTCGCAGCCACACCACTTACGCCAGTGCCATTCAGGACCATAATCTTCGCATCTTCTCTCGTTGCCGGATCGGAAGAGAACATCTTTGCTACGTATTTCTGAATCTCAGTGTAATTCTTCTGTCCAGCAGCCGGCACTACATAAGAAATCCCGTTAATCGTGGCCGTAGTTACATAATATTTCCCATCAACATTAGTTAGCGGCACCTGGCGAATACCTTCTAGCGACAACTTTTTACTCAGGTTCACGAGGGTCTTAATCTCATCAGAATTAAAATCCATCCTAAGATTATCGCCTAAATCGTTCAGCAGATTTAGTGCATCGGTCAAACCTAAACCTTGAGATACGACCTTTTCTTGCAACGCTATCAAAATCTTCTGCTGACTTGCCCCTCTAGTAAAATCACCCCCAGCGGTACCGTGTCTCGCACGCGCCAACGCTAACGCTTGACCACCATTCAAGCTAGTCGGCTCCCCAGCTTTTACGTGCGCCCCAGTCCAAGGGTCATTTACGTCTTCATCCAGTGTCACGGTAATTCCACCGACTGCATCCACGGCGGTCACTAACGAACCCCAGTTCAAATGCACGTAATACTGGAAGTCAATCCCGAGAACATCTCCAACCACTTTCTCTAAAGCCTTCGCTCCAGCTTCTTCATCATTTCCTCGCGGATTAGCACACCAATAAACCTCGTTTATTTTCCCGGTCGAAGTACAAGTCCCTACGTAAAGGTCGCGCGGCAAATTAAGCATCGCTAAATCCTCGGTCTCTTGGTCAAAAGACAAAACCATGATCGAATCCGTCAGCTGCGCCCCATCATGAGTACCATTACCTTCGTCGCCCTCCATATTATAACCAGAGGTACCAAATACCAAGACGTTTGTTCGACCATTTTCGCCAGTCTTTAGTTCCACATCTTTCGCCGTAATTAAACTGAAGATATTAGCATTACCATCCGTAATTTTACCGATCAATCCATTAGCCCAAAGATAAGCCACCGCGCATCCGCCCAAAATTAATAGCACTACCGCAAAAATCACAAATTTCTTTATCCTAGACTTCTTCTTAGTCTTTTTCTTCTTTTTCTTCTTTTCCTTCTTTTCCTTCTTCAGATCTTTTTCCACAGGCCTCTTGTCTAGTAACTCATCTTCATCAATATCAAAATCCAAAGTCTTAACCGGCGCCAAAAAATCCGTCGGCTCGGCAACTTTCTTTACTGGCTTCGGAGCCGTACTAGGAACCAGCCCACCACCGTTACGAGTGATTTGCTCAGCACGCTTCTGCACCCTCACCTGAACCGCCTGCGACTGCACTCTTCGCGGTCTCGGCGCACTAATTCCATCAATCGAACGATATTTATTAACCATATGCTATAATTGTAACATATGAGCATTAGTTTAACGAAAAAACAAGCCCTCGTCTATAACTTTATCAAGGACTTCACCGCAGAAAATGGCTATGCCCCCTCCTACCGCGACATCGGTTCTGGGCTTGGCCTCTCGTCTGTCTCCGCTGTTGCCGAGCATATCAATAATCTCATCGCAATCGGCGCACTTCGCAAAGTGCCAAACAGCGCCCATTCTCTCGAAGTTATCGACATTACTTTCCCAGAAACCACCAGCCTATTTCGCTCAAAAATCGCCCAACTCACCAGTGAGGAGGACCTTGAAATTTTGAGAAAAGCTGCTATAATATTAGGAATAGACATAAACGAGGAAGATTGATGTCAATCTTTACAAAAAAACGCCTAATATCATTCGTCATCCCGGTCCATAATGAACAAGAAGGCCTTTCCGATTTTTTGGAGCACAAATTTTTCCCAGTTACAGAAAAACTCAAAGACTACCGCGCAGAATACATCTTCGTCAACGACGGGTCCACCGATGATACCCTAAAAATCATCCAAGATTACGCCGCCAAGGATAAAAACATCAAAGTTATCTCTTTCTCTCGCAACTTCGGCAAAGAAATTGCCCTCGCCGCTGGCTACCGTTTCGCAAAAGGTGACGCCGTTATCTCTATCGATGCCGATGGTCAGCAGCCACCAAATTTAATCCCAGAATTCATCAAAAAATGGAACGAAGGCGCCGAGGTCGTTACTGGTGTTCGCGACCACTACACAAAACACGGCTTTATTGCCAAAACCGGCAGCAAAATTTTCTACAAACTCCTCCGCAAAATGGGGAACGAATACACAGTCCACGGCAGCACCGACTACCGCCTAATCGACCGCGTCGTTATCGACGAGTATAACAAACTTACCGAGCATAACCGCATCACTCGTGGCCTCATCGACTGGCTCGGCTTCAAACAAACTAATATCTATTATACCTACGGCTCTCGCATGGCCGGCAAAACGTCCTATAACTTTTCCAAACTTTTCCACCTCGCCCTAGACAGCTTTGTCTCAATGTCAACGACCCCACTCATGATTCTCGGTTACCTCGGAGCCTTCATTATGCTCGGCTCCTTCCTGCTCGGCATGTTCTGTATTATCAACCAGTACATCCTCGGCGACCCGCTCCAGCTTTATTGGGACGGCGCAGTCCAAATGACTATTTTCATCACCTTCCTCGTCGGTATCATTCTCGTCGCTCAGGCTATTACCGCCCTCTATATTTCACATATCCACGCCGAAACCCAGGGCCGCCCACTATATATTATTGATAAAAAATCTTCTCGCAACCTTTAGATTTTCGAAAGCGCCGCAATCACCTTGTCGATGTCGGAAGGCCTCGTATGATACCCAAGCGAAAATCGTACTAGCGGCGGATAATGTTTTACATGATCTAGATAATAATGCACGCAGAAATATCCGGTCCGCGCCATAATCCCTTGATCCCCAAGTGCCGCCCCAAGCAAATGACTATCAATCCCCTCAACATAAAACGACATCGTCGTAGCCGGCTCGGTACTCAAAAGATGTACCTTCTCATGCGACTTTAAAGCCTCAAACAGTCTTTCTGCGTTCTCGTGCAGCACCCGCTTATCCTCTTTCGAGCGAGCCAAAAGCCAATCTATCGCCTCGCCAAGCGCAATAATCTCGCCCCAAGCTTGCAGCCCTGCCTCAAACTTCGTATATGCATGATCCGGATCCGTAGCCGACAGCAAATACTCGTCCTTCTCTACATCGTCCACCATTCCACCCCCCACAAACGAAGTCTTAATAAACGGCAGCAACTTCCGCCGCATAATAATTCCACCAAGCGACGGCGCATACATCTTATGTGCCGAAAAACAAATCGCATCCACCTCTGTCTTCTCCAGCAGATCTGAATCGTGTGCCATGCCTTGCGCCGCGTCGATAATCAAAATCCCCCCGTCCTTATGGACTTTCCGAGTCAACTCGCGGATATTCACGAGCCTCCGCCCATCAAAATTACAAACACAGTTCACCACTACGACCGCACCACTATAATCATAATCAAGCGGCATCGACCCATCTTCGCCTCGCGGCAAAACCTCACGCGGCAAACCGTGTCTAGAAGCAAAGCTCATCGTCGCAAGAAACGGGGAATTATGCTCAATTTCACTCGTCACAACTTTAGTTATACCAAGCCCAGAAACATCAAGCTGCGACAAAATCAAATTAATCCCATACGTAGTATTCAGCGTAAACGACACAAAATAATCCCGCTTCTTCAGCTTCAAATACTTCAGAACCTTTTCTCGCGTCGCCTCTACTTTCCGATCTGTCTCCACGCCCCAAGCATATTTCACCCGCTCCCCGCAGGAATTATGATCAGTATAATACTTACTAAGCGCCTCCATCACCGGTTTCGGTCGAAGGGACTGGCAAGCACTGTCGAGATAAACTTCATTTTCGCCCAAATAATCAAAATCTTTCATAGTTATTATTATAACCCTTGCACAATTTTTTCGATAGTGTTATCATAAGCATAACAAGTACAAATGGAGGTGAGTAAACTAACTATGATAAGAAATAAGGTTTTCAACAGTAGCACTAGACTATTCCACAACCTAGCCCTAAAAACCACCCACAGGGGGGGGGAATATACTAGTACTCTAATCTCATTCTTTAGCATACTCTTTTTCACTACTCACACGTCTCTCGTGGGTATTTTTGTTCTTAGCGGCACCATCTTAAAGGACGCCCATGCCACCGCACCCACCTTCAATCCCACTCCCAAGAATCTCACCATCACCGCTAACGTCAAAGACG
>JAZNPY010000008.1:0-34413 GCA_045589895.1 Candidatus Nanosyncoccus sp. | reverse complement strand
TATCGCCTATCTGGTGGCCGCAGAGACTTTGGCTCTGCTGCGGCCAAGTGATGGAGTACTGATGAGATCTGCGGGAGACATTTTCTGGCAGATTATAGCGAACAACCAAAATTTGAAGGATCTAGATAAATACGCACAAAGCATATTTAACAAAGGAACGCCTAAAAAGGTGGCTGGCTGGCGCAATTGGTATCGAAACTTCCAGGCGAACGGACCAAACAAAACGCTGTTCTTTAATTGAAAAAACCGTCGCATTTGCGGCGGTTTTCTCTTTTGCTAAGTTAAATTTTCTTAACTTGCAGGGCGTCAAGTTCGACAGGCGTTTCGCGGCCAAACATCGAGACCATAACCTTGAGCTTGCCTTTGACACTGTCGACCTCAGAGATAGTGCCGTCGAAGCCTTTGAACGGACCATCAGTAATCGAGACGACCTCGTTGATAGTGTAGTTGATGTTGAATTTTGGATCTTCGACGCCCATGCGCTTCTTGATTTTGGTGATTTCCTTCTCGGAAACAGGGGTAGGCTGAGTGCCGGTGCCGATAAAGCCAGTGACACCAGGGGTGTTTCTGACGATGTACCAAGTTTCGTCGGAGAGTTTCATGTCGACGAGAACGTAGCCCTGAAAAATCTTTTTGTCGATAACTTTGCGTTTACCGTTTTTAATCTCAATTTGCTTTTCTTTTGGAACGAGGGCTCCGAAGATTTTGCCTTTCATCTCGGCGCCATCAACGCGCTGGTTGATACTGTCTGCAACTTTATCCTCGTACCCGGAATAAGTACTGATAGCATACCATGCACGGGTGTCATCATATCTGTTTACTGCCATTTTTACTCCTTTATTTACCTAAAACTAAATTAAATATCCAAGTGAAGAAGATGTCGAGAAGGGCGATTAAAATCATGATAAGAGCGGTATAGGCGAAGACCGCAAGCACCATTTTCCAGTTGGCTTTACGGGAAGGCCAACGAACTTGGCGAAGTTCGACCCAAGAATCGTGAATGTAGCGGAAAGGCGCAGTGAAAAAACGCTTAACCTTACCGGCCGGTTTTTTCTTCGGTTTCTCGGTTGATTTTTTAGGTTTTTTAGTTGGTTTTTCGGTCGGCTTCTTAGCTTTTTCAGTCGGTTTTCCGGCCTTGATTTTCGTGATATTCGCCATATCCTCCTTCTTTCTCTATAAAAAATAATCTCTTACGAGATTGTCAAGTATATTGTAGCATTGTTAACGCAAAAAGTAAAGACTTTTATTTCCAGCATGATTATGGTAAAATTCGGTGAGACAGGTGGGAGTTGCACTTTAGGAGGTGGTTTTATGAGCTCTACTATTATGCAAGAAATACGTTCGATCGCGGCGCCAGCGATTTGGCGAGCATACGTTCATAAGGCGGAAATGTCTTATAAAACGCGGAATGGCACAATCGCTTGCGGAGTGACGAGCGAGTTGGATCTATCAGACGCATATTCTCGGCCGGAATTTATCGCGGAACACGAAGGTCGTTCGGCGTTCCTGTTCGGAATGATTACGTCTTGGCAGCCTTATCTGATGAGTCCGGAGATGCGGGCGGATCGGATGCTGTTTTTACTGATGCACGATGCGGGCGAGCTGGTCGGCGGCGATAGATTAGACGATGGTTCGTCCGAACATAGCAACGAAGACCTGAGCCAGCTCGAGAAAGAGGCAATGCTTGAGATGCTGTTCTGCTTCCCGTCTTGGGAACATAGACGAATGACGAGTATCTATGACAAGTTTGAGGAATACCGCGACTCGGAGGTTTTTATCAAGGCGATTGATAAGGTCGAGGCAGTGCTTTGGCAGCTTTTTCTGCACATGCATGGACATACTGGTTACGTTACAAATAAGAAATGCCCTTCAGGGCGGGATTTACGTTTCGGGGAAATTCTGGGTACTTATCGAGCAATCGACGTTTGGTGTTTGCATTACCGTGTAGCACTGAAAGACGTGAAATATAGATCGGTGCAGCTGGTTGACGACGTACTGAAAGCAGCTTTTATGGCGGTTTTTGGCGAGTTGCCTTATTGTATGACGATCGATGTAACAGATATTTCGCTCGACTCGCCGGAAGATGAGGCGGTTTCTAGTGTCGTGGAATTTCCTGAGAACGAGGTGGCCCAGGCAAATGTTGGTTAGAGTTATCACCTGTTTTTAAAACTCCGGGGTTTCTCGGAGTTTTTTGTGGTTTTTATGGTATAATCAGGGCAGATAGGAGGTAAAATGACCAAATTTGATGACCAATATATTGATCTCTGCAAGCGAATTTTGGAGCATGGACAGAAAATTCAGAATTATTCGGGTGCGCATGGCTCTTCGGCGATGCCGGACCACGTAGCGCAGAATGGAACGCGGACAATTCGGTTGCCTCATCAGATAATGCAGTTTGACTTGGAGTCGGAATTTCCGATTTTGACCTCGAAAAAAGTGGCTTTTAAGACGGCCGTGCTGGAAATTCTCTGGATTTTTCAGGAACAGAGCAACGACGTGCGCTGGTTACAGGAGCGTGGCATCCATATCTGGGACGAATGGGAAATTCCGGAAGACGGAAAATACATGGGCCGAGAGTGGGACCCGAAGGAGTTCGCGCATACAATCGGAACGGCGTACGGGTGGATTGTGCGTCGCTATGAGCTGACACAGAATCTGATCGAGACGCTAAAAAATGACCCTGGGAACCGGCGGATGGTGCTCTCGCTGTGGCAAAATGAGTACTTACCGACGGCGGCGCTGCCATCTTGCGTCTGGAATTCACAGTGGAATATCACCGATGGACGACTGAACATACTAGTAACGTCGCGATCGTCAGACGTACCGCTAGGGCTGCCATTTAACATCGTGCAGTACGCTACGCTATGCTGCATGATCGCCTCGGTTATAGGGGCGAAGCCTGGACAATTAACCTTCGTGACCAACGATGCGCACATCTACGAGAATCAGGTAGAAGGAATCCGAGAGCAGATTGCGCGGTACGAGAAAGCAAAAGCCGACGGAACGCTGCCACCGGCGCCAAAATTATGGATTAACCCAGAAATTGATGATTTCTTCAAGTTTGATAATTCGAAGGCATTATCGGACGTCCGACTAGAGGGTTACGAAAACCTGGGAGCGATTAAGATGCCGATTAGCGCATAGGAATTTGGGAGTTTTTATGAGTTTTACGATTATCGCTTGCGTCGGAAAAAATCGAGAGTTAGGAGCAAACGGCGGCCTAATCTGGCACATCCCAGAAGACATGAAATTTTTCAAGTCTAATACCATGGGACATAAAGTTGTGATGGGTCGGAAAACTTACGAGAGCCTGCCGGCGGCTGGTTTGCCAGGGAGAGAGATGATAATCTTGTCGCGTAGTGGCGGTAAAAGCGTAGAAGATGTCCTGGCGGAAGATTCTGACGAAGAAATTTTCATCATTGGTGGTGGCTCGATTTATGAGCAGTTTTTGCCGCACGCTTCTCGGATATTACTGACCGAGGTCGATACTTCTTCGGATAAGGCCGATACCTACTTCCCCGAGTTTGACCGCTCAAAATACACGCGCAAGGTGATTGGAAAGGGCAACCATAATGGTTTAGATTATGAGTTTGTAGAATATAAACGTAAGTAAAGTTTTGGAGGTTTTTAGATGAAAGATCCAGTTTTTAAACTGATTGACGATGAAAAAAAGCGCCAGCGCGAGGGGCTGGAACTGATTCCGAGCGAAAACTACGTATCGGCCGCGGTTTTGCAGGCGATGGGATCGGTACTAACAAACAAATATTCTGAGGGTTATCCTTCGTTTGAAGGGATTTCGTCTTATGGTGAGCTAGTCTCGGAGGACAGAATCGCTGAGGAAATTTTGCCAAATTATCGCTATTACGGCGGTCAGGAAAACATCGACCGTATCGAGCGCCTAGCGATTTCGCGGGCGATGCGATTATTCCATGCCGACCATGCAAACGTGCAACCACATTCTGGTGCAAACGCAAACGAGGCAGTCTACTACGCCTGGTGCGAGCCGGGTGACAAAATCCTAGCCATGAGCCTATCGGACGGTGGACACCTCACTCATGGGTCGCCAGTTACACGTTCGGCACACATCTGGAAATTCTTGGCATACGGAGTAACCGAAGACGGCGATATTAACTACGACGAGATGGAAAAAATAGCCCTAGCCGAGGGGCCTAAACTAATCTTAGTCGGATTTTCGGCCTTTATGAAGGTGCCAGATTTTGACCGAGTGGCACGCATCGCGAAACTCGTGACAGAAAAATTTGGCCACGAAGTCCTACTGATGGCAGATATGGCGCACGTAGCAGGTCTAATCGCCGGCGGAGTGCATCCGAATCCGCTCGAACACGGTTTCCACGTTATGACGACAACCACACATAAAACCCTGCGCGGACCAAGAGGCGGATTGATCCTCTCGCGAGGACACGTCGGTTCACCTCTGAAGAAAATCTCCGAAAAAACACTCGAAAACATTCCGACACTCATCGATAAATCTGTATTCCCTGGCACACAAGGCGGTCCACTAGAACACGTAATCGCAGCAAAAGCAGTGGCGTTTGGAGAAGCTTTACAACCAGAATTCTCCAAATACGCGGCAGCAATCGTCGAAAATGCCCGGGCCTTAGCCGATGGACTAAGTGAGCGCGGATTCATTTTACAAGGCGGCGGCACAGAAAATCACCTAGTCTTAGTACGAGTACGTGATTCGTTCGGTATCGACGGCAAATTCTACGAGAGAGCCCTCGATAAGGTTGGGCTGACACTAAACGCTAATTCCCTGCCTGGCGACGACGGACCAGCTTTCCGCCCGGGTGGCGTGAGGCTCGGTACGCCGGCCATCACAACGAGAGGGATGGGAGTAACCGAGATGTCGCTTATTGCGGATTGGATGCGAAAAGTCGCGGATATCTGCGTTTCGGCTAAAGATGAGGCCGGGCTTTCCGGCTTCGAGAAGGAGCTGTCTGCGATTCGCGAAGAAGTGCGCGAACTAGCGCTGCGTTTTCCGCTGCCGACTGAGGGGTAGAGGACAAAAAAATCTAGTCGTCGTTATCGGTGGCTAGATTTTTTGGCTTCAGCTTTAGCTACTCTTTCCTGAGCCGGTGTCTTGGTCTTATTGTTTCCCGATGACATATTGGTTCATTGTATTCTTTTCTTTAGCGTTATCTGCGTTGTGCTCCGCTCGCTGTCGCGAGCGAGGAAGGCAGTAGCTCCGGCTGCGAAGCGCGGGGGCACTACCGAGCCAAGCAGCGGACTGAAAACCCGCCGTACTTGCTGTCGCGGTCCTGCGAGTAGACGAACGACGCACCCACGCGCACGTTGTACACGAAGCTGTAGCTGTACACCGTACTAGAGCAGAAGTAGCCGTTGGTATTAACGTAGGTCTGACCGCCGATGCCGACGCGGCCAGAGCGGGCGAAGTTAGGGCCGTAACTTGGGTTGGTCATCTGGGCATGCATAGTGGTGTCTGTACCTGATGCGCCTGCACCACCATAAGCCTGGTAAAGAGCGGTAAAGTCTCCGTTTACGAGGTTGGTAGTAGAGCCTGGAGTAGTGATGCCGGTGGTGCCAGTAGTGGCGTTGTTACCACTGGTTGGTAGACGCCAACCTTTAGGGCAGATGGAGACGAGGGTGTTGTTGTTTTGTACCGTCATATCTGTACCAAAAGCATCAGTTAGTACTCCGGTCCCTGGGTTTGATCCTGCGCCTCTACCAGTACCAGCGGTAGCTGTACGCCAGGAGTAGTAGTTACCTACTTTGTAGCCGAGATCCGTGGTAGTAGTACCACCACCAGCTACTGGGTCGTACATCTGTTCAGAGTCATTCTTTGTAGGGTCGACATTTGTAAATGGTGTCGTACTAGCTGGAATAGTGTAGCTTGAGACTACGGTGCCATCTAGGTCGGAGTTAGAAGCATTTAGTACGGCTCCGGCAGGAAGGGCTAGATTCTCTGTCATCCAGCATTTACCGTCTGCGAGTTTCTTCACGGTGTAGGATTTTTGTCCAGCACGATCGTCTAGAAGGGTGGTGGTTGGGATACCGCTGCCGTCTGTTAGTGAATCCCAGTTGTCCTTAGTGAGAGTGGTGGTTGCGTCTGCATTAGGGGTAATGACTTGACTATCTGCACAAATAGCATGAGTCATCTCCTGCATTCTAGTGATGGTATAGAAGGCTGGTGCCGGTTTGACATACTCATACGCATTAGTTAAGGTATACGTCTTACCATACTTCGCCACTGTCACCATCACTGTATAACTTCCATAATTCGTCTGCGCCGGAGCCTCACACGTAACATTTAAACTCCCAATCTCCGACAAAACCGGCGTCACACTCGTACAACTCTGTCCCCCAATCGTCACGGTAATCGTACCTAGATTATCTACACTAAAACCCGGATAAAGCCCAGTTGCAATCGTCACCTCTGTCCCCGCCGCAAGCCCATCCTGACTCACCGGACTAATCGAAGCCTCACTCTCCCCTGTTTCATCCGTACCCCCATCCGCAATCGCAGTATAGATCACGGTGTTACTATATATACCCGAAGAAAAAGCCGTACTCGCGTTTACTGCGTAGTAGACATCTAGACTATTCGTACTCGCCGTCGTCGGAGTTGTATTTGTGTAGAAGATAGCCTCATTTCCATATTCTGGCACCCCCATCCATACTTCCGCCCCATTCGTCGGATCAGCATCCTCTGTATCATAAGTCGCCGCCGTCGCCCCACTAGTCGCCCTCGCCGGCGCAAAACCCCATGTATTCGCCGCTAATCTCGAAGCCGCTGCCGTAGAAGCCGGAATCGCTTCTGTCGAATCTTTCTCGTTTATTAATCCGTTCGAAGCGGATGCGCTTGCGGTACTGATGTAGAGTTTATAGCCTTCCTTGGCATTTGTGTCTATGGTTAGAGTATCTGAACCCACTTCGTATGAACCTTGCGGCGAAGATGTCAAGTCAATTTCTACCTCACCCGAAGAAGTAATGCTAGCGTAATAACCAGTTACATCGTTTACTACGCTAATGCCCGAAGAAGCCGAACCGTCTGTTATCGGTGCGAAGTGAGAAGCTGCTAAGAAAGCCGCCATGAATGTAAAGCCAAATAACAAAAAACCAGCGCCAAAAAAGCCTCTCTGCTTCACGTTCATAGAACGTCCTTTCACGATCTTCTCTCCTCCTTTTAATCTGCTTATAGTTTTAATAATACACCAGCAAAATTTAAAATGCAAGTGTTTT
Source organism: Candidatus Nanosyncoccus sp. (assembly GCA_045589895.1). Taxonomy (GTDB): domain Bacteria; phylum Patescibacteriota; class Saccharimonadia; order Saccharimonadales; family Saccharimonadaceae; genus Nanosyncoccus. The sequence continues at coordinate 27,192 of JAZNPY010000008.1, read as the reverse complement.
TTGCTAAAATTTTTTCGTGATATAATGTATATAAAATTTAATCGAGGTATTACATGGAAGATTCTAGATTCGACGTATTCCACTGGGCAAACGAAGTCGACGAAATTAAGAATAACGTTTCTGTCGAACTTTTTCTTTTTAATAAAAATTATACTCCGTATAAGGTGCGCTACTCTGATACACTGACAAACTCGGTCAAATCCCTGTTTATGAATGAGGCTATTAAGTATATTATTGAAGGCGCTGACAAAGGGCTCGAATGCCGCGAGTATGAACGCAGCGACGGTGAAGAGAAGATTGTTTATCGTACGAAGCTTGATAAGGTTGGCCGCGCCGAGACCTTGCTTCATCTTATCGAGAATGAGTATAAGGATATTGACTTCTTTTCGGACAATGAGTATGAATTTAAGAAGATCAAGGGCATTATTGCTAAATTTAGCTACCCCGATTCCGAATCCGGAGATATGAAGTGCTTTTATATTGCTAAGGGTATTTCCGCTTCTAGCGCCCTTAAGGGTGGTTCGTCTTGGGAGCTAAACGGCGAAAGTTTCGAACCTTTCTCTGCCGAAGTCGCCCTGAAGATGCCAGATGACAACCAGGTTGCCATCGTCGACAACAACGTTGTTATCTTTAACCAGAAGAAGTTTGAAGTTCTCTTCCAGTATGATTACAAAGCTCAGGTTATTGCCGAAGAAAAAGCCAAAGAGCTTACTGAGAAGTATAAACTTTCCTTTGCCGAAGGCTTAACGCTCGATGCCCTGCTCGCCGACAAAAAACCGGCTCTAAAAAAGGTCCAGGACATGTCCGTCGAAGACGAAATGTCCCAGGAACAGCTTATTGATTACGCCGATCAGATGCAGCTTGAGCTCATGACCGACGATGACGGCTCGATTATTATCATGGACGATAAGGATTTGACTATGTTTGTCAACCTTATCAATGAGGATTATTATGTCTCCCCAGTTAACGGTCGCCGCTACGAGATTAAATCGAAGAAGCTTCTAGACGAAGCTGAGGGCGAACCTCCACGCGGCTAGAGTAGGTCGAAATAGGTATCGTTTGTAATTGTTCGCTCGTCTTGGGCGAACAATTTTAATGTCCGCTTCAAATCACTCATCACTTCTGAAACCTTGTCGTCATCTTTGAGTTTTGTCTCAATTTTGAGATAATAACCCGGCACCCTGTCCACCCGGTCCAGATACATCACCGCATCTTCACCAATTTCCAGCACCTGTCGTCGCCGACTCACTTCTACCGCGTTGCCGAATCCTAGTTGGTGGATCATGTTTACTGCCTCAACGTAATCTTTTACCTCGGTCTGATTTACAATGTCTACCCCAGAATCCGCAATGTGCCGTTTCAGAATTAAGAGGTATCGTGCCGGCTTATCTACCGCTTTCATCTCCGTCCGCATGATTAGTCGCGGCATGTTTATATTTGGACGATAGCCTCTCGGCAGGTATACCCTATCATGCTGCCACAGTACCGGTCCGAATTCCAGGCTAATATCCTGCATCCGCCGGTCTAGCTCTTCCTTATTCTTCACCTTCGTTTTGATGATTGCCCTTTTCATTGGTTCTCCTTTTCCCACTCTGTTATCGTTAAGCCCTTACGCGCCTTATTTGCAAACTCATCCGCCATCTCATTTCCAACCGTTCCAGCATGCCCCTTCGTCCAAATTAGCTTCGGTTGGTATTTCAGATAATACGCGTACACTGCCTTTACCAGTGTTAGGTTTTTGATCTGTCCATTTTTCTTCTTCCAACCATTCTCCGCCCATTTCGGCGCCCATTCTAAAAGCACTTTCCGCCAAAACTCCGAGTCAGTATGAATCTCGCAACCTTCCTCACCGGCATATTTTATCGCCGCCCCAATCGCCGACCCCTCCATTCGAATATTCGAAGAATCCTCTTCTCTCCCCAAGCGCACCGGACGAAACTCCCCATCACGTTCCTCGATCACGGCATAGCCCCCCGGCCCCGGATTCGGGTTTGCACTTCCGTCCGTCCATAAGATTTTCATATCCCTATTATACCATATTTTCTACTTTTTGTTTAGCTGTGCCCGCAACTTCTGTCTCGCGTGCGGCGTAAAAATCTTGTCAAACCACGATTCCCTCGCCATCTGTTTTTTACTGGTAATAATTTCTACCACGTCGCCATGTTTCAGCTTCGTGTTCAGGCTGCTCATTTTACCGTTAATCTTCACCCCCACCACATGTTCCCCCACCTCCGAATGTAACCGATACGCAAAATCCAGCGGCAACGATCCGTTCGGAAGGTCGATAATGTCTCCCTTCGGCGTATACACAAAAATCTTATCCGCAAACAAGTTCAGCTTCAGCTTTCGCATGTCCACCTTTTTGCCTCCGCGCAGCTTCGCCGCCGTTTCTTGTAGCTCCGTAATCCAAAGTAGCGACGTCGGCAAATGCTGAATCTTCCCTGTTCGATAGCTTTCCGTCAGCTTCTGCTCGTTGTAATAAAACGACGCCGCCAAACCTCTCTCCGCATACTCATGCATCTCGTGTGTCCGAATCTGAAACTCGATAATCTTTTTATTCGGAGTAATCACCGTCGTATGTATCGACTGGTAACCATTCTGCTTCGGCAGCGCAATATAATCCTTAATCCGTCCACTCATCGGTGTATAAAGCGAATGAATCAGACCTAGCGCCAAATAACAATCCGTAATGTCATTTACTATCACCCTCAGCGCCGTCAAATCGTAGACTTCACCAATATTTTGATTATGCTTCGCCAATTTTTTATGCAACGAATATACCGATTTTATTCGCCCATCAATTTCAAACTTAATCTTTTCCCGACCAAGCAGCTCCGCCACTTCCTCCTGCGTCTGTTTCAAACTCTGTTCCGCTCGTACGTTATATTCATCGATCAAATCACGCAACTCCTGATACCTCTTCGGGTCCACATACGAGAACGCAATGTCCGCCATTTCTACACGCAGTCTCCCCATATTCAGCCTGTCCGCAAGCGGCGCAAACACCTCAAGCGACTCTTTCGCAATCTTCTTCTGTTTATCCGGCGGCAAAGCCGAAAGTGTTCTTAAGTTATGCAGCCTATCTGCCAGTTTAATAATCAAAACTCTCACATCCGACCCCACCGCCACCAAAAGCCTCAGCAAGTTATCCTTCGTCTCCGGCAGATATGTATCAATATCGCGCATCCCCGATCGCGCCGTCCCAAGCTTCGTCACCCCATCTACTAAAAATGCTACCGACTCACCAAACTCGTTCTTAATATTTTCCAGCGTTACATCTGTATCTTCTACCGTATCGTGCAATACCGCCGCAATCACCGTATCCTCATCCATCCCCCAATCCTGCACAATCTTCATCACTGCCAGCGGATGCACGATATACGGATCGCCACTCTTGCGCATCTGCCCCTCATGCGCCTTCGTCGCTAGTGCTACCGCCTTTTCTATTCGTGCATTATTCTTCATTGTTTTTATTATATCACGCCTCAAGCTTCTTGATTTTTTTCCTAAACTCATTATAATTAGATTATGGCTACGGTTATTTGTATAACTAACCAAAAAGGAGGTGTCGGCAAAACTACTACTGCCGTTAATCTTGGTTATTTTCTTGCAAAGGACAAATTCAAGACTCTGATTATCGATTTTGACCCTCAGGGTAACGCCACTTCTGGTCTCGGCATCGACAAGCCTACTGCCGGTATGACCATGGCCGAAGTTATCATTGGTCAAGTTCCACTGAGAGATATTATTGTCGAGACGAAGACTAAGAACCTCTCTATCGCTCCGACCATCCCTACCCTCGCAAACGCCGAAGTCGAACTCACCGCCCTAAAAGGCAAATTTATGCAGCTAAAGGCTGCAATCTCTTCGATTATTCGCGACTACGATTATATTATTATTGATTCCCCTCCTTCCCTCAGTCTCCTCACCGTCAACGGTATGATTGCCGCTAACTTCCTACTCCTTCCTGTCCAAACCGAATTTTACGCCCTAGAAGGCGTGGCTCAACTCCTAGATAGCATGAAACTCGTCAAAAAAGCCATGAACCCAGATCTTAAACTTCTCGGCGTCCTCGCCACTATGTACGATAAACGCACCTCCCTCTCCGTCCAGGTCCTCGAAGAAGTAAAAAAATATTTCAAAGACAAAGTATTTAATACTACTATCCCTCGCAACGTTCGCGTCGCCGAAGCTCCTAGCCACGGCACTCCGGTCGGCAACTATGACAAATTCAGCAAAGGTGCCAAAGCCTACAAAGAGCTTGCCCGAGAAGTAGAAGAAAGGACTGGTAGAAGATGATAGCTAAAGGTTTAGGACGTGGTTTCGAAAGTCTAATTCCAACCGAACTCATCGACGAAGAATTTGATCCTACGGCCGATGACGATGCCACTCTCTCGAAATTAACGACCGTCAAAATCGAAAAAGTCATCCGCGACGAAGCTCAGCCTCGTAAACATTTTGACGAATCCGCGCTCGAAATGCTTGCTAACTCCATCAAGGAGCACGGCATCTTGCAGCCGCTCGTCGTCGTTAAAGACGGTCTGAAGTACAAAATCGTTGCCGGCGAACGCCGCTGGCGAGCCGCCAAAATCGCCGGCCTCTCCGAAGTTCCCGTCATTGTTCGCACGATCGATGCTCAAAACCGCCTCGAGCTCTCCATCATCGAAAACGCCCAGCGCGAAGATTTGAACGCTATCGAGCTCGCCACTGCCTACGCAAAACTCAAGTCCCAGTTTAACCTCACTCCGAAAGAAATCGCCGCCCGCGTCAGCAAGAGCGAATCCAGCGTTATTAATACTATGCGCCTTCTCAACCTTCCGGAATCCGCCAAAAAAGCTATGGTCGAACATAAATTACCTGAAGGCGTCATGCGCCCACTCATCACCGCCAACCCCGAGCTAATCGAAAAAGCTCTGCCGCAAATTATCGAAGAAGGCTGGACCGCCCGCAAAGTCGAGCAATACGTCTCTGCTAATAAAAAACAGAGCTCCGCCAAAGCCCTCAAAACCAGCATTTTCTCGAAACAGGAATCCTCCCTCTCCGAAAAATATTCCACCAAGGTAAAAATCACTTCCCATTCCATCACTTTTTCCTGCAAAAACGAATCCGAACTAAAAACCCTGCTCGAAAAATTCTAATCTCAACCCCCAATTTTAAAATATAGTTGACCGTAAACAACTTTTGTGATAAAATAGAACAAGTAATTTAAGGAAATATCATGAAGAAAGCAGTCATTTTGGTTGGCGGGAAACAATATCTCGTAGCCGAAAAAGAGACCCTACGGGTGGACCTCCTCCCGGCAGGTACCAAAGAGCTCGAGACTGACGCACTTCTCGTTATCGACGGCGATAAAACCACCGTCGGTACTCCTACGGTGAAAGGCGTAAAAGTTTCAGCGAAAGTCGTGGAAGCAGAAGTAAAAGGCGATAAAGTTCGCGTAATCCGCTACCACTCTAAAAAGCGTGTTCATACCGAGAATGGTCACCGTCAGAAGTATTCGACTATCGAAATCACTTCTATCAAATAAAATAAGCCCCTTCCGGGGCTTATTTTTAGTGACTTTATTTTTTGTCAACGATTCCCTCGCGGACGATGTCTGTCGTCTTTTCTTCGCTATTTTTCACCCCGCCAGAAACTACAGACGAAGTTTTACGCAACTTATTGAACGAAATAATCCAATATGTCGCCCCTACCGAAATCGCAATCAAAATTCCACAGGCCAGCGCAATTTCCGTCGGACCAGTCTTTGGCAGTTCCGTAACCGTACCAGTAGTAGTATCTTCGCAATCTCTTATGACCGCAATCTTAGTCCTATCCGTCTCCGTCCCGTTTGCTGTTGCAATCGACGCCTCGTTATAGATTACCGTCTCACCGCACGAGAACAAATCCTTATTATCAACAATTTTTGCCTTGTATGTAATTGTCGCCTTCTGACCAGATGTAAAGTTACCAATCACGAACCCATCCGCTAGTGAATACGTCGCATCATCAATAAAGGTACCTTCCGGAGCCTCTGGTGTCGTCACAAACAAGGTGCCCGGTACATACTCTAACCCCTCGGCCAACTTGTCATAAACCGTCACAAAATCCTGCGCCGTCGTTCCGGTATTCTCATAGTTAATTTTAAAATCTAACACGTCGCCTACGTTTGCCGTAATCGCATCACTATAATTATCCGCTCCATCTGCCGAAACCGTCTTCTCGGTCCAGAATCCCGGCACATCTGCCTTAATTCGATAGGTTACGTAGCCCGCAAACTCGTTACAGCCCGGAATAATACCCCAATAATTATCGCTATAAGCAAGTTTCGCACCCGGGCCAAACAACGAATCCGCGTCCAAAATCGCACCATTCGCCGAGCCACCGTTATGAATCACTGCCGAATTCGGCACATAGCTAAGATAAACTGTGCTATCCGAATTTAGATATGCCGTATCCCAAACCGATGTTGGCGTCGAGTTGCTAGCCGAAATCACACCTTTGATTACGCCAGCCTCACCAGCCTTCAATTTTGTCGGAAAATCAGCCTGCATCAGCACATTCTGCGCTACGCCCTTACCGCTCTCGTTTAGGTTCGCCGCTGCGTTATTATGATAGTAAACGTAGACTTCATACTCTTTCCCTGCTTCGACCGTCACGTTGTCATAATGCGCCCCCTCCGTGCCAGCTTCCTTCACGCGCACAAAGTTTCGCTCACTTCCAATCGTCGGATTATCTGTCATCGAGTTAAACGTTACATAATCCGCCGGGTCATTCCAGGTAAACGATTCCCTATCTTGTGGCCCCCAAGCTTCTTCCTCCGCAAACACTTGACCTACCGGCAAGAACATTGTCAGGGCCAGTACCAAACTTGCGATAATTGACATTTTGCTACGCATTTTTTCTCCTTTCCTATTGATTCCCACCGTTATTATTCATTTCGTTCGTAATCCCCGCGAACGCATTCGCCCCAGCCTGATTAACCTCTTCCTCGGTTTGATTTGCGGTCTGTTCTTTTATCTGTTCGATCGTTTGATTGTTTACCGAACCTTGGTTGGCCAAATTCTCTTCAGCGGTCGAAGTTGGCTGATCGACGTTACCCGTCACCGCATTCGTCTCGCCCTCTTTATTTCCGCTCGTATCTTCCGAGAATTGCGTCTGCGTATTTTCTTCGGTACTAGTTGCCTTATCTTGCTCGATTTTCTCAGCGTTCACCTCGTTAAATGCACTTGTATCGGCATCATTCACCTGCTCGCCAGAGTTCTTTGCAGTTTCGGCAGTATTACCGACTCCATCGCCCCCGACTTTCGTTCTACCTTCCTCAACTTCTGGCGTATCGCCAAGTTGTACCTCATCTCCCGCATGTGTGTCCGGGCCTTTTGGTGCCTTTCCATCCTCAGGCGTTTCCTCTTCTTCAGGTGTCTCCTCCTCTTCAGGAGTCTCTTCTTCCTCAGGGGTTTCTTCCTCGTCTGTTGGCTCTTCTTCTTCCTTCTCAACCGTCGGCTCGTCGTCGTCATCATCCTCATCATCGTCATCGTCTTCTTTTTCAGAAGTTGGATCATCATCCGGAGTACCCACATCTAAGTCCGTCTCAGGCTTTTCTTTGCTAATCGCTGGCGGCGTTGTTACCTTATCTACCGGCGACGTTTTTACGAGTACAATAATCTGCCCACATTCCGCAGACCAACCCACCCAAATATTCGTATCCGAAGCGATTCCGTAAATATCCTTTACTCTGTTATGTACTGCCTCGTTATTAAGTAGACTCTCACCATTTTTATTCTCCAAATCAATCGCATGTACGTCATAATTTTGCACTACGCTCATGTCAAAGTACGTGTTGACCGTACCCTCTTGACTCTTCGATTGTCGGCTATATGTAGACATATATTCTGTCCCAGCCTTAATCGTCTTCACTTTTATCGATCCGCCATCCGCAAACTCGTTAATATAATCTGAAATTTCCGTACCATATGCATCAAAACTCTCTTTGTCTCCGGCTCTTAGCACTGTCGCCAAATCATTCTGTTCGCGCAAAGTATTGATGTTTCCCGTAATGCCAAGTATACCATCCATCTGCGTCGCCACACCAGCGGTATCCTTCAGATTTTCCATCATGTTCTTGTATGCTTCTTTAGAAGACTTAACTTTCTTCCATTCGCCAGTATAGTTCACGCCAGTCATTGCGTTCTTCCCAGTCTTATTCGCATCAAAGTACGCATCTCTATCCTGGTCGTAACCACCTTCATGCTTCATATTTTCATACGTGAAACTATCCCCGTAAACATCAAACGTTGCAGTCGAAGAAATCCTCTCATTCTTCCGCTGCTCCACCTCGCCCTGCTTCACTTCATCTTCGATCTTCTTGTCTTCTTTACCTTCCTCTTGGCTGTCATCCTCTGTCTTCTCCCCACCAGTATCCTGATTTTGCTCAATTCCCGTCTCATTATTTAGGTCTCGATGGTTCAATAGATGATTTACGCCGAATCCAGTCAAAAGTGACGCTGCCACAAAAGTCACCACGGCAATTCGCATCAAAACCTTGCCAGCTTTTCGTTTAAGCAGCTCACGCACTCGGCCCTTCCGCTCTTCCGAAACCTGATTGCCGGTCTCTTCTTCTACTGCCGCTGCTGTTATTCTTTCCGCCTCCTCGGTCAACTTCTGGCTAATGTTCTCTATATCGGCATCACTAAGCACATCAAGGCTTTCAAGCTCGACGTCATTATCTTCCACAACATTGTCCGCCACATTCGCATCAACCGTCTCACTGGCACCAACTACCTCATTCGCATTCCCCGCATCATTCGTATCAGCCACATCAAGCACGTCTACGACTTCAACGGCCTCGGCAGGTTTCGCATTTCCGTTTAAAATCTCGTGCGCCGCTTCTGCGTGCCCTTCTGCCGCCTTAAAGTTATCATAACTTTCCTGGGCTTTCTCGGTATTTAATTTCGCCCGCTGCATAGCCTCAAGCTCTTGTTGCGCCGCGAAATCACCGCTATTCACCCGGTCTAATAAATCATTATATTCCTCATCCGAAAGGCTTTCCAAAGTTCGACGACCAAGCTCACGAATCACCTCGTCACTGACTTGCCTTTCACGTTCCGCAGAACGACGCGCCTCAAACTCAGCCCTCTCCTGCTCTTCCTGCATCCGCTCAAGCTCTTCTTTCGAGCTAAACGATTTCGTCATCGGATTCCAAACTTCAGTCATCTTACGCCTCCGCCTTTCCGTTAAGTTCAATTTCTAAAAATGCCTCACGAAACTTCTCAATCACCCGATTCACGATACCAGTCATCTCGATATCTGCGCTCGCCACCACCGCTTGCAAACGCTCCGGATCAACTTCTCCATCATTCATTGCCAGCCCCTCTATCTCTGCGAACTTATCCTCTGGCAAACTATACAAAATCGCAGTATTTATCTGCGACATTAGTTGCGCTGCCAGCACATCATGCAGCTTCGCATGCTTTTCATTACTTAATTTGTATCCCTTCTCTGCAATCAAACCCTCGACGCACTGGTTGACGAGATCCGCGGTGGCAATTTCGTTTGGCATATCCAGCCTTTCTTTTTATTTTTTATATGACCTTTTCTGCCACCATTTTACCACTTATGCTTTCAAAGTCAACACTTTTTCAGAAACGTCACAAAAAACTCCACACCAAAAAACCGAACACTTTGTTCGGTTTTTATTTACTCTATCTTATACTTAAGCTCCTTCTAGCGAGAATGCCAAGTTAGCAATCTTACCCAACTTCGCACGATTTCTTTCTTTCCATTTTTCTATTCGCTCATTTGCTTCTTTATTTTCTGCTATATTTCCTCTATATTTTCTTTCTTCGTTCTCTGATCCACCAAGAATCAGGAACTCAGATTCTTCTCCTTTCTGTTTATTTTTGCTATTTTTTTCCATCTTATACCTTTTTTCCTTGTTTATTTTTGTTTGTTAGACTTTTTGTTTGTTTTATTATCTAACTTAATTTAAGTGTAGCACACTTTGCCAAAAAAGTCAATACCTCTCATGCTTAAATTTTCCCGAACAAAAAAATCTCCCCTGTAAAATGAGGAGATTTTTCCTATAATCCTTATGCTTTTTCTAACGAAATCGTAACTTGTTCCCCATCCACCTTCGCGATTTCATCATGCGCGAAATTCCCAGAATCCGAAACAATCTCTGTCGCCAAAACTTCTGCCGCCACCACGTCCTTCCATTCTGGCGCAATTTCCGCCGACACGTATAGCCGAATCCTATCATCCACCGAAAGCCCAGCATTCTTCCGCGCCGCTTGAATCACCCGAATCAGCTCGCGCGCATACCCCTCTGCTTTAAGCTCCGGAGTTATTGTCTTATCAAGTTGCATCTCATCACCTAAAACTACTTTCTTCACATTTACCTCATCCGCAATCATTCGCTCGTAATATTCATCCAGCTTCTCGCCAGCATAGACCAGCTCCGAAAGCGGCTGACGCACCTTGATCTGCGCTTCCGTCTCCGACTTTTGCATTCGCAGCTTCAAACCTTCCGAAATAATCTCTCGTGTCCGCGCCATCTCAGCAATTACCTTCTCATCAATCTCACCAGCTTCTGGCCAATCCAAAAGATGTACCGATTCGCCTGCACCCGTCATGTTCTGATATAATTCTTCCGCAAGGAACGGCGTAAATGGTGCCAAAATCTTGCTCAAATACACCAACACATAGTATAGTGTTGCATACGCTTCCATCTTATCATCGTCATCTTCCGACTTCCAAAAACGCCGACGCGACCTACGCACAAACCAGTTCGAAAGATCATCTACAAACGGCAACACTCCTGAAAGCGCCTTTGGTAAATTATATTCCTCCATTCCTTCCGTAATCTCATTCCGAAGCTGATGTACTCGCGAAACAATCCATTTATCAAGCGAATTAGAAAAGTTCCTTTTCGAGCGGCCTGACAAATTTTCTAACTCATTGCTATCGATATTATCTACCGCCGCATAAGTCTTAAAGAAATCATACACATTCCAAATCATCGATAGCTTCCGCGCCACATCCGAGACATCTTTATCGATTAGCGCAAAATCTTCTCCCGCAAGTACTGGACTCGACAACATCAAAAATCGCAAAGAATCCGCCGAATATTGATCCATCAACTTATTTGGATCAGTATAATTTCCAAGCGACTTGCTCATCTTCCGCCCATCATTTCCGGCCAAAGTCCCCGTCGTAATCACATTACGAAACGCGTTATGACCAAACAACGCCGTATTTACCGCATGCACATAATAGAACCATGCGCGCACCTGCCCAACATACTCCACAATAAAGTCCGCCGGATAATTCGCCTCAAACTTCTCCTTATTTTCAAACGGATAGTGTAGCTGCGCAAACGGCATCGAACCAGACTCAAACCAACAATCAAGCACTTTATCCACGCGCGTAAAATGCTCACCATCAATATCAAACTCAATCTCATCCACCCATGGCCGATGATAATCCTCGAGTCGAACTCCCGAAAGTTCATACAACTCATCATAAGATCCAACTACCCGAATCGAACCTTTATCACCCTTCCAAACCGGCATCGCTGTCGCCCAGAACCTATCACGCGACAAATTCCAATCCGGCGCCGCCTCGATGTTTTTCGCAAACCGCCCATGTTTCAAATATTCTGGGAACCAATTAATATTTTCGTTCTCATCAAGCATCAATTTTTTCGAGCCGGCAATATCAAAGAACCATGACGGAAATGCCCGATACATAATACGCGTCTTCGATCGCGGATTAAACGGATATTCATGCTTTATATATTCAATCTTATAAATAATCCCCTTTTCTTCCAAAACTTTCGCGATAAACTTATTCCCGTCCCAAATTTGAATACCGTTCTCATCTGTATCGCGCATACCAAGTTCATGCAGCTTCGAAGCCCACGGCTCAACATAATAACCGTTCTCATCTAGAACATCAACAAATTCTGCCTCATCTTCATGCTGTAAATACAGTGCATAATCATCTTCACCATACGCCGGCGCGATATGCACGATTCCCGTCCCCTCTTCACTGGATACAAAATCCGCCCCATAAACTCGACAAATCGTCCCATCTATGCTCTCATATTCCAATCCAACAAGTTCTGAACCCTTAAACTTCTCACTCGGCTTTTCACCCGGAAATATTCTCTCTGCTAACTTCACCCCCAAAATCTTATTTCCATCATAAACCCCATACTCCATCTCTGGATTTACCGCAAGCATCCGGTTCGCCATCAAAGTCCACGGCGTCGTCGTCCACGCCAATAGGTGGAGGGGTGGCGCAACTTGGGGGTCCCCCGCCGCGCGCAGCGTATCAGCGAGCACGGTGGGGGAACATGTTGCGTCAGGACCCCGACCTGTTAACTTGAACATAACGTACGCCGAAGGATCAGTCACGGTTTGATACGCATCATTATCCATCGTCACCTCTGCCTTCGACACCGGCGTCGCAAACTTCGTATCATACATCAAAACTTTCCGCCCCTCGTAAATCTTCCCCTTTTCATACAGAGTCTTAAACGCCCACCACACACTCTCCATGAAATCTTTATTCATCGTCCGGTAGCAATTATCAAAGTCCACCCATCGCCCCACGCGGTCAATCGTTCCCCGCCAAGCCTCGGAATTCGCAATCATGCTTTCACGCGCTTTCGTAATGTATTCCGCAAGCGACCACTTTGTACCAATCTCCCGCCGATCAACAATTCCAAGTTGCTTTTCTACAAAATTTTCCGCCGGCAAGCCGTGGCAATCCCAGCCCCAGCGCCTTTCAACACGCTTCCCTCGCATCGTCCAAAATCGCGGCACCGCATCTTTTACGACCGAAGAAAGCACTGTTCCGTGATGCGGCATACCAGTAATAAACGGAGGTCCATCATAAAATACGTAGCTATCCGCCGCATCTCTCTGCTCCACCGACTTCTCAAAAACCCGATTTTTCTTCCACCATTCTACTAGCGCATTTTCATATTCAATCGCACGTCGTCGCGGCGTATCCTTGTATTTCATTTTTTGCCCTTTCTTTTATTAACCGTAAACTCATTACCCAGATAATCCCCTGGTATACCTCGAAACGGTGCCTCAGATAACTCATCTGGAAACAGATCGTAAATATCCATCTTACATTTCTCGCTAAAATATTCCCTCAATCTATATAATACCGAAAGTTCCTCATGCGCATTAGGAAAATTGTGTCGATAAAGCACACTGCAAAATCTCCGTTCGATAGTTGTTACTCCATGCGCCCCCGACATAAAATCCGCAAGCTGTATCAATCTATCATAATCATCATATTCCACATTTGAAACAAATTCTTTTACAAACTTCTCCTCCTCATCATCTTGTAAGTCCAAAATCGCCACCTTCTCTTTCGGATTAAACGAGTGCGTTAAACAAATCCTTGCTATCTCTGGTAAACCCTCGTCCATCAATTTCTGATACCCGATAATGATATGTCGCATCCCAGTATGTATTCCCTGATATCGCCCCACATCATGCAAAAGCCCCATCGCATAAGCCTTATCACTATCAAGGCCAATTTTCTCGGCAATCCGTTCTGCTACTTTCGCCGCACCAAAAGAATGCGCACGCCATTGCTCAGCCAAATCATCACTTCGCTGCGCTAATGCCCACGCAAAAATCTCATCTGCCCTTTTTCTTAAATTCATTACCTATAATTATATCACGAATTCAGATAATATACCACCTCATCAATCATCGGTAGCGGCTTCCCTATCCAACTCTGCACAACTGATCCATTATTATCAAGCGCTAAAATCGCTGGGTATCTTAGTACGTCGTGTGCTCTCGCCAGAATCTCCCCCTCCACGGTTTCAGGGTCGATCTCTTCTATTCGCGACTTCGTTTCATGATGGTTCACGTCCCTTAAATATTCTTCCACCTCTAGACCGTAATCAGTATCTCTTTTATACAGACACACTACCCGCATCTTTACCCTCCTTTTTTGCTCGCTGCTTCGCGATAATCTTCTCAAACTCGTCTAGCGTCTTAAACTCCTGAAATACACTCGCAAACCTCACATACGCCACTTCATTTACTTCTGCCAGCACGTCCAAAATTGACTCGCCAATCTGCCTAGAGGTTACTTCCTCTGCCCCAGATTCGTGTAGCTTCCGCTCCACCCTATTTACTACCTGTTCCACTTCTAAATCAGAATCGAAAAACTTTCCTACACTTCGCCTAACCGCCGTCTGCAACTTATCACGATCAAAAGTTTCGACCTTCCCACTGCTCTTCCTCACCATCAGCGTCGGCATCTCAATCCGCTCATAAGTCGTAAACCGATGCTTGCCATCCTGAGTCACCCGCCGCCTACGAATCATTGTTCCATCAGGAGACTCGCGGCTCTCTAGCACCTTACTGTCACCGATTTTCAACTTATTTTCCATCCCCCTATCTCCTACTACTTCCTACGAAGCTTACCTCTCAAAGAAGGAGGCACATCGAGATCGTCTTCATCATCTGCCCCATTATCACTGTCAGATTTGATCGAATCCCACATATTCACTTTATTTTCAGCGGTAAAGTCATCTGATGAAACTGTTGGTCGATGTTCTTTTTCTTCCTTCAACTCTTCTTTCTTCACGCTCTCTACTACCGCCGAAGCTGCTTTTTCTTGCTCAGCTGCCTTATTTAATTCCAAGTTCCTATAATAATCCGAATCAAACCCAGTCGCCACTACCGTAATCACCACCTCATCTTCAAGGTCAGGACGAATCGAAGCGCCAAAGATAATATTCGCATCTGGAGATACCGCACTTGTAATCACCTCTGCCGCTTCCTGAATTTCAGACATACTCATGTCATAACCACCAGCAACCGAGAAGAGTACACCACGTGCACCTTCAATCTTCACCTCAATCAGTGGAGACTCAATCGCCTGCTGTGCCGCAAGTACTGCACGATTCTCACCAGAAGCCCGACCAATACCCATAAGCGCCGAGCCAGCATTCTTCATAATCGCCTTCACATCCGCAAAGTCGAGGTTAATTAAGCTATGCTCCGTAATTAATTCGGAAATACCTTGAACACCCTGACGAAGCACGTCATCCGCAATCTTAAAAGTCTCAAGTAATGGAGTCCTTGGATCAATAGTCTGTAATAATCTATCATTTGGAATCGTAATCAAAGCGTCGACCTCATGTGCCAGTTCATCAATCGCCGCATCTGCATTTTCTTTACGCTTCGCCCCCTCAAAAGTAAACGGCTTAGTTGCCACACCAACCGTAAGGATATCACGAGCTTTCGCTTCTTTTGCCACCACTGGACCAGCACCAGAACCAGTACCACCACCAGCACCAAGTGTAATAAACACCATGTCCGCACCGTCCAATGCCTTGCCGATATTTTCACGGCTTTCTTCTGCCGCCTCACGACCCTTCTCTGGATCGCCGCCAGCACCAAGTCCTTTACCGATATGAACCTTTGTATCTGCATCTGAATGATGTAGAGCCTGTGCATCAGTGTTTATTGCGATAAACTCGACACCGTTTAAACCGACCTCTTTCATTCTGTCCACGGCCGAACCACCCGCACCGCCGACACCGACAACCTTGATACTTGCTACGCTTTCCACCTCTGTTGGTTTGATTTCTGGCATTTGTAATATCCTCACTTACAATATTGCCACCATTATAACGCACCGCAAAAAAAATAGCAAGCACGACGTGCAACTTTTTTACTCAAGCAAAACCCCTGTCTAGAACTTTTTTATCCAGCCAAACAGCCCGCCCGATTTCTTTTCCTTCTTCATTCCTTTTTTCTTAACTGGCACTCGCCTTGCCGCCCCACCACGCGCCGCAAGTAACGCCAAACCTCCCGCCGCTGAATATTCTGGTTTCTCAATCGCATCAGCTACCCCACCGAGGTCATGTGGCTGACCTATTCTCACTGCCGCCTCTAACCGTTCCTTAGCGAACAATTCTATTTCTGCCATCTTCGCACCGCCACCAACTAGCACAATTCCTTCTGGTAGCCTCCTGTCATACTTCGCCGTCTTGAGCTCTTTTCTTGCTCGATCAAAAATCTCCGCCAACCTGTCGCGTACCACCTGTTCAACTTTTTCGCGCGAAAAAACCAATTCCTCACCATCACGTTTTATTACAATATCATCGCCACCCGGAAACGCCGCCGTCACAAATCTCCTCTTTATTTCCTCCGCTAGCTTCGTATCAATTTCTAGCACAATCGCAAGGTCGTTCGTGATGTTATTTGCCCCTACCGGCACCACGCCCACATATTGCAAATCACCCTCTTCAAACACTGCCACGCCAGTCGTAGCCGCCCCAAGATCGATCACTGCTACGCCATTCTCCATCTGTTTCTCAGAGAGAACCGCTCGCGCCGCCGCCACCACGCTTGGTACTACCCGCTCCGCCGTCACCTTTGCCCCCTCAGTCGCCTTTTTTAAGTTCAACTCATTCGGAGCAAGTGCCGATATTACGCTCGCCTTTAGCTCTAATCTCGATCCCGTCATTCCGAGCGGATCCTTAATTCCGCTCTGCCCATCCAAAGTATAAGATAGTGGCAGAACATCCAAAATCGCGCGGTTCGCCGGTACTCTCCCTATTACCGCCGCATCCTCCACGCGATCCATGTCCTCATCCGTAATTTCATGGTCTTCTGTTCCAAGCGCAATCATCCCCTCAGCCTTCACCGACATTACATGGGCACCGTTGATCGACACAAATGCCGAATCCACCTCATACCCACTCATCCGCTCAACTTCTCCGAGCATCCGATCAATCGACTCTGCCGGTCCAGTCAAATTCGCTACTACCCCCTTTCGCATTCCCGCATTCGGACCCTCATTGTAACCAACAACTGCCACAGCGCCATCTTTTCCGATAGTCGCCACTACTGCCCGCACATTCTCCGTGCCAACATCAAGTCCAACCACAAATTTAGCAGCTTCATCCATATTTATATTGTATCACATTTAAACCATAAACGGCAAAAAAGTCCCACCTACTTCCACGGCGTCAAAACTTCGTACCCATCTTCAGTCACTAACACCGTATTTTCACAATGGCACGCACATGACCCATCTTTTATTACTACTGTCCAGCCACTTCCATCTTCCAAAATCCGATTCTTCGGTTTGCCTAAGCACGACATCGGCTCAATGCACAGTGTATCACCAACCTTAAGTACATACCCTCTCCCCCGTTTTCCGTAATTCGGCACTGCTGGCTCCTCATGCATCTCCTTACCAATAAAATGCCCCACATAATTCTCAATCACCCCAAGATGTCCGGCCTTCAACACCTTTTCTACCGCATAACCGATATCACCAAGATGCGCCCCCGGCCTTACCTCTGCCATCCCCGCATCCAGCGCACTCTCCGTTACCGAAATCATCTTTTTAACCGCCGGCGAGCCTTTTCCGCCCACCAACATCGTAAACGCCGCATCCGTATAATACCCCTTATACCGAATCACCATATCAAACGACACCTTGTCCCCCTCTTCTAAGACATAATCAGATGGCGCTCCATGCACTAGCTGTTCATTCACCGAAATACAAATCGCCCCTGGAAACTTCTCAGTGAGAAAATCATATGCCACTTCCGCACCTCTCGCAACCACTTCTCGACGTACCCAGGCATCAATCTCTTTCTCGCTCATCCCTGGCTTTACATACGCGCGTAAATCCTTCAGTAACTGCCCCAAAATCTTGCCCCCCTCACGCATCGCCTGAATCTTCTCATTCCCCATAACTTTTCTCCCGTTCCACCGCATCATTCTCAATTACGTACGCATCTGTATTATTAAATACATCCGGCGTATCTGGTAAAACCGACTTAATCACCTTATCCAGCCTCTCCGTCACTTCATCATAATCGCCTACGCCATCTACCTTCAAAACCGGTATATTTTTTTGTTCAAACAGAGGTAATATTGAACAAATATTTTGTTCATAAATCGCAAAACGAGTCTTCAGTACTTCCTCGGTATCATCTTTCCTACCCCTTGCCTGGATACGCTTCCATAGTTCCTCCTCCGGCACCTCAAGTACAATTGCTGCGTCAATTTTATCGAAAAACAACGACTCCTCGTCTGCAAGCATCAATTCTGTCTGTTTCACGTCCCGTGGATACCCATCAAGCATCACCTTCATTCCCTCGGCATTCGCCTGCTCAAGCTGCTCGTTCATCAGCCGCACTACAGTCTCATCATCTACCAACTCCCCTCGTTTCAAAATTCCATCATATTTTCCAGTATCACGTAAAACCTGCCCTACCGATAGCCACTTCCACCCATATCGATCGGCCAAAGTTCTCCCCTGTGTTGATTTTCCGCTTCCTGCGGGTCCAAATAATATAATCATATCTTAATTATACCACAAAAAATAAACCCCTCCGCAGGGGGGTTTATTTATTTCAGACCAAGTTTAATGCGCTCAGTCTTTTCAGCTTTGCGAATCTCGCGAAGAATCGCCTTCTGACGACGTTCACGCTTAGAAATCGGCTTGCTAAAACGCATCTGAGATTTAGCTAGCGGCATAATACCACTCTGTAAAACCTTGCGGTTGAAACGGCGAATGATATTCTCATTAGCCTCACTCTGATCTTTTCTAGTAACTTTAATTGCCATATTGCACCCCATTATATCAGATATCCCTAAAACTTTCAACCCCTTTTCACTCAGAAATCACTCCATCTCCGATATCCGCACAATTCGCCCTTCCACACTTTTTGATCCATTCCACTCGTTAGCGATCACATTAATCCAAACGTCTACCAAAGACCCTAACTCGACCTTGAACCAACTTTCTCGCGCATAAAACGCCACTAGCTTCATCATTGTCCCATTACTATCTCTAACCAGCATCCGCAAATGTTTCCCTTCGCTACCCATCGCCGACACCTCTAATACCGTCACAGACGACAGTAAAAACACCGGCTCTAAGTTCCCATTCCCAAACGGCTCCAGCTGCATCATTTCCTCCGTAAATTCTAACGACAATTCCGACAGCTTCGCTACCTCCAAATCCTCCGCCACCTCCAAAAATCTCTCCTGATTCTGTAGTCCTAAACCTTTATAATATTCACTAATTTGTTCACGAAAATTGTCTAAACACCCTTTTTTCACCCTAAGACCACAAGCTTCCGCATGTCCACCACCCGAAACTAACAATTCCGAACATTCCGCAATTGCTTGCGCCAAATTAAACTCTCCGAACGACCTCCCCGACCCCTTATATTCACCATCTTCCATCAGGGAAAGCACAAAAGCTGGCCTATGGTATCGCTCTACTAGTCTTCCCGCAATAATCCCAAGCACCCCCTCATGCCACGCCCCAGAAGCCACAATTACCGGCTCTGATCCTACCGAAATCTCCGCCATCGCCTCTGTTTGTTGCTTCTTCCGTTCCGCATTTAGTCTATCCAACTCCAAGGCAAGTTCCGCCGCCCGCGCCCTAGACGAGGTTGTAAGTAGCTCAAAAGCTAAATCCGCAGATTTAAGTCGCCCTGCCGCATTCAGTCGCGGCCCAATCTGAAACCCAATCGCCTCCGTATTCAACGTTTTCACGTGTGCCACCCGCATCAGCTCCGCCAACCCCACCCTTCGCGTCTTACTAAGCACTATCAACCCATACTTACAAATCACCCGATTTTCCCCTGTTAGCACCATCGAATCACACACCGTTCCGATTGCCGCCAAATCGAGCAACCATTTCTCCCGCCCAGCAGGAATTAGCCCCCTTTTCACCGCTGCCCTTGCCACAAAAAACGCTACCCCTGCCCCACATAAATTTCTGAGCGGCCCGATGTCCCCTCTCTTCGGATTTACTACCGCCACCGCATCTTCCGGCACCCCTGACATCAGCTCATGATGATCCGTTACCACCGTATCTACCCCTGATTCCTTCAACTTCGATATCACCTCGGAATTATTACTTCCACAATCCACGGTTACAACTAAAGAAAAATTTCCAGAAATCGCACGCTCAACTACCCTCAGGCTCATCCCATATCCATCCACAAACCTATCAGGAAGCATCACCTCAACCTCTTTAACCCCAATCAGCGATAAAATTTCCTGCATTTCTGCCGCCGCCGTTACCCCGTCTACGTCATAATCACCGTATATTAGCACTCTCTCACCTCGAGTGCTAGCCAAAACCAATCTCTCTATCGCAGCCTCCATATCCGTCAACAAAAACGGGTCAGAAAGCCCCTCGTACCTCGGATTCAAAAAATCCGCATCCACACCCCTTACAGATAAAAGCTCCTCAAATAGGCGACTCAAAACGTCTACCCAATCGTTTTTACGACTTTATTCTGTTTCTTGAGCTGTTCGCTCTTAATGACCATGCTTTGCAGCTCTTTAAGTAGTGGAAATTGCTTATTTGTCTGGTAAATCGTCGTATTTCCCTTCTTCGTCACAATCAAGAAATTACCCTTCTCAAGCCTTCGAAGTTCCCTCTGGATATTCCCTGGATCCTCTTTAATCAACTTAGATAATGCCCTAACATGCGTCCGAAAATCTGGATATTTTGCAAATACAATCAAAACCTTCCGCCGAACCCTTGACGTAATAAATACATCTAACATGTTTCCTCACTTTCTTATCTTTATTATAGTCAAAAATGTTAAAAACACAACACTTTTCCGCATGCTATAATTAAGCCATGTATTACGAGGTAATTCCCACTAAAATCTTCCGTGCCGGCTCTGGCATTCTTACTTATTACTCTGATACTTCACTGACTCCTGGCCAAATTGTCGAGATTCCTCTGGGAAAAACCAAATCTATCGGCATCATCAGTCGCCCTGTCAAAAAACCACCCTTCGCCACTAAACCTATTTCCCGTATCATCTACGAAGAACCCTTACCGAGTCACCTCCTAAAATCTATCTTTTGGTTATCAGATTATTACCTCTGTCCACTTCCCACCGTAGCAAATCTGTTTCTCCCTAAAGGTATCGGCAAAAACCGCAGAAATAAAGCCGAAATCTCCGCATCTTCACCTGACTATTCTTACTCAAACATTCCACTAAACACCTCTCAAAAACAGGCGCTAAGCCATGTCCAGACCATCAAAACTTCCACTAAACTTCTTCACGGCATCACCGGTAGTGGCAAAACTAATATTTACCTTAAACTAGCTCAAGACACGCTAAAACGCTGCCAATCTGTCATCCTTCTCGTTCCTGAAATTGCCCTCACCTCTCAACTAGTCCAAATCTTCAAAAACACCTTTAAAAGCCACGAAATCACCCTTCTCCATTCCAGACAAACCGAAGCCGAGCGTCATCTTCTTTGGGAAAAAGTCCTAAAAACCTCGACGCCGCAGATCATCATCGGTCCTCGCTCCGCCCTAATCACCCCAGTAAAAAATCTCGGTCTTATTATCATCGATGAATCTCACGAGTCCACTTATTTTCAAGAAAATTCTCCTAAATATTCCACCTTAAAACTCGCCAGCTTTATCGCTAAATACCTAAAAATTCCTTGTATTCAAGGTACTGCTACCCCTAGAATTGAGGATTATTATCTCGCAGAAAAAAATAGCGCTGTTATTAAGCTCACTGAAAAAGCCAAATCCTCCGCCAAAGCCCCAAACATCCACATCATCGATCTAAAAGACCGTCAAAATTTCCTCAAAAACCGTTATTTCAGCGACGAACTCCTAAATTCTATCGAATATAATCTTGAAAACGGTCTACAAACTCTAATTTTCCATAATCGCCGTGGCTCTGCGCCCCTAACCATTTGCGAAAACTGTGGCTGGCAAGCCCTCTGTCCTTCTTGTTTCTTACCTCTTACGCTTCATACCGACGCCTATGAGCTCATCTGTCACACTTGCGGCCATAGGACCAAGGTTCCACTCTCCTGCCCCTCCTGCCAGCATCCAGACGTCGTTCATAAAGGTTTTGGCACCAAACTCCTAGAACAAGAGCTGAAAAAACTCTATAAAACCGCTAAAATCGCCCGTTTTGACGCCGATAACAACAAATCCGATTCTCTAGACGCCCTCTACGATCAAGTTAAATCCGGAGACGTTCAAATCTTAATCGGTACCCAAACCATCGCCAAAGGTCTAGACCTCCCCAAACTCGCTACCGTCGGTGTCGTCCAAGCCGATGCCGGGCTAAACCTCCCTGATTTCGCCGCAGAAGAACGCACTTTCCACCTCTTAACTCAGGTACTCGGCCGCGTCGGTCGCGGTCATCTCGATTCCGCGAGTGCTTTTATCCAAACTTATCAACCCGATCACCCCGCAATCACCTCTACCATCGACAACGATTATGATACTTTTTATGCCTATCTTCTCAAAAAACGCCAAAAATCCCACCTCCCACCTTTCACCTATCTTGCTAAACTCACCCTTACTTACAAAACCGAATCTATCACCATCAAACACATCCAAAATCTACATCAAATCCTCCTCAAAAACCCTAAAATCTCTGTTTCTACCCCTATGCCAGCCTTTCATGAACGCAGTCTTAGCGGCTATACTTGGCAGCTCATAGTCAAATCCACCTCTAGAGCTGAACTAATAAACGTCCTTAAATCTCTCCCTGAAAATCCTAATCTCCACCTCACTATCGACCCCCCATCACTTTTATAACTCAGGTTTAAACTGCTCCTTCGCTAGCCGCCCATCCACCCCTCTTAGCTTCAACGCTGCACATACATCCCTCAGCAAAGCCTTTTTCATATCTATCACGTGGCTACTCCTTCCCATCACTTTTCTAATCTGTGGCTCCACATCAATATATGCAGTACTATATACCACTACCGTCCCCCTATATCCCTGAATCACCTCTGTTATATTATCTTCCGTCAACTCGCCATCATCAATCTTCATTGTCCATCCCAAACATTCCGGCTCAAACACCCTCCTGCATCCAAAATCTAATCTCATCCGCTGGTAATCCGCCAACCGCTTCACTCCAGCCGTTGTTAAAATCATCGCTTCGCCCAACTTCCGCATCAATTGCTCTAGCCCCCTACCATACCCTACAAACACTTGCTCCGGGTACCTCTGAGATAAATATCCTCCCGCCGCCAACCACACCACCGCATCCGCAAGCACGATCACATCCACCGTACCAATATGTCGTGCGAGAGCCATCTCTGATAACATCCGTATCTCACCTGCACTTTTCTCGCTATACGCCCCACTCCTCCAATCTATCAACTTTGTCACCCGAACCGGCAGCTCTTCCTCAATATAATCGCCTATCAGTTCCCCGCCCCAACCACTATCAAACACCAAAACTTTCAACATATTATTCGTATCTTAGCACCAAAAATCGCCTCAGAAATCGCCTTGCCACGACTTATGCGACACAGTGTTGTATAAGTCCTAATTTGGCAAAAATCACCTCTGTATGTTATAATAGCTACATGAAAATCATTACCACTCCCGACCCACGCTTACGTCAAAAATCGACCAAGGTCAGCACTATCGACAAAGAGATCGAGGACGTTATCGCTGCCATGCGCAAAAATTGCGCTGACTGGGAAAAGGAGCACGAATTTGAACTTTCTGCCGCCATGGCCGCCCCCCAACTCGGCATTAATAAACGCATTATTATCGTTCGCGACGATTTCGATGACAAAGAAAACAAACATTTTACCGCTCTCTTAAACCCAGAAGTTATCAAAACCTCTGGCAAAATCGTCAAAGACCACGAAGGCTGCCTCTCTGTGCCCTACCTATACGGCCTAGTTCCCCGCCCCGAAAAAGTTAAAATCAAAGCTGAGCTTGAAGATGGCACCCCAGTACGCATTAAAGCCGATGGCTTCCTCGCTCGTACCCTCATGCACGAAATCGACCACTTAAACGGCATTCTTTTCATCGACCATATCAAAGACGACCCTGAGGCCTTCTTCAGAATGAACTCAGAAGGCGACCTCGAGCCAGTCGACTACGAAAAAGAAGTCAAAGATAACCCGGAACTTTTTCCCGATGACTAAGCCAGAAGTGATCTTTTTTGGAAACGGGCCCCTGGCCAATGCTGCTATTTCTGCAATAAAAGATCATGTCGACATTATTTTTCACGCCAAAACCAAAGATGATCTTGAAACCGTTAAAAAACTAAAGTCTTCCCATGAAAAAGCCTACGGCATCCTTGCTTCATACGGCATCCTCATCAAATCCGACGTTCTTGACCTCTTCGAACCGACCGGCATCCTCAATATCCATCCCTCAAAACTCCCCGACCTCCGCGGTCCTTCTCCTATCGAAACCGCCATCGCCCGCGGCGACACTACCTTTGGCGTATCCGTTATGAAGCTTGTCAAAGCTATGGACGCCGGCCCACTTTACTTCCAAACTGAACTTAACTTCAACCTAGAAACCCCAAAATCTGAAATCTATAACAAACTTGCCACCGCTGGCGCTAACTGGATTGCCCAAAATCTCGAGCACCTCCCTGAGCCTATCGCCCAAAATAACGAAGCCGCCACTTTCTCAAAGCTTCTCGACAAATCCCTTTCTATCCTAGACCCCAAAAAATTTACCGCGCTCGAATTGAATAACCAGATTCGTGCCTACCTCGGTTTTCCTAAATCCCGCTATACTTTTTTCAACACCGACTGTATCATACTTCAGGCCCACGTAGTCGACGATCAAACCACCGACAATAACCATGCATTATTAATTCACTGCAAAGACAATTCCTTGCTAGCTATCGACCAGCTACAACCTGCCGGCAAAAAACCGATGGACGCAAAATCATTCCTCAACGGCTACGCCAAAAAAAAATAACTAATTCCCCCTTCCTCATTACCAAAATACGGCATCAAAATTCCGCCTTGCATTTTTCTCTCAAACCGCTTATACTTAAATTATGAAGTTAGATGATAATTTTCTGGCAGACGTGGGACTTCAGAATATGCCTGAAGACCAGAAAAAAACCTTCCTCGAACAAGCTCAGGAAGAACTGGAAATCCGCGTCGGCGAAAAAATGAGCGATGGCATGACCGCTCAGCAAATCGAAGAATTTGAAGGTATTATGAGTACCGACCAAGAAGTCATTCGCCGCCTCATTTTAGAAATGAACCAAGATTTTCGCCAAGACGAACTTTACAAAAAACTCCTCGAACGCCACGGCGTTACTCAGGGCGACTGGAACATCCTCGGCGAATATCTCTCTGTTAAATGGATCCAGAAAAACCGCCCAGACTACCGCGAAATCGTCAAATCCGAAATCAAAAAACTTACCGACGAAATCCGCGAAAGCCGCGAACAAATTCTCGCAAACTAGCATCAAGAATCTTGAAAAAACATAAACATTCTGATAATATAAAAATATCGAGATTATCTCGCCGCTAGGAAGCGAAGTAATCTCATTATGAGGTTAGATTACTCGCCCAGGAGGCGAGTAATCTTTACAATTAGGTAGACAACTTTCAAGATGTCGTCAAGGTTAAACTTGATTTCGAACTTAACCGTCATACTTTACCTCCTTGTAAATGGGCATCTTTGACAGATTTTAAACAGAGCCTAGCATTTTTAAAGTCCGCAACTCGCAGTTTGATGCCCTTTTAACTACAAATTGTAGCCGCAAAACCCCACGCGCGTCATTATATATCAAATTTTGAAAAAATTACAAGCAATAGCAAGATAAATAGTCTAAATAAGTTAGCTTATCGTGCCACGCACCTAACTGACTGACCGGTGCACTTGTTACCGAAGTACTGCGAGTTGACGAGCGACGTATTCAAGCTCATGGAGTACGCGCTGCCGTAGCTGTACACCGTACTAGGCCAGAAGAAGCCGTTGCTACTAACGCTGTTCCGACCGCTGGAGATGACGCGGGCAGAGAGAGCGAAGTTAGGGCCGTAACTTGGGTTGGTCATCTGGGCGTACATAGTAGTATCTGAACCTGATGTGCCCGTACCACCATAAGCCTGATAGAGAGCGGCGAAGTCTCCGTTTATGAGATTGGTAGCAGAACCTGGGGTAGTAATGCCGGTAGTGCCAGCAGTAG
The DNA here is from genome assembly GCA_045589895.1 of Candidatus Nanosyncoccus sp. Lineage (GTDB taxonomy): Bacteria > Patescibacteriota > Saccharimonadia > Saccharimonadales > Saccharimonadaceae > Nanosyncoccus. The sequence goes on along the minus strand of JAZNPY010000008.1, from coordinate 1,220 downwards.
TGTTTTGGCCTGATGTTGGAAGACGCCAACCTTTAGGACAGATGGAGACGAGAGTGTTGTTGTTTCGTGTATTCATATTCTGTCCGAACGGATCGTTAGCGGCGCCACCAGAAGTGCCGGAACCTCTACCGGTACCAGCGGTAGCGGTGCGCCAAGAATAGTAGTTACCGGTTTTATAGCCTCTTGGGTCGTCTGTAGTATTAGTATAGTCGCTGTTCATAGCCTCGATATCTTGGGCTGGGTTGTTTACAAATGGGTTGCTGCTAGATGGCAACGTATAGCTAGATACCACAGTACCGTCAAGATCAGAGTTGGAGGCGTTTAAGACTGCCCCAGCAGGTAGGGCTAGATTCTCTGTCATCCAGCATTTACCGTCTGCGAGTTTCTTCACGGTATAGGATACCTGTCCAGCACGATCGTCTAGGAGAGTAGTGGTTGGGATACCGCTGCCGTCTGTTAATGAATCCCAGTTGTCCTTAGTGAGAGTGGTAGTTGCATTTGCATTAGGAGTGATGACTTGGCTATCAGTACAGATGGCGTGGGTCATGTCTTGCATCTTGGTGATAGTATAGAAGGCTGGTGGTGGAGCGGCACCCTTGAATGTACAGGTAGCAGTATTGTCGTTGTTGCCGTTACTAATAGTGAAGGTGGTGGCAGACGTTTGATAATTTGCAGCCGGAGAGACAGTATAATTACCAGTACAGGACGCAGAGGCGATTGGATAACCGGAACTTGGCGTAATCGTCACAGTATTACTCCCACCATAGGATACGGCTATAGTGCTACCCGAAGCACCGGCGGAGCTGGAGAGACCTGTACCGGTGAGGTTAATGGTGACGTTGTAGCTCTTAATGCTCCATGCGGCATAGAGAGTAACGGTTGGATCTTCGTAGTCCATATCAATATCGTCTCCTGGGTCATAGGCTACGATACCGTTAGTAGCGTTATCGGCAGAAGTAGCCCAGCCGAGGAAGTTGTAGCCGGCTCTGGTAGGGGTAGTGTTAGAAATGGTAAGTGTAGGGTAGTAGTCATCAGCAATGCTTTCTGCTTGGGTATGGGTACCTGTGTCTCCGGACATGGTACCGCCATTTAGTACGTAGTTGATGGTAAAGGTTCTATAGACTGGGTTTGCCATGGCAGTGATAGTGAGAGTATTGCTATAGGTATCGGCATAGATGTTGGTGTCTACTTTGGTACCTACTACAATGTTGGTGGTATCT
>JAZNPY010000007.1:0-10326 GCA_045589895.1 Candidatus Nanosyncoccus sp. | reverse complement strand
TTTTTTATTTTTTTATGACCTTTGGTTATCCTTATAATAAAGCATAAGAATAACCAAGTCAATAGTTTTTTGGACTTTTTTTGAAAATGTGGGGTGGTAGTTTTCCACAGGCAAGAAGGTTATAGAGCTATAGTTGCAAATATGTGGAAAACATGGCTAATTAATGAAAAAACCTATTGACAAGGCTTTTAGTTTTTTCTAAAATAAACTTAAGCTGAAACGCTTCACAGGGGTTCCACTGAATTTAGTGGAGTGTGGAGACTACATTAAAAACAAAAACGCAGAGGATTAAAACAAAACAATGTGCCCCAAGGGTGGGCGCGCTTCAGCAAAGTAGCCTGAGAAATCAGGCTACTTTTGTGTGGTGTTATTTTTCGATTATATATTTGCTGCGCTTTACGGTTATGATTGATTTTTAAGGAAAATATGCTAGAATTATAGTATTATGTTTGTGGATACTGCGAAAGTTGAACTTCATGCCGGAAATGGCGGAAACGGGGCTGTTTCCTTTCGTCATGAAATATATATTCCAAAAGGCGGACCAGATGGCGGCGACGGCGGCAAAGGTGGGTCAATTATTTTTAAAGCCGATAAAGACACAAACACACTGCTTGACTTTCGATTTAACCCAATTCTCAGGGCGGAAAACGGCAAAAACGGGGCTGGACAGAGAGCCGCTGGGCGATCTGGTAAGGATTTAATCGTTGAAGTGCCAATCGGAACGGTGGTGAAGCGTGATGGGGAGATGATTGCAGATTTAACTCATGATGGACAAACGGCAGTGATTGCGCGTGGTGGCGACGGCGGTTTTGGTAACGCTCACTTCAAATCTTCGGTACGTCAAACACCTCGAATTGCTGAGGTTGGCGAGCCGGGCGAAGAATTCGAAGCTGAAATTGAACTAAAACTACTTGCAGATGTGGGATTGGTGGGGCTACCAAACGCTGGAAAATCAACTTTTCTGTCGGTGGTTTCAAATGCTAAACCAGAAATCGCCAACTATCCGTTCACGACAATTACGCCGAATTTAGGTGTAGCGACGGTAGATAAGAAAGATATTTTGATTGCTGATATTCCAGGTTTGATCGAAGGTGCGGCTGAGGGCAAGGGTCTCGGACATGCATTTTTGAGACATGTAGACCGGACGGCAGTTTTACTACATCTTGTGGATACATATAATGATGATGCCGGCAAAGCTTATCAGACAATTCGAGAGGAATTATCCAAATATTCAGATTTAAGTAACCGTCCAGAGATTGTAGCGCTGACGAAAATCGAAGGACTCGATCCGGAAATCGTAGAAATGCAGAAACAGGCAATCTTAAAAGTTAATCCTAGCGCTCGAATTTATGCAATTTCCTCTTCGGCACATGAAGGCTTAACCGAGCTACTAAGAGTGTTGGCTGCAGAAATCGAGAAAAACCCAAAAAAGATACGCTCAAGCGACGTAGAAGAAGTGACAGAAGAAATGCCAGTCATTACGCTAGGTCCGGAAGCGGTTAAAGATACTTGGAAAGTAGAAAAAGATGGGGACAAATTTATAGTCACTGGCGAAAAAATCGAGAAATTTGCTCGTAGGACAGATTTAACTAACTATGCATCGGTTAACAGGCTACGAGACATTATGAAGAAGATGGGCATCAGGGCGGAGTTAACGACTCAAGGTGCAGGGCCAGATTCAATTATTGTAATTGCCGGAAAAGAATTTACTCTAGTCGAAGAAGGCTGGGATTAAATTTCGTTACCGCGGATAAATGTAGTTATATCGAGCAGCCTGTTCGGCGGAAATCGTAGTCGTACCGACACGACCCCAACCGGCTACACCGTTCATGTCGGAAATTGTGACTGAGCCGTCGGCGTTAACGCTATTGACGATACCGACGTGTCCGTAGTAGCTACCACCAGCAGTCTGAAAAACGGCACCAGCAACTGGGGTACGTGCGACAGTATAACCAGCATTTGCGGCGGAGCGAGCCCAAGATGAGGCGTTGCCCATATTAGATGGCATGGAATCGCCAAGGTTATCATGGCGCCACTGCCAAGCATACCAGGTACACCAGCCATAAGCGTAACGGTTACCAGTGGCGTAGACTGCAGAATAGTGAGAAGAGCGTGCGGTGCCACTACGATATTTCGAGTTTGAGCCATTGGCGACTACGTATTCTGGGCGTTCAGTTTCTGGTAATTCACCATTCGGAAGAATAATCACCGCTCCCTCAGATAAAGTATTATCTTTTTCGAGGTCGTTTAGAGCGATAATAAGTGTTTTGTCAGATTTATACTTTTCAGCAAGACTATCGACAGTGTCGCCAGCCTTAACTTTATAGGCAATACCAGGTACTGTAGGCACCAGCAAAGTCTGACCAACAGAAATACTGTCGGTTTTTAGGCCGTTAGACCAACGAATCTGAGTAGTTGAGACGTTATATTTTTCAGCAATAGAGTCTAAGCTCTCGCCATCTTTAACAGTATAATTAACGACACCGCGCGAAAGATGAGAGACATCAACAAGGCTAGGCTTAACAATATTAGTAGCAACCGTGTCAGTCTGACCGATATCTTGGATAACAGAGACAGATTCGTAGTTAGTGCGAATTACATTAGCGGTCGCCAGATTAATATCGTCGGCAACGGCAGCAGTAGTGTAAAATTCGGTCAACTGGTCTACGGTAGCAAAGGAATTGTTCGAAATTAGATTCTGGATATCTTCATTATTGACGTCGTAACCGTTTTTAGTGCTAGAGCCGAAAAATGCAACCGCAAAAACCCCGGCGGCAAACACAATGTAGGGCAGAATCTTGCCGATTTTAGAAGTTTTAGATTGTTTTTTAGCTATCATAATGAAACATTACAGAGGTTACGACAATGAGCACGAATATTCTGATTATGTCCCTCCTCTGTATTACTATAATACATCATACCATCGTCTCCTGTCAAGAAGTAAATTGCGGTTGTGTTTGTAGGGTTAGCTACGGCAAGAAGAGCGGAAGTGCCTGGATTAGAGATAGGACCAGGGGTGAGACCAGAGTAGATACGCGTATTATAAAGCGAGTCAACAGAGAGTGCGGCGGCGTTATTAGTATAAGTGGTACGTCCTGGGTCGACTAGATCCAGAGCGTACTGGGTGGTGACGTCGGATCCTAGAGTCATACCTTTTGCCAGACGGTTTAAAAAAACTTTGGCGACATTAGCCTGTTCAGAGGCAGTAGCCTCTCTCTGGACAATAGAAGCAAGCGTAATACCTTCATATAGGTTAAGATTATGCTCAGCAAATTTTTCCTCTAGTTTATTATCGTCAATAACAGATTGCATAGCGGCTAGAGAGGTGGAGATGATTTTATCGACAGATTCACCCTTATAGAACTCGTAGGTATCGCCAAAAAGGAAGCCTTCTAGAGGTTCGGCGCCATAGGCTGCGGTGCTGCGACGGCTTTTTAGCATCGGGAAATCGTAATTTTTAGAAAAAGCGGCGTTTACTTCTTCGGCGGAGTAGCCATAATCCGTAATTAAACGAGCTTTAACCTTAGCTACGGTTTCACCTGGGAGGATCGTAAATGAAAAGACATTAGAGTGATTCTCTCCTTTAACTAGCTGATCTAAGATTTCACCGGTGGAAAGTGTACGATTAAACTTATATTCACCGGTTTTAAGGGGGGAGTCGGTAGAGTTAAAGTGGAGGCGATAGTATATCTGAGCGGCGAGGGAGCTACGGATGAGATTGGCAGATTCGAGATTATTGGCGATTTGTGCGGTAGTTTCGCCACTTTGGACAGCAAAGATAATCTCTGGACAGGCAGATTGGTCGGGATTTTCGGCACAATTTACATCTGGATAGATTGGTGCAATATTGGCTTCGTACCAAGTAAAGAGACCGACACCAATAGCAACGACAACGGCTAGGGTTATACCAGTAAAGATTGAGATTTTTTTGGCCATTTGACGTTTTTCCTTAGTTTTTTGGGGATTTTGTGGTATTTCTGGCGTTTTTGGGCGTTTTGAGGGTATTTCTGGCGTTTTTGGGCGTTTTAGGGGTGTTTTAGGCGCCTTAGACGCTTGAGGGGCTTTTGGGGCGATATTTTGGGCTTTTTGGATATTCTGAGGCGTTTTTGGGGCTTTTTTTGGCATTTCTAGCCTGTCTGAGCCATCTTTTTTATCTTCAAGGTCAATATTTGGCTCGTCAGATTGATTGGCATCCATTTGAGCCGTAATCGCGAAACTTTCAATGAAATCCTGGAGGATAATAGAGGCAGCTTCGGCGTCAACTTCGCCTTTAGCGTAAAAATAACCTTTACGAGCGCGCAAGCGTTTCTCAGCTTCAACAGAGGTCAAAGACTCGTCTTGGAAACGAATTTTTACGGTCGGGACGGCGCGACGAAGTTTTTTAGCAAAATCGCGAACGTAGGCGGACTGGGCCGTTTCTTCACCCCTGGAATTTCGAGGTAAACCTAGGATTACCCAGTTTGTCTTATAGCGTTTCAAAATGCTGGCAATTTCACCAAATTCCCCTCCGTTAACCACAACTGTGCCATCTGGAATAGCAATCCGAACAGAGGTGTCAGCTTTAGCAACACCGATACGTTTAGTTCCAACATCTAATCCAACGATCTGCACTTATTCCTCCACTTTCAGCTCTATCGTTATCTTGTTTGGATCATTAGGTACAGACTTGACCCAGAAGAATGGGGTTGTAACTTTTACTGAGCTAACACCGTTAATAGATTTGATTAAGGACTGGACTTCACCAACTTTCTTGCCTTTAGACTTTTCGAGAATATCTTCTTCAGTAACTTTCGGGCCAGTTTGAACTGTGGCCTTCAGCTTGGCCGTAAATTTACCGTCATCAGAGGTGAATTTTTCAAAGAACGGCGTGCCTATTTCGTAAATTTTGCGATCTTCAGATAAAGACTTATCGGTAAGGTTGCGGATGTAGCTTTCGATGTCCGATTTTTTAACTGCGTACATGGAATAGGTAGTAGTTGCAGTGAGCTTAGGGGTAGTTCCGCTGCTAACTTCTTCGCCAATGGCAGGAGCAGGAACTGGGTTGGTCGAATCAACAGCATAAGATGCGTCTATCACCAACATCTCATCGCCGAACTTTTTAGCAAGCTCATCTTTACCGACGGATTCATTACTCTGTTCGAGCTTAGATTTTGCGTTGTCAACATCAGACTGCTGAACAATAATGGCAGTTTTGCTGGTGCCACCAGAAAAAGCTTTGGCGTTAGTGATACGATAAACATTGCCAGATAGACCAGAGGTCCAAGTTTTGCCAGAGGCGAGATTGTATTTTTCGCCTGGCTCGGCGGCGGTGACGGAGACAGAGGCATAAAGAAGACAACCATTCTGGGCTACGGACGAGAGGCTATTCTCGCATGAGCTATCGTCAGACATGGAAACAGATGCACCGCTATCCGCCGTGAAATTAAGCCCGTCAGCGGTAAACTGCGTGCCAGCTGGAATGGTATAGTTAGTTTTAACATAAACGCCAACCTGGAGCGTACCTTTGGCTTTATCCCCTATCTCTTTACTGCCGGTAGCAGAAAAATCGACGGAATTTTCCTGTTTATACTCTTCTTTTTCGATATAAAAGACGCCGGATTCCGGGTTAGCCTCTGAAGATTTTGTCGTAAAGGAGACATTTTCTGCAAAATTATCCGCAGTTGTACGAACGGCAACAGAGATAGTGGCGGCAGGGGCAAAGACAATGGCCCAAACCAAGAAGATAATTAATGCGACACCTGCGACGCTACCAGCGATAATCAACTTACGGTATTTATCAAAGCTAGGGATGGATTTTTTCGATTTTTTCTGTTCATCTTTTTCGAGATCCTTGGAATTAATTTCCTCAGGCTTAACTTCGGGACGTTTCGCAGGCTTTTTTGCCGCTGGGCTGTCGGTAGGTTTTGGAGAAGCGTCAAGGGTTTTTTCTGGAGAGTCGTCGGCAATATTGCGCTCGTCGATCGAGATCGGTGCGTTTAAATCGTCGAGCTCTTCAGGACTAAAATCGGATGGCATCTTCGGGCGAGACTGTAAATTCTCGGCCACAGGGATGCCAGCGACCGCGGAAAGTTTAATTAGCGATGGATCAGTAGTAACGATTACAACAGCTTTTTCCTGTAATTTAGCCGTTCTAGCAATCAGCTTCGTGTTTACGGCACTACGGAGTACGCCGATCTTCTTTGGCGGAACAAGAGCTACGATTTTTTGCTCGGAAGCTTTAATTTTACTGATGATGTCAGTGATATCGTCTTCCGGTTCAATATAGATGACGTCTTTGTTCATAATTCAATTTTACCACATTTTATTCGGCTTGTGTTAAAATTAATGTAATGGGCATTTTTGATAAGTTTACGAAAAAATCTTCCCCTGAAAGCGTGGTAGCGTCTACGCCTAGTCAGAGTGCGCTTGCAGAAATGGCGTTAAATTTAATTGCTGACGGAGTAGTGATCGTTGATAATTCTGGGAAAATTGAATTTGTGAATCCGGCGGCGGTAACCTTAACCGGATGTTCAAATGTGGATGAAGCGCTCGGCGCGACTTATCAAGGTTTGATTAGGCTGGAAAACGGCGAAGGGATGGAGATTGCTGATGGTCAGAATCCGCTGTTCTTAGCGGTGCAGCAGAACGTAGAATTTTCTTCGCGAGACTATGTTTTAGTGACGATACAGGGAAAAAGAACACCAGTAGCAATCAACGTAGTGCCGACGCGTAATGAAAAAATTATCACACTAAGAGATATTACAAAAGAGCTAGAAGAGGAGGGCGAACAAACCGAGTTTATCTCGACCGCTTCACACGAAATGCGTACGCCAGTAGCTTCGATTGAGGGGTACCTCGGATTGGCGTTGAACCCGACAACGGCAACGATTGACGAGCGAGCAAGGCAATATTTAACAGAGGCGCATAAGGCCTCGCAGCACTTAGGTAGACTGTTTCAAGATTTGCTGGATGTGACGAAGCTAGACGATAAGCGAATAAAAGTACGTTTAGTGCCAGTAGAGATGATCACTCTCGTAAAGCAGATCGCAGACGAACGGGCAGCAGCCTTTGCGGAGAAGAAGCTTAAGTACAGCTTTGGAACGCAAGATGAGGTGGGAGACAACAGAGTGACGATTGATCAGCTGATTTATGCGATGGTTGACATAGATTTTTTGAGAGAAATACTAGATAATTTGCTGGAAAATGCGATTAAATATACTCCTGAAGGAGGGGCGGTTTGGGTAAATGTACGCGGAGATGGAGACCGTGTACTAATAAATGTAACGGATACGGGGATGGGGATTGCGCCAGACGATTTGAAGCACATCTTCCAGAAATTTTATCGAGTAGATAATTCGCAGACGCGGACAATCGGCGGCACTGGGCTTGGATTATATATTGCAAAAGAACGTGCGGAAGCGATTGGTGGTCGGATTTGGGCGGAGAGTGCCTTTGGGGAAGGTTCGACGTTTTATGTTTCCCTGCCGCGAATTTCCGCGGAAGAATATGAGAGGCAAAGGCAAATTATGGCTAATATAGCGATGATGGGGCAGACGGCGATGCAGGCCACTATTTCTCCTCAACCGCCTTTACAAAGCTCGACGAATACGGTAAACTAAAACTAATTAGGAGGAAAATATGACAAAAATCATGCTGGTTGAGGACGATAAGAGCTTGCGAGAGATTTATGGGATTCGTCTGGTGGCCGAGGGATACGAAGTTGTGTCAGCTGGCGACGGTGAAGAAGCTCTGGCTATGGCTGTCCAAGAAAGGCCAGACCTGATCATATCGGATGTAATGATGCCGAAGATTTCGGGGTTTGATATGTTAGATATCCTGCGCTCTACTCCGGAGACAAAGGATATCAAAGTAATCATGATGACGGCGCTTTCGTCGGAAGATCAGAGAGAAAGAGGCGAGAGTCTTGGAGCAAACCGGTACCTGGTAAAATCGCAGGTCGGGATTGAGGATGTGATTAATGCAGTACATGAAGTTTTAGGAGATAAGGTACAACCAACAGCACAACCAGTAGCTCCTCAGCCGGTACAACAACCTGTGCAGCAACCCGTACAGCAACCAACAATACAGCCAAATGGACAAGCAGGACAGTATTAGATTAAATAAGTTTCTAGCTGAGAGATTGGGGCTGTCGCGGCGTGAAGCGGACGACGTGATTTCTAGGGGTAAGGTTTTGGTGGATGGGAAGCCAGCGGTTTTGGGGGCCAGGATTGACAAAAACTCTAAAGTATGCTATAATGGAAAGATAGTGCCGTTTCTGGCAAATTATCTTTATCTAGCGCTGAATAAACCCGTGGGCTATGTCTGCTCGCGCAAGAGACAGGGGGAAACGCCAACGCTGTATGAGCTTTTGCCGAAAGAATATCAAAAGCTGAAAACGGTGGGGCGGCTAGATGCAAACTCCTCTGGATTAATATTGCTGACGAACGATGGTGATTTTGCTTATCAGATGACACATCCGAAATTTGTGAAGCAAAAGGTGTATTTAGTGGAGCTGGATCGGCCACTTGAACCACTACATCAGCAGATGATTGCAGATTTTGGTGTAGAGCTTACAGACGGAAAATCGCAGCTAGGTTTAATACGGTTAGATGATTCACGCGTGCGCTGGCAGGTAGTTATGCGTGAAGGGCGAAACCGACAGATTCGGCGGACTTTTGCGGCGCTGGGATACACAGTGATGAGCCTGCACCGAGTGCAGTTTGGAAAGTATGTGCTGGGCGAGCTAAAGTCGGGCGAGTTTGAGATTGTTGAAAAATGAAGCTTTACGGAATGAGTGCTGAGGAGCTATGAAGATGTGTGTTGCTAGGCAGATGGGTCACTAGGAGTGCAGGTTGCCACCAACATTTTCTCTTCCTTTCCATATCTTTTTGCCGCCCTTTTTCCTTATTCCGCGGCGACTCCGTCGCCGCAAGGGGAGGCGGGGCTACGGCTGCGAAGCGCGGGGGCACTACCGAGCCAAGCAGCGGACTGAAAATCCGTAGTACTTGTAGTCGTTGTACTGCGAGTAGACGTACGACGCAGTCAGGTACAGGCCGTACGCGTTCCTGTAATTGTATACCGTACTAGACCAGAAGTAGCCGTATCTACCCGCGTAGCTGCGACCGCCAGTGTTGACGAGGCCACTGAGCGATAAATTAGGACCATACGAGGTACCGGTCATCTGGGTGTACATAGTGGTGTCATTGCCTGATGTACCTGTACCACCATAAGCTTGATAAAGAGCGGCAAAGTCACCGTTTACGAGGTTAGTAGCAGAACCTGGAGTAGTAACGTCGGTAGTACCGGCAGTGGAGTCATTACCACCAGTTGGGAGACGCCAACCTTTAGGGCAGATGGAGACAAGGGTGTTGTTGTTTCGTACTGTCATATCTGTACCGAAAGCATCAGTTAGTACTCCGGTTCCCGGGTTTGATCCTGCGCCTCTGCCAGTACCAGCAGTAGCGGTACGCCAGGAGTAAAAGTTACCGGCTTTATAACCTCTTGGTTCGCTTGTAGTGTCAGTAGTATAGTCGCTGTTCATAGCCTCGATATCGTAGGCTGGGTCATTTACAAATGGGTTGCTGCTAGATGGTAGTGTATAGCTAGTCACATTCCCGCCAAGATCGGAGTTAGATGTGTTTAGGACTGCTCCAGCAGGAAGGGCTAGGTTCTCCGTCATCCAGCATTTGCCGTCTGCGAGTTTCTTCACGGTGTAGGATACTTGTCCGGCACGATCGTCTAGGAGGGTGGTGGTTGGGATACCGGTACGGGAACCACTGTCATAAGCTGTTTTAGTTAGGGTGGTTGTTTCGCCTGCGGATGGGGTTGGGATATTTGAGTCTGTACAGATATCATGGGTCATTTGTTGCATCTTAGTGATAGTGAAGAAGGTTGGTGGCAATGCATACTCATACGCATTAGTTAAGGTCTTACTGTAGCCTAGCTTAGGGATAGAGATAGAGACGTTGTAGGTGGTGTAGGAGGATTGGGAAGGAGTAGAGCAGGTGATGATGAGGTTGCCGTTAGTACTGTCTAGGCTAGGGGTAGGGGAGGTACAGGCACTTGATCCGATAGTAACACTAATAGTACCGAGGAAGGAAGATAGTTCGGATGTGGTAGGGGAAGAGAGGCCTGGGTAGAGACCAGTGTTAATAGTGATAGTTTGTCCGGCGGAGAGACCGTCCTGGGAGGTTGGGGAGATGGTAGGGTCGGTAGAGGAAGTACTAGGGGTGTTTCCTTCGGCGAGTGCGGTGTAGACTACGGTATTGGTATAGGTGCCGCTTGGGAGAGCGGTACTGGCGTTTACGGCGTAGTAGACGTCTACGCTATTAGTACTAGAAGTAGCTG
>JAZNPY010000006.1:0-34858 GCA_045589895.1 Candidatus Nanosyncoccus sp. | reverse complement strand
CCCCCCCCTGTGGGTGGTTTTTAGGGCTAGGTTGTGGAATAGTCTAGTGCTACTGTTGAAAACCTTATTTCTTATCATAGTTAGTTTACTCACCTCCATTTGTACATTTGTTAGTTTTATTGTAGCATGAGCGGGATGAGGGTGTAAAGACTTGATTTTTTATGAGTTTTGTGATATAATTAGAGGATAGAGGGCGTTTTGCCTGTTTTTTATTTCTGTGCCGATTTGGAGATTTCTTTTAGGTGGCTATGGACTTCTTCGTTGTCGAGGCTGAGGAGGCGGAGACGGGCGTCAATTTCGACTTTCGCGACTTTTAGGGTGCGCCGCAAAACTGGGCTGTCGGCTTTTTCGGAGAAGAAATCTTCGAAAGCTTTGGCTTCATCGACAGTGCGGATGACCGAGGCGAGTAGACGTGGGTAGTCCTCGATGGATTTGTCGCCGGTAAGTTGCTCGAGATAATCCCAGTTATTATATAGCCAATCAATGGCGGATTTTTTTGTTTTATGATTGCGGATTAGGCGAACGAAGAGGTAGAGATGATCCTGTGGACGGACGATTTTTGGCTCTCTCAGGAGTTTAATGAGGCGTTTCTCGTGATTTTTGGCACTGGCGAGAGCGAAGAGCAAATCGCTGCGGATTTCTGGATCGCAAGTCTTCTGGTAAAGGTCGAGATATTCATCGAAAACGCGGTCCTCGTCAAGGCGCATGCGTGCAGTGAGCGCGAAATAACGAAGCTCTGGGTCGATGTTTTCGAGATTTTTATCGTATTCGAGCGCGAGGCGCTGGACTGTGTCCTGATCGTTTACAAAGAGTGCGAGACCAAGTATGGTTTCACGGAGTTTCGTGTCGCTGTCGTCTTCGCGCGGCTTAGACTTGAGTCCGAGGCGGTCGAGTTGTGGCGAGATAATATAATATATATATTGTTGGAAGTTTTTGAAGTCTGGGTCGTCTGGGCTAAAGAAAAGTTTGAGGTCGGAAATTAAATTCGTGACTGGGTTCCAAATTGGAGAGCTGTTCTCGTGACGGAACTTTGGCAGCAGGTCGAGTAAGGTGGCCGAGGAGACGAGGCTGGTTTTTGAAAGGAGTGAGCGGTCGAGAAGTAGGCGGATTTTTTGCTCAAGGTTTAGCTTCGAGAAGTTTTCAAGAGTTTGTTCAAATTCTGGCGAATCAAGCTGGATAATATAGTGGCCGGACATGTCGTTGGTGATTTTGGGAAGAGGCCAAGTGGTATCGTCGGTAGCGCCGCTAAGTAAGAAGCGCTGTTGCTCGCCATCAGTGATGACTGGGAATCCTGGCTGGGAAATCCAGGCATCCATGAATTGTTTGACGTTGAAGTCAGCATGAGGCTGGAGTGCGGCCCAGAGGTCGTCGCCGGTAGTATTGCCGTATTTATGAGTTTTGAAATAGGTTTTTAGGCCAGCAAAGAAGCTGCGCTCACCCATCAGACGGTAGAGCATGAACATGAGGTGGGCGCCTTTAGCGTAGACGATGGCGCTGTCAAAAAGAGTGGCGATTTCGGCAGGGTCGTCGACTTCTTGTTGGACAGCTTGAACGCCAGGATAAGCGTCGCGATTTAGGGCAGCGTTGCAGTCGCCAGTGAAAAAGTCCTCGAAGATATGATATTCCGGATGGATGGAGTTGACACAAACATATTCCATTAGCGTGGCAAAAGATTCGTTTAGCCAGAGGTTGTTCCACCATTGCATAGTGACGAGGTCGCCGAACCATTGGTGCGAGAGCTCGTGGGCAATAACGGTCGCGATGTATTCTTTTTGGGTCTTTGAGGTGGTTTTATCGGCTAAGAGGCAAGATTCACGGTAGGTGACTAGGCCCCAGTTTTCCATGGCTCCGGCTTCAAAATCTGGAATAGCGATTTGGTCGAGTTTTTCTAATGGGTATTTGATGCCGAATTTGTGATCATAATAATCGAGTGAGGCGGTCGCGATATCATTAGCATAGTTTAGGCAAGATTCGCTATGGTTTAGTGTGCAGTAAGTAGTAACTTTGACACCATGGAGAGAAGTTTTTGACTTTTTGCGGAATTTGCCAATACAGAAGGCTAAGAGGTAGGTCGACATCTTCGGAGTGGTTTCAAAAATTGTTGTATTTTCTACAACACTTTTTGCTAGCATGTTTGAGATTACGATGTCGTCGCTGTCGGGAATCGTGATAGCGAGATCGAAGGTAGCCTTCGCGGCTGGCTCGTCGATACATGGGAAACATTCGCGAGCATAATGGCTCTCAAACTGCGTTGAAACTAGGAGTTCCTCGTGATCTTCGTAGGTATAGCTCGAAAGGTAGGCGCCCTCCATATTAGTGTTGAGGTTAAAGTGGTAGTCGATTTCGAGATGTTTACCGGGGGAGAATTCTAGGATTTCGCCTTCGTGTACAAATTTTACGATTTCGCCGTCAACTTTCACGCGGTCGATCGTGAGATCCTTGGCGTGGAGTTTAATTTCTGGTTTTTGTGGTTCGCCGTCGATGATCGCGCGACCTTTTGCTGTTCCTTCATGCTTGTCTATATGTAAATTTAAGTCGTAGTGACTAGGGTTAAAATAATTCAATAATCGTTCCATTATTTCTATTATAGCACCTAGTAGGTCTGAAAAAATCTCCTTTCTGGAGATTTTTTGGCATCGCCGGCTGGAATCGAACCAGCATTGTATCCTTAGAGGGGATATGTCCTATCCGTTGAACGACGGCGACATTTTGACTCATTATAACATAAAAACGTAAGGTGGGAAAGGCGGCAAACTTAATGTTTCTTAAGGCTATGCTTCATCCAACCGATTATGCGTTCCTGTTGCCAGTAGGCGATAGCGAAAATTAGAATTGCAGCGGCGACAATCCAGAAAACTAGTTGTATGTTTCCTTCTCCAAGCCCCATGCCGATGTAGTTATTAACGATGACTGCAGGTAGGCGGCCGATGGCGAAAATTAGAATAAGGCGGCGGAGTGGAACTTTTGTAAGCCCAGCGACGTAGCAGACGATGTCATCTGGGAGACCGGGGATGAGAAAGATCAGAAATAACACTACGGCAGCGCGGTCGCTTTTAAAGATGAAGTCGAAGCGTTTTAGTGTTTCTGGTTTAACAAAATATTCGACGAGTCTGCGCCCAAAGCGGCGCGAAAGATAGAAGACGATGGTAGCACCGAGGGTAGCGGCAATGGTTGTCCATAGTACCCCCCACCAGCCAAAGAGGAATCCACCGATGGTGCCAATCACGTTACTGGGGATTGGGGCAATAACTGCCTGGATGACCTGAAGGAGCATGAAGAGTAACGGGCCAAAAACGCCGGTATCTTCGACGATAGCCACGAGGCGATCGCGATCGGAGAATAGCGAAGTAAGTGGTCCCATATAAACAATATCCCAGACCACATAACCGATAAGGGCCAGTAAAATCCCGATTATAAGTATAATTTTAAAACGATTTTTACTTGGCATATTCGATCGCGCGAGTCTCGCGGATGACGTTAACCTTAATCACGCCCGGATAGCTCATGGTTGCTTCAATCTTGTTCGCAATATCGCGAGCAAGTTTAAGCGCATTTAGATCATCAATTTGTTTCGGTTCAACAATTACACGGATTTCGCGACCGGCAGAAATCGCGTAAGCTTTGTCGATGCCAGGGAAGCTAGTAGCAATATTTTCGAGATCACGCATACGCTCGGCAAAGTTTTCGGCAGAAATGTTACGTGCGCCAGGACGAGCGGCAGAGATTGCGTCGCAAATTTTTACAATAACGGCTTCTGGAGTGGTCGGCTCGATATCGTCGTGGTGAGCGGCGATTGCATGGACTATCTCGTCGGACATACCGTACTTTTTCGCAAGCTCAGCACCAATGTCAGCGTGTTTACCTTCGATCTTGTGGGTTACGGCCTTGCCCATATCGTGCATTAAGGTAGCGGTTTTTGCGATGCGTTTGTCTGCTCCAATTTCTTCAGCAATCATGCCGGCCATGTGAGCCATTTCGACGGAATGGAGAAGCACGTTTTGGCCATAGCTGGTACGGAATTTTAGCTCGCCAAGAAGATGGATGAGTTCGCGCGGAATACCGACTAAGCCAACCTCACGCACGGCATCTTCGCCAGCACGGACCACTTCTTTTTCGATTTCTTTTTCGCCTTTGGCAACGGCTTCTTCGATCGAAGCTGGATTAATACGACCGTCTTTCATCAGACGCTCTAGAGCATATCTAGCAACTTGACGGCGGATCGGATCAAACGAGCTCAGAACCACCATGCCTGGCGTATCGTCAACCATGATATCAACACCAGTAGCACGCTGAAGCGCCTGGATGTTGCGACCTTCTTTACCGATGATGCGGCCTTTCATCTCATCGTCTGGGAGCTTGAGGGCGGTAATTGTGCGATCAGCAGTGACTTCTGAGCTCATGCGTTCCATAGCAGTAAGCAAGATGGACTGCGCGGCTTCGTCGATGTCGTGCTTAATCTCTTTTTGCTCTTTTGCAACGAGGCCGACGAGGTCTTGCTTAATGTCGTTCTGGGTCATCTGCATTAACTTTTCCCTAGCATCTTTTTTCGATAGGCCAGCGATTTTTTCGAGCTTTTCATGCTGTTTCGTGCGGATATCGCGAATTTCATTTTTTAGGCTCTCGATCTCTTTTTCTTCTTTAACTAGGCGTTCAGTCTTTTTCTCGAGCTGGTCAAGTTTACTATCAAGAGCAGTCTCACGCTCGGCGAGACGATTTTCTGTGCGCTTCCATTCTTTGCGGCGTTCAGCTTCTTCAGCTTTCGACTTGTCGGATACTTCTTCGGCTTGTTTCTTCGCATCCATAACGATATCTTGAGCTTCACGTTTGGCCTTACGAACAAGATCCTCGGCGCGATTTTTCCCACCAAGTTCGTTCTTTTTGTTGTATGCAAAAATCGAACCTGCGCCGACACCTAAGCCAAGTATGGCGGCGACAATGATTCCGGCTATTCCCATAAAATAAACCTTTCTGATTTTGTTTTTGTAAACAGTTTCCTGCTGCTTACGGGTTAACAAATAAATCCAAAATTAATAACAATTTACTTACTCATTATACCACAATTACTGGTAATTTGAAATATTATTGACTAACATATTTTTAATAATTTGGACGGCAGTTTGTTCGAGACCCTGTTCAGCTTCATCGGTAGAAAAGACTTTTTCTGGAGCACGGTAGAAATAATTATAGTCGTTGTACGAATAGACGAGCTCACCGAAGCTATAGCCAGCATCATTGCTGCTGCCCTCGGCATTAGCGACGCGCATGAGGCAGCCCATGCCTCCTGGGTTACGGTCGATGTCGGCGAAGGCTGGGAAGACGTTAGTGACGCTCGCTTCGAGGCCGTTGAAACAGATTTCTGGACGGTATTTTTGGTCAATTGTGTAGCTAAGCTGATGGATTTCGGATGGAATTTTAATTTTAATTCCCCATTCGCTAATGTAGATATAGCCTGAGACTGGGGCATATTCTGGAACATCCTCAACTGTCGTGATAGTGAGTCCGGTATCGTTCGCGACTTTTTCGATAATTGCGTTTTTCGCTTTAAGTTCGGAAGTGGTTTTTTTAAGTTGTTTATTAGTAGAAGCGTAATTAGCGATAGAGATTATGCTGACGAGAATTGCGATAACAGCTACGGCTCCGAGAATAATCGTGATAGCCGAAGGTTTACGTGCCGGGACGGCCTCTGGTTTTACGCCGCCGAGAGGGACGTTAGCTGGACGAGCCTGCGGGTCAAAATGCGTCGGCGAGAGAATTGGGCTCTCAAGCACTGGCTGCTTTATCTTCCCCGTAGGATGCTGTGCCGGCGGTTCAGTCGGGAACGGCTGTCCTGGCTGCTGCCCAGTAGGTTGCTGTGGTTGAAATGGATTATTTGGTTGCATATATTTTTATTATAGCATAAGCCTTATTTTTTGGGAGTAGAAATATTGGCTGGACGACCATAGTCTGGAATAATAATCTGACATTTTTTGCCGTGGTGATCGTAAAGTGGAATATTTAGCTCTTCGGCTAAAGTATTGACGACTGCGGCGCCGATCCTCAGACCAGTAAACGAACCTGGTCCACTCATAAAAGTGATTTCCTCGATATCAGGCCAATCCTTGTCGTTTTCGCGTAATTTCTCGTAGATAAATTCATGAAGCTTTTCTGCCATGTCACGGCCAAGCTCTTCCTTATAGAGCTTGTCATCGAGTTTCAGCACGCAGGTTGGCGTGGATGTATCAAGATATAATTTCACGAGAACCGTCCTCCATTAACTTAATTTCGATTTTGGTATGGTCGTCTGGTAATAAATCTTCAACACTCTCACCCCATTCAATGATTGTAATCGTATTTTTGTCGCTAATTGATTCATCGAGATCTTCGGACATAATACCAGGATCGGGAAGGCGATAGAAGTCGTAATGAGCTAAGATGCCGTCTCCCGGGAAAGCATAGCGTTTAGCGATAGTAAAGCTCGGAGAGGTAACAGGTTCTTCTATGCCTAGACCTTTTGCGATGCCGCGAGTAATTGTAGTCTTACCAGCACCAACATCGCCAATAAGTTCGATAACTTTTGGCGGCTTTAGGCTTTTAGCAAGCTGCTCGCCAAAATCTAGCATTTCTTGTTCTGATTTTAAAATTGTCATACTGAGTAAATGATTAATCCTATGATGATAATTGTGATACCAACAATTTGTTGGCGCGTAATTTTCTCTTTTAAAAGAAGGTAGCTGAAAAGCGGGACAAAAGCAAAACTGAGGGCTTGCAAAACGCCAGTTAGACCAAGTTCGACATCTTTATAACCGACAAGCGTAAAGAGTGAAGAAATCACCATGAGAGAGTAGCCAGCGATAGTAAATTTATTAATATAGATGTTCTTTTGCTCGGCGCCTTTTTTCAAAATAATTTGCGCATAGGAAGCAATGAGCATGGAGATAATAATAAGGATGATGCCGATAACCTTAGCCATTTGCTTCCTCCTTTTTTGTATTCTTCGTTTCGCCACCAAGAATCGCGATCACGGTGCCGACCATAACAATGATTGTGCCAATAATAACGTTCGTGGTAAGAGCGTCATTAAAAATCAGGACGCCGTAGATTACGGTCCAAATAATACTAGTACTTTTAAAAATGTAAGCTTTGACGAGGTCGACGCGTTTTAGCAAAATCTGCCAAAAAATCGAGAAAATTGCAAGCACGACGACAGAAGCTCCGTAGAGCAAAAACTTGTTCCAAAGGTCGTCGGTCATCGCGGCATATTTGGTAATGATGGACGAGATTGGAAAGATGATGTAGATTACGATCGCTAGTATTATGTCTTTTGGTTTCATAATAATTCCTGGTATGCGCGGGAGGATTCGAACCCCTGGCCTTCAGGACCGGAACCTGACGCTCTATCCAGCTGAGCTACGCGCACAAATCTTATGATTCCCTATTATTTTATCATATTTTTTGTTATAATAATATATATGTTAGGTGCGAGCATGATTTCTTGGTGGTATTCTAAGGGGTGGGGTATTTTTGTGCAGAAGATTTTTGAAAAGCTCAGAAATACTGTGGATTTTTTCTCATTTGGTACGATTTTTCGAACCCTGTTTGCGCCATTTAAGCAATTCTCGGCAGGAGTTGATGGCGGTGAGGCTGTAAGTTCGAGGCTTTCCGTAGCTTTCGACAAATTATTTTCACGAATCATGGGCTTCATAGTGCGAACTGGTATTCTGATCATAGGTTTTATTGTTTTAATCTTGCAGGTTATGGTTAGTTTAATCTCGCTTGTGGTTTGGCCGGTACTACCAGTAGCACCTTTTGTCGGTATAGTTCTTGCTATTGTGGGGGTGAAATTATGACGCCGGAAAGAGATGTGAGTGACGGACTTTACGGCGGATATACTGGCGAGAGTATAGTGCAAATCAGTAATGAACGTATTACTAATAGTTTTGATTATCATTGTCTGCGAGCGAGAAAAGCACGACTTGGGAAGTTATTGAATAGCCCAGCTTTGCAGATTTTAATGATACTTTTGATCGTGGGGCTTTTTGGTGGCGGCGGATATCTGCTTTTTGCTAAAAATAGTTTGGCCTGGATTTTGATTGGATTTGCTTGTGGAACACTTTCGGTACTAGCTTGGTCAAAAATGGAGCTAAAGAAAGTTCCAATTGGAAAAACTGAAGATTTAAATGACATATTGTCGCATAATTTATTGACTTTGCTGGATACTGTGCCGACGCCTCGAAAAATTGCACGAATTATTATTCAGACTTCGAGCGGAAAATTCCTGGCATATCGTTTTGGAATTTCCACAGAAATGCTGGATTTTTTAGCTTCAAATTCTAGTGACGACCCAACGCCAATTTTTGAAAAAGCACGCGAAATTCGTGAGCACTTAAAAGCGCCGACAATTTCGGGAGGAATATTGGCGATTGCGATGATTGAAAATTATCCTAAATATGCAACGCTGCTCGCAAAGATGAAGCTAGAAATTGCGGACCTTTATGCGGGAATAAATTGGTACAATCATCTACATGGCTTAGTGCAAGATGCTAAGAAAAAACATCATGATGGTGGAGTGGCGCGAGATCTTGCGTTTGGCTACATTCCGTTATTATCACGTTTCGGACAAAATATTTCAGCTGGGCGAAAAGGTTTAAAAACGCAAATTCATCTTGCGACCCATCGAGATACGATTGAAAAAATGATTTCAATTTTTACGAGTGGTGGAAGGCAAAATGTGGCTCTAATTGGATCAGCGGGGAGTGGTCGCACAACGATTGTTAATGCTTTTGCGGAAGAATTGATGGATGCAGATAGTAAGATCCCAAGCTCTTTGAAATTCCGGCAAATTTTCATGCTGGATGCGGCGGCGCTAATTTCGGCATCATCTTCTGGCTCGGTCGAAAATTTAGTGAATGCGATTTTGAACGAAGCTTTTGCGGCACAGAATATTATTATATATCTGGATAACGCACATCTTTTCTTTGAAGACGGGACTGGATCGGTAGATATTTCGAATCTTTTGGCGCCAGTTCTGGAAGCTGGGCGCCTACGGATGATTTTGACCCTAGACGAGCAGAAGTTTTTGGAGATTTCGGCGCGGAAGCCGGCACTTTCTAATGCCTTAAATAAACTAATGGTTTCTCCGGCAGACGAATCTGAAACGATGCGGGCGATGGAAGATCAAGTGCCAATTTTTGAATATAAGTATCAGGTAATTTATACATACTGGGCGCTGCGTGAGGCGTATCGACTAAGCGAACGTTATATCTACGACCTAGTAATGCCAGGGCGGGCACTAAATCTATTGGAAGCTTCGGCGAAATATGCTTCTGGTGGGTTCGTACTTGCAGAATCGGTACAACAAGCAATCGAAGCGACATCGGGAGTAAAAGTCTCAGTAGCGTCATCTTCGGTTGAGCGTGATCGGTTACTAAATATGGAACAATTGATCCATGAGCGGATGATTAATCAAGAGGAGGCAGTGCGTACAGTTTCGGATGCTTTACGTCGTGCGGCGGCAGGAGTACGAAACACCTCTCGACCAATCGGAACATTCTTATTCCTCGGACCGACTGGCGTTGGGAAAACCGAATTAGCAAAGGCGTTATCGTCGGTGTACTTTGGCGGTGAAAATCAGATCGTACGGGTCGATTTGAACGAATATGTAATGGAGTCTGATGTTGCGAGATTGATTGCGGATGGAGCCGGCAATCCTTCGAGCTTGACGGCACAAGTAATGAAGCAGCCGTTCTCGGTAGTACTTTTGGATGAGGTTGAAAAGGCGCATCCATTAGTCCTGACGACATTATTACAGATGCTGGACGAGGGGATTTTGCGCGACTCGGCCGGACGAGAAGTGAGTTTTCGCGATGCGATTGTAATCATGACCTCAAATGCGGGCGCGGACGCAATTCGTTCAGCCGTGGCTTCAGGGGCGGTTTTGGAAAAATCGGCGCTCGTAAATTGGTTGATTTCTTCTGGACAGTTTAAGCCAGAGTTTTTGAACCGGTTTGACGAAATTTGCGTGTTTAAACCACTATCGCCTGACGATTTACTCCGAGTAGTAGATTTGATTATCGCAGGCATAAATCAAACCTTGGAAGCTCAAAAGATTTCGGTTGTAGTGGATGATGAAGCTAAACGACTACTAGTTTCTCGCGGGTATGATCCGCAACTTGGTGCACGGCCGATGCGACGCATCGTACAAAAGACAGTAGAGAACTTGGTAGCACAGGCGGTGCTTTCAGGAACGGCCTCTTCTGGCACGATAATCACGATTACCGCCCACGAAATCGAAAACCAACTAGGCAAATAGATTGTTGATGCTATAATTAAGTAGATATGGTGTATTTAGATTATGCGGCGACAACACCAATGTTGCCGGAAGTTTTAGAAGCAATGCATGACGCAGAACTGCGATTTTTCGCGAATGCATCGGCGCTACATACCCCCGGACATCTTGCAATGAATGAAATTGAAAATACACGCGAACTTTTGGCTGAGCTAGTTGGAGCGAAGCCTTCGGAAATTATTTTTACTTCTGGCGCAAGCGAATCGAATAATACTATAATTCGGACTTTTGCAGGGCATAAGATTGAAACTTCTCCGATAGAGCATCATTCGATTATTGAACTGGCGGAAAAAGTGGCCGGCAAGAAAATGCCGAAACTTTTTTCGTATATGCTAGCGAATAACGAAATTGGCGAAATTTTAGATATCAAAAAAATCGTAGATTCGGCGAGCAAAATTCCGACACCGTCTAAATCTGAATTATTTGATCCCGTTTCGGAGTGGGGTAAACCGTTAGTAACCGATCGGCGAGGGGGCTATATACATTCCGACTTAACGCAGGTACTGGGAAAAGTGCCAATCGATGTGCATAAACTTGGACTAGACTACGCAACATTTAGCGCACATAAAATTGGTGGTCCAATTGGCGTAGGTGCATTATACGTGAAAGAGGGGGTACCGTTCAAACCATTAATCGTGGGTGGAAATCAAGAAAAAAAGCGTCGTGGTGGAACTTATAACACGGTCGGAATTATTGGTTTTGGAGCCGCGCTTCAAAAGATAAAAAGCGAGAAAAGTTGGAAAATTTATGATACGCGCGTACGAAAATTGCGCGACGAGTTAGCGCAGAGAATCTTAAAAGAAGTGCCTGGTAGCAGTTTAAATACTGATATCGCCCCTGGTAAATCTCTGCCAAACATTCTAAACGTTTCGTTTCAGGCGGCAGAAGGTGAATCAATTCAACTTTATTTGGACGCGGAAGGCGTGGTGGTTTCGACCGGTTCGGCTTGTGCTTCTGGCGATATTAAACCGAGTCATGTTTTGATGGCAAAAACTGGTGATGCCGAAGTAGCACATTCTTCAATTCGTTTCTCGTTCGGACTGGAAAGCAGCAGAGCCGACGTCGAAAAAGTAATGCAAGTTTTGCCAGAAATTATCGACCGTTTGCAAAAAATAAGTACCGTTAAAATGAAGGAGGAATAATGGAAAACCAAGATTGGATTTACTCAGACGTCGTAAAAGATCATTTTATGCATCCACGAAATTTCCTGTTTGGAGACGAAAGTAAATTTGATTTCGACGCAGTAGGAATTGTTGGTAACCCGATTTGCGGCGACCAAATGAAGATGTACATTAAAGTTGAAGACGGGAAGATCGCCGACATCCGCTGGAAGACTTATGGTTGTGCTTCGGCGATTGCATCTACTTCCGCATTGTCGGAATTGGCCAAAGGTAAGGACTTAGATGAAGCGCTGACGATTGATGCGAAGGCGATTGACGATTATCTTGGTAATTTACCGAAACATAAATTTCATTGTTCCGTGTTGGGACACGAAGCACTAGCTGATGCGATAAAAAATTATCGAGAAAAAAGTGCTTGATAATGCCGCGAAATTTTTTCAGTTTCATTTTAGATTCCGGATGCAGAATTATATTATAATTAAGTAAGGAAAATATTATGCGGGTATTATACGTTGAAGATGAAAAGTTTCTGGCCGATGCCGTGAAACATAATTTAGAAAAGCAAGGCATTACGACGGATTTGGCGAGTGATGGAGCGGAAGGATTAGATCTGGCCGTCAAAGATATTTATGACTGCGTAGTGTTAGATATCATGTTGCCGAAATATTCAGGAACGGATATTTTAATTCGGATGCGTGAGAAGGGAGTTCAGACGCCAGTAATTATGCTTTCGGCGCTTTCAGATGTTGAAACAAAAATCAGCAATTTGGACCACGGTGCGGATGATTATCTTGCGAAACCATTTAAAACGGCAGAACTAATCGCCAGAATCAAAGCCCTAGTACGTCGGCCAAAGAATGTTGATATTTCTAATGTGACATATAGTAATCTTGTTTTAGACAAAACTAATGCGACTTTGAATGGCGAGCAGTTAACCGCAAAGGAAGTTGAAATCATTGCCGAGTTTATGAAATCACCAGAAGTTTTGATTAGTAAGGAACATCTGCTAGCAAAGGTTTGGGGCGGAGAAAGTATAGGTGAGGACAATTATGTCGAATCGTATATGTCGCGAATTCGGAAGCTACTACGCCAAGTTCACAGCCGAGCAAAAATTGTGACGGTGCGTGGATTAGGTTATAAATTAACGGATAAGTAATATGTTTAAGAAATTACGCAACAGAATTATTATTATCACGATGGCAGTTACGACTATGGTCTTAGTAGCTTCCGGTAGTTTTATCATGCTATTTTCGACTGCGAGACCGGAGCCAATGCCGCGGTTGGAACCGATGGTAAATTTTGATAATCAGGAACTAAGAGACTATATCCGCAACGACCGAAAGGAGGGTGAAACGAGGCTACTTATAACTCTGCTCTGCGTAGGTGGTGTGGTGGAAGTGGCGGTTTTTATGCTTTCTTATTATTTGTCAGGAAAGATGGTGGAGCCGGTAAAAGACTCCTACGAAAAGCAGAAGTTATTTATCGCGAATGCATCACATGAGCTAAAAACTCCGCTTGCGGTGATTCAGGCAAACGTCGAAGCAATGGAAGTTGATCGGCAAGATCAGAAATGGCGTGATAATATCGAAAACGAAGTTACAAGTGCGAATAAATTAGTACTGGATCTTCTACAGCTAGCAAGAATGGATACTAGTGGAGTTGAGACTGAGGCGGCTGAAGAAGTTGATTTGAAGAGTGTGATTTCCGAGCGTGTAGAAATGTTTAGGCCAAAGTTTGGCGGAAAAATTAATCTAAAAGCCAGCGGCGGCGTTCGGACTTTGACAAAACAAGACTTTGTACAGGTCTTAGATATTTTGCTGGATAATGCAACGAAATACGGCAA
Organism: Candidatus Nanosyncoccus sp.; assembly: GCA_045589895.1. Lineage (GTDB taxonomy): Bacteria > Patescibacteriota > Saccharimonadia > Saccharimonadales > Saccharimonadaceae > Nanosyncoccus. The sequence continues at coordinate 21,570 of JAZNPY010000006.1, read as the reverse complement.
AAAGAAAGTGTCGATTATTTTGAATAATGATGGTTCCCTGGTCGTTTTAAATGATGGGGCAACAATTGCAGAAAATGATTTGTCACGGATTTTTGATAGATTTTATCAGACCGATAAAACTCGCGAGGGCTCTGGGCTAGGCCTTGCGATTGCGAAAGCGGTCTGCGAGCGGAACGGCTGGAAGATTCGATGCGAAAGCGAAAAAGGCGTGACGAAGTTTATAGTTGAACTTTAATGTTGCCTATCGTGTTATAATTATGATACGGATTAGCATATATAGATAATAGAGGTTTAAATGTACAGAAAAGAATTTATGGAGATTGCGGTAAGTGAGGCGAGAAATGGGATCCTCAACCGTGATGGTGGACCTTTTGGAGCGGTAGTAGTAAAAAACGGCGAGGTGATTGCGTCGGGGCATAATCGAGTACTCTCCTCTAGCGATTCGACTTGCCATGGCGAGATTGATGCAATGCGAAAAGCGGAAAGTAAGCTCGGAACTTATGATCTTTCGAATTGCGAAATTTACACTACGGGAGAACCTTGTCCGATGTGTCTTGCGGCGATTTTGTGGGCGAATATCGAGAAAGTATATTACGGATGCAGCCTGAGTGACAGCGAGAGGATTGGATTTCGAGACGTAAAGTTTGATGAAATGATGGGCGGAAGGTCTAACCTGCCAGATAAATTTATGGAGGAAAGGGACCGGGAGATATGCCTTGAGGTGTTTGAGGAATATGAGAAAATGGGAGGTGAGAGGTATTAGGCGCTACGAGTGGGCGTGTTTTGGTAGATTTCTGCATAGAAATAAATTTTGCACTTCCTTTTGCGATGGTTTCGTGGTATAATATAAGAGTACCCACTAGGGTGGGTCGGTAAGTTAGTGCTTTCCGACCCGGCATTCGTCAAAAGACCGAAAGCAAGCTTTCGTCTTTTTCCTAATTTGGGTCGGTAGCTCAGCTGGTTAGAGCACCTGCCTCTTAAGCAGGGTGTCGAGGGTTCGAGCCCCTCCCGACTCACCATTTAGAACATTATGCATATTTGGTGACGAAATAAGCCCACTAAACTCTGGTTTCCAGAGGACGGTGAGCCTATTTTTGTGGTCAATGTAAAGTTTCGAGAACAATGTTTTGGCAATTAAGTCTTTTTGCTCAAAATCACCGTTTCTCATCTGTAAATGGGCGGTTTCGAGAAATCTAAAGAACTCCTCCTTTGTCATACGGACTTCGTCCTCATCTTGCAACTTATCTCTGACCTCATCCAACTCGGCTTCAAGTTTCTGCACTCTGTCGTCCAGTTTCTGCACACGTTTCTCACTTTCGTCTATCAAGACTGGTAGTGCTTTGCTCAAAGTAAGGTTCTTCAGGTCTGCTAATTCGGCTTTATAGGCTGCTTTGACATTCAGAAGCCTTGCATTTAGGTTTAGGCTCATCTTATTCAATTTGTCCGTCTCCATCTTGATGAAGTCCTCAACCGCCTCATCATATTCATCGTAAGCCTCTTTGGAAAGTTTTAGGTGTTTCAGTTCGTCACAGAGTTGGTCATAGATGACTTGACCCCTAACACTTACGGTCACACCGTTTTTCTTCGCACCCACTTTTCTGGTGCAGTCTTTCGTGTTCTGACAGTCAAATCTGATAGTCCTTATTTTAGAGCCAGGCTTACCTTTTGAGGCATAACCGTGCATTTTACTACCACATTCGCAATAAACAAGCCCTTGAAATGGTATGAACGGAGCATCATCGTTTTTCGGTTTCTCTCGGAGCGTATATTTCTCGTCAAGTATGGCTTGCAAAGTCTCCCACTCCCTACGAGTGACAATCCTCTTGAAGTCTGGCTGAACTTTGAGTAAATACCGCTTTTTACCAGCCTGCAAAAGCATCCCATAGTAGAATGGGTCGTGGAACATATGCGAAAGTTGCCCCTTGCTTGCCAGTGAGACTTTTTTGGAGTTCTTCTTTTCGGTCTCCTTTGTCATATAACTGATGTCGTTGTCTTCTGCATACTGGAGTATCTCCTCGTAGGTTTTGCCATCAAGTGCCATTTCCCAGCATTTACGGACGTGAGCAAAGGTTTTATCAGGAACATAGTAGCCTTTTGGACTACGTTTATAGCCCCACTTGTGAGCACCAGAGGATTTTCCAGCCCGAAAGTGGCTCTTTACACCTCTCGTGACTTGCTCTTGTAGGTGGTCAGAATACTGGGTGGCTATCGAGAACAAGACCGCCAGCATCAGACGTCCACTGCTGTCATTGTGAAATGCTGTCGCTGGGAATACTAGGTCTTTAAGTATAACCTCTTTCTTACGGTTCGGCTTCAGCATATTCAAGATTTCACCAGCCTCTAGCATATTCCTAGACAAGCGGTCAGGGTGATAGGCTATGATGCCATCGTATTCGCCTTTTTTGATGGCTTTCATCATCTTGGTGAACTTTGGACGGTTGTTTGGATGTCTTGCTGACATCTCCTCCTCGATGATGTCTTTCTCATCTATTTTAATACCTAGTCGCTTTATACAGTCAAGACAGACTTTCTTCTGGTCTTTGATGGAGCAGGTTTGTTTGCCCTCGTCTTCGGTGGACTTGCGGAGATACATCACATACTTGAGTTTCGTGCGGTCAACTTCCACATAACCGAAGATTTCGTTTAGTTCTTCTTCAAGGCTTTCCTCATCTTCAACATCGTCCTCAAGTTCTTCGTCTTCCTCGCTTAAGTCGTCATCAAAATCCGCTTCGTAGTCTTGCTCGTCAAGGTCGATTTCCTCTGTTATGATTTCTTCTTTGTCCTCATTAGGATTAGCAGTTTCCATCTTCTAATTTCCTAAACTCTTCCTTTAAGTCCTCTATAATCTGGTCGTATTTATCACGTGGCTTTGTTTTTGCAGTTTTGAAATTAGTGGGCTTTTCATCCCCATCATCGTTTAGTTTGATTTCTACACCATTGTGGTCTTCAGACCGCACGTCGACATTCTCATCAGTGCCAGCACCGATGTCTTTAAGTCCGTGAACAGCCCTAGCAATAGCCTCACCACCCTCGCTATAATCGTCAAAGTCTTCCATAACTGATACCATTATACCACAAATAGCCCCTGTGAGCCACTGTGAGGCTCTGTGAGGGGCTTTGTTCTCCAACTTGGCATCTTTTCCCATACAAAAGGAAAGCCCTGCTCGATGTTGATGAGCAGGGCATTATGTGCTAGGGACTTATATGAGGTTTTAATAAAGTTACAGGATGGAGGCTATAAGGTGCTTTGGGAAGATTTACGTGCTATTTCGCACTCGCCTTTCACAGCCTCGTCTGAACATATTTCGTCAGACTACTACTCCTCAAACTCGTCTTTTCGCTTTGGTTCACTCCCCATCTCACCAGACTGTGCTGGACTGTTGATATAAGAACTTCGGCTAGTAACTTGTCCCTTTTATAAGGATTTTTAGATGATACGTGGAGATGCATTTTAAGGTGCTTTTGAGAACTTATTCGCAGATTTCCTGCTTGCATCTTTCCTTACCACTTTTTAACTTGGTTGCTCTCATCTCTTTGCACTTTGGCTAGGAGACTTCAACTTCAGCGAGTATCATCTTCATCATTTCTGATGATAGTTCCATTATAGCACATATGCTTAAAAATGTCAATACTTTTTTATCATTTTGTTGCACTTTGTCAAATCTACCCCTGTTGTTACGAAATCCACCTCTGTAGATGCCAAAAATAGCCCACCCCTGATATATAATTTTGCGGTTTTGCCACCAAACATAAACTAGTAGGCGTTGTCCCAACTCCACTTCTCCCATAAAGCCTCGTCATCATCAAGGTTGATAGGTGGGACTTCGCTCTCCACTGGTGGAATGTCAAAAGGCACATTATTCGGAGACTGATAGGCTTTTGATGGTCGGTTTAGGTGATGACGCTCGTAGCCACGATAACTGTGTCTAATTCGCCAGTTCGCATACTTCCACTGGAGGTCAGTTGCCTCCACTACCGCCTTGTTAAAGTCAGGAAAATCAGCAAGCCACTTATAAAAAGCACTCCTGCTGACATTTGCCATAGCACAAGCATCCGTAATCGTATAGCCATCACGGATGCCCCCTATGATGATTTGCCAAACTTTCTCTGTTAACCCTGATTTTCTACTCATACTTTTATCTTATTATCTTTTGGGTCTCACGATTTTTGGGGAGTATATTATATAAGGTTGGCAAAAAAACGTTGCTCTATTCTAAAACCCTACTTCTGTCCACTTTGTCCACTTTCAATTTCGCAAAAGTCCAACATTTGAGATGTATAAGCGAGGGAATGCCAACAGGGGTAGAGCGTGTAAAATCACACGCTAATCACCAACATCAAGTGTGGAGTTCTGCTCTACTAGTTCACGATACCACGCAGGATGACTTCTCTTAAACGCATCAAGTGAACAGGAGAATTGAACATACCGTCCACTTTGTCGTTTCAGATACTCAACAAAACCGTTGCTGTGGTTGATGCAGGGAGTAAGTGGTTCATCATCTGCGATGTTGCCATACCTAATACGCAAACCCTCATAGACTAGCGGTTTTCCACTCTTTACTACTTCTTGCTCTTTTTTCGTCATTTTTTGGACTTTAGCCTGTTTTTCTGCCTTTTGACGGAGTTTTGTAGTGTTCCGCTTATAAGTCCTTGCACCGCTTTCTTTGGTCGCATCAAGGCTTTGCCACTGGTTCTCAACTGCTTTTAAGTAGTCTGTATCAAAATCAGAAAAACGTCTTCTCCAGCGGGTGAGTGTCATATCAGAGATACCTACCAGTGAGCAAGCATCTTTGACAGTTCTGCCATCCCTAATATACGTAAGCAGTTTCGCTCTAGTAGTAGGGTTATATTTCGATTTCCTCATACTTCTACTTTAACATTAGTTTGGTAAATTTTTTTAGCTCGTAACGGATGCTTGGTATAATAGTATTAAGCGTATCATTAAGATGTAATTAGTGGGCAGAAAAGGAGTAATGTGGATACGAATGACGACATAATGCTTTTCAGAGACGATGATAAGGTTTACGTTGCAGATTTTTCTCAGGGTAGATATATTTCCAAAACTTTCACCTCTGACGAGTTGCCCAGAGAGGGTAATTTTGACATATCGCCAAAGGTAAGCGTCAGATTAACATACATTAGAGAGAAAAACGACATTAAGGGGATTGAGATAAAAAAGGTTGGCGGAAAGGAAAACCAAAGATTAGTGCTTTCTGCATTTGACTTCAAAATGCTCCTAGCCACATTGCAGTTTTTCTCCAAAGTAGATTTGAGTTCAGTGGCTAATAAAAGCTACGTATTAGATGAGAGTATCTTTCAGCAAGCCGATATGGATAAAATTCGCAAGTTTCTAACTACATTAGCGGCTGACCCAAATGGGAAAAAGCTACTAAATTCCCTAGAAAACGTTACTCCATCTTTTCTTCAAATAAACCTAATGAGAAAACAGAGAGCTGAAGCATTTGAGAGACTACTAAACGACAAGCAGTATTTTAATAACACGAAAAAGCAGCGAAAAATTGGGAAAAATGAGGAAGTATGGCAACAGTTCTTCACTAGTAATGATTGGATACTGGGGTCTAACGTAATAAAAATCCTAGAAAACCGTTCGCTAGATGAGCATAACATCACAGATATACCTTTTCAGAGCTATGATGGCTTTCTCGATGTTATTGAGCTAAAACTACCAGACGCACAATTTTGGACTAATGACCTAAATCCAACCTCAGATTTAACCTCTGCGATGATGCAATGTGCGAGATACCTCCGAATTGCGGAACAGAAATCTAACGACCTTGCCAAAAGCGAGGAATTTGGTTGTAAAATAGTTAAGCCACGTATCACCCTAATCTACGGCAGGTCTAACGACTGGACAAAGGCACAGCAAGAGCAATTTAGAGTGCTTAACTCTACGCTGACAAATATCTCGGTTTTAACCTACGACCACGTTCTGCTTCGAGCGAAAAAAATAGCTGGGCTATCGGAATAAAGGTTAGTCCAGAGAGAGTATCGTTTCAAAAATTACCTCCTCTTGGCAACCCCACCCCCGATTAGTTTTGCGTTTTGCAGAGGTGAGTATGTCTTACCTGTGGAAAAGTCCAACTCTCCAAAAAAACAACTCCAAAATATGTGCTATTATAGGGGTAATAAGTGAGCATCTGCCCCCGCAACTTAAAAATCCAGTTCGTGTTCGCACCAGCATTCGCTTTGAGCGGCACTCCGACATCGTTCTTGACAGTGTTCTTGCGTTGTTTGGACATCCCCTGCAACCCCTCTCCTCTCTGGTTTGGCATTGCTAGGTTCTCTCTCCATCAACCCTCTACATCAGCGAACAGTGTCCGAGTTACTTCTCTCCGCATTTGCCTCTGCACTACACCCACTCCTCCCCACATCCTCTACCCCTAGGGTTTTTGTGTTTTATTAGGATTAGAGATTTTTCTGGTATATTTTAAGTAGGTAGTCTAGCCCAGTTTTACTGGGGATTTTTTGTGCGTAGCAGGTTAAAGGTTGCGGACTGGCGGATTATAATTTATAGTTCACTGGCGTGGTTTGATGCTTTACCTCGCCCTCCGTTGCAACAGGGATGCAGAAGTGTAGGTTCGGTGTTCCGTAGTAAAGGGTTTTTGCCACTACAAGTGGAGTTTCGAGAACCGTTCGGCTTGGTTCACCAATAGGGGAACCTGTGGAAAACTCAGGTTCTAGGCGCAAATTAAATGGTGATTTATATCTGTAAATCACCCTTTTTTGTGCATTAATTTCAAGGTTCGAAGGCATGTTCCGCTCCTTTTGCTATTTTATGGTTTTTCATTTGTCGATCTGGAAATAACTGATTAAAGATATATATAAATTGCTCTGCGCAGTCTTTTGGTAATTCTTCTTTTTGCCTAATGCTTTCCCATATATCCAAAGCATCGCGAATGGTAAATCCGAATATGTCCCATCTTTTTTTCATATAATCAAAAATCCACGAATCGATTACGTCCGAATATTCTTCATCGGAAAAATGTTCATTAATGGATATATATGTGGCGTTCCGACCTCTTTCACCTGGACGTTTTTTGATAGCATATATTACGTCTTTAAACCTCGTAATATTATTATAATTCGTGTTCCAAACGTATTTGTCTCTGAAAGACTCTTTTGCTCTTATTATTAAGGGTGTTTGCAATAGCTGAAAGAGCGGTTCATTTATGTTGTCAGGGAGTCTTTGCGGATTGGGGGCATTTGATAGCCACGCGTACCTAACCGACTTATTTTCTGCTTTATAATTTCTGGTTTCGTCTTCTAATCTTTTCGCTAATATGCCTATAAAAATTGCTGCTAACGCCGGTCGTGCCTCGTTGGGTGAAGCTTTTTCCCAAGTACCCCCAGTATGATCTATTTTGTCTAACAGTATTTTTTCGACCATATCATAGTTAGAGCTGAGTTTTATGCTCATTTGGGAAGGCAGATATTTTTCAATAAATCTTTGCGACTCGACTACCCTATTAGTATCCAATGCCTTGCATACGACATCTAAATCTGCCGGGATAATTACTCTAACAAAAACTAGGTTTTTCAAAATTGAGAGAACAGCTAAAATATCTATAATTTCTTTACCCTGTAATCTATCTATGTCGTCAATGATAATATAAATGAGCTCCTCTGTTTTTAGATTTTCATATTGGCAGTTTAATTTATAAATAAGTTCACTCGAAGGGAGGTTCGTTTCTTTGTGGTTTCTCATGAAATTTCCGATAGTTTTTTGAGGATTAGAATCCAGGTTTTTTATTAGCGAGTTTATATCATCTCTATTTTTCATCCCCATTTTAAGCGTAGTGTCGTTTAACGTGCTTAGGAGATCTTTTATAAATTCATTTTCGCTTCCACTATACTTAAAGGCGGACTCGTAAATATATTTGTTATTTTTTTCTGTCTCATTTATTGCGATGAGTAATGATGTTGTTTTCCCGGATCCCCATTTACCATTGATGCACAGAACGTGCTTATCGCCAGACTCTTCTAAAAACTCTTTTATAGGATTGATATTTTTGTCTATCAGTTCGTCTAATGATTGCTTAACTTTTTCATCAATTTCGCTCTTTCCATAGATTTTTTCAATTAACCTGATACGAGTAGATATAGGGCTACCATATCCTCGATTTTTGAATAACTCAAGAATAAAATTTTTATCACGTTGAATTGTTTCTGGATTCAAAAAACTATATATGTGTTTGCCTAAAGGAATCGAGAGCAATACCCACGTAACAAGAATTATCCAACTATATGTAGCTTTATTAATAATTGAGCAGTCAAGAATTTGTGGAAAAGTATTGCTTATCAATGAATAGATTGCGTTGAAAAGGGCATTTGCAAAATTAGATATTACGACTAAAAAGACCATTGGCGCTATAACATAGGCAATAAATATTGCAATCGTTTTTATTTTATACATTCAAAATACCTCTTCAAGTATTCCTTTAGTTCTTCATCATATGCGTAGATATAGACACCCTTGACTGCGCGGTTCATAAGAATTCTATAAGTCCTTAATACCTGTTCCAACATATCATCTTCGTTGATTTGCTCATTATTAGCGACTTGGCGTTGGCTACGCTTCATGGCGCCAGAATCTGCACAGGCTTTGCGATTGAATACGAGTTTCCCGTCACGATAAATTAAATCATTTCCAATGATAATTCCTACATAATTCAAATCGTCACCTTGCACGGTATAAATACTACCAACTTCTTTTGGCGCGTTTTTGGATCCGATCCAGTTGTTTTGGGTACTGTTCCAGCGAAATTTCATGCCATCGATTTCGATGTCATACGCGCTTTTATTGTTTTTGGAATTCCATCTCCAAGCAAAACCGGCCACCATACGCGATAAGCCATACTCAGCCTCGCGCTTTTCCATGGCCTCAGCAAAATCTTGAATGCTATCAAAAATCTTCGCTTCAAAGTTCTCAAACGTTTCTTTTTCTGTTGGTCTAAAACCGTTTGACAGAATATCGTGAATATAATCGATATACTTTTTACCGCCGAGTGAGCGCATTTGTGTTTTGAGATAGTATTCGCGTTTATTAAACTTGTCTGCATACTGCAAGATATCGCTACGGTTAATATTGGCCGGACGAATGCGCTGCTGATCGCTAAATACTAGAACTACATTCTTAGATTTAGCCATAATCCAATCTAGTTCTGAGTGGATGTCAGTATCGCCGAAAATCTTCTGATCAATCTCGTGGACTTGTTTACCCAGTGTACCGGTAACACCTACCTTTAGAAGGTGTGCTTCGTCTACTAATGTAATATCGAAATTATCATCACATTTACCGAATTGAATTGGTGAAAAGATTCTAATATTTGCATCGCCGAGATCGATTTTGTCGAAGATTTTGCGGATACGTCCGCATAGTGATGGCTGTGGAATTACTAGGGCAATGCTTTTGTTCTTAAAGTTTTGGTTAATATGTTCCAGCTCAAAGAAAATATTGAAGTTTGATTCGTCGTCAATATCATCGTTTTGGTTATCAAATGACTGAAGATCTGCTAATAGTTTTGCGAGATACATAATGACGATAGTTTTGCCGGTGCCGGCATCACCGTCAATAACCGAAAGGCTTTTGACATCGTGTGTAATGGCTTCGTCGATATTTTGGACAATCTCAGTCACTACATTTAGCTGCTCAAAGTTTAGGTTTTTGTACGGCGAGAACTTAAATAGCTCAGAGTTGTTAATCTCTGAAATAGTTTTATCAGCAATTTTCAACTCGCGAAGTCGGTTCCAGATTTCTTCGAAAGTCTTGCGATAGTTTGCTCTATCGTAGTAATCGCGATCACACATGCCGTCGTTGCGATTTAGGACCTTAAACTTTCCGTCACCGCTAAAATATTGAATGAGGTAAGACTCTAAATCTAGTGCAGCACTTTTGTTAAACGTTTCATCGAAAACTACCTTTACTGATCCATGTCTGAGGCTCGACTTCTCGACATTCGCTAGGTGCTGGTTCATGCGGTTCTTAAGGTTTGTAGTTTCGCCAATGTAAATTTGTTGGTTATTGTAAATCTGATAAACTACTGGCCAGTTTTCTTCCAAATGATCTTCTACGGCCAAGTTGTCGATTGCTTTTTGGTCGAAAGAATAATTTCTAATTTGGAAGGATTTTTCTGCCATATTATAATTCCGTATATTTCTTACTATTACCTTTAGATTTGTTTACTGGGTATTTTTTAGAGTTTTCCTCTAATTTTTCCATAACAATATCCTCAAGACTGACACCGAGCTTGTCAGCTAGGAGAATCACATAATTTACTACGTCGGCCAGTTCTTTGCATACTTCCTTTTTATCGTAGTTGTCGTTCCATTGAAAACATTCAAGAAGTTCACCGGACTCAATTGCAATTGATTTTGCCAAGTTGGCAGGGGAATGAAACTGATCCCAGTCTCTATCTTTTGTGAATTTTACCACCGCCGCCTTGACTTCTTCCATGTAAATATTATACCATGAAATGCCGCATTTTTACTGATGGCTAGAACTCTTTCCACTCTGTAGCTTCATCGCTTGGCGCCGTAATAGCTATTTGCCTAAACTGGCATTCGCCAGGATCTAGAACTAATTCACCATTCTTGTATTTCTGTTCTGCCGTTTCGTAGGCCTCATCAGCGCTATTGGCTTCAATTTCAAAGTCTTTCGTGACGGTTTCTTCTATTGTGATCGTATATTTCATAATCGGATCTTATGATCATTTTTATTATATGTCTAGATATGGGGTCAAAAGTGTGCCGCTAGTACCTTGACAAATAAACATAAGTATTATATAATATTGACAACAACTGGTTAAACTGCTAATATTTATATTATGATAACCGCCTATATTGACGAATCAGGAAATTTAGGCCGAGGAGGCAATTATTTTGTTTTGGCTGCAATAGTGTACGATAATCAAAAAGGTGAAAACAGAGTTAAGAGAATCATTAAGAAAGAGCAGCAGCTACTCGCCAAGGAAAATCAGGTAGCTGGCTTAGCCGAGATAAAATCTTGTTCACTGTCATTCGCGCAACGCCAACGCATTCTTAATAAGATCGTATCCCGCGCAGATAATGATATTTATTATCTTGCAATATATAAGAAAAACGTTACGCTCCTTAACCAGGACAAGCCAAAAAATCTTGTTTATAATTATTTTGCGAAAATATTAACTGATATGATATTTGCAAAATACAATGATGATTTTAGGATAATATTTGACCAGAGGTCTACATGTGTTAAATCTATGAACTCACTGCCTGATTATATAAAAATTGGCGCCTACACTAATCATAATCATGCCGATAAGAATGTAGAAGTGACGCAAAGAGATTCCAAAACTTTATTTAATCTTCAGGCTGCAGACATTATAGCCGGCACAGTTTATCACGCGTATAAAAATTCAAATATACATTTTCTGAATATGATTGAACCGAGAGTTGTCAAAAAAGATGAATTCCCACGGAATAATTTTAAGGGAACTTTGCTGTAAAATTGACTTATCTTGACATATTTGCTATAATAATCGTAGGCGTAAGCCGTATGGTGAGCTTTAGCTAGTAAGTGTCGTTGTTCCGGCACCGATCCATACGCAGCTAAGAGCACTCTTCGGGGTGCTTCTTTGTTTTCTTATGATATATTTCACCGTTTCGTGTCAAGAAAAAATCCCACCCCTATTTTTTGCACAATAACTTTCAAAACCCGATTGTGTCCAAGTGGATGTTATCTATTGACTAAATGATAGAATGTTTTGCTAGAATCGTTGCCGTAATGATTGATATCTTCCGGCTCGGCCCAGAGTGAAAGCTTGTGGACTCGCCACCTACCAATGAAAAACATCTGAACTACTGCGTCATTTACGTCGCGGTTATTTAGCGCGCGTGGAATGTATGCGAGGGAAAAGTAGTACCATTTATCGTCTTCGGTGTCTAACCTCGCAAAAACGCGCTTACCGCGCCCAAAAAGGCGCACGTCAAAGCGCTGTGCTGGTGTTTCTAGGGAATAGGTCTTTAATTCGCGGATCGCGTCGCGAACAGGCGATTCCATTAGCTCCATGCGCTCAAACTTGTCGTAATCGCGCGAATTGAATCTGCCGTTATGCTCGAGCATGAAACTTTCAAGTTGCCGAGCAGCAACCGGTATTGGTTCGCCGGGTTTGGTTTTCTTGAATGGGTGGCGTTTTGCCATAATAACCTTGTTTCTTTAGAGGTTGCGCCTGTGAAGCGGTAGCGGTTATTTCGTCAAAGATTCAATCCATTCGATGAAGTTCATCGTAGCATTGCCGGAGCGCTCGGCTTGTGTATGTCCTTGTGCCCAAACCGTCTCAAAATCTACGTCTTTCACATTGCTGTTCATATTGAGCGCAAGAGCGAGATTGACTTCCGTAGTTAATGCCGTATCGCCTTGCATGATACCAGTTCGAATACGCCAATGTGTAGCTGGCGTAGCTGTGTTCTTCCCGAGAATAAAATCAGTTGGAGTGTAGATGGAGACGCGTTTTGCGGCGTCATTGCCCTGTGAATCTGTCTTTGTGATATCGTTCTTGTACTCTGTCGCTACATTTGTATCGTAGCCACTATAACTACTGTAATCGTTAGCATTTAATAAATCAGACATTATAGTATCGAAGTGCAAAGCGTTGTTGTCTGTATCGCCAAAGACTTCGTTTTCCGCCTGTCCACGTTCTAAATCGTCAAATGCGCCAACGCTTTTCGTGGCAGACTTCTGGCTATTTACGAATCCAGCAAGGTTTTTAACGGTTGCTTTGTTTGTCGTAGAATCATACGAAGCCCAGTCGCCCAAGCTTGCCACGTAACTTGCGCGTGAGCTGTTGTCGCTATAATTATCGGCTAGATAGTTATTCAAGCTACGCTCTATAACGCTTAAGATGTAATCGTAGTAGGACCCACTGAGATAATAACCGTCGCTAGACGTCTCGAGTTTTAATGTCTTTCCACCGTTTTCTAACCCAGCGTTGTTAATGTAGTCGGCAAAAGCTTTTGCGAGGTCATTCGACAATGCCTTGGTCCAAGTGCCGTCTGCGCGAGTATTTGAGGTCGAAAATTGGCCCATATTCCATTCGTAAGCGGCATCGGCAATCTGAAGCTCGGTGATTGGACACCAGGCGTTAACGCCGCTAATTGCATCGGAGATTGCGGTGCCGTTATCATACTTCATAGCGGCACCCATTTCTTCGAGATATGGCTTATATAATTCGCTGTCGCCAGATGCTCCCAAAATCGCCGATTGTGCACCGCCGCCAGAATGACCGAAGGCGTAGATTTCGTTTTTATCGCCAGGAATTAAATCACTATTGTAGCGGACATAACGAATAGCGGCTTTTAGATCGGCTACTCCGTATGATGCAGAAGTTTCGAAATCTATTTCTGAAGAAGAGCTGTCAGACGATTTGTTATCCGAACCGTTGTTCGGCCCGCCACTTGGCATTTCGCCAGAAGGCGCACCATCGCCACTCGGAGCTTCACCAGAAGGAGGAGTGCCAGACGGCTTTTCCCCATCGCTCGGGTCACTATTTGAAGCGCCTGTACTATCGCCAGAATCACTCATACCACTAAGTTGAGTTCCGCCGGCGCCCATATTACTACTTCGCCCACGACAACCTGCGTAAAGGTAGATAATGCCTTTTTCGAGATAACTTGCAGCAGTCTTATAACTATAAGATGATGGAGCAGATTGAGCAGAGTAACCTGGAGTGTTAACTGGCATTACAATCGGAGCAGTGGAAGCGGTATAGCCATTAATCTCGGTGGAGTTGTCTATTCTGCAAGAGTATTTGTCGCCGTTTTTAGTACAATCCAGATATTCGCCTGGGACATAAATACCGAAGCTCTGATAGTCGCTGCTTACAACATTTTGTACATAATCTACGCCAATCTGGTAATAAACGTTGTTATCTGAATCGTAACTCCAGTTGTCTGAATTAAAGTTAAGACTTGCGGTATGTTTAGAGGAGCCGTTCTGCTGATTTAGAAGTAGAATCGCTGTAGTTATACCGCCAGTAATAAGAGCGAATGCGATAATTCCGATTACAATTAACTTCTTTTTGTTCCTTTTTGGTTTTTCTGTTTGTGGTATTGTTTGGCTTATTGGCTCCTGCTCCATTTTTATACTCCGTTTATGTTTATAATTATATCATGGGGAAATAAATGCACATTGACAATGCTTATTAATATTTTATACATTGTTACTTATTTAAAGCTTAAACATTTACGTTATCGCAGAAATCCTTAAAAGTTCAAATCTCTTTGCCTGCAAAAGTATACCTCAGAACTCGCACGGCATCAGAATAGGGTAGTCCTTTTTAGGTATAACCTTGATCTTCGCAGTGTATTCGGGGTGGTCAATACACCAGTCTACGACCATGCAAAGCCGAGCAACAACGTCTGGTCGCCCCTCACTTTTATAAGAATTTCTTACTCAAAATGCTAATCTTTTCTTTCAAGATTGCGCCGTGTGGGGCGGTTTATGTAGCTAAATCATTTAGCTTTGCTTCAATTTTTTTCTTAAGTCTATAACCCTGCTCTTTATTAATTGAAATCACATTTGATATTTCGCCGAAGAGCTTCTCGATTTTACACGCTTTAATTTTACTATTATTGTTTCTTTTTCTATTTTTTAAAACGATATTATACTCAGCTTTATCTTTTTCGGTGATTTTTAGGATTTTGCGTTGAATCTTTCGGATTCTTCTTCTACCAGCGCTAACTTTCGTATTGACCGTGATGCCGGTAACTTTCATTGGACGTCCGTTTTTAACGAGAAGCGTTTTCTTGGTATTCGGCCTAAATCCGTTTTTTCCGATTTCAGTCATCGCTGGTTTCCTAATTTTTTGTAGGCTACAATAACGACCTGAATAAAAAATGTCATCTATGTAATGGGAAATGTTATAGTCGAGACTACTGTCAATCTCAGATAATTTTTCGATCAGCTGGACGAGAACTAAGTTGCACAAGCTGGCGCTAGTCGGACATCCTTGTGGCAGGGCACCATCTTTAGTGGTGAGCGTCGTTAATACCGATGCGACCTTATCAGAGCAATGGATGGTGTTTCTAAAAATATAATAAATGCGTTTGGATGTTATGTTGGGAAAGCAGTTTTCTATATCTAAAGATAAGATAGCTTCATGTCCAGTATGGTTAGTTGCGTTAGTAACAATACTTTTTCCGGTTCTTGCTCCATGGATATAATCTGGAAGTAGGTTTACATATGGCTTGATTATGACGCTATCAATCTTTTTTTGTATGTTTTTCAGTTCGATATTCGGGCTATCTATATGACGAATTTTGGCTGTACCATCTTTTTTTCGTGATTTTTTATCATAAGAATAATAGCAGGAATTGGCTCTGCTAGCTAAATCAAGAATATACTCCTCTTTTAGATGTAACAGGGAGCATAATCTTTTTAGTGTTCTTATTTCGTTATTTCTCATCCTGAGACTTTCCTCAATTAACTATTAAGAAAACTCTCAGGAAGAGAACTTGGATCCAATTTTTCGATAGACTCTTATAGCAAAAGACATAATCTTATGCAGTAAACTTGATGCCTTTTTAATACCTGGCGTATTAATAACGACATCTGATGTCTTTTCGTATTTTAAAGACCCGTCTGAACGCGCATTAAACTTAATATTTTTATGCCATGATACTTTCATGGTAACCTCCTTTATTAAGATAATATTTAAGACGGCAAAAACCGCCTCTCCTATCTCTTACGATAGTTGCGTCTTAAATGGATGCGCGCTAGATTCAGTTCTCAACCCCTACCGATGACGCCATACTCTCCTATTCCAAAATTTAATTTATAAGAGAAAGACAAACATCATTCTTATTACTTATGCCGGGGGCTAATAGCCCAAAACAAAGTAATTAACAGCGATATTCAATCGCGGCCAATGTGGCCAACCATATTCGCTATGGATCCACAACTACCATGTGTTAAACGAGATTTTTATTAAGCTTCAGGCTTGAATCACTACAGTGCAGTGCCTGCCATATTGCCATTATACCATATATAACAAAAAAAGAGAGTGTCGCCAGCTCCGTACGGTGCCTTGTTTCACTCTATACTATTATATTATCACAGCTCGTCTTTAAAGTCAATAACTTTATGGTTTTTCGTAATGACGATTAATTTCTTAATCCCGTGCTTGTTGTTATGTAAATAGTATCTCGTCCTAGAGAGCGCTTGATTGCCGTTCATCTTTATGCGTGAGAAATCTAGGACGATATTCTTCGACTGCTTTGCGGCTTTCTTCAAGATATTCTCGATCGTCTTAACGCCATCGCCTTGAGGAGATTTAAGTTCCCATTCAATGCCGCTTATTCTAAGGTCTGGAGTCTTTCCGGCACCAGGAGTAATGCATGTGATATCAGTATTAAAATAATCTAGCAGGAGCAAAATTGCGTTAACCTCATGAAAACGAAGCTGTTTGCGGCTTTGGCCATCGAAGATTATTTTGTTGCTCATATTCTTCTATTATATCATCGGTTACATAAAGTACTGTGGTTATTTTTATCATTGACATCGTTATTCTTTTATTATCTCTATTGTCATTGTTTTAAGCTTCTCCAGCTCCAGCTAAGCTAGAAATCCTTAAAAGTTCGAATCTCTTTGCCTGTATATGTATACCTCAGAACTCGCACGGCATCAGTGCCGGGTAATCTTTCTTTGGTATAACCTTGATCTTAGCCGTGTATTCGGGGTGGTCAATACACCAGTCCACAACCATGCAAAGCCGAGCAACAACGTCTGGTCGCCCCTCACCAAATGAAAGAATTATTGAACCCGCCGAAAGGCGGTGTTTTTATTTGGCCGAGAGTAAGTAGCTTTTCTTAATGAGTTCAAATATTAGTCCGTTCGGTAAAGTCCCATCAAGCCAAATAGTGATCCAGTTGTTCTTATTCATGTGATAAGCCGGGAAGATATGGTCACTCGTTTCGGCGAAGCCATAAGTCTGATTTTTATCGAACTTGAGATTAATAACGTCGATTGCTTTATCATCTTTTAGGCCTAAACTTTTGCTAGAGATAGTAGCAACCAATGCAAACCATTTCTTGTTATTGTCATGGCGGAAAACTGCGTAACCTGGATAGCGATCTGGCCATAAGAATTCTGGGCTCGCTCCATATTCAGATTTAATATGTTTAACTACTATGTTCGCTTGTCTTTTCTCGCTCATTTTTATTTCACGTCAATACTTATTGAGATATTTCCATCATCTAGGCTTGGCAAATTGTTAATATGCCCATGACATTGCAGGAATAAGCAAGTTACGCTTTCTTCCATCTTTTGAGCGTTGGGAATACTTTCGTGCAATATTCTTTCATTTGCTCGTTTGTCATACCGGCCTGTTCGCTAAACTTCGAGCACATCTCGATATATTCTTCCATGGAAACTTTGTCTACGAATTCGCCATCTTTATAACACCACTTACAGTAGTCTTTATTGATACTGCCGTCTTTTTCAGTAGAATATATATCTTCTGAAGTTAGTGGCATTGCACAGCTTTGGCATATAGTTTGTTCCATAAAAGATCCTTTATTTACTTACTACAATTATACCATTGACATTGTATTTTCTTTTATTTTCTTCATTATCATTGTTTTAAGCCCCTACGGCTCCAGTAGGGCCATATATTCTTAAAAGTTCGAACGCCCCTTGGGACGCGTCCACATCTCTTTGCCTGTATATGTATACCTCAGAACTCGCACGGCATCAGCACCGGGTAATCCTTTTTAGGTATAACCTTGATCTTCGCAGCGTATTCGGGGTGGTCAATACACCAGTCCACAACCATGCATAACCGAATAAGGTAGTCTTCTCGCTCCTCACCAAATGAAGAAATTATTAAGCCAGCCACAAGTCAACATTCATTTACTACTTTCAATTTGGCCGTCGCTCAATTATAATAAAGATATGGAATTAACAGCTAGAGAACTTCCAAAAATACTAGAGTATTACAAAGTAGATAAGCTAGGTCTCATTTTTGACGGCTTCGAACCAGTGAATCCAGACAAACTGTTATATTATTGGCACGACCCCAAAACCGGAGAACTCTACGTAGCACTCCTAGCCGACTTTATTATCGAGTTTATCGGTAATAGCGAACCCGGTAACATCGTCGAGGATTATTGGCCGGAACATGAATGTAATTGGCAGGTTGAACACTGGTTTTGTTCTGGCGATGATACGAACAATTTTGACGACTATGATAAATGGTTCTACTGGCCGGAATGCGGTGATAAGTGCGCCTTTGCCAAACTAAAAGCTAACGTTTCAGAGATTGAAAACCGCAAGTTAGAACGGAAAGTCCCTGATATCGACGAGGCAGAAATGAATTCGCGTAAAGTTGAGCGGCAAAAACTCACGGTAATCGATTGCCAAGCACATAGCTAGCACCGTTATCGCAATGACCCTTTAAAGTAGCGCCAGTCATTTTAGATTTTAGGATATCGTAAGTACCGACATTGCCAGAACCCTCATGTGTATTAAACGGAATTACAGTCTTACCATTCCAGTCGTGTTTCTCAACAAAGTTATAAACAATCATTGGCATATCGCCACTCACAAAATGCAATTTAGCCTGAATTTGGCCCTGAAATCAGAGTTTGAAACGGTTCTTTAATCTAAAAAGAATCGTTTTTTTGTAGGTCAATTTCGGGATTAAGACCAATTGTTACTCTTTTAGTCCTCGAAACTTTGCCTTATAAAGCTTTCAATCTTATCAAATGGAATCTTATCAAGATTGTCATACAAATCTACGTGTGAAGCTCCCTCTACGATGTAGAGCTCTTTATTGCCGACCTTGGTGTTTCCGAGTGGATAGACGCCAGTATATGGTTCTGGAGTCACGCCGTTGGTTTTGGTTTCACCCGTAATCATGTCGAATGCCGTTTCGCTATTATAACGCGAATGCGCTTTTTCGCCGTGAATAATCAAAACTGGCATGTCGATTTCATTAGCATAAGTTAGAATGCGCGTATTTGCGAGGGAGCCGTTCGTCTGAATAGCCCAGCCACCATTAGAATTAAGGCTGCGTTTATGATAGCCGCGCGGTGTTTTGTAATATGCGTGATAGTCTTTCAGGAACTCAGGCGCATCGTCTGGAACTGGATCTACCACGCCACCAGCGAGCTTATATTCGCCATTTTTATAATCTTCCGTGCGCTGATTATTTATTGCTGTGCGAGCATTTTTGCGTGCGTCTTTATTATTATCGGCATCGAAATAACCATTTCCAGCTACGCGCGTCATGTCATACATCGTGCTAGCAATAACGGCCTTAATGCGAGTTTCAAGGCAGGCGGCCTGAAGCGCCATGCCGCCCCAACCGCAGATACCAATGATGGCGAGTTTGTCTGCGTCCGCCTCGTCTAAATTAGACAAATAATCTACGGCGGCCTGATAATCTTCTACATTTAAATCCGGGGAAGTCATATAGCGAGTTTCGCCACCGGATTCGCCAGTAAATGATGGATCGAAAGCTAGAGTCAGAAAACCGCGTTCTGCTAAGGTTTGAGCGTAGAGGCCAGATGACTGCTCTTTAACTGCGCCGTATGGTCCAGAAATAGCAATTGCCGGCAACTTACTGTTTCTTCCTTTTGGTTCGTATAAATCTGCCGCTATTTCAATTCCGAAATGGTTTTTGAAAGAAACCTTTCTGTGGTTTACTTTGTCGCTTTTTTCGAATACTTTGTCCCATTCGTTGGTTAGTTGTAACGCCATAAAGGTCTCCTTTTTGAAGATATAATTGTTCAATATTCTAGTTACTATTATATCATTAACACTTAATCACTCACGTCGACGTCTAGCACAATTGTGATTTTGTAGTTCTTGAATTCTTTTTGAACCGCATCGTAGATGTCTTGATAAATCTTTTCATAATTTTCGGCTTTGAAGTCGATGATGATATCAAAGCTTAACGTCTTATCCTTGGCGTCCAAATGGAAACCATGCATTTGTAGAACTTCTTTCTGAGCAAAAACGATTTTCTCTACTTTTTTCTTGGCTTCAATAATGTTTCTGTCTTTTGTATTAATAGAATAAACGCCAATAGTATGAAGAATTACTCCATATTTTTGTGATACTTGTTTCGTGATGCGGCGAGAAATTTTATCAATATCTGCCACAGATAACGTATCTTCTACTTCGATGTGGATTGAGCCAAGATATTTATCTGGGCCATAATCATTTAGAGCCAAATCAAAAGCGCCTTTAACGTTCTTTTCCTTTAAGACTTCTTTCTTAATTGATTTTGCTAAGCTACTTTCTATGCGTGTGCCAAGTACATTATTGATAGATTCTTTAATGAGTTCTATACCGGCTTTAATGATAAAAACTGATACTAGTGCACCGACGTATGCTTCGAGATTTACATTAAAAATCATATAGACAATTGCCGATGCAAGTACGGAGATAGAAAGAATGGCATCATTAAAAGCGTCTGCTCCACTTGCAACCAGAGAGTCGGATTTTATGGCGCGTCCTTTTTTCTTGACATATAGCCCAAGTACGAACTTAATGATAATGCCGCCAATCAGAACGATTAGAGTCGTGACATTATAGTCTACTTCCTCTGGCGCAATAATCTTTTTTACGGATTCAATAAATGCAGTGATACCTGCATAGAGCACGATAGCGGAAACTACGAGCGAAGTAATATATTCAATGCGCCCGTACCCGTACGGATGTTTCTTGTCTGGTGCTTTGCCAGCAAGTTTCGTGCCAATGATTGTGATAATGCTCGATAGCGCATCGCTAAGGTTATTAACGGCATCCGTAATAATTGCGATAGAGTTTGATAGTAGACCTACTGTCGCTTTGAATCCTACTAGCATCAAATTTGCGCAGATGCTTATAATACTAGTTTTAACTATTGTTTTTTCGCGATTGTTTTTCATATGTGAGCATTTTTTATTATATCATAAAGACAATCCCATCATTGATATTGTATTTCTTTCATTTTCTTCATTGTAATTGGTGGTGTATCATCATTAGTTCAAGATGGCTATGCCGCAGTTGAGATAAGCAGCGAAGGTACGCCAGAGGAGATATGGGAGAAGCATTCAGAAGGCTAGCTTGGAGATTTTGTAGGAAATGATAATGAGAACGTGATTTTAGACCATTGTTTTGGTGATCTATGCTATAATTAGTTTGTATACAAACTAATTTAAGGATTTTTAAAAATGAACATTTATGATTTAAAGGTAAAAACGAGAGAAGGTAAAGAATTTGACCTCAGCTCTTTAAAGGGAAAAGTATCATTAGTAGTTAATACCGCTACAGGATGTGGATTTACGCCACAGTATGAAGCGATAGAAAAGCTTTATGAAAAATATCATGATAAAGGCTTCGAAGTTTTAGATTTTCCTTGTGATCAATTCGGCCATCAAGCTCCTGGGACGGATGACGAGATTCATAGTTTTTGTACTGCGAAATATAAAACTCAGTTTGATCAATTTGCTAAAATTGAAGTGAACGGCGACAACGAAAGCCAGATTTATACTATTTTGAAGAAACAGCAACCGAATGAGGAACCA
>JAZNPY010000005.1:0-10617 GCA_045589895.1 Candidatus Nanosyncoccus sp. | reverse complement strand
GTTTTTAGGGCTAGGTTGTGGAATAGTCTAGTGCTACTGTTGAAAACCTTATTTCTTATCATAGTTAGTTTACTCACCTCCATTTGTACATTTGTTGGTTTTATTGTAGCATGAGCGGGATGAGGAATGCAAGGGTTTTTTATAAGATTTTTTCAAAAAACCGCCCTTTTCGGGCGGCTTTCGAGACAAATTAGCGTTTCTTCTCTTTCACTTCGTTACGGCCGAGGTTCTTTTTAGTCTCGGTAAAGACTACATGTTTTCTAAGAATCGGATCGTATTTCTTAAGGGAAAGTTTATCCGGAGTGTTCTGAGTATTTTTCTTCGTATAGTAAGCACGAATACCAGATTCCTCGGAGACGAGACCAACCAATTTGCGTTTAGTATTACTTTTCTTAGACATATTACGATTATTTTAGCACAGATTATAAAAATTGTAAATAGTGTTTACAATTTTTGGATTTTGCTTTATAATGAGAATATTGCTGGAATCGTGTAGCGGCAATCACAGGAGACTGTAAATCTCCCGGCTTCGGCCTTCGTAGGTTCGAGTCCTACTTCCAGCACCACTGTGAAAGATTTGGCCCTTCGGGGTCATTTTTTCTCTGTTGCGGGCAGGTTCTAGCCGAAGCATAAAGAGGGTTGCAAAATCGCTTAAGTTTGATATAATTACTAGTAACAGAGATAGAAATCTCTAGGTGATTTACTATCTCGTGTGTTGTGTTATCTAGTCGTCGTTATCGGCGGCTAGATTTTTTGGCTTTCACCTTAGTAAGAGTGAGCGTAAGTCTGAGACGAAATAATTTCAGAGTCAAACTCATAGACTTCCTCCTTTCTAGAGGTTTCTAGCGTACCTAGAATAGCTGTTCAATGAAACCCCCTCGCAGTCAGTAAGTGGTTTCCCACCCAGAGGCTTCATTCTTGTTGAACGCCAAAGTGCGCCAACACGCCGTCTATTATATCATGGATGTCAAGAAAGTTACAAGTAATCTTCCTCAGGTTCTAATTCGAAACTTTATGAAATTATACAAAATGTGGGCAAAAATGCGCAGGTTGTGGTATAATCAGGGGAGTTGAGGATGATTTAAGATTGTTCACGACAGTATATTGTGTGCCGAGTTAGCTCAGCTGGTAGAGCAGCCGCCTTGTAAGCGGCAGGTCGTCGGTTCAAGCCCGACACTCGGCTCCATTTTTTTATGCCACAATAGTGGCTTGAACCGATGCGTCCCAAGGGGCAAACGGTTCAAGCCCGACACTCGGCTCCATTTTTTTATGCCACAATAGTGGCTTAGTGCGCAAAAAAATAAACCCCTCTAGGGGGCTTATTTTTTGTTATACTTACATGCGGATTTCGGCGTCGACGCCAGCTGGGAGCGAGAGGTTCTGGAGAGAATCAATCGTCTTCGGAGTTGCGTTTTCGATGTCAATAAGGCGCTTGTGGACCTTCATCTCGAAAGCTTCACCACCAGTTTTGTAAACGTGTGGAGATTTCACGACAGTAAAGGTACTGCGTTTGGTTGGTAGAGGAACTGGGCCGGAGACGCTGGCGCCGGTGCGAATTGCAGTGTCGACGATTTGTTTAGCGCTCTGGTCGATGACGCGGTGGTCGTAGGCCTTGAGGCGGATGCGGATCTTAAGACCCTCATTTTTTGTGGCTTTCTTTTCTGCCATATTATCCTTTCTTTGCTAGCCCCATAACTTCAGATTGCCGCTAGACGCGCAGTCAATGAATTTTTGGGACTCATTTTTGATTAATGTAATTTCATAATACCCTATTTTTTGAAAAAAAGCAAGTCAATTCAAAAAACTCCCCATATCACAGGGGAGTTTTTGTAGGAATTATTACTGATTATTTGATAATCTTGGTAATAACACCGGAGCAGACGGTCTTGCCACCTTCGCGGATAGCAAAGCGGTCGTTGTTGTTCATCGCGATAGGAGCGAGAAGCTTAACCTTGAAGGTAACAGTGTCACCAGGCATGACGATTTCCTTGTCAGCTGGGAGTTCGACTTCACCGGTAACATCGGTGGTACGGAAGTAGAACTGTGGCTTGTAACCCTTGGAGAATGGAGTGTGGCGGCCGCCTTCCTCTTTCTTCAAGATGTAAACTTCACCTTCAAACTCGGTGTGTGGGGTGATGGTGCCAGGAGCAGCGATAACCTGACCGCGCTCAATCTGGTCACGTTCAATACCACGGAGGAGAAGACCTGCGTTATCGCCAGCCTGACCCTGATCAAGAGTCTTGTGGAAGGCTTCGATACCGGTAACGACAGATTTCTGGGTGTCGCGGAGACCAACGATTTCAACTTCGTCGTTGAGCTTGACTTTACCCTGCTCAATACGACCGGTAGCAACAGTACCACGGCCTTTGATAGAGAAGACATCCTCGATAGGCATGAGGAATGGTTTGTCAAGATCGTGCTCAGGGATATCGAAGTATTCGTCCATAGCCTTAACGAGTTCCATAACGGCGTCTTCGTTGGCTGGGTCGCCCTCTAGGGCCTTAGTAGCAGAACCCTTGATGATAGGAGCGTTGTCACCATCGAAGCCATACTTGTTAAGAAGATCGCGGACATCCATCTCGACGAGTTCGACGAGTTCAGGATCAGCGAGGTCCATCTTGTTCAAGAAGACGATAATCTTAGGAACGTTCACCTGGTGAGCCAAGAGAACGTGCTCACGAGTCTGTGGGAGCGGACCGTCGTTAGCAGCAACGACGAGGATAGCACCATCGATCTGGGCAGCACCGGTAATCATGTTCTTGATGTAGTCGGCGTGGCCTGGCATATCGACGTGAGCGTAGTGGCGCTTCTCAGATTCGTATTCCTGGTGGGAGGTAGCGATAGTAATACCGCGAGCCTTTTCCTCAGGAGCGTTATCGATCTGGTCGTAAGCGATTGGTTTGTTAACTTCTGAAGGAAGTTTCTTTGCTAGAACTGCGGTAATCGCAGCAGTAAGAGTGGTTTTACCGTGGTCAACGTGGCCCATGGTACCTACGTTGATGTGCGGCTTGGAACGGTCAAAATCTGCCATTCTTATTTTTCTCCTTTGTTATTAATGGTCTGGTAGCACTAATAAAAACCAGCTCCAGACACTTACCCCTATTTTATACGATTTTTTTTGAGTTGTAAAGAGCTTTTTCTGATTTGACTTATATGGAAATAATGATATAATGAGGTGATGAGACTGCATGTCGTAGTGCGGTCTTAGTAACTTATAATTTTCAGGGATAGGAGGGTATCTTATGAAGAAAATAAAGAGGCGCGAGATTATCAAAGCTCAAAAAAATGAGATTTTAGAGCTTGAAGAAACCATCTTACAGATTAGAAGTAGAATAAAACTAATCGGATGGATTCTTGTCGGATTGATCGTCGCTGCATTTGGCTGGATTATTATATCGTCTCTTGTCAAAGATTACGCTTATATATCACTAAGCGATGCAGACCGTCGCTATGAAAATTTTTTCGATGTTAGCGATGGGGATGGACAACATCTGTTTCACTTTAAGGAATACCTAAAAGCGAACGGTGTCAAGTTCAAATATACACAGGCTATGGACAAGAAAAATGCTACCAGCATCTATGTTTGCGCCGAAAAGGATACACACAAAATCGTAATTCGTAGCAAAACCAACTGGCATAAAAAGTTTTACAATGAAACCTGGGTTCCATACGAACGCAATATCGGCGAGGCTAGTATTGAGGTGTCTACAAGCGAATATATTTTTTTACATGGTGCTAGTTGGACACTTAGCTACGAGTGGAGTCTGCAAGACGATGAATTTATCCAAGATCTCGATACTGGTATGTTTTTACCGTGCAAACTGCTCGAGGATTTAGATTCGGTTCTGGCTAATAATAAATTAGCAGACTACAAGAAGAATCCTTTTGAGGACGTGGCCGATTCTAATCTTAAAATTAGATTAAACGGAGAAGAAGTTACCTACGACTAACAATTACCAAAAATCCCCCGAGGTTCGGGGGATTCTTCATTGCAAAATATTTGTCCTATTTGTTGGCATCAACTAAGAAATCGAGGGTGCGTTCAATCGTCATGCGATTCTTGATGTCCTGGCGGACGCGTGGGTCTTTTAGACTTTCGACCGCTTCTTTAGAATTCTTGTAAACATCTTTTAGCTCAGCGATTTTTGCGGAAACCTCGTCGTCTGGGACTTCGATTTTCTGGTCACGGGCAAGAACCTGGAGACAGAGCGAAGCTTTAACCCGAGATTCGGCAACAGCTTTTGCTTCTTTTTCCCAATCTTTAGCGCTCTGGCCGGTCTGTGCCAAATAATCGTCAAAACTCATACCAGCGGAGGCAGCGTTTCTAGAGATATCGTCGCGGATGAAGCGAGCCTGGTCCTCGACCATAACTTCTGGAGCAGAGATTTTTGAAGCTTTAACTAGGGCCTGAACGAGGTCATCTTTGTACTTCTCGCTAGCCTTGTGATCGTTCTGAGTTTGAAGATTCTTCTTGATGTCGGCTTTTAGCTCGTCCATGCTCTTGAACGGACCACATTTTTTGGCAAAATCAGCATCATACTTTGGCTTGGTAACTTCGTTGACTTGTTTGACAAGCACTTCAAAGACAGTTTTCTTGCCAGCAAGGTCCTTATTATGATAATCTTTCGGGAAAGTGAGTTCGAGATCGAACTTGTCGCCCGGTTCGTGGCCAACGATACCATCTTCAAAACCTGGAATAAAGGTGTTAGAACCAAGAGCAAGAGTGTAATCTTTGGCGGAACCGCCGTCAAAAGGCTTGCCGTCTTTCTTGCCGGTAAAATCAATAATTACTTCGTCGGTAAGCTTCGCCTTACGCTTGACAGCCTTCTTCTCGGCATAAGAAGCGGCAATATGATCAAGCACCTCCTCGATATCCTTGTCCGTAACCTTAATCTCGTCGCGCTTGACCTTAAGATTCTTGAAATCGCCGAGCTTAATATCTGGTAGAATATCGGCGGTAGCAGTATACTCAGCGCTCTCATCTGGAACATACTTCGTCACGTCGACGTTCGGAATCATGATTGCAACTTTCTTCTCACTCTCAAAAGCTAGAGGGACCGTCGTGCGGACAGCGATGTCAAGCGTAGCACTAGCGATATCGTTTGGATTTAAATGTTTTTCGGCAACCTTAGCTGGAACCTTGCCTTTGCGGAAACCAGCAACTTTAACTTCTTTAGAAAGACGTTCAATCGCAGAAGTACGAGCCTTAGCGAGATCGGTCTTATCAAGAGTTACTTTAATTTCCACCTTAGTATCTGATAATTGTTTCGATGTAGTCTTCATGACTACATTATATCATACTTAGGAGGTAATGTCTTTGAGATAGCTAGTGCGAAGCGTCTTGACCGTGTCTCTCAAGGTGGCGCGAGTCTTAACTTTCGGGTTAAAAATA
Source organism: Candidatus Nanosyncoccus sp. (assembly GCA_045589895.1). Taxonomy (GTDB): domain Bacteria; phylum Patescibacteriota; class Saccharimonadia; order Saccharimonadales; family Saccharimonadaceae; genus Nanosyncoccus. The sequence goes on along the minus strand of JAZNPY010000005.1, from coordinate 5,225 downwards.
CCGTGTGGATCGAAAATTTCTCTAATACTGGCATAAATTTCAGCTTCAGACTCAGAAAAGGTCGAAACGATAGACTTAACTCTTCCCTCTGGAGAGCCGCCAGTGAGCGAACCATCATGCTCCTTGATGACCGCGCCAAAGTCCTTAATCAGCCTGACGGCGGCCTGTCGGCCTTCGACAGAATTAAGGCGCAAATCTGGGCGAATCGAATAGATACTCGTGGCAATAGAGCCAAAGAGCGGAAGTTTCATATCGTAAGTCTCTTCGCTAGACTTGACCGCGGCCAAAAACTCCGCTAAACGATTTGAAGGAACATAAAAATCATCAAGTACTGGAGCGCGTTCGCCGCGGAGGTCATCATTCAGAAAACTCGAGAGCGCAGTCTGAATCCTCTTGAAGTCCATGGCATTCTCGTCGGTTTCAACAACGGCAGCGGCAGATGACGGCAAGAGCTTCAGACACTTGGCAACCTTGCGATGCGATTTATGTGGACGGTCGTCAAACGAAATCAACAACATATAGCCATTCTTGCTAAACCTCTCAGAGAAGAGTCCGGTGTCCTTGCCACTCTCAGTAGCAGCAGCAAAAATGCGCGCATCATAAAGATTGATCTCACGCGGGTCAAGCTCTTTGACCAGTGCCGCATACTTAACCGCATCTTCGGTTGAATTAAACATGGCAACGAGACAATCTGGCTCTGGTGGCAAAATTTCGCAGCGCAAAATCACCTCGGTAATAATCCCCAAGGTTCCCTGCGCCGCGAAGAAAATCGGGGCCAAATCCATAGAATGACCTTTTTCACGATAAACCTGGGTCACCATCTGATAGCCCGCATTATCAATCGTCTGGCGCCGCTGAAGATCGGAAATCACATCAAAATTATCCTCAATCAGCCCATACAGATTACGATAAATCGCCCCCTCGAAACTCGTGAGACCCTGTTTCGCCTTAATCCCGCGCTTCGAATAACGACTAGTCTGGATCACGTCGCCGGTCGACGTCACAACTTCCATGCAATCGACATAATAATAAATCCCGTTATACTTGCCAGCATAATTATCGGTCGTAAAATTCGAAATCAGAGAGCCAATCGTCTCTCTCGGATCCGCGTCGATTGGAAGCGTAAGTCCAAAAAGGCTAAGTGCCTGGTTCAAATCGCCAAGAGTTGTGCCGGCCTGCACACGAACTAGACGAGAGCGTTCATCAATCTCCTGGATATGATTCATATGTTCCATGGAGACCACGATGTCCTTCCCCAGATCGGCACCGGTTTTATCGAGGCCAGAACCCCTGACGGCAATACTCAGATGAACATCCTTAATCGCGAGCTGATTAACAAAGCGGACGGTTCGGCGAACGTCATTCGTATTCTCAGGGATAACCACCATCTTAGGTTCAACCTTAACTATACTACGATCGAACGAATATTTTTCTGCGATTTCGTCACGTTCAAAAACATTGCCGATGAGATGTTGGTTCAAATACTTGGCAATCTTGTTCACTGATTCCACCCTTTTAACTTATAACCTTTCGTTTTATTATAGCATGTGCGTTTTGAAAATGGTAGAGTTTTTTATGGGATTTTGGGGATTTGGTCTGGTTTATTCGCTTACCAAGATGCCACTATTAAATTCGGAAAGACTATTGTATTTTCTGGAAGTTTGTGCTATAATGTAATTATATTACCACGAGGGTAACGTGAACGGAGAAATACCTAAGCGAAGCCCTCTATTTTGTTTGCGGGGGTCCATCCCTTCAACTCAATCTTCTTTTTGATGTCTGGATAATCTAGGTAATCATAGTAGGTGCCCCCAATTTGTCGATAAAGCGAGGAAGCTTTGTGGTGGGCCGGGAAAAGAACTTTTCTGGATATTTTATCACATTTTATTCACTATGGAACATATTGACAAATCTATCGAAATATTGCGGAATATGATGAATGGTACCCCAACTAGTAGACAGGGCGTAGAGTTAGACCGTTAGTGGGATAGAGGTGGAAAAAATCTCTATGGATAAGCAGTTTCGTAGACATTGGTTTTTTAACGATATGCTTCATTTTTTTGGCTTTTGCTGTTGCCTTTTAGTAACGGGTAGACGCCAGTCGTAGAGTATTCGTAATATTCAGCTGGAGATAATTTAGCTAAATCCCACTGGTAGCGATAGTGATTATAATAATTCATATAATCTATAATTACTTTGGATATTTGATGAAAGGTATTACATTTTGCTATCTTGTCACCTATCTCGTCCTTCATATGGCCATAGAAGCTCTCCTGTGGCGCATTGTCCCAACAGGTAGCCTTTCTAGACATCGAACGAATAAAATGTGAATCTTCCATTAATTCATCAAATTTCTTAGCCTTGTAGTGTATGCCTTGGTCGCTATGAACTAAAGTCTCGCTCGTGAGTTCTTTGCCATGAACTAGAACTAGCCGGCGGAAGGTATCTAAAACAAATTGCTCTTTAAGATTTTGGCTTAGCTGGTATGATAATATTTCTTTGGTATAAGCATCTTTTACAGTAGATAGATAGCAAAATTGTCCACCCTGCATTGGAATATAAGTAATATCCGTCAACAAAACTCTTCTGGGGCCGAATTCACGGAATCTGCGATCCAATACATTAGGTGGTGTTTTTTCCGCTATACTCTCTCTGAGGGCCATCCTGTACGGATTAGCTCGCCTGATTGGACAAACTAGGCCATATTTCTTCATCAGACGGCGAATTTTCTTTAGATTCATAACCACTGGCCTATCTAGATGAAGCATGGCCATCTGAATGCCTCTGGCTCCTTTATTATAACCATGTGCAGTATGGGCTTTTAAAATTATGTTAAAATCTAACCGATCTTGTTCTTCTCTCTCCCCTCTGGTTTTAGCAGTTTTAGTCCATCTGTAGTAACCGCTTCTAGATACACCAGCGGTTTCACAGAGCCAGACGATATTAGGACAATTTGTGTTGGTCCTTTTTGCTAATGTAAGAATCTCATTTATAATGCTGAACTTTTGGTCTTTTGAGAGGACTTGTGAGGGGCGGTTTTTAGCTCGTTGGTCATAAAAATTTTTTTTAGAAAATCCGTTTGCTTCTCTAGATATTGCACTTGTTGTTCTAGTTTGCCGATCATATGAATTATATCGGAATTGGTTTGGAGCTGAGTATGGCCATTGCCTTTAGTACCACGATAAGGATTCTTACCCTCGAATGCGAGATTCTCTCGGCCTGGAAAAGCGTTTTTAACGTTGTTGTAGTAAGTCCTGAGACTGGAGACCCTGGTTTCACCAAGTACCTTAGGGTCTATACCTTGTTCACGGAGGATTTCAGAAGAGGAGCGACCCTTAGCATACTCTCTGCAGAAATAGTTTTTAAAGGTTTGTGTATAGTGAACTTGCCGAGGGGTAACTTCTACAACGTTAGGGTTTTTAGATAGCATCCTAATCTGGTCTTCCGTAAGATAACTCTGTACTCCTCGATAGGCTTTCGGCTTTGGTTTTGTCATGTTTTACTCCTGCAATAAACTTACCGCCATTATAATAAAAGACGGTAAGTTTAACAAATATGAACGTGACAAAAGTGTCCACTTTTTGGGGCATACCGTAGAGTTGCAGCTGTCTACTTTTTAGGGTGCGTCCAAAAAATCGTGTCTACTTTCTAGGGTACAGTTCAGCCACTAGCGGCTAACACACCTAATAGACAGCCCGTAGTACTTGCCGTTGTTGCTCTGAAAGAGGGTTTCAAACGACGTATACATATACAGGGCTATGCTGTATGCGCTGCCGTAGCTGTTCACCGTACTAGACCAGAAGCAGCCTTCGCTACTAACGTTTTCCTGACCGCCGAGGTAGACGTCGCCAGAGAGGGCGAAGTTAGGGCCGTAACTTGGGTTAGTCAGTTGGGTATACGCAGTACCATCCGCAGATACGTAACCATAATCATCATTTTCTTCACCACCGTAAGCTACAATAAGGGCGACAAAGTCTCCGTTTACGAGATTGGTAGCAGAGCCTGGAGTAGTGATGCCGGTAGTGCCAGCAGCGGAGTTATCACCCCCAGTTGGAAGACGCCAACCTTTAGGGCAGATGGAGACGAGGGTGTTTGTGTTTACCGTATTCATATTCTGGCCGAATAGGTCGTTAGCGGCACCACCTGAAGTCATAGAGCCTCTACCAGTACCAGCAGTAGCGGTACGCCAGGAGTAGTAGTTGCCTACTTTGTAGCTATAGTATTGAGAGCTTGTAGTAGTAGTGCCACCACCAGCTACTGGGTCGTACATAGCTTCAATGTCCTGGGCTGGGGAGTTGGTGAATGGTGTTCTACTAGCTGGAATAGTGTAGCTTGAGACTACGGTGCCGTCTAGGTCGGAGTTGGAGGCGTTTAGCGTTGCTCCAGCAGGAAGGGCTAAGTTCTCTGTCATCCAGCATTTGCCGTCTGCTAGTTTCTTAACGGTGTAGGATTTTTGTCCAGCACGGTCGTCGAGGAGAGTGGTAGTTGGGATACCAGTACGGGAGCCAGAAGCCCAGGTGGATGCGGTAAGAGCAGTGGTTTCAGAAGCGGCTGGGGTAGGGAGGTTGGTATCAGTACAAATATCATGGGTCATGTCTTGCATCTTAGTAATGGTGAAGAAGGCAGGGGTTGGGTTGATATACTCATACGCATTTGTGAGGGTCTTGCTGTAGCCTAGCTTGGAGATAGAGATAGAAACGTTGTAGGTGGTGTAGGTGGATTGAGAAGGAGCAGAACAAGTGATGATGAGGTTACCGTTAGTACCGTCTAGGCTAGGAGTAGGGGAGGTACAGACATTCGATCCGATAGTAACGTTAATAGTACCGAGGAAGGAGGAGAGTTCGGATGTGGTAGGGGAAGAGAGACCTGGGTAGAGGCCAGTGTTAATAGTGATAGTTTGTCCGGCGGAGAGACCGTCCTGAGAGGTTGGGGAGATGGTAGGGTCGGTAGAGGAAGTACTAGGGGTGTTTCCTTCGGCGAGTGCGGTGTAGACTACGGTATTGGTATAGGTGCCGCTTGGGAGAGCGGTACTGGGGTTTACGGCGTAGTAGACGTCTACGCTATTAGTACTAGAAGTAGCTGGAGTGGTATTAGTGTAGAAGAGGTCTTCGGTACCGTATTCTGGGACGGCACGCCAGACGGCTTGTCCGCCAGCAGCTTCTGTAGGGGCGGCATCGTTATCGGTGTAGGTAGCGCTAGTATCTGTGCTGTTAGCTCGGCTAACG
>JAZNPY010000004.1:0-7513 GCA_045589895.1 Candidatus Nanosyncoccus sp. | reverse complement strand
GTTTTTAGGGCTAGGTTGTGGAATAGTCTAGTGCTACTGTTGAAAACCTTATTTCTTATCATAGTTAGTTTACTCACCTCCATTTGTACATTTGTTGGTTTTATTGTAGCATGAGCGGGATGAGGAATGCAAGGGTTTTTTGTGAAAAAAAATAAATTTAATTCAAATTTTTATAAAATACAGATTAAAAAATGGTACCCGGGACAGGACTTGAACCTGCAAGCGTTGCCGCACTTGCTCCTAAGGCAAGCGTGTCTACCAATTCCACCACCCGGGCGGAATATAATTATTATATATAATATATGTGAAAAAGTCCAGACCTATCTGGCCTGGACGTGTTACTATGCGGTTTTTTGGAATAAATGGTTTGAGTTTTCTAGGATGTTCTCGTATATTTTCTGATTGGACGTGAGATTTTTGATTAGCTGTGAAGCGTGGTTTAAGCCTCGCCAATTTTTGTTGACTCTAAATAGTCCGGCGCCGCTGACGCCTACTTCTTCAAAATGAATTCTGGCTCCGCCGTGTGCCATAAATTTTGGGGGGCTTAAGACTAAGTCATCTTCGCCGTGAAGGTAGGCGGACGTAGACATTGACGCCCAGCGACTTTCCGATTTTTTGAAATCGGGGTTGATAAAGACGGTCGTAGACGCTTCATCTTCGCTTGCAACTTGGAATAAAACGGCTTCGTTTCCGCCATCCTGGGACATAAAACCGATGAGGTACTGCTTGTATCTCGATCTGCCTACTGGGAAGCAGTTGCAGTAACCTTTAATCATGCCGTGCTTGTCGACAAGAATTTCGCCACTAAAAAATGGGTCGGGTTCGGCCCATTCGCCACTCCAATCAATATTTCCAAAAACCTTAAAAAACTTGCTCATCTAACCACCTCCTTACGTGAGCACTAGATAATTATACTATTAAACGTCTTTTTTGGCAAGAGTTTTGGAGCCAAAATAAGCAATAGCTGTACCTACTAAGAGGGCTAGAGGGAGAACGTCTTCTGGGCCGGTTTTTGGAATGGAGGAGTCGTTAGTGGTGGTGGTTGAGGTAGTACTAACGCTTGCGGCAGCGACGGTTTCTGGAGTTTGTTCTACGGCTTTTGGTTCGGTGGTGGATTCGGTAACCTCTACGATTTCCTGGCTGATTTGGTCGGTGACAGAGGCGGTAGTAGATTCTTCGGTACTACTGGTTTCTAGATTAGTGTTTTCCTGCTGGCCGACGATAAAGACGATGGACCAGACCGCGATGCCAAGAATAACTAAAGCTACGAGAGCTGTAGTAATGATAAATTTGATATTCTGCGCTTTAGCGTTTTGTGCTCCGTAGAGACCGTTATCCATAAAAACTCCAAAAAATAAATTTATGTTTTCTTAATTATATCATAAATTTTACAAGCGGGCAAGAATATTTTTTAATGCTTATGTTTATAGATAGAGATGTTAGCCTTGGCGTAAGATTTCATGGAATCTAGGGCTAAGTTTGGTAATTCTGGGGGATTGTCTGGATGGGAAAGGACGAAAATGCCGTCGTCGGTTAGCCAGTGGTAGATGTTTGCTAGTTCTTCGGGATGAAAATTATCGTATGGGGGATCGGCAAAGATAATATCGAATTTTTCCTGAAAATCTAGGTTCTGGACCTTAGAATTGATGATCTTTGGGCTAAGACCGAGAGATTCGGCATTTTTGAGCGTGGCGGAAGTGGCTTTTTTACTGTTATCGACGAATACTGCATCAAGGGCGCCTCTAGAGAGGCTCTCGAGGCCGAGAGCGCCAGACCCACAATAGAGGTCTAAGACACGACTGCCAGGTAGACTGGGGGCAATTCTATTGAATAAGGCTAGTTTTTCGCGGTCTCCCATAGGGTGAGTTTGGTCGCCTTCTGGGGCGACGAGGACGCGTCCGCGATAAGTTCCGGAAGTGATTCTCATTTTTTGGTCCTTTCTGGAAGGGCGGAATACCATGCCAACGTAATCATGCGAACGATTTCGGGTAAAAGTATCTGGTAAGATTCAGTGGCGAGCTCGTTATTCCATCCAGTATGGCGGAAACGGGTATACATATCAAGATTGTGGACTTTTTCCAGTGATTTGTAGAATTCAGTTTTGAGATCAAGGTTTTCGAGGTCTTTTTTGGTGATTTTGGGGGCAAGTTTGGCGGCTGGCTCGGCGGCGGCTACTAAAGCTACGCCATATTCAAAAGCGATATGCTTAGTCATGTAACCCTCTACACCCCAATAAAGCCAGTTGTTGCGGGCTGTTTCACGTAAGTTGTCACCGCGCATGATACCTTTGATTGGCTGGCCAAAAATCGTGACGTATTCCTTGTCCGACATCAATTCGGAGACTGCCTCCTGGTAAGGAAAGTGGTGAGCTGGGGTGAGGCCATCGGTTATAGCATGGGCGAGCCAAGCTGCCTCGAACGCTGCGCGAGTATTGTTTTTCATTTTTAGGGCTTTTTTTAGATTGTACTGATGGTCGAGGATGAGCTGGATAAGTTTGCCGTCATCATGGTCGGGGATAATAAAGTGCATGGGTTCGTCTACCCCGGGACTTTTTCGCTTCAGGCCATCCGGACCACGCGTTCCTTCAAAATATAAGATTTCTTTGATGGTTGGAAAATTAACGTCTTTGCTGGCGATTTTTGCCAATTCCCTACGAGCAACGCGATCAAGCTTCTGATGGGTGCCGACCAATTTGCCAGAATGTTTTGAATTTTTGAGTAGTCCGACGGTTGAATACATTTTAGTTTAGCGTAGTTAGTTGTTGATATTTTTGAATAACGTGAGATAATTCTCTATATTTTAGCATAACCTCGGGGTTATCTGCAACCTCGGTGGCGTGTTTCTGCGCCATAGAAATTAAGTGCGTATCAGAAAGGGATGCAATACGCAGATCTAGTGCGCCATGCTGGAGGTTGCCATAAATTTCGCCGGGGCCGCGCATTTTTAGATCCACTTCGGCAAGATGAAAACCATCGGTAGATTTTTCTAGCTCTCTGAGCCGCCGACTCGGCGGTTCTTCGCCGGTCACAACTAGGAAGCAGTAGCTCTGATGCTGGCCGCGACCCACTCGACCTCTTAGCTGGTGAAGCTGAGCGAGGCCATATTTTTCAGCGTCCATAATAACGATTAGGCTAGCATTTGGGACATTGACACCGACTTCGACCACGGTAGTAGAGACGAGAATGTCGATGTCGTGGCTGGCGAATTTGGCCATAATTTCGTCTTTTTCAGCTGGCTTCATTCGGCCGTGAAGATAGGCGACTTTGGCTGATTTGAAGATTTCTTGAAGTTTAGTTGCTTGACGTTTTACAGATATGGTTTCCTGGCTTGGCATATCTTCGATACTTTTGCAAATCCAGTAGATTTGACGGCCGGCATTTAATTCTTCTTTGACCTTGGGGTAGAGTTTGTCCTGGAGGTGTATTTCTTGAATTGCAGTAGTTTTAATTAGCTGGCGACCTTTTGGTAGCTGTTTGATTGTCGAGATGGCGAGATCTCCAAAAATTGTGAGCTGAAGTGAACGCGGGATAGGAGTGGCAGTCATAGAAAGTAGGTGTGGAGCGAGGCCGTCTGGCGATTTTAGGAGTAGTTTTTGGCGTTGATTGACGCCAAAACGATGCTGTTCGTCGATGATACAAAAGCCGAGGTTTTTGAATTTTGTATCGTCAGTAATGATGGCATGAGTGCCGATAACGAGGTCGACTTCGCCCTGCTTGATTTTTGTTTTAATGGTGGCCTTATTTTTAGTAGCGCCGACTAAGAGACCGACGCCGACGCCTAGTGGGCCTAGAAGCGCCTGTAAGCTTTCAGCGTGCTGAGTAGCGAGTACGGCAGTAGGAGCGAGTAATGCAACCTGAAGCCCACTTTGGATGGCTTGAAAAGCTACGGTTGCGGCGACTACGGTTTTGCCGGCGCCAACGTCACCCTGAAGTAGGCGGTTCATAGGATTGGGTTTTCCGAGGTCTTTGATGATTTCCCAAATAGCAAGTTTCTGGGCGTCAGTCAAGGCAAAAGGTAGAGAATTTAGAAGTTCGTGCATTTTTTGATCGTTATATAAAACTGGCGTAGATCTGAGTTTTTGGGTGTCTTTTTGGTTTAATTTTGCGGCAAGAATCAGCTCAAAAAGTTCTTCGTAGGCCAGATAATTACGGGCCTTATCCGCAGCTTTTTGATTTTGAGCAAAATGAGCCTCAAAAAGAGCATCTTTACGTGTTCCTGTCTTTACAAAGCTTGGTTTTTGTGTCGATAATGGCAATAAATCTGGTATTTCTGCAAATATAGGTCGTTCAGCATTTAGGAGTTTCTTGAAATCTTGGGGCTTAAGGCCGTTTTTAGCCGAATATACGGGTTGAAAACTACTAGCGTTATCGGCTACGTATTCGGGTTCGTCTTGGGCCAGGCGAACTTGAGGTGCAGTAAGTTGGTAGCGGCCGTTTTTTAACTCGTAGTTGCCGCTAAAGATATACTCTCGTTTGCCTTGAAGCTGTTTGCCGCGATAAGGTTGATTAAACCAAACTGCGCGGATGGAATCACTACCGTCGGAAATGATCGCCTCGGTAATAGCAAGGCGACGTCTTCTAGCGTAACGAGTATTGACGCTTGAGACTGAGCCACGTACGGTAATTTTGCCGGGTAAAATTTCGGCAATCTTGGTCGGAGCCTGATAAGTTTCATAGGTACGCGGCAAGTAATAAAAAAGGTCACGAACCGTAAAAATTCCAGCTCGTTCGAGCGCTGCCGCGGTTTTCTCACCAATATGCGGCAGAGTGATTACCTCCGCATCCATGTCCATAGATATATTATATCAGACTTTGCGGGTATGCTCTTCGCGCCACTTAGCAACTTTGCCGTGATGACCAGAAAGGAGTACTTCGGGAACCTGCATGCCACGAAAGTCGGCAGGTTTAGTGTACTGCGGATATTCAATGTTATTTCCGTCTGAAAAACTCTCGATTTCGGCAGAGGTTTCACCGCCCAATACACCAGGCAATAATCTCGTTATGCTGTCAACTATAATTAGAGCAGGAAGTTCTCCGCCTGTCAATACGTAGTGGCCGAGCGAGATTTTATGATCGACGATAGTCAAGATGCGTTCATCGTAACCTTCGTAGTGTGGGCAGAGGATAATGTAGTGCTTGGGCTGAGCTGCGAAGCTGCGGACTTTTTCCTGGGTCCATAGTTCCCCGGCTGGGGTAGGCAGGATTACTTCGGCGGATGGGTCGACCGCTTTGACCGATTCAATGGCAGCAAAGACTGGCTCGCAGCGCAGTAACATTCCGTCGCCGCCGCCGTAAGGAGTATCGTCAACAGACTTATGCGGTCCAAGACCAAAATCTCGCAGATTGACGAATTCAAATTCAACAATACCCTTATCCTGAGCTTTCCACATCATAGAAGTGTTAAGATAAGGTTTTAGTGCGTCTTCAAATAGTGTAATAATAGTAAACTTAAATTTCGGCATGATTCTATATATTATAACATGAAAAGTCGTCTTTTGAAAGCACAAACAAAAAACCTCCCTTTTAGGGAGGTTTTTCACAAAAGAAACAAGGTTATATATAAAATTTTGGTTGCTCTCTTCCCCGAAAGGATAAGGGGAAGAGAGATTTTGCTAAACTATAATTAGTCGTTAGCGGTTGCGGTGTAGACCAAGGTATTCTTGTAGACACCCTGAGCCTGATCGGCATCAGTAGCAACACCGTAGGTAACAGTAGTAGTGCTACCACTTACAGTATTGTTGTCAGCGATAGTAGTGCCAGAGTTAGTTAAGCCATAGAAGGTATCACCACCGTCGGTGTTGTAACCCCAAGCAGCAGTACCAGCGGTAAGTTCTGCACCTTCGACATTAGCGATAGCTGGGATGGAACCGTTCTCGCTAATAAGAGCGGTAACACTCTGGGTCTTAGGAGCAACAGAGAGATCGTAGCTAGCAGCGTTGGTGTAGACAGTGATCTTCGAGTTCATACTAGTGTTGGTTGCATTTGGTTTGATCACAGCAGAAGCGGAAGAAGGACCAGCAACAGCGGTGAGACCGTATTCATCAACGTTACCACCGGTGAAACCAGAAACGCCATTGTCGCCAGAGCTGATGATATCCATAGCGATAGCGGAACCAACTTCAACAGAAAGTTCTACGTCACCGGAAACGGATGTAGCGTAGGAAGCTAGTGGGAGTGCAGCAACACCAAGGGCTGCGACGATACCAAAACCTAAGATAGCTTTGTTTGTTTTCATTTTAAACTCCTTTTTTTGTTTTTGTTTTTGTTTGACCAAGAGGTTTTGTTTTTGTTTTTTTATTTTTTTATGACCTTTGGTTATCCTTATAATAAAGCATAAGAATAACCAAGTCAATAGTTTTTTGGACTTTTTTTGAAAATGTGGGGTGGTAGTTTTCCACAGGCAATTTTTTCTAGAAAAAGCTTGACCGCAAAAAAGTTTCTTAGTAAAATGAAATTAATAAAGGAGGTTTATGATTTATAAGCAACATAAAAATATTTTTGCTATTGTTGGCTTAATGATTTTCGCCGGCGTGTTAGCAATACTCGGTAGCGGCAAGGCTTACGCTTCGGATTCGCCGATTTCCCTGCAGGTATCGCCGACAAAACAAAAGTTGGAACTAAAGCCTGGGGATAGCTATTCTTCAAGTTTTGAGGTGATGAATATCGGTACTGGGAATTTTTCGTATTTCGTAAGTGCAACGCCTTATTGGGTAGCAGACGAAACCTATTCTGCGAAATATGATGTAAAAAATAACTATACCCAGATTGCGGATTGGGTGACTTTTGATCAGTCTACCGAGACTGGTACGCTTGCTCCGGGCGAAACTAGAAAAGTTTACTTTACGGTAAACGTGCCTTATGATGTCCCAGCCGGCGGCCAGTATGCTACTTTGATGGCACAGACAGAAGACGGAAATGACAATGATGCTAATATTCAGGTAGTGAACCGCGTAGGCATGGTACTTTATGCGGACGTAGCTGGCGACACTAGAGAAGAAGGTAAGATTCTGAAAAACGGAATCCCAATGTTTGTGCTAAACCCGCCACTAGCGGTGACCTCTTTAATCGAGAACACTGGTAACGTTGAAGCTACAGCTAAATTTACTTTGAAGATTTGGTCGCTATTCTCTAATGAGACGGTCTATAACAATGAAGATAATCCTGGTACCGCGGACATTCTTCCAGATACAAAGCGCGCCACTACAATTCGTTGGGATGGGGCTCCTCATATCGGAATCTTTAAGGTAGAACAGACAATTGAATTTCTAGGTAAAACTTCGACTAGTAATAAGATTGTGGTCTTCTGTCCTCTATGGCTAATAATACTCATCTTGGCACTTATCGTCTTCTTGATATTTAAGGTGAAGAGTCGCAAGAAAAAATAGTTAACAAAAAAACCTCCCTTTTAGGGAGGTTTTTCACAAAAGAAACAAGGTTATATATAAAATTTTGGTTGCTCTCTTCCCCGAAAGGATAAGGGGAAGAGAGATTTTGCTAAACTATAATTAGTCGTT
>JAZNPY010000003.1:0-108544 GCA_045589895.1 Candidatus Nanosyncoccus sp. | reverse complement strand
GAGTTTGTTAGCGGGGTTGACGGGGGTGCCCCCGCCGCCGGGGACGATGCCTTGGGAGAGAGCGGCTTTGGTGGCGGCGACAGCGTCGTCGACGCGGTATTTCTTTTCGTCGATTTCGGTTTCGGTGGCGCCACCGACTTTGATGATGGCGACTTTGCCTTCGAGGGCAGCGGCGCGTTTTTCTAATTGTTCGCGTTCGTAGTCGGAAGTGGCGAGAGTGGCCTGGGAGTGGATGAGCTCGATGCGGGCTTTGACTTCACGTTTGTCGCCAGCGCCTTTGACGATGGTGGTCTCGTCCTTGGTGGCGATGACTTTGCCAGCGCTACCTAAGACTTCGAGGCCGGCTTCTTCGAGCTTGAGGCCGCGGTCGCTGGAGACTAGCTGAGCGCCAGTGAGGATGGCGATGTCTTCCATGACTTCTTTGCGGCGGTCGCCAAAAGCGGGAGCTTTGAGGACGAGGGAGTTGAAGACGCCCTTGAGTTTGTTCAAAACGAGGAGGGAGAGGGCTTCGCCTTCGACGTCTTCGGCAATAATAACGAGGTCTTTTTGGCCGGCGCTAGCGCATTTTTCTAGGAGAGGCAGGATGTCGGTGCTGGCGCTGATTTTTTTATCGGTGATGAGGATGGCGGGTTTGTCAAAAACGGCTTCTTGGCGATTGACGTCGGTAACGAAGAATGGGGAGGAGTAACCTTTGTCATAGCTGAAGCCTTCGACGATTTCCTGTTCCATCTCTAAGCCCTGGCCGGCTTCGACGGTGACGACGCCGTCTTTGCCGATTTTGCTAATGACGTCGGCGATGAGTTTGCCGATTTGTTCATCGCCAGCGGAGATGGTGGCGACTTCGGCGACTTTTTTGTCGTCGCCTTCGATTTTTTCGGCGATTTTGTCGATGCCTTTAACGATTTCGGCACCGGCTTTTTCGATGCCTTTTCTGAGGTCCATTGGACTGATGCCAGCGGCGATGAGCTTGTTGGCTTCGTTCATGATATTGTAAGTCAAGACTGTGACGGTGGTAGTGCCGTCGCCGGCGACTTTGTTGAGTTTTTGGGCGGCGGTTTTGATGAGTTTGGCGCCGATCTGTTCGCCAAGGTTTTCGTCGGTGGATCCTAAGTCGACGGCTTCGGCGACGGTGACGCCATCATGGGTGATGGTTGGGGCGCCGTAGGATTTTTCGATGACGACGTTTTTGCCTTTTGGACCGTAGGTGACTTTAACTGCATTATATAATTGTTCAGCGCCGCTTAAAACTTTTGTGCGGGCTTCTGCTTCGTAGAAAATCTTTTTTGCCATAGTGTTACTGAGAAAGGGATTCCCTTTCTTCCTTTCCTTTTGATTAAGGTTCGAAAATTACGCGCATGTCGCGATTTTCGAACGGATTATTATTGTAAAATTGCTAGTACGTCTTTTTCTTCGACGATGACGTAATCTTTGTCGTCTAGTTTGACGTTGGTGGTTGAATATTCTTTGTAGATGATTTTGTCGCCTTTTTTGACGGATTTGACTTCTGGGCCGACGGATTCTACAACGGCGTAGGCCGGGGCTTCTTTGGCGGCGCCGAGGAGAATACCAGAGGCGGTTTTTTCTTGGGGTTGCTCCTTGATAGCAACGATACGATCAGTTAGAGGTTTCATATTTTACTCCTTTTTTACAGTGTAGCACTGTGAGTTAGCACTGTCAAGGTGAGAGTGCTAATTTGCTTGCTATATAATTAAGTAGCTCGTTTTTGACAATTTTGTCTTCAAGTTTATTGATTGAGAAAACTTTTTTGCCAATATGGTTTAGAGAGGTTCCGATATGGTAGACTTCTTTTTGATCCAAGATGATGTATCGGTCGTGAAAAGTGTTGTCGATGATGACTTTTAGCTTATTGTTGTATTGCGAGTTGAATTTAGTAATAATTGTGGGCAATAGTTTTGATTTGTTGCTGGTGATGATGGTGATGATATGGGAGGGTGTTTCTTTGATGAGGTCTAGTAAATTTTTATCGGCGTAAGTGTCAATAATGATTAGCTCGTTTTTGGCGTCGGTAATGATATCTGTCAGACTAGAGTAAGCATCGTATGTTGTGCCAGGTAGGAAGAGCTGCTCTTTTTTGTCAAATTTGGAGAAAAGGTAGTTTAGTTTTTCGTCGTGTTCTATCAGCTTGTTGTTGATATGGATGAGGGCTTTGTCGTTAGGGTTCGCATTTGCTAGATAATGGCGCATGGCGACGAAAGCATCCATAATCATAACGCTTACCTGCTCGGCTACTTTTGTTCTGAGAACGGTGGCAAGCATAGCGACGCCTTGTTCGGTGAAGGCATAGGGCAAATATCTGCGACCGCCGTAATTTTCGAAACTTGAGGTTTCAAATTGAAACCTCAAGTTTTTGTATTCCAGTTCAGTTAGCTGAAACATAAATCTCTCCGGAAATTTGTTTGGATGACGTTTGACCGCTAGGTTTATGGTTTTGGTACCGTTGCTACATTGGTATAACTTTGCTAAGTCAAAGTCTAGCATAACTTGTTGGCCGCGGATTTCGTGAATTGGAACCTCGACGTTGTTGGTTGAAATATTCAATATGTCTATAGTTTGCTCCTTTCTGTTTATCGGTGTTGAACGCCAAAGTGCGCCAACACGGAGCGATTATATAGCAAATTTTGAAAAATTTACAAGCACTACTAATTTGGTATAATAAGTGTATGAGTTTTAAGGATTTGCCAGGTTATAATACGGCGGTGTTGCCCTATCATTTTTTGCAGTCGCTTGTTGCGGGGATGCGGTATGGATTTCCAGGGCGACGACTTCGCGTGATTGGTGTGACGGGGACAAACGGAAAAACGACGACGGCGTTTATGATTTGGAAAATGCTGAACGAGAGCGGCTGTAAGGCGGGGCTAATGACGACGGTGGCTTGGGGGTTATTTGATGAAGATAGTTTACATAAGCAGATTGAGCATATGACGACGGTAGATGCGATGACTTTGAATCGGCGGATGCGTGAGGTTGCGGATGCGGGGGCGGAGTTTTTGGTCTTGGAAGTGACTTCGCATGCGTTGGCACAGTTTCGGACACTGGGAATACCGGTTGAAGTTGCAGTGATGACGAACGTAACACATGAACACCTGGATTATCATAAGACTTTTTCGCGGTATGTGGCGGCGAAGGTGAAGCTGTTTCGGGGTGCTTCGTTCGGGGTGATTAATGCAGACGATGGGTCTTCTAGCGAATTTATGCGAGCGATTGGTAAGGGAAAATATATCACATATGGTATAAAAAAATCGGCAGACGAGAAGGCTACATCTGTTGAGCTTTCGGCTAGCGGCGTGAAATATTCGTGTGGTGATATAAATTTGGTAGATGGACGCGTTTTGAAAGTGGATGGCAAGCTCTCGATTCGAACGCAGATTCCAGGGGAATTTAATGTTTATAATTCCCTGGCGGCGGTATGTGTAGGGCAGATTTTAGGATTGACGCCGGGACAGATTGAGAAAGGAATTTTTGCGCTTAGCTCGGTTGAGGGGCGGATGAATCGACTTGCAGCGCCGGGTTTTGACGTGATTGTGGATTTTGCGCATACACCGGATGCGTTTTTGAAGGTGTTTGATTCGGTGAAAGGGCATTCTGGTCGGATTATTTCTCTGTTTGGGGGTGCGGGGCGACGAGATGAAAGTACGCGGTTTTCCCGTGGGGAAATTGCGGGCAAGCATAGCGACATAGTGGTGATTACTGAGGATGATTCGCGAGATGAGGATCCGGTCGCGATTGCGGAGGAGTTTGTTGATGGGGCACGGAAGGCGGGGCTTGATAATTCGGCGATTATTGTGGAACTGGATCGACGGAAGGCGATTTTTAAGGCGATTTCGCTTGCGCAGCCTGGGGATTTGGTGTTGATTCTGGGGAAAGGGCACGAAAAGACGATTTTGCGTGCTGATGGGGCGCATCCGTTTGAAGATCTAAAAGTGACGCGCGAAGCCATTTCGAAGTTGGATACTAAAAAATAACCCCGATTTTGGGGCGGGGTTATTAGTCTAGGTGTTTGCGCTTTTCGCTGTGCTTGTGATTATTGTTGCGATTTAGAAGCGCGATGCGAATCTTTTTTGCCATGCGTTGATTATATCATAAGATAGGAAGCTTGGGAAGTTTTTGTGGAGTTTGGTATAAAAATAAGGCCTTGGACCTTTGATGATGTGGTACGCCGTTGTAAGCGAAGTCAGAACCTTAATAATAGACTCACTCACTAGCGAAAACCCCGTTTATTTCGCCTATCAACCAGTTTGTCAGACCAGATAACCGAGATTTACTTTATTATATCACATTTTGATTACATAATATGCACACAAACATATACAACCCGGTTTTAATCATATTATATAGATAGTGGTTATGATATAATTTATAGTAGAATGGCAAAAGTGCAACCACAAACAACCAAAAAAACGACAAAATCTAGTAAGAAAAGCTTAAAAGCTCCATTGATTGCCGGAGCAATTGGGCTGGCTGCCATGGGTGGAGCCGGTGGTTATGTATATAGGGCCGTTACTACCCCAGAAATTGATGATATTACTACTTCTCGAAGCACATTACCAGAACCAGAATATACTGTTACTCAGTATAAGCTTCGCATGGCGAAACAGAAACTATCTTCTTTAGATATAAGGGCTAAGGAAACGCAAAGATCATACAATGACAACGATTTTGTTCCAGAAGATTTTGCTGATTTAGATAATGATGGCTGCAAAACTAGATATGACATCCTTTTTGGCGAATTAGCTGGCATGACAAACGGAGAAAAAGCATGCAGCATCCAGACTGGCTCGCTATTTGATTATTATACGGGTAAAATTATTAAGTATGATAGTTCCGTTCCTGGCGGCGGTATAGATATAGATCATATCGTAGCAAAGAAAAACGCCTGGGAAAGCGGCGGATACTCATGGGATAAAGAAAAATGGGAAGAATTTGTCAACGATAGAAATGTTTTGATAGCAGTTTCTTCGTCAGAGAACCGTAGCAAAGGCGATAAAGATGCTGCTGACTGGTTGGTGCCGAATAACCTAGATTTTCAGTGCAAATATGTGATTTACCAGATAGATATTAAGAAAAACTATGATTTGTCGGTTCGCCAAGCAGAAAAAGACGCTATGAGCGAAGTTTTAGAAAATAAATGTCAAATTACACGCAAGTAGTATTTTTGTTATGCTTATGGTATAATAAAAATGTAGGGAGAGCAATACACCTCTTTACAAAATAAGTAATTTATGGTAAAATATAAGCATTATAAAGGAGTTATCTATGAAGAAAAGTGAAATAACACCAATAGATGTCGTAAAGTTCTTTTTGAAACTCCAGAATGCAGATAGTGACAGTGGAGATGTCATTACGAACCTAAAGGCTCAAAAATTATTATACTATGCACAGGGTGTAAGCTTAGCAAAAACAAATAAAGCATTATTTGAGGATGATTTTGTAGCATGGCAACATGGTCCGGTTATTCCGGCTCTATACGATGAACTCAAGACCTTTGGTAGAAGCCAAATTGATTTGCCAGATGACCTTGATCTAGATAAATTTTCTAATGAGCAGATGGACATTCTAATAAGCGTTTATAAAACATACGGGCAGTTTTCAGCATGGAAGCTTCGCGATATGACGCATAAAGAGGCCCCCTGGAAGAATGTTAATATAAACGAAATTATAACAAAACAGTCGATTAAAGAGTTTTTCTCTAGCCAGTTTTCTACTGCTGCGGCATAGGAGGGTAAATGCCGAATAAATCCGAGCAAAGGCTACAGCGAAGACTCAAAAAGCAGCAAAAAGCCAAGCAAGATGCTTTTTCGCAGCAGCCAATTTTACAACAAGCAAACGATGACGATGATTATATAGTGTTTTCTTTAAAGAATTTAGTAAATGGATATGACTTGAAGTCCAATAAGTGCACAGACTACATACGGAGCCAGCTAATACTGAAGCTCCAGACTCTGTGCTGCAATACTTGGAATACGCTTTTTACAAAGAATAAGCAGTCTGGCGGGATGGAAATAATTGGTAAAGAAGCATTCAAGGTTCCGTTGCCGGCCTGCGTTACAGAGGATATAGACCACCTCTATGTTTTACGATTTAATAGCCAAAATGCTAGGCTTGTAGGGTATCGGTCAGACAATATATTTCAAGCCATTTTTGTCGATATCGACCTATCTACATACGACCATTAGATATTGCTTTCTGATTTTTTCATAGATCTTATAAAGTTTCTTAATTCTGGTTTGAGAAATAAGTCTTTAGGAATTTTTTCATTAAAGGTTCAACCTTGGCGTTCAGTTCTTCATCAGTTAGACTTTCTAAATTTTCCGGAACCGGCTCCCCATTTGCTTTTGCGGCGGCCTTCAGAAACTTGATATTTGATTTCCGGAGCTTGGCTTTGGCGGCTTTGAGCTTATCCTCTTGCTTCTTCATATTCTGGCCGGTTTTCTTTTTAGAATAATTACCATAACTATAAGAATCGCCAGTATCATCATAATTTTCATCGTTTTCTTCTACTTCTTCTTCCTGGATAACTTCCGACTCGCAATATTGGCAATATGTCCTAGAATATCCAAATCTGATGTCTGTTTCATACACTTCTTTACCACAATTCGGACAGGTCGTAGTGCAATAAAGGCAGCCTAAACCATCCGGGCCGCAATGAGGCTCAAATTCATCTAGTGTGCGTCCGCAATTTGGACATATTCTATCCATACCCCTATTATACACCTAACAAAATAGAGTAGTCGCTTCTGCGAGATCCTAAAGCGCAAACTACTCATTTATCACTACTTCAGTAATTCTTGCTCGTGCTTTTTCGCAATAAGCTCGCAAATTTTTGCTAGATATTTCAAATCGCTTTGATACACAACCTCTTCTGCTGGCCAAATCGATATATTGCTTTCGGGTGTATCCTTCGGTTTGGCTGTTTCAAAAGCATAGATGTCGTTCAAAAGCGATTGCCGGATAACTAGCAACTGATCGTAGCTTTTATTTTCATAGGTTTTGATAAATGTTTCTGGACTAATCATTTTAATACTCATAACTCTATTGTAAGGGTAAAATTGAAATTATTTTTTAGGCGTGGTTGGTGCTAGGCCAGCTATGAAAGGACCCCCCTTTATGTTATAATAAAAGAGTCTACTTATAATCAAAATTTACGAAGGGCATTCGGAATGAGCTCAGTATTTGAGTTCTTAACGATGTTAGAAAGCAGGCACCTAAGCCAGCTATAGAACATCGTTACGAACGCTCTGGATTATAGGTAGACACTGGTAGACGGTGTCTGCTTTTTATCGAAGACATCGCTGCAGAAAGGTAATCGAAAAAGGAGTAAACGATGTCACTAAAAAATACGGTAAAACATGAGTAGCCTAATTGAATTACTGCCAAAAGTAGTAAGCGAAGGAAGGCGTGAAGCAAATCGTATTTTAGAGGGGCTTTCTTCCGCATCCAGAGTTACCTTACAAACAAATGAATTAGTCCAGCCAAACAAAGACCGAGCCCAAGCGACATTAGGCGCTGCAGCGTTAGCGGCAGCTGGGGATGGGCTCATAGACCGAAATACAATATGGACCAACAGATTAATATACGGCGACAATCTATTGGCTATGCAGGCTTTGCTTTCTGGTGATCCAGAAACTGGATTGCCTAGTATGCGAGGCAAAATTGACTTGATATATATCGATCCTCCTTTTGACAGCAAGGCTGATTATCGCACTAGGATTACTTTACCCGGTGTAAAAGTAGATAGTAAACCAACCGTTTTGGAGCAGTTTGCTTATGCGGATACTTGGAGCGGCACTGTTGGCGGAGAGAATGTAATGGGCACACTCGCTTATTTACGATATATGTATCCTAGATTAGTTTTAATGCGGGAATTACTAAGCGAGCAAGGCAGCATCTATGTTCATATCGATTGGCACATAGGTCATTATATGAAGATTTTGCTAGATGATATTTTTGGTAAAGATAATTTCCAAAATGATTTAATATGGTGGAAAACACGCGTGACCAAGGACCAAAGTGGTGCATTCGGCAAAGTCTATGATGACATCTTGTTCTATACAAAAAGTAAGACGCATATTTTTGACCCGGAAATGCTACCCTATCGTGATGGCTATTTGGAGAATTATTATAGATTTACTGATGAAAAAACTGGCAAAAAATATGCGAAGATAGTATTGACTCAAGCTGGGCAAGGACAACCTAGAAGATTTGGAGACAAAATCATTGCTCCACCTGCAGGCAAACATTGGATTTGGTCTCAAGAAAGAATCGACCAAGCTATGAAAGACGGTATTATAGTATTTACCAATAACGGAATACCAAATTATAAAAAATTCGCTGACGATGCAAAAGGTCTTCGTCCAAGTGATTTATGGACCGATATAGAGCCATTAAATCCAGTAGCAAATGAAAGAATTGATTATTCAACTCAAAAACCAGAAAAATTGCTTGAGAGAATAATAAAATCTTCGTCAAACAAAGACTCTGTTGTTGCTGATTTCTTTGGCGGTTCTGGCACTACTGCCGCAGTAGCAGAAAAACTCGGCCGTAAATGGATAACTTCTGATATCGGTAAACCGGCTACGATGATAATGAGAAAACGCTTTATGGATAACGAATCTAAAGAATTCTTTTATCAATCTATCGGCGATTACCAACGCGAGCAGATGAGCGCTAATTTCGGCACGAGATATCGCATTGGCGACCTCAACCAAGTAGTTTTACAGCTTTTTGGAGCCGTTCCTTTTCGGCAGGAAGACAATCCTAAGCGCAATCTAGGTAAAATGCCGCGTAGTAAGCATCTTGTAATGGTAGTATCACCTAATGTTCTAGTGAATTATAAAACCATTATGGATGCCTTAGATGAGATGAATAATTTTCAGGGCGGGTGGGATAAGGTGACAATACTTGGCTGGAACTTCGCACCAAATATCGGTCAAGTCCTAGAAACGATATCCGAATATACTAAAGGGATCCTTAGCATACAGGTTATTCCTCCAGATTTATTGGACCAACTAAAGAGTAAGACCACCTTTAAGAAACTAATGGGTCAAGTAGCTGTAGATGATGATGGCACCGTAAGGACAGGCGTGCGGTTTACTTCACTTCAATATTTGACCGTAAAACCACCAGTAGTCACGAACGACCAAGTGGAAATTGAATTAGATAATTATGTAATTCTTTCCGCAGACTCATTGCCACTAGATCAGAAGAACCGAGAAAAGATGAACGAAATAATCGCCCGCGACCCACTAGCATTGATAGAATACTGGGCAGTTGATCCGGATTATAACGGCAAAACATTTAGGAGCATTTGGCAGGATTATCGTGGTAATACCGAAAACGATGATGACCCACTACATGTTATTACCAAGACCAAGTTACCACTAGGAAATTCTGGCAAAATAGCTGTCCGAGCCGTAGATGTTTTTGGATTAGAAAGTGAAGTAATTTTGGAGATTAAAAAATGAACGGCATAGAAAAATATCCACCTCTAAAATTTGCTAAAGCGGTATCAGATAGAGCAAACGCCGCGTGGGAAGATGGCAGCTTTATAGAAAGCGTGACACCAACAACTAAAATGCTGCTTACCTACTGGTTTGACCCAGCATATACGGAACTTCGTGATGTAAATTTTCACCAAGGGCAAAGACAGGCTATCCTCAATATAATCTACATCCATGAAGTGCTAAAAAAGGATAAAGTGATAGAAGCTTATGAAGAAATAGCTCCACAGCTATTGTTAGAACGCGGAAGTGGAATGGAACACTTAAGCGATGCGATTTATTCATATCCAAAATATGCAGTAAAGATGGCGACTGGCACAGGCAAAACCTGGGTTCTAGAAGCATTAGTCATTTGGCAATATTTGAATGCGAAGCACCAAGAGGACGGTAATTATACCAAGAACTTCTTAGTGGTAGCACCTGGTCTTATCGTTTACGACCGTTTACTGGATGCATTCCAGGGCCGCAATCAGGATAATGGCGAAACTAGGGATTTTGATACCTGCGATTTAAAGCAAAATCAAGATTTGTTTATTCCGGAAGAATATCGTGATGAAGTATTTGGCTTTCTGCAAAGTAGTGTAGTAGCCAAAACAGATATAGGCAGCGCTGTGACAGGCGATGGGCTAGTGGCTATAACTAATTATCATTTGCTAATGGGGGCCGAGAATGAAGATGAAGCTTCTGGCGAAATAGATAGCTGGAGCTTACCAGTGACGCCTGGCACTACGGCTGGACATGGGCTGGAAGATCTAGATCGTTCATTGAATGGCAAGCGAGAATTGGAGTTTTTGCGTAGCTTACCAAATTTGATGATGATAAACGATGAGGCTCACCATATCCATGACGATAAAAAACATGGCGAAGTGACGGAAGTAGAGTGGCAAAAAAGTCTACGATATATCGCATCTACCAAAGGAACGAATTGTATCCAACTGGATTTTTCTGCTACGCCATACACCCAAAAAGGAAAAGAAAAGATTTACTTCCCGCATATCGTAGTAGATTTTGAGCTAAAAACTGCGGTTCAAAGCGGATTAGTAAAAACAATTGTGCTTGATGAGCGTAAGGAATTAAATACAGAAGAGCTAGATTTCAAAGCGGTTCGCGATGGCAAAGGTAGACCGATAGACTTATCGGACGGACAGCGTCAAATGCTAAGGGCTGGTCTTGCTAAACTAGACCTTTTGGAAAATGAATTTAAAGATATCAACCCAGATAAAATACCAAAACTTCTTGTTATGTGCGAAGATACCGAGGTGGTGCCATTTGTTAAGCAATTCCTTTTGGGTGAAGGTTTAGATGATGATGATATTTTGGAAATTCATAGCAATAAAAAAGGCGAAGTTGGACAAGAAGAATGGGAAGCGATGAAGCAAAAGCTGTTTGCTTTGGATAAATACAGAAAACCCAGAATAGTCATTTCCGTTTTGATGCTTCGTGAAGGCTTTGATGTAAACAATGTTTGTGTGATTGTTCCACTGCGTTCATCTACTTCCGGTATTCTACTTGAGCAGACTATTGGCCGCGGGCTTCGCTTGATGTGGCGTGGCGATAAAGAAATTGATGAACTTAAAGCGGAAAACCGGCACCGTATCATGGTAGAGAAAAAGTCGGCTACTAACTACTTTGATGTCCTATCAATCGTAGAACATCCGGCATTTAGAGATTTCTACCAGAGTTTGATAGATGAAGGCGTTGTTGGCGAAGAGCCTGGGTCAGATGACCCGCCTAAACCAAAGGGCGATTTAATTACCGTAGGTCTAAAGCCAGACTACGAGAAATACGATTTCCGTATACCGATCATCGTGACCGAGGCAGAAGAGGTAATGGGTGCACCAGCGATGGATGTATCCAAATTAAAACATTTCAGAATACCGCTATCTAGCCTGCAGAAATTCGTCCCGGATAATGAAAAATGGATAAGCACAGAAATAACCGAAGATGTGCATTTTGGCGACTTTGATGTAGTTAATGGTATTTTTAGAGCCACTAGCTATAACGACTATCTAATGCGTATAGTAAACCGCATAACTGAGAAGCTGGATGCCAAAGTAGATAGCGTTAGCAAACATAAACGCGGTAATTATTTCCCGGCACTATCAATCAACAACGCGCAAATAGCTGGAATCATAGACCAATACATCCGCACTAAACTATTCAACCAGACTATAGACCCAAATACGGCAGATGTTTGGAAGGTGCTACGCATAAAGGAAGTGATCGACCACATCATCTCCCAAGTTTCCGGTCTAATTGTAGATGCTCAGGAGCAAGCTAAGACAAGTGGCGAATCCGATGTGCGTTTTAATGCATTATCTAGCGTTAATCGTATTACGGTGCGAGAGAATTACCAGATAGAACTAACGAAGTGTATTTATGAACGAATGTCCTATCCAAGTAATAAAGGCCAATATGAAAAAGACTTCATGGAGTATTGCGATAGGGATGGGCAAGTTGATGCACTATGTAAAATCATAGAGCAGCGACACACATTTGCCAGATTTAGGTATGTTCGCGAAGATGGACTTCCGGCAGAATATATACCGGACTTTCTGGTGCGTTTTGGCGATGATATTTATATCGTAGAAACCAAGGCCCAGGACCAATTGTCAGCTGAAAATGTCAAACGCAAACAGCGTGCTGCTCTTCGCTGGGTTGAGCGTATTAATAGTTTGCCAGCAGAAAAACGTGAGAGCAAGATTTGGCACTATTCAATAGTGGGCCACGCTACATTCTATGATTGGAAAAATAAGCACATGGAAGTCCGGGAGATCCTGGATTACGCAGAGCTTAGAGATACAATGGCTAACACTCTAGGTAGATTGGTATAATAATGAGCATAGTATTTTTGGAAACTTACAATCAAATCGAGAAAGAGGTTCTTCAATTGACCTACGACATAGCGTTTAATGATACTCAGCTCAAAGTCCATTCAAATCATATTGCTAACCTGATATTGATAATATCAACAGAGATAGAATCGGTT
Organism: Candidatus Nanosyncoccus sp.; assembly: GCA_045589895.1. Taxonomy (GTDB): domain Bacteria; phylum Patescibacteriota; class Saccharimonadia; order Saccharimonadales; family Saccharimonadaceae; genus Nanosyncoccus. Next base: position 96,037 of record JAZNPY010000003.1, on the reverse strand, counting down.
TCCAAAGCTATATACTGGGAAAATGGTGGTAGAAAACGAACACCAGCATTTGACTATGACTGCATCGATAAGATGCCCAACATCCAAAATACAAATACGCTAATTATCTGCAGAAAGATGGACTTCGCAAAGCCAGAGAATACTGTGTTATTTCCATTCCGCAAGACAGAATATAAAAGAAATAAAACGAAAACACCCATATACCCATGGAATAACGCGTATCAGAATTTGAAGCACAATAAAGCAAAAATGGAAAATAGATACGCAAATATAAGATATCTAATGTATAGTCTAGCTGCCCTATACGCACTACTCATAAGGTATGGCACCTGTCCTAATTCGCAAATATTTAGTAGCCTGGATGATAATGGAATGTATTGGAAACCGAGTCGCGGCAAAGTTGCCTGCGGTATAGATAGTGCAGAAGTCAAACAATACTATCTCCAGAATAAAACAGCCTAATAAATAAAACCAATAAAGGGGTCCGGTTTTCGGCGTTGTTGCTTTTCTAGATGCTTTTCATAAGTGCAGGTGCATACGACCCCTTGTTTGTCTCGCCACTCAACTTTACCATTATTCCCATTGATATACGGCTTACATGGAAAAACTGGCGAAACCGTAAACCTAACAGGTAATTCCGCCTCTACCTCTGTATGGTCGCTAAAAGATTGCCCCTGTGATGTAATATGAAACGGTTTGTGAGGCTTTTCGGGCGATTTCGGTAAATTATACGCTTCTTTTCTTCTGTAGCCCCTGTAGCCGTATTTTGCGACAGCGGCCGCAGTGCCCCACTCTCGCCGAGAAGCTTCCTGGATAAGTTTATTAAATTCCGGGTAGCGATCTCGCCACCTAATAAAAGTATCCGTTGATATGTCAACACCATAGCAAGCATCTTTGATGGTTAGTCCTTCCCGAATAAAATCGGCAATTTTCATAGAAATCTCTTCGCAATATTTACTTTTTCTTCCTGCCATACTTCTATTATATGGGCTGCCGAAAATTAAAATTTTTTGATATATAATTTTTCTTTAGTCCGGAGAGAAAATGATATTCAAACCCCCAATTGTGCCGCAAAATACGCAAAACCGCAAAATAGAAAAGGGGGCCTTATTTTACAGCTCCTTATGAAATATGTTATAATATAAAAAATGATGGTCGATTTTTCTATACCTGAAGTTAGAGAGCTTATTGGCGGGCTCATTGAAACCTATAATTTAGACGGCGATATTTATCGCGGAAGGCAACCTTTTCCAACAAAAAATCGCATCAAAGTAATACGTGAATTAGAAAAACTGCAAAAAGCTGGGGTATTCAAATACTATATCACAGATGAAAATAAAAACCCCGCAGGTATAGCTACAATAAAGGATGAAGGACAACTTCTTTTTATCCAATTTGTAGATTATTCAAATCAAACTATGGAAAAACTATGTGGTGACCAATTGCTGAAGGCGCAGGTTCTGGAACTATCTAATTCAATTAAAATATCCTGCGATAGCTTGACTAAAAAGAACAGTGTTCTCCTCATAGGCAATAAACACTCGTTAGATGAGTATAAAAAGATAGACCCAGATATAAAGCAATTTTATGATGCTAGGTTTAGCTATGACGGCGGCAATGTGTGTATAACCATTGATGGTAGTCGATATATTTTTTCTCTTGGTGGTGGCAACCCAGAAAAAATAATATCGCTCGCTTTTAGGGAACAAGACAATAAAGATGGAATTTGGAGAGATAAACTTGCTGAAGATATGCATCAGCCAAACTTGAAGTCTTTAAATACGGTTTTCAAAGACAATACATTAGTTCACACCGTTCTGGCGCCCTTTATAGAAATCACTACAAATAGAATAAAGATCCTAAAGTCCGCAAAACTAACCCACCAGCAAGTTGAAGCAATAAGAAAACAAGCACGAGCTGTTCGTATCAATGCGTCATAGTGCGGATTGATACTTCATTTTTCGGGTCAGTCGGTATTCACTGACTTCTTTTTTATTGTTTGGTTTAATGGGCTCAGACCGCCAAATGCCGACCATCATTTAGGCGGTTGCCAAGATACCAACTAATACACCAGAAAGGAGTGCGAGTGAAATACTCAGACGACTTGCTGAAAGAATTTCAGCAAAAGTATTTGAGTAAGTTTGGCGAAGAGATATCGCTAGGAGATGCAGCTTGTGAGCTGTATAATCTCGCACGCCTTTTGGAGTTTTTGCTCCCAGAATCTGGTGAGAAAGGAGCCTAATGGCTAATTATACACCCCCGGAGCTGGGAGAAGTAGAGTCCTACATTCAAAGCAAAGGACTAGATTATAAAAAGGTTAATGGTGGCAAAGAAATTGCCACTGCTTGTCCATTCAATGGTTGCGATGACGACCATAGAAATAATGAGGAATATCATTTTAATATTAATACTGAAACTGGGCAATATCATTGTTTTAAGTGCAATGAAAAGGGCAACCTTATTACGCTAAAGAAGCACTTTGGCGACTTACAGAAAAAATCTACTACGCAATCAGTGCGAAATAAAAACAGAATGCCAACTACCATGTCAAAAGTTGCGGAAGTTTGCCACAACAATCTACCACCAGAATATCGTAAATATTTCCAAAATCGTGGCATTACAGACGAAAACATTGATAAATACAAACTCGGATATGGCGAGTTTGACGGCAAGAAGTGGTTAACTATCCCAATTTTTGAAGATGAGAAGAACGGCATTATCAAACTCCGTAAATTACCAGACGATACGAACTCTAACACTCCGAAATATAAAGCAAAGGCCTATGGAAATATTGGTAGCACCGTTTATGGCGGAAAAGAATTACTAAAGTCGCATTCCGACTCAGTGTTAATTTGCGGCGGAGAATTAGACAGAATTATCGCCGAGCAAATGAACTTCGGCATGCCAGTCATTACTAGCACTGCTGGCGAGGGCACCTTTAAGGAAGAGTGGATTAAGTCGTATTTGAGCGATAGAAGGACTATTTATATTTGTCTCGATAATGATGAAATTGGCAAACGCGATGCTGCAAGTTTAGCGGAAAAGATTTCTAATTTATTGCCAGATGTTAGCGTAATGAGCATTCCTATCCCGGAAGAGCTCGGCGATAAAGCTGATATGACTGATGCAAATATGAACGGCTATACAGCCAAAGATTTGCTAGAAAAGGCTAGCCATGTTGCTGGTGCAATCCCAATCGATACTAGTCTATTCAAAGAAATCACTATTGTTGATTTACAGAAAACCCTAGGTCTAACTATCAAACACGAAGACATAAATAAAGTAGTCGTTTTTCTAACTATGCTATCAGCATACACAGAAGACGACCAATTAAATTTATTTTTAGGCGGTCAGGCTTCGTCTGGTAAGACATACTTAGCAAAAGAAGTTGTCAGGTTCTTCCCAAAAGTTGATGTAAAGCAACTTCATGGAGTGACTCCAAAAGCTTTATTTTACGATGAGAGCACAGCCGTTGACGATAAAACTCGAATTGTAGATTTGGAACGCAAAATTCTCGTTTTTCTAGACCAGCCAAATCAACAAGTATTGGAAAACTTACGGCCACTACTTTCCCATGATGGCAAAGAGCTCGAGAGCTTATTAACAAACCGAAAAAGCGGAACAAACATTGCGGAAAAGGTTTTTCTGCGTGGATATCCTGCTGTAGTTTTCTGTTCTGCCAATATGCGAATGGACGAACAGGAATCAACAAGGTCGTTACTAATTAGCCCAGAAACTACTGCTGAGAAGATTTTAGATGCTATTGATTTTACTGACAAACGCAATTCAGACAAGGGCTATTTTGATGATATTACAAAAAATGACCCAGATAGCAAATTACTAAAAGACCGCATCATTTATATTAAAAACTTACATATTGTAGATATCATTATTCCAGCAGAATACAAAGTCGCTGAACGTTTCAAAAAGAGTGCTGGAGCGCCGCAACCAAAGCACACTCGTCACATTGCCCATATCCATTCGTTGATTAAGGCGTTCGCTTTACTGAATGCAATGTTCCGAGAAAAGCGTGGAAGAGGAATTATTGTTGCTAACCAAAGCGATGTGGATGCCGCCTTCCAAATTTGGGATGCTATCAGTGCTAGTCAGTTGGCTGGTGTTGCTCCGAATATTCTAGAGTTTTACAACGATGTCGTAGTGCCAGCTTACAATAAAGCTAATGACGGCAGAACACCTAAAAAAGGTATCACCTATACGGAAATCGAAGAATATTATTACGAGCTACATGGAGTTATGCCGAACCATAATTTTATCCGTAGTCAATGCATCCCAACGCTTTTAGTGGCAAATTTCATTCGCAAGGATAAGGATCCTGATAATGGCAGGCAGCAATTAGTTACGCCTTTAGTTTTGCCGAATCCAGCAAACACTTCGCTTCAGGCCAGGCCTAATAGTGACCCCGGGGGTATTAGTTTTGACCCTCAAGATTTATCAGAAGAAGAGCGAGCCTATGTAGAGCAAGCAGACTATTATGACAATGATGAGCTAGATTATTCGGATACTGACCACTATGACGAAGATGACTTATATTCAACTACGAGAGGGGGCAATATGTAGCAATTAAGACTTTACAGCCAAACAATAGCAATTTAGTTGCTGAGAATAGATACATACTATATAATGATAAATAGTATGTGTCAATCAGCGAGAAAAGGAATACATAATGAATATTCATGTAGATAAGAAAAGCATCAGCTACGTAATCTACGCTCGCAAGAGCACTGAAGATGCAAGCAAGCAGGTTCAGTCTATTGACGACCAAATCCGCGTAATGAAGGCTAGGGCCAAGCGGGATGGGCTTAAAGTAAAGAGGGTGTTTAGTGAGTCTATTTCCGGCGGCCTCGCTGGCAAACGACCAGAATTCAATAAGATGGTCGATTACATTGAGTCCGGAAAAGCAGAGGGTGTTCTAGCGTGGAAGCTAGACCGCCTTAGCCGCAACCCGCAGGACAGCGGATACCTACACCAGATGATGAATGACGGCAAGATTAAGTGGATTTTGACTGATGGCAGAGATTATAATTCAGATGACGATATTATGTTTGATGTAGAATCCAGTATGGATGCGAAATTCCGTAAGGATCTAATGAAAAATGTTCGCCGCGGTATTTATTCTAAAGCAGAAAAAGGCTGGATGCCATGTATCCCGCCAATTGGATATATGAACGACTACCGGGAAAAGACTATCGTAAAAGACCCGGAACGCTGGGATAAGGTCCGTCAGCTATTTGATAGATTTCTAACTGGAACCGTGACCGTTGCCGAGCTCACGCGATACGCCGACCAAGAACTAGGATTAAAAACCTATCCTCGTAGGAAGTGTGGCGGAAAAGCTTTATCTCACTCAAGCGTAAGAAATATGCTCACGAGCAAATTCTATACCGGAAGGTTCAAATATGGTGCTAAAGAATATGATGGAAATCAGCCTGTGATGCTTTCTGTGCAAGAATACGAACGAATCCAACAGCTTCTAGTGGATCAAAGTCATAATACCCGACCAAAGAAACAACTTCGTCCATTTATTTTTAGAGGATTAATCAAATGTGGAGAATGCGGATACGCTGTCACTTCTGAAACTAAAACGAAAAAGCAGAAAAACGGTAATGTTCATACTTACACATATTGCCACTGCACCGGAAAGTGTAAAACACATAAGTGCTCACAGAAGAGTATCCATGTTTCAGAAGAGAAGTTAATCGCACAGGTTAAAGAAGAGCTAGCAAAATACACCATCGATGATGACTTCTTTAATTTAGCTATCAAAGCATTAAACGAAGAAGAAGAGATGAAGATTAAAGATCAGAATATGAAGACCCGAGAACTACGCAGACAGTATGATGCTAGAAAAAATGAGCTGGATAATCTCCGTAGGATGCGTTACAAGAACGAAATTACTGACACTGCTTGGTTCAATACGGAATCACAATCCCTAGAGAAAGAGATGGAAAGATTACAGAACTCTATCGATGCAGTAGCTAATGCTGGTAAAGAGTGGCGTAGGGTAGCCGATGATATCTTCCTGTTTGCTAGATATGCGAAAGAAGACTTTGATAGCGGAGATTTGGAGCGTCAGCAATATGTATTGAAGACACTAGGCGCAGAATGGACGCTTCTCGGGTCGAACCTAACATTTACCCCTGTTAAATATCTCGTGCCAATCAAAAAAGCCATCTCCGAACTTTCAGCTAATACGGAAATGGCTCGAACCTCTAAACAACAGGGGTCAGAGGACGATATTTATGGTCTTATTAAACAATGGTACACCCGACAGGATTCGAACCTACGACCTTTTGCTCCGCAAGCAAACGCTCTATCCAGCTGAGCTACGGGTGCACATAACCTAAAACTCCACACGCTTCATTTAACTTCGTGGTGTGGAAATCGCCACAAGCATCGCAGCTGAGCTTTGAAAACTTGAGTGGCGATCATCCACCTAGAAATTAAATGAGCATCACACGACGTGTGACACCTTTATTTTATCATATTTTGTAAAAATATGCTATACTTAAATTATGGAAAAGAGTAATACCCACCTAAGAGACAAAACTGAAACCGTAAAAAAAGCGAAAAAAACTGAGAAATCTAAGGGTGGCAAGGGTGCGAAAATTAAGGCGAAGATCTTAAATACTTATTATGGGCACCCACTTAAAGATATGAAATTGATTTGTGTGACCGGGACGACCGGAAAGGTTGAGGTGGCGCACTATGTTTATGAGATTTTGAAGGCGGCTGGGCATCCGGTAGAGTTGTTGGCGGCTGAGGGTGGCTTTAAGTTGACTACTTTACATAAGTTTTTGTCACAGTCGTGGAAATCTGGGGCGAATTATGTGGTGGTAACGGCGCCGGCGGAGTCGCTAGAAAAAGATGTGTTTTATGATCTTCCGGTACACGTAGCGGCGCTAACGAATTTCGTGCCGGCTGGGTTGGGTGATCTTTCAGCTGAGGAATATGCGGCTTCGGAAAAAATTTTGTTTAATATGGAGCCGGATTTCGTAGTACTGAATCGTGACGATATGCATTATTCGGAGTTTGAGAAGTTTGCTGGCAAGGACGGGACTTTGACTTATGGTCAGGATAGGTTCTCAAATATTCAGATTTTGAGCTCGAAGTTGTATAAAAGGGGTGCAGAGGCGAATTTTGCTATTGGGACGACGCGATTTACGGTGGCGACATTCTTAACTGGCGAGCCAGTGATTTCGTATATGGCAGCGGCGACGGCGATTGCGGATGCGCTGCACGTAACACCGGAGAAGATTACCGAGGGTATTGCCAATTTCGAAGGTTAAACATTTATAACTTATTGTATTAATCTATGATTTTTACTGGTTATGTGATAAAATCTATGGTAAGATGGGATTTTTAAGACGGAAAAAGACCGAAGACTTTGATGACGGCGAGTGGGCCGATTTAGATAAGCTGTTGTCGAAAGAAGAGTTGTCTGAAAAAATGTCGGAGAAGACGTCAGTGAAGACGTCTGATAAGATAAGAGTTGCCGAGGAGAAGAAGGTTGACTCTAAAAAGAATGATCTCAAAGAGGATAATTCGAAAGATGATGAGAAAAAAGAGGTATTCAAGAAGGCTCCGGCTATCAAGAAGGCGTCAGTAAAAGAGCCAACAATTGAAGAAGAAGTTGCAGAGCTGGAGGAAGAAGTAAAGCGGGAGGATGCTTTAGAATATGAATCTCCGATAGTGGTGCAGAGGAAGTTGGTGGCGGCGTTTTTGTACGGCCATTCAGTATTAGAGAAGAGCAATGTAGTACTTAGGGCGAGCGATGAAGCACTGGTACTCTCAGGGATGCGCGACGGAAGAATTACAGAGAAGGACGAAAAAGAGCTTTTGATGGCGATTTTGGACCCGATTAAGAAGTTCGGTGAGGATGGCGTAGACCGGAGGTTGGGCTACGCGGAGAAAGAGCGACGAATTTTGTCGTATATGACTGGTTCTGGGTTTAATGGCTGGGAGGCGACTGATGGCGTGACGATTCGAGCGTTTATGAAGCGATTCCCTCTTCCGGCGGATTTTGAGGCGGCGGCAGAAGGTTTTATGCGAGTGATTCGGTTGCATGGCAATGAAATCGGCGTCTCGGAATATGCAAAGGCGATGGAGAATTTCAAGAATCAGGTGTATGGCCTACGCAAGATTTATGCTGAGCAGCTAGCGATACTGAAGAAAAAGGCCATGGAGCAGGTCCGAACTGAGGCTGGACTAATTGAGGTAAGCCAAGCAGAGGCGAGATTGATATTAGGAAAGACGGTACTTTCTGGTGATGCTTTGGTGCAGGGTCAGATTGAGAGGAAGTTGACAACGCAGGCGCTTTATCGGAATGGATTAATTCCGAAATGGAAACTTGAGCTTGAGGGGCTAGAGATTGCTTTGTCTGCAGTCTTTAAGCTGGCGACTAGAGATGTGATTTTGGCCTACACAAAAGTGGGTGAGAAGATGCTGGTACGAAGTTACTACAGAAATAACTCACAGGGGGTGTGGCGATATTTGCCAGATTATGCGATGCGTGAAAATAAGGCTGGGAAGTCGGAGATTTGGTGTGGCGTAGGGTATGCTGAAGAGATGTTTAATTTGCCAGCAGAGCTACAAGAGAAACTCTCGGAGGTTGCAGCGAAGGATCCAGTACTGACGATAGATGATCCGGAGTTTCTGTTTGTAGGGACGGCAAAGGCTTATTCATCGGTAGACGAGTATCTGAAATTGCGGCGTGAGGGCAAGCTGGAAGGTGATGTCTATACTGAGGTAGCAGCGAGACCGACGTTGATTTTGTCGGAGGTGTCGCGTACGAGATTGGAGCCGAAAAAGGTGATTATTTCTGATCCGGAGAAGCGGCCGAATTTCAAGGAAAAGTTGTTTGAGTGGCAGACGCAGACTACACTTGATGGTAAAGTGAAGGCTGAATGTATAGCTTCGAATGACAGAACGTTGCGCTACACGATAATGGAAGACAATAAACATCGAGCTTGGGTGTCTGGCGTGGATACGGTTTCGAAGATAACTCAGTTTGGGCTGCGGGCGGAGTGGATTTATGTTGGATATTTGACGACTCCTTTATATGTTTCCCTGTCGCTTGCGGATGACTTTGGTGACGAATCAGACAAGAAGGGTAATTATATCGGAATGTGGAAGCATTACGTAAGTAAGATTGGTCTGATTCAAGAATATCAGCGTAGCAAAATGGACCGGAAAAAGGTGGTATAAAAATACCCCGCAAGGTTGCGGGGTTTAGGGTATGTAGGTGTGTCGCTTGATTGAAAAGGAGGTGGAGCCTTTAGTTTATCTGAGCGACACGAGAGGAAATGGCTTCTGCGATGTTGTCTAATTCCTCATCACTGAGGTTTGGGCTGAGTGACGGGAATATTTCCGTTAATATAGAGATGATGACTTCCCTGTCATCAGCCGTGAGGCGGCTTGAACCGCTGTTGATGAGTTTTGAGAACTCTTTTGAGGCGGTAGCCTTTTTCATCAGATCTTCTCTAAAATTAAACATCGGGAGTGATTCCACAATGTCCCTACATTTTTTATAAGATAACTTTCCCATGAAATCACCTCCTCAGATGCTGGGTTTAAAAGTGTCACCTTATGTTTCTATTATAGCATACATGGTAAAAAATGTCAATAGTCAGGTACTAATTTGGCGGTAGTGGCGTATTTCCTTCACCTATGATATAATTTTAGGTGGAAGCGTGGCCGAGTGGTTGAAGGCGCACGACTCGAAATCGTGTGGGCGGTTTTCCCGTCTCGGAGGTTCGAATCCTCTCGCTTCCGCCAAACAAGTTTGGCTTCAGCGACGCGTCCCAAGGGGCGGACTACTTCCGCCATTTTTTATGCCATTTTTAGTTGTTCAACGATTTCGGCCATCTCGGAGTCGCTTAGATGTAGCTCTCGGCCGTATTCCCAAGTTTCGTCGTGTGGTGTCAAATGTACATGTGCGTGCGGCACGTCTGTTCCAATCACCTTAATTAAGGTTCTTGTACCAAGGACTTCCTCGTAATGTTTTGCTAATTTCTTGACTGTAGCCCAAACGGCTACATAATCTTCGTCTGAGAGATCATAAATTTTGTCTACTTCTGTTTTCGGCACGACTAGTGTGTGTCCTTTTGTCTCTGGTGCGATATCGAGAAACGCAAAAGTTTTTTCGTCTTCGTAAATTTTATAGCACGGGATTTCACCCTTGATTATTTTTGAAAATACACTGCTCATACTCTTATTGTATCACACTAGTAAGTGTCGAACATTTTTGGGTAGGCACGGTGAATACGAGAATCATCGTAGACGGTATCAAGAAATTTACCATAGGGAGTAAAATTCGGAACATTATGGTGGCGAAGATTCATTCTTACTACTGCGGATAAGGAGAGCAAGCAGTCGATCGAAACTAAAACTAGTAAGACTCTGAAGATGATTTCCCCAGTCTTAACAGGGATTTTTTCGATAAGGTTGCTGCAGAAAGGATAGATGACTCTGACGAAGAAAAGGCAGATTACTCCCCAGGCGATCATGACTTGGGGCGAAGTTTTTCCGGCGATGTTTAAAAATTGATCACTATAGTCCCAAGATGTGGTGCCAGTGAAAATTTCTTGGAGAAGGCCCATGGCGAGCTCGACAATTCCGCCGGCAAGACCGCCAAAGATGAAGATTTGCCACCATTTGAGCTCTTTCCTGGCGAAAAGATAGACCATGGTAACTGCGCCGAAACCGTAGATGACTGAAAGTGAGCCGTATAAAACTCCGCTTCTGGTTTCCCAGAAGATTTCGTGATTACAAAAGAGGTGAACGACTAGGTTTAAAATCATCTCGTAGTAGCAGCCAAAAATGCTACCGATAACAAAAACGAAGAAGAGTTTTCTGAAACAGATGCCCTCGGCGAACTTTTTGGTGGCCATGATAATGTTATTATAACATGAGCACTTAAAATATGAGAAATGAAAAAGCGCCGCAACTGCGGCGCTAATGTAGGAGGATAAGCCTTTTTAGACTGCCAATCTGGCAGAAGACTTATTAAGGTGGGGTGACTTATTCGCCGGGCTATAGGGCCTAGCTTTGTATGTCCTGGCGGTGATTCTGTCTGCTGGACTTTTCAAGATGTAATACTGATGAAGAGAGTCATCAATGAGACATGAAGCAAAGCAAGTGCCGTCGTTACTCAACTTGATAATATTGTAGACCTCGGTGGCCTGACGAGTATTCAGTTCGCGATTATCGTCGAGTTGACCATGAAGCGCAAGCCGAGTATTAATATGGCCAAGAGAATTTTTCCCGAAAGACAAATCGCTGAAGATCTTAACGCTGTTTAACTCTGATCCGGAGAACCAGTAGTTTGTGATGCAGCGTGTTTGCGGCGTGATTTGATGCTGGGGGAAAAGATGGACGGTTCGGCCTTTATCTACAAGCAATAATGTGTTGGTATTGCTTTCGATCGAAATCTTGAATATGTCGTTGATCAGATTGTCTGCCCCCTTGTCGGTGTCGGCAATGATATGAAGATGTCCCCCTCTAGAGACGACGTCGACTGCTTCTAAGTAGCTCAGGATGCGATTAGGCTCATTGACTTTAGTAGCGAGCCACCAACGAAAGATATTTAACATATAAAACCTCCTCTAAAAGTACCTTGCTAGGGATTTGCTTCCCTGTTAATAGTGCAACTTGTCTATTTTACTACATTTTTGATAAAAATGCAAGGTTTTCTTGCTGGTTTTTGTGTGATAAAATTAAAGAGATAAAGCGGAGTATTTTTGAATGAAATTTGCAAGTAGCTATGAACCGGGGGATTTTGAAGCGGATATTTATGCGGCATGGGAAGCCTCTGGGGTGTTTCGGCCAGCGCCGTATGTCGAGGGCGAGAAGGCCTATTCGATTGTGATGCCGCCACCAAATGCGAATGGAAACTTGCATATCGGGCATGGGCTAACAATGGCGATTGAGGATTCCCTGGTGAGGTATCATCGGTTAAGGGGTGAATCTACTTGGTACTTCCCTGGTGCTGACCATGCGGGGTTTGAGACCTGGGTGGTGTATGAGCGAAATTTGGAAGCAACTGGGCATACTCGATTTGAATACTCGCGCGATGACTTGTATGCAAAGGTCTGGAATTTTGTGCAAGAACAGAGAGGAAATATGGAGAAACAGGTGCGGGCGCTTGGTACCTCTTGTTCTTGGGATGATATGACGTTTACGCTAGATGAGCAGGTAGTCCGAAGGGTTTATAAGACTTTTGAGCAGATGTGGCAGGATGGGATGATTTATAGGGGTGAGAAGTTGGTGAATTATTGTCCAAAGCATCAGACGGCGTTTGCGGATATTGAGGTGGAACATGAAGATGAGAAGGGTAAGCTTTGGGACATTGCTTATCCGTTTGCAGATGGGACGGGCGAGGTGGTAGTTTCGACGACGCGACCAGAGACTTTGTTTGGTGATACGGCGGTGGCGGTAAATCCCTCTGACGCTCGTTATGATGGCATGATTGGAGCGATGCTTCGGCTGCCGCTTACGGATAGAGAGATTCCATTGATTGCAGATGAACATGCGGATCCAGAGTACGGAACAGGGGCGGTGAAGATTACGCCAGCACACGATTATGACGATTTTGAGGTAGGGATTAGGCATGATTTGCCACGAATTCGAGTGATTGATGATAGTGGATTGATGACTGGTTGTGGCGAGGAATATGATGGGATGACGACTGCTGAATGTCGGAAGTTGGTACTTCGTAATTTGAAAGAGATGGGGTTACTACGTGGAGAGCGTGAAATTGTGCACGCGGTAGCGCATTGCTATAAGTGTGGAACGGTGATTGAGCCAACATTGAAGGAACAGTGGTTCGTAGACGTGAAAAGATTGGCGGATGCGGCTATTCGTGAGATTAATGCCGATAAGATTAAGTTCTTCCCTGCTTCGAAGAAGAAAGTGCTAGTAAATTACCTCAAGGGGCTAAAGGACTGGAATATTTCGCGGCAGATTCCTTGGGGGATCGCGATTCCGATGTTTAAATTGGCGGAGCCGGGAGCGACTTTGCCGGATGGAACGCCGGCACCAGAGTGGGTGTTTGATGAGCGTACGCAGTTAACAGAGATTGAGCGAGGAGGGGCTCGATACGTAAGAGATGAGGATACGTTTGATACTTGGTTCTCGTCGTCGCATTGGCCGATTGTGTGTACGGATTGGGAGGCCCAGAACACAGGGTTGCATGATCTAAATCCATATTATCCGTTGAGTGTGATGGAAACAGGGGCGGACATTTTGTTTGCGTGGGTGGCAAGGATGATTATGATGGGGGTGTACGTAACGGGAGAAGTGCCATTTCGTGAGGTGTATTTGCATGGTTTGGTACTAGATGAGCATGGTCAGAAAATGTCAAAGTCCAAGGGTAATGTGATTAATCCGATTGAGTTGGTGTCTAAATATGGTTCAGACGCGTTTAGACTAGGGATTTTAAGGGGTCGTTCAGCTGGTATGAACCAGGCGTTTTCGGAACAGAGCGTGGTTTCTGGGCGTAATTTATGCAATAAATTGTGGAATGTGTCAAGATTTATCCAGCAATTGGTAGATGAAAATGAAGATGGTGACGAGACGGTACATACGTTTAATGCTGGAGAAGATTGGATTTGTCGCGAGATTGATGAAGCGAGGAAGCTTTTGGAGAAACAGATGAAGGAATATCGGTTCTCAGAGGCGGTGGAGACGCTTTATGGGCTGCTTTGGGACGAATATGCCGACTGGTTTGTAGAAAGTCAAAAGATTTACAAGAATGTGCCACTACTAAAGCGTACGCTTGAGGCAGTGCTGGTACTGATGCACCCGTTTGCGCCGTTTGTAACAGAGGCGATTTGGCAAAATTTGAGTTGGACCTCGGGGATGATTATTACGGCTGATTGGCCAAAGGCTCTCAAATATGACCCGATTTCGGCGGAAGAATTTGAGAAGATAATGGAAGTTGTAACAGAGGTGCGTGGGACGCTGGCGGCGATTCCGGGTGGCAAGAAATGGCCAATGCTCTACGGTGATGATTCCCTGGTAGATGATAATCAAGTGTTGATTCAGTATTTGACTCGGGTGCCATCAGTAACATCTTGTGAGGATCAGCCGCGGGGGATTCGGGTGGCACTGGCGAATCGTGAGGTGTATTTGGACGTACCTGAGGACGTAGTGGCAAAATATGCCTCTGCGCTTGAAGAGAGGATTCTGGCGGTTGGACGTGAACTTGACGGGTTAAACGCAAGAATGATGAATCCGCGATATGTTGATAAGGCGCCAGCGGCGTTAGTAGAAGAGACGCGAAGAGCGATCGAGGAAAAAACTGCATTAATTGAGCGATTGAAGCTGGAGCGGCAGGCGATTTAAGGTCTTTCGGCAGGGGTACGTTTGACAAGTTTGGCTATCTATGATAGAATGGTTTTTGTAGTTCTGTTCTATGGGAACTAGGAAACTTAACGACTATGAAGTTGTAGAAAGGGGGTGAGAAAATGACAATGATGATGCTGCTAAGCTTCGTGATATTACTGTGGATAGCAAGGATGCTGGTAATCGAGTCAAGATTAACGGCAAAGGGAGTTGCACCAGAATATTTTTGCGAAGTTTGGGCTAGACCTGTGGCAGATAATTATCGGTCTAATCTGGTATATTCGATTAGACTGCATGGGTTCTAGCGGCGCTGCCGGTTTGAGGCCGACGTGTTGCCGGAATAGGCTTTGACACAAAAAATAGAGGGGTGGAGGGTAAAAAGGTAGAAAGGTTCCCCTCCTTACCTGTTTAGCCCGCTAAAGCGTCGTAAAAACGAGTGTCATACAACTGAATATCGTCCTTTGAAGCTGTTTGCTTCCGCAGCGGATAAGAGGAAGAAAGAAAAAATGGTTTGTTACAAGTTTCATTGAGGAAGCATCATATGGCTCCGAGTTTCGGAGCCTTTTTCACGGCTTAATTCCCTGTTATTGATAGTCTTTCTTGTGAAATTTTTTGAGTTTTAACAAAATAAGTGGGATTATGGTTGACAAAAGCAAAATCAAAAGGTATAACAAACCTTTTTGTAAGTTTTGCCAATTTTGCTCCCAATCACTCGTTTTTTGATGCCCTTTGGCGAATGATTGTTGTTTTTAGTTTAGCATAGGTGGGTTGCTAAGTCAATGGGTTTCTAAGCATAAGGGTAAAAATAGTGGGAAAATATGCACAAAAGTGGAAAAATGGGTTAAAATATGGGTATGGCTTATATTAGGCAGTTTGAAACTGGGTCTGGTGCGACCGGGGTACAGGTTTGTTATAAAGAGCGGGGAAAGGTGGTAAAGACAATCCATGTGGGGTCAGCGCAGAATCCAGACGTATTAAAGAAACTTTTGCGGGAAGCGCAGGGAATTATAGACAGAGAAAAAACTCCGCTATTTAATATGGATGAGTTTAATACGGAGTTTTAGTGTTTTAGTGTCGGATTTTTCTAGTGAGGCGGTTGGCTTTTCTAGCCAGTTCGTAGAGGCGATATTTTACAGGGTTTAAGATTAAATCATAGGTGCCGGCGTACTCGATCTCGCGGCCGCCGAAAGATTTTTTGTACTGGGTAAAGTGATACCAGGGGTGGTTTTTGTCTTCTGATTTGGTGATACCCCAGAAGTCGAAAATAGTTTTACCCTGATTTTTGGCATCTAAAATTATCTGGATGAGCAAAATGCTGCCGGCTTGAAAATTTCGGTGTTCAAAATCGGTGGCGGCGTGGGCGTAGTAGCGGGTATCTTCGTAGTCGTAAACTAGGGCAGCGGCGATAGGGAAGGTTTTGCCGGTTTCAGGATCTTCGTAGTCGGCGATATAGAGGGTGGCAAAATCGCCGGATTTTAGCTGATTTTTGAGGTGCTGCTCGGTTTGGGGGATAAATTTGTCTTTTTCGCCCAAATTTTTAAGAAAATTCGTCAAAATCGTGATTTCTTTGGGATTTTTTGTGGTGCGGATTTTGATGCCTTTTTTCTCGGCGTTTTTCCAGTAGCGAACTTTGCGAGATTCCATATTTTTAAGGATTTCTTCCTCTGGGGCGGTTAGGTCCAGAACCCAGGTATAGTGGGGGTCTAAATCTTTGGTTTTTTTGGTTTTTAGGGCGCAGTTTTTGGCGGCCGAGGCGATATCTGTGGCGTCTAGGGCCACAGTTGGCTCGATACGTATAAAATAGGCTGACTGGGCCTCGGCGAGCGTTCTGAGCGCTCTCAGAGCCTTCTGGAGGCTATTTTTTGCCATGCTTATGCTTTTTTGGTCGGAATATGGCGATGTTTTAATATTTTTTGAGGTTTTTAGCGCGGGGCCGTAGGGAAGGTAGAGATAATTGCCGAATGGGGTGTTAGTTTTTATAACTAGGCAATTAAAATCGTTATCTGTCAAGCGAAAAGTCGATTTTCCTTCAATTTTTTCGTATTTTTCCCAAATTTCACTCTGAAGTAGATGAGTTTCCATGAATTAATTATAGCATATTTAGTTTTCCACAGGGAAGGGAAAAGTTTTACACATGTTTTCCACTGGAGGAATCTTCTCCAGCTTGCTTGGCTTTTTGGCGACGATTTTCCAGATAAGCGGCGTCTTTGGCAGCCTTAAAAGTGACGTAATTTTGTTTGATGCGTTCAACGTTTTCGGGACTGTCAAGGTTGGCGATTTCGGTATCAAGATGAGCACCAAAAGAACCTTCCGCCGGTTTTTCGTGAGTTTTTGGGGTGGTTTGGTCACGCGGAATAAGATCGTTGGCTAGGGCGGCCATTCTTGCAATAGGCTGAACAATGCGGCTTTGACGGACACGCTCATTAATGTCGTCTGGGTCGATGCGGTTCATATTATCCATGAACCAATTATAACATACTAGTCTTCGAGGAGTTTGCAGACGAGGCTGATGATGAGGGATTTTTCGGTAGGGTTGGATTCGGCAATCAGAAGAGCGATGGCGGTGAGGGCGCGGTCAGAAATCTTGGTTTCGCCGTTTTTAGTGAGATTGCAGTCGTTGATGGTGAGGAAGACGATAAACAACAGGGAACCGATACGTTTGTTGCCGTCGTAGAAAGGGTGATCTTTGATAACAAAATAGAGGAGGTTGGCGGCTTTTTCGGCAATAGTAGGGTAGAGTTCGGCGCCGTCAAAGCTTTGGTAGATGGCTTTTAAATTGCCTTCGAAACTGTCGTTTCGGCGCTTACCAAAGAGATCGCTGGCTGAGAGGTTGGTTTTTAGTTTTTTAATTAGATCTTCGCAGTCTTCTAAGTCTAGAGTTTTTTGGCGTTTTTTCGGGTTTAAGTTTTTGAGGTCAATATGGCCGTCGTCGAATTGTTCAAGAGCTTTGAAACTGCCGGCGTATTTAGAGATAACCTCCAAAACGCCGTTGGCTTCAGGGCCGTCAAGCTCTTGGCGGGCAATGAGACGACGGACGACGCCCATCATATTTTCAACGTTCTTGAGTTTTTTTGCTTCGAGCTGACTGAGGCGATGCTCGTTTATGGCAATACCATTAACGATATATTGCTTAAGGGTTTTTGTGGCCCAGATGCGGAAATCGGTGGCTTTTTTGGAATTTACTCGGTAGCCGACAGAGATAATGGCGTCGAGGTTATACATTTGCACTTGATAGGTTTTTCCATCTGGACCAGTATGTGCATTTTTTGCACATACTCGATTTTGTTCAAGTTCTCCGTCTTTGAAAATATTGCGCAGATGGCGGCCTACAACCGTCCTGTCGACATTAAAAAGTTGAGAGATTTGTGCCTGTGTAGCCCAGATAGTTTCATTATCTTTGTCGACGTCAAAAACGATTTCGCCTTCTAGAACCTTGTAGATTTCAAGTTGTTGATTTTTTGTATCCACTGAGAAAACGACCCTTTCTGCCCACCAGCTATCTATCGATTTGATTGTAACAGAGATACTGGTGATTTGCAACGGTGATTAGGAGATGACGGAGCGGGGGAGGATGTTGAGCTTGTATGGGTCGGTAGGTACTACGTCGCTTGCGATTTCGTAGAGAGCACTAGCGCCGACCATGGCGGCGTTGTCGCCGGAGAATTTTGGTTCAGGGAAGAAAGTTTGGATACCGTTGAATTTTTGAGTGGTTGCTTCGCGGAGAGCTTGGTTGGCACTGACGCCACCGGCGATGACGATGGATTTTATGTCTGGGTTTTGACCTAAGGCAGTTTCGAGTTTTTCAAGTAAAATGTCGATGGCGGTTTTTTGAAAGCTAGCGGCAAGGTCGGCTTTTTGCTCATCGGTTAAGAGATTTTTTAGCTCGCTAGATGGGGTGGAGATAGAGACACCTGCGACTTCTTGGGCGGTTCTTAGAACTGCAGTCTTGAGGCCGGAGAAAGAAAAATCTAGGGAGGGGTTGTCGGGTTGACTTTTGTCGCGAGGGGCGGAAGTGAGTTTCGGATGTGGAAAGTGGTATTTTTTTGGATTGCCAGTTTTAGCTTTTTCGGTAATGGCGGGGCCGCCAGGGTAGGGAAGACCGAGGATTTTAGCTACCTTATCGAAACATTCGCCGACAGCATCGTCGCGAGTGGTACCGATGATGTTGAAGTGGTTATGCTTATTCATCTTGATAATTTGAGTGTGACCGCCGGAAATGACAAGAGCTAGGAGCGGGAACTCTGGGCGATTATTGTCTGTGAGCCAGTTAGCGTAAATGTGGGATTTTAAGTGATGAACGGCGTAGAGAGGTTTATTGTGAAGGATCGCGAGAGTGCGGGCGGTTAGGGTGCCGATCAATAAGGAACCGAGGAGACCAGGGGTATGAGTGACGGCGATAGCGTCGATGTCGTCCCAGGTTTTGTCGGCATCTTTTAAGGCTTTTTTGATGACGGGAAGAATGGCTTCGAGATGTGAGCGAGCAGCTATTTCGGGAATTACGCCACCGTAAGCTTTAAAAATGTCAATTTGAGAGACGACGACATTGGACTCTAATTTTAGGATTTTATCGAGATTTTTTGGATCGCCAGAAACGACCGCAGCGGCGGTTTCGTCACAAGAACTTTCGATGGCAAGGATGTTCATAGACATATTATAGCATGAAATAACAGGGGTGACAATGGCTAGTGGGAATAGCGTAGGGAGTCAATAGGGTTTTTGCGGGCAGCTTTTAAGGCGGGGTAGATACCGAAGATGAGACCGACGGTGACGGAAGTGGCGAGGGTGATGCCGATGATATTGAGATCGATATATGGGGCGAATGAGGTGATGACGGAGAGGAGAAAGGCTAGGACGTAGCCGAGGATGAGACCGCCGAGACCGCCGAGGCTGGAGAGAATGAGGGCTTCGAAGAGGAACTGTAATAAGATGTTGCCACTGGTGGCGCCGACGGCTTTTCTGATGCCGATTTCGTGGGTGCGTTCAGTAACAGAAACAAGCATGATATTCATAACGCCAATGCCGCCGACGATGAGTGAGATACCGGCAACAAGAGTGAGCATACCGGAAATAATTGTGAGCATACCACTAGTAGGGTGAGAAATTTGGTCGCCATAAGTGACGGAGAAGTTAGTGTCGCCGTTTTTAGACTCTTTTAGTTTTTCGGAAATCTCAGCAGAGAGTTTTGGTAGGTCGTTTTTTGAATTCGCACGAACGTTGATTTGCTGGATTTGGAGATTGTTGTCTAGGGTATTTAAGTAGTCGGCATTGACAAAAATAGAATTATTAAAGTTGATATTCATGAAATTGAGCTGGTCATCGGTTTCGGTGAGAACGCCGATGACAATGAATTTTTGACCAAGAATGGTGAGGGTTTTACCGACTGGTTCGGTAGTGCCAAAAAGTCTAAGGGAAAGATCACGGCCAACTACGGCAGTATTATGTTGATTTTTATTAGTAAGGAAGGTACCGCTACTGAGGGTAAGTTTTTGAATATCGATGAAGGTTGGATTAGTGGCAACAACTGGGGCGGAATCGATAGTGGAAGTGTAGGCCTTTCCACTGTCATCGATTCGGTCGGCGGAGACAGTGAGTTCGGATTTAGCGATTTCGGAAACGGATTTAACGTTGTTGATTTTTGAGATGGTTTCGACGTCTTCTAGATTCAAGTTGCTTTTTAGATATTGATTTGAAGATGTAAGGGTCTCGATAATACTTTCGGTAGTATCTTTGCTAGAGCTTGGACGAATAACGATGAGATCGGAGCCGGTGTCAGTGACTTGAGATGAGATAATGTTTTGGATACTGCCGGTAAGAGACAAAATGAGGACGATGGCGGCAACACCGATAGCAATGCCGAGGCAGGTAAGGAAGGAACGAGTGCGATTCTGATGGATAGAATCATAGGCAAGACGGTAATGAGTGCGAAGGAGGAGGGGCATTATTTTTTACCTTTCTTATTAAAATGGATTTTTACTGGTTCGGGAAGGTCTTTGTCGGCGACGGTTTTAATATCAGTGTCAATACCGCCATCGAGCATATTAATAACACGGGTGGCATAAGTTGTGAGGCTGGGGTTATGGGTGACCATGATGATAGTATTGCCTTCGCTATGGATAGATTTTAGTTCTTCCATGACGATGTGGGCGGAACGGGAGTCAAGGTTGCCGGTTGGTTCGTCGGCGAGGATAATTTCGGGCTCGGCAATGAGGGAACGAGCGATAGCAATACGTTGTTTTTGGCCGCCGGAGAGCTGGTCGGGCATGTAATATTCTTTTGGTTGGAGATGGAAACGGTCAAGGATTTCGTCGGCGCGTTTTTCGCGAGTTAATTTAGTTTTGCCAGCGTAAACGAGGGGGAGAGTGACATTGTCGAGAATATTTAAGGTTGGGATGAGATTAAAATCTTGGAAAATCATGCCGATTTTTTTGCTTCGAAGTTTGGCCTTTTTATGACGACTGATTTTTTCAATAGGTTCGCCGTTTAGAAGATAGGTGCCTTCGGTAGCTTGATCGAGGAGACCAATAATGTTTAGCAAGGTGGTTTTGCCGCAACCGGACGGTCCCATAATCATGATAAACTCACCTTGTTTGACTTTAAGATCGAAGTTTTTTAAAGCGTAGTTTTCGGCGTCACCATAGCCATAGCGTTTGGTGATTTTTTTCAAGTTGATGATGACGCTGTTTTTTGCCACTTAAAATTAACTCCACTTATTTTTTGCGCCACCCGTATAATATTAGGTTTCATTATAATTTCTTGAGAAGTTTTTTTCAAGGGTTGACTTTTGGAGAATGATAAAAAATAAATTTTTCAGTGAAATAGGGATTTTGTGATATAATGGGGAAGTCGGTGGAGTGGCCGAGTGGTTGAAGGCGCACGCTTGGAAAGCGTGTATGCGGGCAACCGTATCGCAGGTTCGAATCCTGTCTCCACCGCCATTTTTTATTGGATTGAAATTAATTTAGTGTGTGATTTTTGCCCTTTTTCGATAGTGATAGATGATTTAGCAACATGAAAGTATTTGGTAAGGAGTTTGATGAGGGCAGTATTGGCTTCGCCGTCGTGAGGTTTGGCGCGGAGATAAACGGTGTATTCGTCCGGAGAGATTTGGACGACTTTTTCTTGGCTGGTGCCGGTTTTGACGGAAATCTTTAGCTGTTTCATAAGACAAATATAACACATTATAAAAATAGCCCCCAATAAGGGGGCTTTTCTGAGGAGAATTAAAACAGATGTACTGAGGAGAGAACAGGTGCAAGAGTGTTTGCAACCGTTGACATCGTTTTAATGAAAATATCAAGAGCGACACCAACAACGTCTTTACGAGTATCGCCGACGGTGTCACCGACGACGGTGGCTTTATGTGCCTGGGTCTTTTTGCCGTGTCCAGTTAATAATCCTGCCTCGACATACTTCTTGGCGTTGTCCCATGCGCCACCACTGTTACCCATAAAGATGGCTTTAGGGATGGCGACAACGGTAGCACCAACTAGTAGGCCGCCGATAAACTCGACGCCGCAAAGTAGCATGCCGACAAATGGAATGAAAAGTGCAAGAAGTGACGGTGCTAACATTTTACGTAGAGCTTGTTTGGTAGCCATAGCGATGATGGATTCGTAGTCTGGCCTGACTGTTCCTTCCATAACTCCAGGGCGAGATAATTGCTCGTCGCCTGCATCGGCCATAAGGTGTGCAGATTCTATGGTGTTATCGGTAAGCATGGCGCTAAAGTATTCAACAAGAGCACCGCCGATTATTGCACCAACGATAACGATTGGACTAGCAATGTTGAGAACGATTTCGCCTTTAGCATAGCTACCGACATAGGCAAAGATTAATGAAACGGTTGCATATGCGGCGGAGCCAATAGCAAAACCTTTACCGATAGCCGCAGTAGTATTACCAGTGGCATCTAGCTTGTCGGTAATTGCGCGGATAGACTCGTCAAGATGACAACTTTCGGCAATTCCACCAGCATTGTCGGCGATTGGTCCAAAGGCATCAATCGAGACTGTAGTTGCAACAAATGAAAGCATACCAAGTGCAGCAACGGCAATACCATAAACTCCACAGAGGAACCATGAAACAAGCATTGAGGTGCCTATGACTAGAATAGGCAACAGTGTTGAACGTGATCCAAGTGCGTCACCTTTGGTAATAACGAAAGCTTCGCCTTCGGGTGAGATTTCTGCAAGTTTTTGAACTGGCGAATAATCGGTACTAGTGTAGTACTCAGTAATTTTACCGACAAGAACTCCAGAAACAATGCCGAAAATCGAGGCAATCCAAGGGGATCCCCAGCCAAATAGGAAACCGCTATTTGCTACGGCTCCGCTAAAGAGGTATTTTGCGGCGAAAGCGCTGCTAATTATAGTGAGAATAGCAGAGATGTACGTTGCGTTGTCGAGCTCTTTGGCGGGGTCATCTTTAGCCTTATGATATAAGGCATAAGAAAGACCGATAATACAGCTTAAGAGTCCGAAGCCGGCAAGTAGGATCGGGAAAGAGCATGCTGCGTCAAATATTGCTGAGCCAGGATTAAAAGTGATTTTTGCGATTAAGAGGCAAGCTACAATAGTGGCAACAAAACTTTCCAAGAGGTCACTGCAGTTTCCGGCGATGTCATTAACATTGTCGCCGATGA
Source organism: Candidatus Nanosyncoccus sp. (assembly GCA_045589895.1). Classification (GTDB taxonomy): domain Bacteria; phylum Patescibacteriota; class Saccharimonadia; order Saccharimonadales; family Saccharimonadaceae; genus Nanosyncoccus. The sequence continues at coordinate 73,032 of JAZNPY010000003.1, read as the reverse complement.
AATCGGCAATAGTGTTTGGCATACGGCTGTCGTCTTCTGGCATATCGTGGCGAATTTTTGCTACGATGTCGGCAGAGATGTCGGCGGCTTTGGTGTAATTACCACCGGCTACACGGTTGAACATAGCAACGAGTGAACAGCCTAGTGAGTAGGTTGTCAGACGCATAGTTGTAGCATTGCAACCAAAGTTGAGCAAAAGGCCATGACTAGTAGTATTATTCATTCCGCCAGATGTCAGAAAGACGATTGCGAGGCCGAGGATACCAAAAGCTTCAACAGAGAGTCCGCTGATGATTCCGCCTTTTAGGGCGGTACGGACTGTTCTACCAACGGTTCTACAGCGTAGAGCACGCCTAGCTACACGGAAGTTGGCATAGGTTGCGCCAACCATGCCGATGATGCAGGCTGCACTACTCATGCATGCCCCCAGAATAAATGAGAGTCCGCTAAACTTTTCAATAAAAAGAGAAAAGATAGCAGCGACGACGATGACTACAATTGAGATTGTTTGGTACTCGGTAATCATGAATGTACGTGCGCCATTACGAATGATGCCGGCTAATTCGAACATATCCTGCTCTTCTTTGGTGTAGAGCTTTTTCTTTTTCTTGATGTTCAAGTAGTAGTAAGCAACCATTCCGATAGCGATTAATACAATCGGCAAAACTCCAAGATAGTATTTTTTCATAGAACATTCCTCCTTTTTAATGTGCGTGTCGGCCTCAGTTCCGACAAAAAATAAGGGGGCGCTCCTCAACACCCACTGTGTAATAATAACATAGATTTTAAAAAAAGTCATCGATGATATAGAATGGGGCTTATGTTATAATGGGGTATAAGTTTATTAATCAGTGGTGGAAGAAGGAGGTGACTCGAGATGACAAATAAAAAATGTAAGTACATTTTTGTGACTGGAGGGGTGTTATCTGGGGTCGGTAAAGGGATTACTGCAGCTTCGATAGGGGCGATTTTGAAGGCGAAGGGCTTTAAGGTGACGATGCAGAAGTGTGATCCGTATTTAAATGTGGATGCGGGGCTTTTGAATCCGGTAGAACATGGAGAATGCTATGTAACTCATGATGGGGTGGAGACAGACTTGGATTTGGGCCACTATGAACGGTTTCTTGATTTTGAGACGTCGAAATATTCGATTACACTTTCGGGTGGAATTTATAAGGAGCTAATCGAGAAGGAGCGTGCGGGTGGTTTTCATGGAAAGACGGTGCAGCTAGTACCACATTTCACTAACCTTGTAATGGAGAAGATTGAGAGGGCTTCGGCTGATTCGGATGTGCATATTGTAGAGATTGGGGGGACGGTAGGCGACTATGAAGGCCTGCCATTTATCGAGGCGATTAGGTTGTTTTCAAATAAAGTTGGGCGGCGGAATTGCTTATATCTTTCGGTGGTATATGTGCCATGGATTAACACTTCGAAAGAGTTAAAGACGAAGCCAGCACAAAATGCTTTGAAGGATTTACGCGGGTTCGGAATTATTCCAGATATTGTTTGCGTAAGGACTGAGAAGCCGTGTCCACGGGCGATTTGCGAGAAGATTGCGGCGTTTTCAGGAATTTCGGGTGATGCAGTCGTGAATTTACCAGATATTGATTCAGTATACGATGTGCCATTCAACGTGTTAAAGAGCGGAGTGCTCGAGATTTTAAATGATTTCGTCGACGATGACAGGAAACCGGATATGTCAAAGTGGGCAGATTTTTCGGCATGGCGAGCGACGGATTGGGAAAAGACTGTGCGAGTTGGATTGGTAGCGAAGTATGTTGGAAATGATGATACGTATATTTGTGTGACGGAAGCTCTGAAAGCTGCTGCGGCACATAATAAGGTCAATTTGGATATTGTTTGGATAAACGCGGAAAGTGCGGAAGATGAGGATTTCGAGGGCGTTGATGGATTGGTAGTGCCAGGGGGATTTGGTGCGCGAGGAGCAGAAGGGAAGATTGCTGCAGCTGCATATGCACTTTCGCATGATAAGCCGTATCTTGGGCTTTGCCTTGGGATGCAAATGGCGTGCGTAGCGGCGGCGAGAAGAGGAGGACTCAAAGGTGCTGGAAGTGAAGAGTTTATAGAGGAAAAGAAGCCGCGGAATTTTGAGAACGTAATATATATTATGGAGGGGCAAGAGGGAAAACAGTCGACTGGCGGGACGATGCGGCTTGGTGATTATCCAGCAATTTTGAAGAAAGGAACCAAAGTAGCAGAAGCTTATCGTGACGAGTTGGAAAACTGTGGTGCTTATGTAATGGGGACGGAAGTTTTGAAGAGTGGTGATGTAAAGGTGATTGAGAGGCATCGTCATCGTTACGAAGTTAATCAGAAGTATTTAGATGCGATTCGTGATGGTGGAATAAAAGTTTCTGGGACTTCTCCCGATGGGAAGTTGGTGGAGTTTGTTGAAGCGCCTGATTGTAAGTTTTTCGTGGCGACGCAAGCACATCCAGAATTCAAGTCGCGGCCGCTAGCAGTACACCCACTGTTTATGGAATTTATTAAAAGTATGAAAGATTAATCTAGGTCAGCGAGTTTGCGGCTAACGTCGTATAGTTTTTGGATGTGGTTTTCGAGAAAATAGTAGTGTTTTACATAGAAAAAGGTAAGTACTACTAAGATAATAGTTGCGATGAGGCAGGGAATAGCGATGAGCCAATCTGTTTTAACAGTGCTAAGGCCGAAAGCGGAAATTGGTAGCAGAGCAAACGTCAGGACGGCAAAGAAGAGAGTGATGATGAGATGAATGAGACGTTCGTGCTGGAAATTCTGCAACATTTCTCGATGATAAGCGATGAGTTCTGGACTATGGTTTTTATTAGCTAGCTGTTTTTCGATAAAGGATTCGTAATTTTTGATGCGTTGTTCCATAGTTTTATTATAGCACGAGTATTTGTGATAAGAGAGGGTTGTGGTAAAATATAGATATGGAAGAAATACAGAGTTGGCTTTCGAGTGTTGTTTTGGAGATTTTTGGTGTAGAGATTTTGCCAGAGGTGACGGTGGCACCAGAGGAGATGAAAGCGGACTTTTCATCGAATATAGCGATGCAGCTGACTAGGGAATTACATACTGCGCCGAGAGAAATTGCGGAGAAAATTATTGGTGCACTAAATGATAATACTGAATTTTCGAGTCAATTTAACGTAGAGATTGCGGGGCCGGGATTTTTAAATTTTATATCATCAGATGAATATTTTAAGCAGAAATTAGTGGATTATCGGACTAATTTTGAAAAAAATATATCACAGAATGGATATTCCGGAAAGACGGTAGTTTGCGAATTTTCAGATCCGAACCCATTTAAGGTACTTCATGTTGGGCATCTTTACACTTCGATTGTGGGGGATGCGGTTTCGCGACTAGTAGAGTTTGCGGGTGGGCGTGTAATACGAGCTAATTTTGGCGGTGATGTGGGATTACATGTGGCTAAGACTTTGTATGCAGTAATGAAAGATGATACGGACACTTCAGATATTGAGACGATTGCAAAATGTTATGTCGAGGGGACAAATGCATACGAGGAAGATGAACAGGCGAAGGCGGAAATCACGCGGCTGAACAAATTAATTTATCAGATTGCGGAGAGCGGCGAAAAAGAAAGTAAGCTTGCAAAATTGTACTGGATGGGACGAGAGGTAAGCTATAAATATTTTGAAGATTTTTACGCTAGGGTCGGGGTGAAGTTCGATAAATATTACCCTGAATCGACGGTAGCTGGGCGGGGGTTAAAAGAGGTTTCTGAGCATATTGGTGAAGTGTACGAAAAGAGTGATGGGGCGGTAGTATTCCCAGGGGAGAAATACGATTTACATACACGTGTATTTATAAATGCCGAAGGCCTACCAACATATGAAGCAAAGGACGTGGGACTTTTGTTTACAAAATGGGATGACTATAAGTTTGATAAGTCGATTGTCATTACCGGGAATGACATCATAGATTATATGAAAGTGGTGCTAAAGTCGGAATCATTATATGCGCCGGAATTGGTCGAGAAGACTAAGCATATTACACATGGGAATGTACGACTACCGGGGAACGAAAAAATGTCGTCTAGGAAGGGGAACTTTGTTCGTGCTGTAGATGTCTTAGATAGCGTTTCCAAATTAGTACCAGATGAGAAAGTGGCATTGTCGGCGATTAAATATGCGTTTTTAAAATATCGAATTGGGGGAAATATTGAGTTTGATGCTCGTGAGTCAGTATCGACAACTGGGAATTCCGGTGTTTACTTGCAGTATTCGTCTGTTAGAGCAAAGAAAATTTTAGCAAAGCCGATGACTGGTGGTTCCGGAGAATGGAAGCTGAATGAATATGAACGAAAGATGATACGAAAGATTTTAGAGTACAAGGCAGTTTTAGAAAATGCAGTTTCTGAATTTGCGCCACATAAAATTGCGAATTACTTGTTTGAAATTTCGCAAGATTTCTCGAGATTTTATGAGAATGTGAAGGTGGCGGGTTCGAAAAATGAGAAAGAGCGAAGGGAGATTGTGGCGGCATATTTAGACGTGATGACACATGGCTTGAATTTAATGGGGATCGAAGTCCCGGAGGAGATGTAATGGCGAAGACAGCGACACTTTTGTGGGTAGATTTGGAGATGACGGGGCTGGTTCCAGGAAAGGATAAGATTCTTGAGATAGCAGCGATCGCGACGGATTGGAACTTGGAGCCGGTGGCAGAATTTACGGCGGTAGTGAAGGTGGATTCTGAGTTGATGCAAGAGCGGATGGTGGGTCCGTTTTGGGATAAGAATAGTGAGTCGCGAGATGGATTGATGGCGCAAAATGAGACTGGGAAGAGTGCGACAGAAGTTGAAAAAGACTTGATAAATTGGATGAATAAATATTTTATGAAGAATCCAATCAAAGGGGACGATAAATATGACGGAAAAGTGATTCTTGCAGGAAATTCAATCCATCAAGATCGAAAGTTTATTGATATTGAATGGCCGGAGCTTTCGAAAAGATTGCATTATCGGATGTTGGATGTGTCGGCATGGAAATTGTATTTCGAGGGGGCTAGAGGTAAGAAGTTTACGAAGCGTGAGGCTCATCGGGCGCTAGATGATATTCGGGGCTCGATTGATGAGTTGAAATGGTATTTAAGTTTTATGAAAGATTAAGATGGATATTGATATAGACAAGATTTCGGGGATAGGGGAATATATAGAGAAGACTTTAGAGGTGGATAAGGAAAAAGTAAGAGTTTTTCATGTTGGGGATGATGCGGAGAGTAAGGCTTTCTTGGTTATTCGTAAGAATACGATTGAACTGAGAACAGATAGAAAGTTGGGACAACTACTTCGGGAAAAATATGAGAGCGTGATGGAAAGTCGATATTTTGGGCGGGGTGGGATTGAGATCGTGAATTCTGGACAACTACAAAAAGACGAGGTCGAAGACCTCGTCCGGTTGAGCTATAATTTAACTACTTCTTTGTAGATTTTTTAGTCTTTTTTAGTTCTGCGGCTTTTGCAACAGCCTTTTCTTTAGCTTTCTCGGCCTTTGCTTTAGCTTCGGCATTAATTTTGTTGACGGTGCGAATAGCGATAAAAATTGAGAAGGCAATAATTAGGAAGTCGACAATGTTTTGGATAAAATTACCGTAGCGAATAACGGCAGCATCACCGGTACCAAAGAAGTTTGGAATTGTGATTGCGAGGTTAGTAAAGTTGACGCCACCGGCGAGAAGTCCGACGATAGGCATGATAATATCATTAACGAGGGAGTTTACGATTTTGGTGAAGGCGCTACCAATGACGATACCAACGGCAAGGTCCATAACGCTACCCTGGCTAATGAAAGTTTTGAATTCTTCGATGAATGATGTTTTCTTCTTACTCATAATGAGTATATTATAACACAAAATTAAAGATTTAGGAAGTACTATCGGAATAATTAGAGAGAGTTTCGTAGATGCTAGCAAGGTTAGCATAGGAATTACTGAGAACGTTTTTGACGTCGGAGTTGTTTGTGCGGCTTAGACATTCGGATTCAAGAGACATTAGCAGGCCGGTTTGGAGAGTCAAAACGCGGACATAATTACGGTCTAGTAGACCGTTTAAGCGGGCTTTTTCGAGTTCGTCGTTTACGGCTTCGATATGAGCAGTTTCTTTTTGAGTGATTTTTTCGGAGACTTTACCGTTTTTAAGACCATAAACAGAAGACAGAAGTTCGGTAGTTTTACTAGATGTTTCGGTAAGGATGGATGATAATGAGCTAGCAATAGAGCGAAGTTCCGAAGATTTAGTCTGTTTATTATAGGTGGAGATAGTCTTAGAAAGGTTGACAGAACGGAGATTAATCTGAGAGACAAGATCTACGCCTTTTTCGCTACCGCTGGAGAGGGAACCACCGATGATAATGATGATGGCGATTAAAACAACAGCGCCGAGGATGATTAGTAATTTTGGAGAAAATAAGCCGCCAGAGTTCGTCTGGGAGGCACGATTTTCAGCAGAAATCTGGTTAAGATAGGCGATGTTATCCATAAGGATATTATATATGATAAAATGTAAATATGGAAGACGCAAAGGAGGAGATCAAAGCGCGGCTTGCAGTTGAAGATGTGGTGGGTCAGTATATTGAGTTGTCGCGTGCAGGAAGGAATTTAAAAGGGAGGTCGCCATGGGGGGTAGATAAGACCCCATCTTTTATGGTGTCACCAGATAAAGGGATATGGCACGATTTTTCGGCGAATAAAGGTGGCGATATCTTTACGTTTATTATGGAAGTTGAGGGGATTTCTTTTCGTGAAGCTCTAGAAAAGTTGGCAGCCCAAGCTGGTGTAGAATTGAAAAAATATTCGAATGACGATAAAAAGCAAGCACAAAGAAAAGTGAGGGCGAGGGAGGTAAACGAGTGGGCGTGCAAATATTACCAAGTAGCGCTTTCAAAAAATAAGCCAGTATGCGAGTACGTATTTTACAAGCGGAACTTAAATCGTGCGACGGTTAAGGAATTTAGGATTGGTTATTCGCCGCGGCAGGGTATGGCGTTAGTGGAATTTTTGAAGAAAAAGGGGTATTCGATTGCAGAAATGGAAGATGCGGGAGTACTGAATCGGTTTGCAAAGGATCTTTTTCGTGGGCGAATGCAGGTGCCATTTATTGACACGAATGGGCAGGTAATTGGCTTTACGGCTAGAATTTTAGATCAGGGTGAGCCAAAATATTTGAACACACCGGATACTTTTTTGTTTAATAAGTCGCGTTATATTTTTGGGCTTTACCAAGCAAAGGAGGCGATTAGGCGGGATGGCTTCGTGGTGATTGTGGAGGGGAATATGGACGTAATTTCTTCGCATCAAGCTGGGGTGAAACAGGCGGTGGCAACGTCAGGAACAGCTATGACGGAGCAGCATCTAAAAATATTGTCGCGGCTAACGAACGATGTACGCTTAGCTTATGATGGGGATGAGGCTGGAGTGAAAGCAACTGAAAGAGCGATTAATTTGGCGGGTAGTTTGGGGATAAATTTGTCGGTCATTTCAGATTATCATGGGGCGAAAGACCCTGATGAGTTGATCCAGAAGGGGGCGGAGCTTTGGCAGGAGGCGGTCAAGAAGTGCCGTCCGGCGGTGGATTGGCTGCTAGAAAAATATGAGGAAAGGCTGGATTTATCTACTGGGCAGGGTAAGCGTGAATATTCGGATGTGGCGATGAAGGTAATTTCGTATTTGTCGGATGCGGTAGAGCGTTCCCATTATGAGAAGAAGGTGGCGAAGATTTTGGATGTTTCAGTAGAAGATTTGAGAGCAAAGAAGGTGGATACTGGTAGTCACGTAAGGAAATTAAAAGTTATAAAAAATGAAGCTATGGGTTTTGAGAAATTGAAGGGTATTGAGGATAATTTGTTGGCCATTATGATTTACGGTGGGGAAGCCGGAGTAAAGATAAATTTGGAAATGCCAGAAGACGAGGCGAGGTTGGCGGAGCTAGCTTTAGTATATGAAACAAGATATGCAAAGTGGAGCCGGGGGACGTTGGAGAAGGAGGTGATAGAGTTGCAAAAAAATTATGAGACAGAATTAAAACAGCAGAAAATTACGGAATTGTCTAAAAAGCTTGAAGAAGATTTGGATGAAGAGGAAAGTAAGAGTGTTTTACGGGAAATTGTGAAGTTGCAAAAGGGTTGAAAAAACACTTGGAACATGTATAATTTATGGTAATGGATAATGAGAATGAAGAAGTTTTATTAAAGAATGTTCAGATTGACGACGATCCGAGCATGAGCGAACTTGCGGACGAGGAAGAACTTTCCGATGAAGAGCTTGAGATTACCGTAGACAATGTAGATGCGTTCGCTGATGATTCTGTAAGGTTGTATTTGCGTGAGATTGGTAAGATTCCGTTGCTTTCGCAGGAGGAGGAACAGAAACTCGCACAGAAGATTTTGAAGGGGGATAAGAAGGCTAAAGATAAGATGGTCGAAGCAAATATGAGGCTTGTGGTTTCGATTGCGAAGCGGTATTCTGGGCGTGGGCTAGATTTTTTGGATTTGATTCAGGAAGGTAATACTGGACTTCTTCGCGCGGTAGAGAAATTTGATCCGTCGAAGGGATTTAAATTTTCGACTTATGCGACATGGTGGATTCGTCAGGCGATTACGAGAGCGATTGCAGATCAGGCACGAACGATTCGAATTCCAGTACACATGGTGGAGACGATTAACAAGACTTTGCGTGCAACTCGGAAACTAACTCAGGAATTAAATCGTGAGCCGACGATTGAGGAAATTGCTAAAGAAATGGATATGGAACCTGAGAAGGTTGAATACGTGATGCGGATTAAACAGGATATTGCGTCGCTTGACCAAAGCGTGGGAAGAGATGGCGACGATGAGGACTCAGTGTTAGGCGACTTCGTAGAAGATGAGGAACGAGCGACTCCGGAAGATTCGGCAGCGTCACAGATTCTGAAGGAACAGCTTGCGGAGATTATTTCGACACTTTCGGATAGGGAACAGAAAATTATTAAGCTGCGTTTTGGTATTGGTGGGGGGCGTTCACATACGCTTGAGGAAGTTGGTGCAGAATTTTCGGTCACTAGGGAACGGATTCGTCAGATTGAGGCGAAGGCGTTGTCTAAATTGCGGAAGCACAAAGATACAAAGAAATTGCATGAGTATCTAAAATAAGGAGGTTTTATGCGAGTTTGGAGGAAGTTTGTAGGCTTAGTGGTGGCAGTGGCGATGATTTTAGTGCCAATGATGGCGGTTGCTCCAGTTTATGCAGATAGTGATAACTGTGTAGAAACTTCAATTATTGGTGGCGGGAATTACTGTGATGACGGAGACGGGAGTGGTGTCTATCAGATTTTGAATATTATTTTGAATGTGTTACTCGTGGGTATAGGTGTGTTGGGTGTACTTGGGATTGTGATCTCGGGTATTCAATATCTTACAGCGGCAGATAATGAGCAAAAAATGGCGACTGCGAAGAAGAGGATTGTTGAGGTGATTATTGGCTTGGTTATTTATGCGGTGATGTACGTGGCTTTGCAATGGCTAATTCCTGGCGGGATTTTCAATAGTGTCAACTAAAGATAGAATTGTTGTGGTCTATAATCCGCGGTCATCTAAGGCTGTGCGAGTAGAACGAGAGGTTTTAGAAAAATTGAAGGATGACGGGCGTGATTTTGATGTGTATAAAGTACGAGAAACAAGCGTAAATGATAATGCGAAAAGACTAGCTAATTTTTTACAACATGGCGACATAGTAATTGTGGCAGGTGGGGATGGGACGGCAACGATTGGTTTAAATGGAGTGGCATTATCGAAAAAAAAGGTGAAACTTGCAGTTTTGCCGTATGGCAATTTTAATGATATGGCTAGGATGCTTAGGTGCAAGAATTTGGAGCAGATTTTCGAATTCAAGCGGATGCGGAAGTTATACCCGATGGAAATGCTGGTTAATGGTAAACATTTTCGGTATGCTTCGTGTTATTTTACGATAGGGATGTTTGCGGAGAGCACGGAAATTTTTGATAAACCAGCGACGAGGAAGGCTTTGCAGAAGGGAAATAAATCTTTAGGGTTTTCGATTTTGAGATTGGTGAAATGGTGGAGGAGAAATCGGAGAAAGAAATTTTTACCAAGTGATCTTTTGGCGACGGATATATTGGCAGTGAATGGCAGAAGTATGGCGAGGGTTATGAGAGGAGATAAAAAGCTAGCTTTTTCAAAGGAAGGATTTTTGGCTTCAAAGCAGAGGTTGTCTTCTTGGGCGGCTATTGGCTGGTTTATGTTTAGGAGTATGATTTTTCGGGTTCCAGGGGGGGTAGCAAAGGATATGAAATTGGAATTTGATAAGGAAGTGAAGCTGAAAGTACAGGCCGAGGGGGAATGTACTGATGTGAAATGCAAAAAGATAGAGGTGATTAAGCCAGGTTTGGCGGTAGAAGTTATCACTAGATAGTGGTATACTTAGAATAATATGAAAGATAAAGACGTAAAGATTGTAGCTTATGTTGGGATGAGCGGAAGCGGTAAGTCGGTGGCGGTGGATTATATGACCGATAAGGGTTACCCAAAAATTTATTTTGGTGGGATGATTTATAAAGAGATGGAGAGGAGAGGGATAGAGCGGACCGAGGATGGAGAGAGCGAAAAACATTTTCGGGAGATGATTCGGGAGACTGAAGGTAAAGATTGGGTGGTCCGACAAGTAATCGAGGAGACTTATCGCCTGGTTGAAGCGGGACAGAAGCGGATTGTGCTTGATGGGGTTTATTCGTGGACAGAATATTTGACATTGAAGCGTGAATTTACAGGGGAGATGACGTTTATTGCTATTGTGGTGCCGAAAAAGTTACGTTATAAACGTGTGGCGGAGCGAGTGGATAGACCGTTTACGTTGGAGCAAATTAGAGAACGCGATCGTTCTGAGATTGAAAATCTGGAGAAGGGCGGGCCGATCGCGGCGGCGGATTATTATGTATTGAACGATGGAAGTGTATCCGAAATGACAAATAAAATTGATGAAATTTTGAAGGAAATTGAATTCTAGAATGCGCAAACTAGTGATTATTGATGGGAAGAGCGTGTTCTATCGTGGTTATTATGCGATGGGTGCTTTGTCGATGGCTGATGGAACGCCGACTGGGGGAGTGTATGGGTTTGCGGTGATTGCGATGGAGCTGGTGAGAGTTTTGAAACCAGACAAAGTGGTAGTAGCTTGGGATAAGGCAAAGACATCAGTAGAGAAGAGGAAGGCGATTTATTCTGAATATAAAGCTGGAAGAGTAAAGCCGCCGGAAGATTTTTACGCGCAAATTCCGTTGCTTAAAGAATTGATTGCGACGCTTTCTTGGGGTTTTCTAGAATGTGACGGTTATGAGGCTGATGATATTATCGGGACACTTTCGAAGCAAGCGGATGATGAAGGAGATTACGATACGATTATTGTGTCTTCTGATCTTGATATGCTGCAGATTGTTGATGACAATACGAGAATGTATAGATTACTAAAAGGTTTTTCGAAGCTAGAAGAGATTGATGTGAGGGCTGTGGAAGAGAAGTATGGGATCTTGAAATCACAATTTTTAGATTTGAAGGCGTTGAAAGGGGACGCATCAGATAATATTCCGGGTGTGCCAGGAATTGGTGAAAAGGGGGCAGTAAAATTGCTGAACGAATACGGAACATTGGATGGGATATATGAGAATATCGATAAAATTATAGGATCGGTGCACGATAAGTTGGTAGCAGGAAAAGAATCGGCATATATGTCGTATAAGCTTGCTAAAATAATGTTTGATGCACCGGTATCTTTGGATGAAGTTCCAGAGTTGGTAGTGGATGGTCCGAAAATTATAGCGGAGCTAAAAAAGTTAGAGTTTAATTCGTTGATAAATAAATATAGTAAGATATTGGATAGCGAAGAACCAGTAGAAGCAGAGACTAGGGAATTACCAAAAGATATAATTGTGGAGCCGGACGTAAAGGCTGCAATGCACGCGGATGATGAGCTTGCGAAGAAAGTACTTGGAGGCGCGGAGTTTTGGGATTTGAACCAGGCTGAGTTTTTGCTAGACCCATTAAGGCGAGACGAGGGAGGTGATTATTGGCGCGAAAAGAAAGAATTCGAAAAAAAACCGAGGTTATTCAAAATATTTAAGGAGCTTGATTTACCGTTAATCCCGGTGCTCTATAAGATGGAAAAACATGGGATAAAGATTTCGAGAGAATATTTTGCAGAGCTTGCGGAGGAATATACGAATTACGTTAAGGGGATTGAGCAAAAGATTTATACGCTTTCGGGAATTGAGTTTAATATAAATTCACATTTGCAACTTTCGGAAGTTTTGTTTGATAAGTTGGGTCTTCCGACTAATGGAATTAAGAAGAAGCGACGTGGGTATTCGACTGGAGCAAAAGAGTTAGAAAAATTAAAAGATGCACATCCGGTTATCCCGGTGATTAAAGAGTATCGAGAGGCGGCGAAACTTTTGAATACGTATATTTTGCCGTTGCCAGCACTTGCGGATGACAACGGAAGGATTCATACGACTTTTACGCAGAATGTAACGGCGACGGGGCGACTTTCGAGTCTAAACCCGAATTTGCAGAATATTCCGGTGCGGACAGAAGAAGGGAAGAGAATAAGAACTGGCTTTGTTGCTGGGGAGGGGAGAAAGTTTGTATCGGCTGATTATTCACAGTTTGAGCTAAGACTTGCGGCAGTACTTTCTGGCGATCAGGCCTTGATTTCGGACTTTAATTCTGGGATTGATATTCATACAAAAACGGCATCAGATGTGTTTGGGGTGCCGTTTGATGAGGTGACGAAGGCGCAAAGACGAGCGGCAAAAGTGATAAATTTTGGTGTACTTTATGGAATGAGCGCCAAAGGTTTAGCTGATGCGACTGGCATGTCGGTGTCGGAGGCAAGAAAATTTATAGAGGATTATTTTGCAGTACGAAGGTCGATTCGAGAATATTTGGACCGGATTTTGGAGCAGGCGCGGAATGAAGGATATGTAGAGACTTATTTTGGACGAAGGCGACCGACTCCGGATGTAAAATCGGCGAACTTTATGGTGAGGTCAGCGGCTGAACGGGCGGCGGAAAATATGCCAATTCAGGGAACTGAGGCAGATTTGATGAAGCGGGCAATGATAGAGGTAGATAAGGCTTTGCCGGAAAACGCAAACTTGGTATTACAGATTCATGACTCGTTAGTAGTGGAGTGCGATGAGGTAGATGCTTCGACGATTGCGAGAATCTTGCAGGATATTATGGAAAAAGTTGCGCCGGAGCTAAATATTAAGTTGGCGGTAGAAGTGACAACTGGTGAAAACCTGGGGGAGCTATAGATTATTAAGGTCGCCTATGGTATAATGGGGGAAATGGCGAGGAAAAAGTTTCGGAATGAATGGAAGTTTGTCTGTGCAGAAGACGAACTGAAATTGCTTTATGAAAGATTGGGTGCGATTTTGGCAATTGATGAACACGCTGGGGAGAATGGAAAATATTTGATTCGGAGCTTATATTTTGATGATTACAAAGACCGATGTATGAGAGACAATGAGGCTGGGGTAAGCAATCGTTTTAAATGGCGAATTAGATATTATGATGGTGGGCCGTCTAAATACATTCATTTGGAGTGGAAGCAAAAGCAAGAAGGGCGGACACATAAGGAAATGTGCGCTCTAACAGAGAAAGAATGCATGAGTTTGATTAGGGGCGATGTGGCGAGCGTGATGTGGAAGACGAAGGAAAAATTATTGAAGAGATTTTGCGCCGAGATAATGCTGAAAAAGTATGAACCAAAAGTGATTATTGATTATGAACGGGTGGCTTTTACGGAGCCAGTTTTAAATATTAGAGTGACATTAGATATGAATATTTCGGCTGGATATGATTTTGAAAAGTTTTTGATTGGCGGATATCAGTGTTTTCCGTTACAAGAAAAGAAGCGACATGTTTTGGAGGTAAAATTTGACGAAGTTTTACCGGGTTACGTGAGAAATATCGTCACAGCAAGTAGGTTAGCACAGACATCGTTTTCAAAATATGGATTAGGAAGGAAAAAATTAGAGGAGGTTCTAAGATGAATGGAATAACGGGGATATTGGATAATATAAAAAATTCATATAGTGATGGCGTAGTGACGCAGACGATAATTTTGACCGTGCTTTTGATGACGGCAGTCCTAGCACTCTATGTATTTTTAATTTATCGGCTAGTTTCTCATCGTGAATTTTATAATAAATCGTTCAATATTGCGATTTCTGTGTTGCCATTCTTTATAGCGACGATTATTTTATGTCTGCAATCGAATATCGTGATTACTCTTGGTACAATTGGTGCATTAGCGATTATTCGCTTCCGGACGGCGGTGAAGGATCCAGTAGATATGCTATATCTATTGTGGTCAGTGCATATCGGAATTTGTTGTGGATGTCAGCTGTATGAAGTTGCCGTGTTAACTTCGATTGTAGTAACGATTGCTCTGATTATTTTCGATAAAGTGGCAATTGGTAAGCGTCCGTATATTTTGGTGGCACATACGCGGAATGCGAAAGAAGATACACTGAAAAAAATGTTAGACAAAAATACTAAAAATTACAGAATTAAAAGTCGTAATTATACTGCGAAGGGGATGGATTACGCGGTAGAGATTAAAGTTCGTAATCCGCAGGCTTTGGTTGATATATTAAAGGCTTCAAAGGACGTAGATAAATTCTCGATTATTGAATATGACGCGGACGACATTATCTAGAAAAATAGCATGGGGGGCAGTAATAGCGGTTACCGTGTTGCTTTTGCTGCTTTTGGAGGTGATAGTGGGGACTGGAATAAGTTTTCATGGTTTAGTGGTTTCTCAGAGCGAGTGGACAGAAATTATGACGGAGAGGGAAGAGACTGATGAGGATTTGGTTTCTAGTTTGAATTTTGATGGGCAAAATTTGGCCTATGATAAATCGGAAAATCGATGGCTTTATTCTATAGTTGACGGAAGTTCAACTGCGTATGATCCGATAATTAGAATGAAGGGTGTGGCGACGAAAGTGGTAGTCTTGTCGGAAGAATTGTCAGAAGAGATGGTTGAGAAGAGTGAAGTGCGAAAGTTGATGGCATATACTGACGATGCTTATAGGGTATATGATCTTGCAGTGACGACGCTACCGATAGTTAATTTGGACTACGATGGAGAGTTGACACTGACGAGTGAACAAACTGGACAAATGAAGGTTTTCGATAATAGGAGTGGGGCTAAACAGCGTGTGACGATTTCGGACATGGCGGTACATAAGCGAGGTGGAGTTTCCCTGAAAGCGGATAAGCCAAGCCTAAAAGTGAGCTTAACGATGGAGTCTCTCGGTAGGAATAAACGTAAGAATTTTCTGTCGCTACTCGGTATGAGACAGGATGATGATTGGGTGTTGTATTCGGCGATAGATACGGTGAATAATGTATTTAGCTCGAATCTTTGGGATGAGGCTAGCGCGGAAAATAATTCGCTAGGCGTGCACAATGGATACGAATATAAATATGTAGAGTTGATTGTAAATGGCGAATATGAGGGGCTGTACGCTTTGGGTTATCGACCAGATGAAAAAATGATGGAGCTTGCTACGGATGAAAATGGCGAGTATACGGAATATATGTTTAGAAAATCTGATTGGGGAGCTGGACATATAAATAATCCAGATAAATGGAATGAGACCTTGGCGACGGATGGTTTTTCGCTAGTTTCGGAGACGAAGCATGAAAATGAGGCGTGGAAAGTACTGGATAATTTTTATAAAACGATCACTACGAGCCGAGATGAGAATAAACTTAGGGCGATCAGTGATTTGAAAACTACGATAGACTACCATTTGTTTATAAACTTAGTACAGGCAATTGATCAGGTGGATGGTATGTATGATAAAAACTTTTTCTTAACGTTTAAAAAGAATAATGATGAGTATGTGGCATTGTATACTCCGTGGGATTTGGATGTAAGTTTGGGGCGAGGGTTTGTTGAAGGTGACGTGGATAGAGAAACAAATGTGGATCTGAAAATTTCTCCAGTCGCTAGATTGGCAGAACTAGGATCGTCGCTAGTCGATATGGGGAAACGTTATCGTGATTTGAGAATGAAAGAATGGTCAGACGAAGCGATGGAAGAAAGATTTGATAAATACGAAAAACAAATTTACGGTTCGGGGGCGTTTGTGCGGGATGCGACGAGATGGGATACAGAAATAACCAAAGACAATAAGAATTTCGATACGCTTAGGAAATACGTTACTGGGCGGTTAGAGTATTTGGACGACTTTTATAATTTAAACGAAGAAGACGAGTTATAATAGGGATATGCCAGAGTTACCTGAAGTGGAAACAATTCGGCGTGGGCTAACTGGATTTTGTTTGGATAAAAAAATTAGACAGGTGAAAGTTTACTGCGAGAAATCTTTTATTGGACCGATTGAGTTGGTGAATGGGACAGAAATTATTGCTTTTCGGAGGAGGGGAAAAGCGCTGCTGGTCGACCTTTCGAATGGAACTACAATGATGATACATTTAAGGATGACGGGGCAGTTGATTTGGGATGGGAAGGAGAGATATGCGGCTGGTCATCCAAGTGAAAATTTTGTATCGGAGTTACCGAATAAGCAAACGAGAGTTGAATTTGAAATGGAAGATGGAGTGCTGTACTTTAATGATCAAAGGAAGTTTGGCTTTGTAAAATTAATTCCGACGGACGAGGTGGAACAGGACAAATTTATTGCGAGTTTAGCGCCTGAACCATGGGATATGAAGGCAGAAGAATTACAAGCAAAGCTAAAGAGACGGAAGAATTCACCGATTAAATCAGTAATTTTAGATCAGAAGGTGGTCGCGGGAATTGGGAATATTTATGCAGATGAGGCTTTGTTTTTTGCAAAAATCCATCCGGAACGGAGAGCTGGAAGTTTAAGTTCTAGCGAGGTGGCGGAGCTATTGAAGGGGGCGTGTGAAGTGATGACTGCGTCAATTGAATCTGGTGGTTCCACAATGGCAACTTATGTGCGCGCGGATGGAACTAAGGGAGATTATTTGGAGAAGTTTGCGCAAGTTTTTCGGAGAGAAGGGAAAGAGTGTCCGAGATGTGGGGCGGAGATTTTGAAGATTAAAGTTGGAGGGCGTGGTACGCATTTTTGTCCGGTATGTCAGAAGGAGGAATACTAATGATATGTATATTCAAAGGTTCGGATCGAGCAAAGATAGCGGCGGAAATTGAAAAAATTTTGGGTGATAGTTACGAAGTTTTTGAGGGGGAAAATTTAGGTGTTCAGGAGTTGATGAATATTTTTCATGGTACATCTTTGTTCGGCGAGAAGCGGCGGATTTTGATAAAAGATTTAACGCCGGCGCCGAAGAAGGGTGAGGATGATGGAAAGGCAAGAATAGATTTTTACGAAAAAATGGAAGAATATGCTGATACGCAGCATACGGTAGTGATTTGGGAAAGTTATACAACGCAGAGGGCATCTTATAAGAGATTCATAAAATTAAAAAATGTAACAGAAAAGAAATTTGATAAAACGAAACCTGTCGATTCACGGAAGGTATTCGACATTATGGATATTGCATATCGGGACGGCCAAAGGGCGGTTCAAATGCTGAATGAAATAAAAGGCGAGAATGATCCATATATGTTTTTTGGGCTAATGGCTAGTCAGGCGATACGAAAATATGGGATGCTGGCAGGGGAGAAAGAAAAGAGAGTTCTTGTCGAACTTTCTAGATTAGATATGCAGATGAAATCTGTAAATATTGAGCCGTGGACGCTTATTTCGTCGTTTTTGCTGCGGCTTTCTTCGTTGTAGCTTTTTTAGGAGCAGCTTTTTTTGAGGCTGGTTTAGCGTTAGCAGCTTTAGCGATTTTTACGAGATTAGCTTTGCGACGAGAAGCGGTATTCTTCTTGATAAGGCCTTTTTTGGCAGCTTTATCATATTCAGACTGAATCTTACGCATATTTTCAGCGGTAGGATTAGCTTTGAAGGTCTTGAGAGCGGCTTTGATAGCTTTCTTGATTTCTTTATTATGCTCAGTGCGTTTGACACTCTGGCGAGCGGCTTTTTTCGCGGATTTAATAATCGGCATTGATTTTCCTATCAGATTAAATTATATTAACTTTCGTATAATTATATACCTATTAGGCGGTTTTGTAAAGGAGTTTTGAGGGGAAAGTTGAAAAAAGGTAAAAAAGTGGGGAAAAATGTTGATTTTGTATGATAGTTATGTTAAAATGAGCTCAGAAATAGGCGAAAATAAAAATGCAGAAAAATACGAATGACCCAATCAACGCAGTAGTTAGTAAGATAGAAGATGCTAGTAGTATTTTGGTGGCAGTTTCAAAAGAGCCTACGATGGATGAGCTTTCGGCGGCGTTAGGTCTTACAGCGATGCTAGATGGAATGGGGAAGCATGCGACAGCGATTTATTCGGGAGAGGTGCCGGAGTCATTGCAATTCTTAGAGCCAGATAAGATTTTTGAGACAGATACGAATAGTTTGCAAGATTTCATCATTGCACTCAATAAGGATAAGGCTGACCATTTACGTTATAAGATTGATGGTGATTATGTGAAAATATTTATTACGCCTTATAGAACGACAATAGATGAGAATGACTTCGAGTTTTCGCATGGAGATTTTAATATTGATCTCGTAATTACGCTTGGTGTACCAGAGGCAGATGATTTGGATGCTGCGCTTTATGATCACGGAAAGATTTTGCACGATTCTGGTTCAATCAATATAACTGATGGCATTCCAGGGAAGTTTGGGGAGGTTCAGTGGGCTGACCCTTCGACATCTTCGGTTTCTGAGATGGTTGCAAATTTGGCGTTTGTGCTACGTGATAAGGTGAAGATGACGAAGACGGTGGCAACAGCGCTTTTGACTGGTATCGTGGCTAATACTTCGCGATTTTTGAATGAGAAAACTACGCCGAAGACGATGGATGTGGCAGCGAAATTGATGCAGGCGGGGGCGAATCAGCAGTTGATTTCTTCGAATTTGGAGGGTGCTTTGTCTGAAGGTGGGTTGACGATTAGCAAAGATGAGCCTGAAGAGGAACAGGGTGGTGAACTAAATATTGATAACGATATTTCGGCTGAACAGCAGCTTGATCAAATGATTTCTCAACCGCAGGCGGATGTAATGGCGGAATTACAGCAGACGTCGGAGCCGACTCCGTCAGAACCAGCTCCGGAACCGGTTCAACCAGAGCCGGCCTATGAAATGCCGAAAGATTATGGGCAGATGATGGAGGAAGCTTTGGCGGAGCCATTGCCAAATCCAGCAGCGCAAGCGGCGCCGATGGCACCAACTGGACCAGAGCTAAACCATATTCCGGAGATGGATTATGTGCCACATACAGCCACGACACCAGTAGAGGCGCCAACAATGGGGAATGAATTTTTGACGACACAGCCAGGGGTGGCATCAGTGAATATGATGCAACCGGTACAGCCGGTGCAGCCAATGCAGCCGGTTGAGCCAGTGCAGCCAGTTGAGATGCCGTTGCCGCAACCTGATGTGCAGCTGCCACCTCCGCCGGTTCCACCGATGCCGAGCGTGCCAACTGCTCCAGAGATGTCAGGTGTAGCGCAGATGCAGATACCGACCCAGACACCAGAAATGCCTGCGACTATACAATCGGCTACCACGGTGCAACCAGAACAGACAGTTTCACAGCTTGAGCAGGCGAATGATCCTGGTGCGTTCAAGATTCCAGGAATGTAGTTAGTCTTCAATATTGAAGTCGGATAAAGAGAACGCGTTTTTGACGTCGTAATCGCCGATTTTGAGTCGACGAAGAGCAGTGAGATAGGCGCCGGTGCCTAGAGATTTGCCGATGTCTTCGGCGAGGGTGCGGATATAGGTACCACTTGATACGTGGCAACGGATTTTGAGGGTTGGGTAAGAGTAATCTAGGAGCTTGATAGCGTAAACGGTGATTTTGCGAGGTTCAAGTTTGACCTCTTGGCCTTTTCTGGCGAGATCATAGGCACGCTGGCCGTTTACCTTAATCGCGGAGAAAGCTGGTGGGGTTTGGTATTGCTCGCCTTCAAAAGATTTTAAATTTATGTTTTCGGGGATTTTGTCGCTGTAATTATTGATTTCACCTTCTGGGTCGCCGGTGGTTGAAATTTTGCCAAGATAGAGCGTAGCATCGTAGATCTTGTCGTGTTTTAGGAAATCTTGGCAGTATTTTGTACATTTGCCACACATGAGGATCAAGAGGCCGGTAGCGAAGGGATCTAATGTACCAGTATGACCAACTTTAACTTTTTTGCCGGCTTTTTGACTGAGGACTCGACGGATGCGAGCGACAACGCCGAAAGAAGTCATGTTCTCTGGCTTATCGATAAGAATCATACCATCGGTAAAATCTGAATCTGGGGTAATTTTGGGAATTTCCATGTATACATTATAGCATGTGTTATAATGAGCTTATGGATAACAAGGTTGCGGAAAAAATACAGGGTGGCAGTAAAGAAACGAAGTGGGATGCGTTGAAGGCGGTAAGGGAGCTGACGCCTGACGAGATTATTGCGCGAAGGGAGCGGAATTTTGGGAAGCTTCCGGAAGAAAAGAAGAATACTGAGAAAGAAGAGAAGAATGATGCGGAAAAGCTGGCAGAGAAGAAATCGATAGGGAAGGCCACAGAGGCTTTGGTAGAGCTCGAAGATGTGATGGCGGACCCAGAATGGCAGAAGCCAAAGATTGAATTGTTTGATTTTGACCAGAAATCTGAAATCAGTAAAGATAAGATAACTTATCCGGTTAAGGGGGACAAACTGGCGGCGGTGCCGAGAGAGAAGGCGACCTGGAGCTTTATGAACCAGGTACATGAGGCAAAGACGGTAGATGATTTTCAGGCGGCAAATATGTTGGCGAATGCGAGGTTGACAGAGCTTGAGGGTGAGCTGGCTGAGTTTAAGGATGACGAAGAGGCTTTGCGGGACGTTGAAGAGGAAATTGCACGAATTAAAGATTTTCGTGAGAATCCGGCGTACAAAATGAAAGAAACTGGTTTTGCGGTGGAGGGGTTGGCAAAACGGGTAGATAAGGACCAGAGATTACTAGCTGAAGTAAGGCGTCAGTATACTGAAGCGCGGAAGGGCGGTCCGTTTAAACGGCTGATGAATAGAATGAAAATTCACGAGGCGAAAGAGAGAATGGCCTGGACGGAGCGGAGGTTAGAGCAGGAAAAAAGTGATTTAAAATTGAAACAGGCCGAGCTAGATGAGTTTGTGAAGGCGGCGGCTTAGGGGGTTGTAGTTTTTGACCTCTTGTGATATAATCAGGCACATGATTACTAAAGAGAATAAGCAGAAGGCGATTGCTAAGCTTGCGCGTAGCAAAAACGATGTTGGATCTCCAGAGGTCCAGGTTGCGATTCTCACCGAACGTATCAAGGAAGTGACGGAGCATGTCAAGCAGAATAAGCATGACTTTATGGCTCGTCGCGGTTTGATGCAGATGGTAGGGAAGCGCAAACGTCTTTTGAAGTACCTCGAGCGTACAGATTTTGAGAAGTACAAAGATACTGTCGCGAAGTGTGGTCTTCGTAAGTAAGTCCTTCGACATCGGCTCGGTCGTAGATCGTGTCTCGGCTTGGTCGCATGAAAAAGCCCCTTTTACGAGGGGCTTTTTAAGGTGCTAAGAGTAGGAGTATCTTCAATTTTTGACGTTTCGTCGCGGAGTTCCATGATTTTCTTGTCGAATTCGATAAGGAAATCGGCAGCCTCTTTGAACATGTCCTGCATTTCGGGTGTTTGTGAGCTACCCTTGTATTGCAGAAGGTGTTCGCGCTTTGCCCAGAGATTCATGGCGCCAGTGCGAATTTGGATTTCTACCGGAATAAGTTTGGACTTGCCAGCGTAGATTATGATCAGGGCCGTAAGATGCAGGCTCTGATAGCCGTTTGATTTTGGTCTTGCGACGTAGTCCTTAGTGCTGGCGATGTTGAAATCGCGCTGTTTACTAATCTCTTCGGCGATGTCATAGATGTTGTCGACGAATGGAGTGATAATCCTGATGCCGGCGACGTCTTTAACATTCTCTTTGATAGAGTCGATACTCAGTTCGTAGCCTCGAGTTTCGCATTTTTTGACAACGCTGTCGAAAGTTTTAATACGGCCTTTCATAGATTCGAAAGGATCGTATAGCTCTTCTTCTACGTTGATCTGTTCCTGCAGATTCTCAAGCTGTGCTTTCATCAGGCGCAGTGCGAAGCTGCACTCTTTTGCGTATTCCTCATACTCTTCTCTTAATTTTTCCATGTCCATATATTCCACCTCCTATATATGTTCGGACAACAGGAAACCATGAGCGATATGCTCATCTTGTCTATTATAGCATACTTTGACGAAAAAGTCAATATTTGTTATAATGAATATAACACAAATAACAGGGAAGACGGCAGATATGTGTGCTTAACCGGGGTTGAGAACAGATACCTGAAGTTTTCCCGGAAAGGTATTTTTCATGGAAATTATTAACCCGATGGGGAAGAAAACAACTAGTGTGGCAACAGAGTGGTGTGGACGTGAGCTATCACTAGAGGTGAACCGAGTTGGTTTCCGGACGACTTCTTCGGTGCTCGTGCGTTACGGTGATACTGTGGTGCTTGGCTCGGTGGTGGTCGGGAATAAGCCAGTAGTGCAAGATTTCTTCCCGCTTTCGATCGACTATGAAGAAAAATTTTATGCGGCGGGACGGATTCCGGGTTCGCGGTTTATTAAGCGTGAGGGGAAACCTTCGGATAATGCAGTACTCGTGGGGCGCTTGATTGATCGACCGATTCGTCCGTTGTTCCCGAAGGGTTATCGCCAGGAAGTACAGGTCGTGACGACAGTACTTTCGATGGACCCTAACTTCCGTCCAGACTGTGTGGCGATGGTGGCGGCTTCGGCGGCTTTGATGAACGCGGGCGTGCCGTTTGATGGGCCAGTCGCGGGGGTACGGATTGGACGTGTGAACGGGGAATTTAAGGCTTTCTTGACCGCTGAGGAGCGGGAAGCTTCGGACCTTGATTTAGTAGTCGCGTGCCGTGATGGTAAAGTGATGATGGTTGAGGCGGGAGCGAAAGAAGTGCCGGAAGAAGTGATTATTGAGGCGATGCGTTGGGCAGTAGAGAACACGAAGCCGGCATTAGAATTACAAGAACAGCTGAGGGAAGTCGTGAAGCCGGTGGAGCAGGAATATGAGTTGGTATTACCGGACGAGTCGATTCAGGAGAAAGTGGATGCTTGGACCTCGGTTCATTTCGGGAGGCATGGTGAAAATGTGCGTGGAAACGTGATGGAGCGGGCGAAAATCTGTGAAGAAATGATGGCTGAGATGGACAAGGAGTTTGCTGAAGAACTCGGTGAGGGGGAGACTCTAGAGGAGAAGGTTGCGGACTATGATGAGCGTTTGAAAGCCGAATATGACGAGGCATTTACATTGTCGCTGCACAAGGAAGTGCGCCGTTCGATTGTGGAAGATGGGGTGCGTCCAGATGGACGTAAGTTAACTGAGGTGAGGCCACTTTCGTCACAGGTTTCGATTTTACCACGAACTCACGGCTCGTCACTATTTACGCGCGGCGTGACACAGGCGATGAATATCGTGACGCTCGCACCACTTTCGTTCTCACAGTTAATTGACACGATGGAAGTAGAGGATGGAACGCGTCGTTACATGCACTTCTATAATGCGCCGTCTTATACGGTTGGCGAGACTGGTCGTCTTGGTTCGCCAGGACGTCGCGAGGTGGGACATGGCTACCTTGCGGAGAGGGCTCTTTCGGCAGTGCTACCTTCGGAAGAAGATTTTCCATATGCGATTCGTTCGGTGACTGAGATTATGTCGCAGAATGGTTCGACTTCGATGGCGGCGACTTGTTCTTCATGTCTCGCGCTGATGGATGCGGGTGTGCCTTTGAAGCGTCCAGTTTCTGGCGTAGCGATGGGGCTAATGATGGATGTACCAAAAGGTACAGAGATTACCGCGGCAGATGTCGATAAGGCTTATACATTGACTGATTTGATGGATGCGGAAGATTTTGCTGGCGACATGGACTTTAAGGTGACCGGTACGACTGAAGGCGTAACGGCTTTGCAGATGGATATGAAAGTGCACGGTCTGCCAGTAGATGTGCTCGAGAAGGCGATTAAGCAGTCGCACGAAGGTCGGATGTTTATTCTTGACCATATGTTGTCGGTGATTTCTGGACCACGCGACAAGATTTCTTCGCTTGCACCGCAGATTGAGAAATTGAAGATTAATCCGGATAAAATTGGCGCAGTGATTGGTAAAGGTGGTGAGACAATTAACAAAATTACGACCGAGACAGGTGCACAGGTAGATATTTCGGATGATGGGCTGGTGACGATTGCGGGGAATAACTCAGAAGGAATTGCGAAGGCGGTTGAGTGGGTTAAGAGCCTGACCGAAGAGCCGGAAGTAGGGAAGATTTACACCGGTAAGGTGGTGTCGATTAAAGATTTCGGTGCGTTCGTGAATATTATGCCAGGAATTGACGGAATGTTGCATGTTTCGCAGATTGCCGATAAGCGTGTTGAAAAAGTTAGTGACGTTCTTTCGGTTGGTCAAGAGGTGCGCGTAAAGCTAGTGGCGATTGATGATCGAGGAAAGCTTTCGCTTTCGATGAAAGGCGTCGATCAGAATTAAAGAAGCTTAGCGGAAGGAAGTTGAGTTGCGAGCTTCTTATCGAAAGTGAAAAGAGGCTCGCAGTGGTGAATTTCGGCGTAAGTAGCCATGAGGCAATCGTTGGGTTGATTTTTTCGCGGTTATGGTATAAAATGAGGAAAATAAGTGAGGTTAAAAGCCTGGTGGGGGCGAAAGAAGATAATGGCAAAAAAAAGAAAATCGACACGAAGAAAAAGTTCAAAGCGAACGACGCGAGATGCAGCACCGCAGCATGAGTTGCCGGGAGGTTTTTGGCGACAAGTTGGTGCAGTGGTGATGATAGCGGTCGCTGTGATGTTGGTAATGACGTGGTTCGGGAGTGGGGGAAGTGCTTTGAACACGATTCATAAGACGGCGATGGATTTGATTGGGTACGCAGCGTATCTTGTACCAGTATTGCTAGTTTATCTTGCGGTGATGATTTTTCGGAGCGATAATAACCGTTTGCCGGCCGTGATGTGGATGGCGGCGATTTTGATGGTTGTGTGGGCTGCGGGGATGGCAGGTGTGCCGACGATTGGACAGAAAAATCCGACGGGCGGGATGCTTGGTGAATGGCTGAACGGATTTGTGACGGAGATTTTGGAACCGGGGGTGGCGGCGTTTATATATATAGTCTTGATGTTTATTACAGCGGTATTTATTTTGCAGATGAGTCCAGCCGCGGTCTTTAAGAGGTTATTTGCGATGTTTAAGACGACGAAGAAGGCGGAAGACGCAAAGAATGCGAAAGTTGCGCGCGAGGCGGAGAGTAAGGAGCCTATGGGTGGCTTGAAGGTGAAAGTTGGGGGTGTAGCAGCAGAGGACATCAAAAAGCAGCCGGCGTTTAAGATTCGAACTCCGGAAAAGAAGCCGGTGGCCCCGTCGAATGAGCCGCCGAAGGCGCTAGTATCGGTGAATGATCCAGATTGGAAGATGCCGCCGACTGATCTTTTGGAGAAGAAGGAGTTACCGCCGGATTATGGCAACACACAACAAAATGCGTATATTATTCAGTCTACGTTTAAACAGTTTGGGATTGATGTAGAGATGGATGGGGCGAATGTCGGTCCGAAGGTGACTCAGTATACGATGAAGCCGCCAGCAGGTATGAGCTTGTCGAAGATTTTGGGACATGACAAAGAGTTGGCATTAAATCTTGCCGTAGAGAGTGTGCGTATTGAAGCGCCGATTCCGGGTAAGAAATTGGTCGGCGTAGAGATTCCGAATGTGAAGGCGGGTCAGGTGAGGCTGCGTTCGATTTTGGAGAGCGACGAGTGGAAGAAGTCGGAGGATCGATTGCTATTTGCAGTAGGGAAGGATATTTCTGGTAAGGTTGTGACGGCGAATCTCGCGAAAATGCCACACCTTCTGATTGGTGGTACTACTGGTTCAGGTAAGTCGGTGATGATGAACACATTAATTACATCGCTGCTATACCGGAATGCGCCGAGTGATTTGAAGCTGATTCTGATTGATCCAAAGCAGGTAGAGATGTCGCTTTATGATGATATCCCGCATCTTTTAACCCCGATTATTACCGAGAGTGATAAGGCGGTGTCGGCGATGAAGTGGGCGGTGAATGAGATGGAGCGGCGGTATAGTTTGATGCGCGAAGAGCATGTGAAGACGATTATTGACTACAATAAGAAAGTGGAGCAGGGTGGATCGTCTGAGGAAGATAAGGGCGGTAAGATGCCGTACATTGTAGTGATTGTGGACGAGATGAGTGATATCATGATGGCTGCAGGGAAGGAACTTGAACCGCCGATTGTGCGAATTGCGCAGAAGGGGCGAGCTGCGGGTATCCATCTGGTGCTTGCGACACAGAACCCGGTCGTGAAAGTTGTAACAGGTTTGATTAAGGCGAATGTGCCAGCACGTCTTGCGTTTGCGGTGCAGAACTTTACCGAGTCCAATGTGATGCTCGGTATGGCGGGCGCGGAGAAGCTACTCGGAGCGGGTGATATGTTGATGCTGACTACTGACATGATGGGGAAGCCGCGGCGGGTACAGGGCGCCTGGGTGTCAGACGAAGAAGAAGAGAAGATTGTGGAATTTTTGAAAGAACAGCGGGCACCAGAATATAACGACGATGTGGTGTCGCAGATGGTGGGTTCGTTTGGCGATGGCGCGGTGGATGGCAACGCGATTGGAGGATTGGGACGGAAGTTCAATCCGCAAGATCCGTATGTGCGAAAAGCCGTGGAAATTTCGATTGCGAATGGTGCGTTCTCGACTTCGGCGCTACAGACGCAGCTTTCTAAGGGACATGGGTTTGTATCTGGTCTCGCGATGTGGCTTTTCGACATCGGAGTAATTGGCCCGAAGAACGGAAACAAGCCGCGCGAGGTTTTGATTTCTTCGCTAGAAGAATTTGACGAGCACGCGGCTGGCTCCGCAGAATAGGAATATGCACAGACCTTAGTCTGCTGCCCGGTTTTTCGAGCACTCAAAAACAATGGAATTATGATTTATAAGGTGCGAGCCCAACGCGAACAGAAGTTAGTCGACGATAAAACTTTTGTTCAGGGTTTATAAAAATTGTTTTTGAGAGGTGAGTGGAGGGATTTCAACGATGAAACTTAGCTAGTCCGATTTAAATAACTTCGCGACGTAGACGGTTTTTGGTCAAAATCCGACCACGTGCCCAGTATATAGCAAATTTTGAAATTTTTACAAGCACTACCATTTTAAAATAAAATCTTATTGGTAGTGCTTGTAAATTTTTTCTTTTTTGGTATATAGTGGCGGACGGTGGGGTATGCTGACTGAAATGTTAGACACGAAACTTTAAGCGTATGTGGGATAATATTAATTTAATTGGTTAGGGCGGGCAGGTTGCACGATGCGGTCGTTTTTCTGAAAAGTTGGCGGAAAACAGGGAAAGGACTTGCAGAAAACGCAAAACTAGGGTATAATGGTAGGGATATTAAATTATACTCAGTAGACGGGTGTAGCCGCGTCTGCTTTAACCAAAGGAGTAAAAATAAGATGAAACAGTACGAACTTACTGTAATGATTCATCCAGATCTTGAGATGAATCTGCAACCAGCGCTAGATAAGATCAGCAGCCTGATTGAGTCTGTCGGTGGCAAGATTATTAAAGAAACGAACGAAGGCAAGAAGCGCATGGCTTATAAGATTGCAAAGCAAGAGTTTGCAGTCTACTACGCATATGATTTGGAGCTTCCTAGCGATGCACCAGAAAAGTTGGAACGCTCGCTTTCGATTGCGGATGAGGTAATCCGCCACTTGCTCGTTTCTAAGGATGAGCGTAAAGAGAAGATGGCAGCTAAGCGTAAGGCGGCTGGTATCGATGACGAAAAGGAAGCAAGCGAAGAGGAGGAAAAATAAGGTGCGCGGTTTTTCTAAGGCAATTATTGCAGGTAACCTAACTCGTGACCCTGAACTTCGAACCACTCCTGGTGGTGCGAATGTTTGCTCTTTTTCTATCGCAGTGAATCGAAATTATAGAGATGCTAGCGGTAATAATCAGGAATCAGTATCGTTTATTGACTGTTCGGCTTGGGGGAAGCTTGGCGAAACGATTAGTCAGTATAAGAAGAAAGGCGACGGCATCCTAGTTTCTGGTCGATTGGAACAGAGAAGTTGGGATGATAAAAGTACTGGACAGAAGCGTTCACGCGTGGAAGTAGTGGTCGATGACTGCAACTTTATCGGTGAACGTGGCGCGGCAGGTGCTTCTGATTCGACGATGTCGGGAGTAGCAGCCGATGTGGTCCCAGATGATGTGCCAACGGACGATGCAATTGATTTAAGTGAAGTACCATTCTAATAAGGAAGAAAGGAAAGGAATATGCGCAGAATTAAAAATGATCCAAATTTGTATTTTGACTATAAAGATGTGAAAACTTTACAACGTTTTCTCGATCCATATGGACGAATTGACCCGATTGCAAAGACTGGTCTTTCGACTAAGCAACAGCGCCAGCTTTCAGTGGCAGTGAAGCGTGCACGACATCTAGCATTACTCCCATTCGTGGCGGAGAACTAAGATGTACGGACCAACAGATTTAAAGAAGAATGTACTGATTACTTTAGACAGTCAGCCGTACAAAGTGGTTGAGTATTCTCAAAAAGTGATGGGCCGAGGTGGTTCGATTGTAAACGTGAAAGTAAAGAACTTGATTACTGGGGCTCTTCTTCCGAAGACTTTCAAGGGCCAGGAGAAAATTGAGCCAGCTGAGGTAACGACGAAAAAGGTTCAGTACCTATATCGTGATGATGAGAAATTTTATTTCATGGACCCAGCGACGTTTGAGCAGTACGAATTGTCTGCTGATATGGTCGGTGATTCCGCTGATTTCATGCGTGATGGCGACGAAATGGAAATTCAATTCTATAACGGAACTGCTATTAACTTAGTCTTGCCGAAGAATATTTGGTTGAAGGTAACCTATACTGAAAACGCAGTAAAAGGGGATACATCGACTTCAATTACGAAGGATGCCACGCTTGAGACTGGCGTAGTAGTAAAAGTGCCAGCATTTATTAAAGAGGGTGACATCGTTTCTATCGATACGGAGACTTACGATTATCGTGAACGAAAGAAATAAGGTTCCGGTTTCGAGAGCAGAGAATAAGCTTGCAGGGGCGGTGCAGGCTTTTTCTTATGATTTTCGGGGAAAGACGGTGCTAGATATTGGATCGTCGACGGGGGGATTTACAGAGTATGCTTTGGGTCGAGGGGCGTTGAAGGTGATTGCGGTGGAGAAGGGGACGAGGCAGATGAAGGCGCCTCTGAGGTTTGACTCAAGGGTGGAGTTGCACGAGAAGACGGATATTTTCGAGTTTTCGGGGGTTTCTCCGGATGTGATTCTGGCTGATGTGTCGTTTATTAGCTTGACAAAAGTGCTTATGTATGCTAAAATAAAGCTAGCACGTAGAGATACGGACTATCTTGTGATGCTGAAGCCACAGTTTGAGGCGCAGGATTTTCAACTAAATAGAGGGGTAGTGAAGAATGAGAAAATGCGGAGAGAGATTATTCGGCGATTTGAGGAATGGCTAAAGCGGAACGGTTTTTTGGTGGTGAAAAAGCGGGACAATACACTTGCTGGAAAAAATGGAAACTTAGAACGTTTTTATTGGTTAAAAACGGCGTAAATCTGTTGACTATTGAACCATTTATGCTTATAATATAGGTATGAGTTTGTTGCACGGAGTGGGCGAATTCTTCGCGATGGACATTGGGACAAATGCACTACGTTTAGTGCAGCTTTCTGGTAATGCGCAACATGGTTGGACTTTGCAAAAATATGCTTACGTACCGACGGATGCGAAAATTACTCAGGACACTAGCGACTTGGGTAGAAGGAAACTGGGTGAGAAGATTCTTGGTGCGGTGCGACAGGCTGGCGTGACGACGAAGAATATTGCGATTGGGTTGCCGGCGCAGAAAACTTTTACTTCGATTATTGAGGTTCCGAATGCTTCTCCTAAGCAGCTAGAAAATACGATTAAGTATGAGGTAGATCGATACATTCCGATGTCGGTAGAAGAGGCAGAGTTCGATTATACGATTCTTGGCGTGAGTCCGAACGATCCAGCTAAGGCAGAGGTGCTTCTATCTTCAACCGCGAAGGACTATGCCGAACGGACGATGGAGATGATTGAAGGTCTCGGCTTGAATATTGTAGCGCAGGAGCCAGAGCCGATTGCGATGGCGAGAGCGTTGGTGCCGGTAGGCAGTAAAGACGCAAGAATGATGGTGGATTTGGGTGAAAATTCGACGGATATCGTAGTAATGTATCAGGGGGTGCCGAGGTTGGTGCGTTCGATTCCTGGTGGTTTATCTGGGCTAGTGAGGTCGGTAGCGCAAACTTTGAATGTGCGTGAAGATCAGGCGAGGAGATTTATTTTGAAGTATGGCCTGGCGCAGGATAAGATTGATGGACAAGTTTTCAAGGCGATGGAGATGAATTTGGAATCGTTTGCGCAGGAGTTGATGAATTCGGTGAAGTTTTTCCAGACGAAATATATTAATGCGCCGATTATCGGGTTGGTGTTGTCTGGGTTTGCGGGAATGATTCCGTTTATTGCAGAATATATGGAAGCAAAGACCGGGATTCAGACGGTGCAGGGGAACCCGTGGCAGTTGGTGCAAGTGACGCCGGTGCAACGGCAGGCGTTGATGAATGTGGCGAGCGAGTTTTCAGTAGCGATTGGGCTTGCGGAAAGGAATAATGACTAATGGCGGAAAATAATACACAGCAGAATCAGGTTTCGACGCCTCAGGCTCCGGTTCAGGATCAGGCTCAAGCTCAAGCTCAGGTCCAGGGTCAAGCTCAAGTTCCAGCTCCAGTGCGGACTCCAGGTCAAACACCAGCAAAGAAAAAGCTAGATCTGAAGAAACTGAAAAATTTAGATATTAAGACTTTATTTGGCAAGGGTAAGGAAGTAGAGCTGGTTAGTGGTACAGCGAGTACGTTTGAGATTAATTTGGTACCAAGCGTTAAGGCGGAGATGATAAAGTCGCTAAAAATGCGAAACTTAGTGCTATTCATTTGTATTATCGTCGTGGCGGTATCGGTTGGCATTGTGGCGATTGTTGGAAGCGTAGTGACTGGTCAAAACATTACAATGAGTGATCAGGATAATAAGATTGAGATGATGTCTGGAAAGTTGAGTGATTTTGATGGGTTAGGAGAATATTTGACGATTCAGGATCAGCTAGGGAATATTACTTCGATTCAGAATAACCGGAAAATTTTGTCGCGAGTGTTTTCGTTCTTGAATGTGCTGCTTCCGAGTGATCCGGACCGAATTACGATTTCAGAGATGAATGTAGATTTGTCGGAGAATATTATTAGTTTTTCGGGTCAGGCGGATGCTGGGGTGGAGCCATTTATCGACTATCGCGTGCTGGAGTCGTTCAAGAAGTCAGTTGCGTTAGTGAAGTATGACTACGGACGTTACGTAGATGCGGAAGATAATGAGATTCCGACGAGGTGTATGGTTGAGTCTGGAAGTGATGGGAAGACTTTGGTAGATGGGAACAGTATTTATGCCTATTGGATGATGGGAAAGAGCGGTTGTGAAGCAGCGGCGACTGAACGTGAGAAGGCTTTAGTAGAGCTTGCGACCGAGATTGAGGATGCGGCTGCTGCGGCGGCGGAAGATGCTGGGGAGGCTATGTCGGACGACGAGATTTTGGAGCGGACTAAAGAAATTTATGATGAATATGCAGATTCGATAACGCCGAACTGGTATGACAAATGGTTGGATGTCAATGGACTGACACGTTATTCGGAGAAAGAGTTAAATAGCAATGATCGTCAGTCGGTTTTAGATAGCTATAACGAATGGAGAAATTCGCTTTCGGATGAGGAACGTTGGGTAGTGGACCAGGAGTTAGCACAGGGGGTGGATTATCGCGATGTGAAGATTATGAAGATTTATCGAACGCCGAAGTTTTCGGATTGGTATAAGGAAGAATATATGGATCTTTCTGGTGGAATCGTAGGGGTGCCGCATTTTGCAAGTCAGTGTATAGCTTACAGCGGAATGGAGTTTGACGATTCGATTCGTTGGACATCTAATAATGAGTGTATGCTGATGGATGGTGATGTGAATATCTCAAACTCTTCTAACGGTAGGGATGCAAGCAATAATTTGGTACTAAGATTTGAAGCTTCGGTGACTCTGAATGAGGATCCGTTGAAGTTTGAGAATAAGCATGTAATGGCGATTGGTCCGAACGGACAGAATGTGACCGATTCTTATGTACAGATTGAGGGGATGTTTGGAGAGAAAGCTGAAGATTGTCAGTCGAGCGATGTGGTTTGTGTTTCGAATACGGAGAACGTAACTGGTGGAGGAGGTGAAGATGCCGAAGAATAATAAAGATACTGGTTCCGCAGGGTCGAAGAAACTGAAGATTTCGAAGGCACAGCAGGCGATTTTGATAATTACGCTGATTACTTCGCTAATAGTAGGCGCTTGTTTGGTATTGGTAATTCATTTTGTACAATATATTTCGTTTAATTCGAAGGTGATTGCTGCGAAAGATAAGGCGGTGTCGAGTTACGAGAAAACGATTACAAATATTGGTGTTTGTAATAAGCCGAAGGGTAAACATTATA
This sequence comes from Candidatus Nanosyncoccus sp., assembly GCA_045589895.1. Classification (GTDB taxonomy): domain Bacteria; phylum Patescibacteriota; class Saccharimonadia; order Saccharimonadales; family Saccharimonadaceae; genus Nanosyncoccus. Next base: position 40,242 of record JAZNPY010000003.1, on the reverse strand, counting down.
CTGTAGACGAGCTAAAGAAATGTAACCCGAATACGCTTTCTTCGGAGCAGCTTTCTGGTACTTTGCGCTATAATATTATGGAAACAATGGCGTCGAATACGGATCTTGAATCTGTAGCAAGAGAGAGTCAGGACGATTGTACTTCGTCGGACGGTAAGAGAATTAACTGGAAAGCACGTTATGATAGGGAAGAGAATGAGGATAAGAAGGCATATTATCTAGGTATGGTAAAAATGTGTTCAAGTCTTCGGGTGATTCCGGATGCGTTGCCTGCACAGAAGAATGTAGAGGCATTGCTTGCAAGTTTGAACCAGATTTTTATTGTCTCAGGATGGGATCCGGAGGCTTTGTCTCCGAACGAAAGCTCCGAAGATTCGCCGTATGAGGGGGTACAATTGATTCCGGTAAGTTTGGCAGTACAGTCGAGCGTGCCACAGACGATGAAAGTGCTAGCTAACATAGAGAGGTCAATCCGGACTTTTGATATTTCTGCAGCTTCGGTTGAATGGAGTGGGGATCAGTTGTCATTGCAAGCACAAGCATCGGCGTATTATTTGGAGGAGTCTGGACTGAAAGAAAAAACAGAAACTGTTTATGCTTCGAAGAATGCGAAAAAAGCAGCTAAAAATGGGAGCAAAGAATAATGAAAAAATCTGATCTTATTACAATAGTAATTGTGTCGGTGATTGGAGTTTTCGTGTCGTCGCTAGTGGTAAATGCTGTTCTAGGGAATCCGAGCGAGGCCTATGTAAGCTATAAAACGATTGAAGTGGCAGATCCGGGGCTAGCTGAACCTGATCCAGAGGTATTTAATAGTGATGCAATTAACCCGACAATTGAGGTTTACGTAGGTGACTGCGAAGATGTAGATCAAGATGGTAAACTTTCGCAGGCGGAGTTGGTGGCTTGTGGTAGGGCGGAATCGGTAGATACGGCGGACGATGTAGACGAGCCAACAGATGAGGTCGTAGAGGAAGAAACAGAGATGGTGACGGAAGATATGGAGACTGGGAATGGCTCTACTGACTCGTGATACACAAGAAAAAGTAATCAAGCTTCTGATTGATGAAGGCTTGGTGGATGCGGCGGCGGTAAAAGAAGTCGAAGCGGAAGCTGAGAAGACAAAGAAGCCAGTGATGGCACTTTTAGTGTCAAAGGGAATAGCTTCAAATGAAATGATAACGCATGCGACGGCCGTGGTAATGGGTGCAAGGTATGTGGATCTTAAGAATGTGATGATGGACCAGGAAGTGCTTTTGAATTTGCCGCAAGATGTAGCGGAACGCTCGATGGTGGTAGCACTTGGTGAAAAGAATGGCATGCTTTATGTGGCGATGATGGATGTTTCGAACATCCAGGCGACGGATTACTTAGCGACTCTGACTGGAAGGCCGATTAAGGCGCTGATGTCCTCGGAGGAGGGGATACGCTGGGCTTTGTCGCAGTATAAGGGTGATTTTTCCGATGTGAATGCGGCGGCGAAGGCTTCGGAAGAGGAAAAAGCGGCGAAGGCTTCGGCAAATGTGAAGACGATCGCGCAAGATTCGCCAATCTCAAAGGCGCTGACGACGATTCTTGAATATGCAGTAAAATCGAAGGCTTCGGATATTCATATTGAACCGCTGGAAAATTCGTTGATTATCAGGTGTAGGATTGATGGTGTTTTGCGACAAGTGATGGAACTGCCGAAGTCGATTGAGCCGGCGTTGATATCGCGTATAAAAATTTTATCCAACCTAAAGATCGATGAGCATCGCGTGCCACAGGATGGTCAGTTTACGGTTTTAGTGGGTGATAAGGAAGTTGACCTTCGTATTGCAATTGCGCCGGTTGTGTGGGGCGAGCAAGTGGTAATTCGTTTACTTGATAAGACTGGAACGACGCTCGATATTGAGCAGATGGGCATGACTGGGCATGCGTTGAGAATGGTTGAAGAGGGAATCGCAAAGCCAAATGGGATGATTCTAACTTCCGGTCCGACTGGTTCTGGTAAGTCAACGACTTTGTATGCATTGGTAAAGCGTATCAAAGATGAAAAGATTAATATTGTGACGCTCGAAGATCCAGTTGAGTATAAGATGGACGGTGTGAATCAGACGCAAGTGAATGTGGATGCAGGATTGACGTTTGCATCTGGTCTTCGTTCGATTTTGCGTCAGGACCCAGACGTGGTAATGGTGGGGGAGATTCGTGATGGTGAGACGGCGCAGTTGGCGGTGCAAGCGGCGTTGACTGGGCACCTAGTTTTCTCGACACTGCACACGAACTCGGCGGCGGGTATTTTGCCGCGTTTGATTGATATGGGGATTGAGCCGTTTTTGATTTCATCAACACTAAATACTGTAATTGGTCAGCGACTTGTGAGGCGAGTAGCAGAAAAACGCGAGACTTATATCTCTAATGAAATGGAGACACAGGAAATGAATTCGGTAGTGGCGAGTATTTTGCCGCAGTCGCCAGATCAGGTAGCGGCGGTATCTGAGGATTTGGGCTATCCTGGATTGCCGGTAGTGAGTCAGAATGGTTATACACTAGTGAAGGGAATTGACGATAAAGATACTCCAGGTGGTTACAAGGGGCGAGCTGGTTTGTATGAAACAATTTCGATTGATGAAGATATTCAGAAGTTGATTAATGCTCATGCTACATCGGCGGAAATCATGAAAATTGCGAAGATGAAGGGGACGATTACGATGCGTCAAGACGGAATGTTGAAGGCGCTATCCGGTATTACGACGATGAAGGAAGTAGACAGGGTGGCGTCAGACCTTGCTTAAATAATAATTCTTATGGTATAATTTTAGTATGGATACAAGTGGGCAACAAGGAATAAGGATTGAACAGTTACTAGAGACTTGTGTGCGGTCGGGGGCCTCTGATCTTCATTTGCAGGTAGGGCTGCAACCAATTTTGAGAATAGACGGGTCGCTTAGGCCGATTCCAAATACTCCAGTTTTGACGGAGCAAGACACAGAGCGAATGATTTTTTCGACGATGGATTCGGAGCAACAGCAGATTTTGATGAAAGATAAAGAGTTTGATTACTCTTTTAACTTTGGGGGTTTGGGCAGATTTAGGGTAAATGCTTTTCGAGAAAGAGGTAATCTTGCGGCGGCTATGAGGCTAGTGCCGGATGAGATTTTATCTTGTGAAGATTTAAAACTTCCTGCGGTAGTTGAAAAATTTACAGATTTTCCGAGAGGATTAGTGTTGGTGACTGGTCCGACTGGCTCTGGTAAATCGACGACGCTTGCGGCTCTGCTTGAGAAGATTAATAACGAGAAAGCGGTACATATTTTAACGATTGAGGACCCGATTGAATTTACGTATAAATCGAAGCGGGCCGTGGTTGTACAGCGTGAGGTGCATTATGATACATATTCATTCTCGAGAGCATTGAGGTCTGCGCTGAGGGAAGATCCGGACGTAGTGATGATTGGCGAGATGCGTGATCTTGAGACAATTCAGGCAGCGATTACAGTAGCAGAGACTGGGCATTTGGTTTTTGCTACGTTGCATACTAATTCGGCGGCACAGTCTGTGGACCGCATTGTAGATGTATTTCCAGCTCATCAGCAACCGCAGGTGAGATTGCAACTTTCGAGTGTGTTGCAAGCGGTTTGTGCACAGCGTTTGATACCAGCAATTGGCGGAGGACGTGTGCCTGCAGCGGAAATAATGATCTCGAATCCGGCAATTAAGGCCTTGATTCGGGAAGGGAAATCACACCAGCTAGATACGGCGATTCAGACCGGCGTATCACAAGGGATGCAGACGATGGACCGGACTTTAGTGAAGATGGTACAGTCCGGAATCATCACTTATGATGACGCGCGAGATTACGCCGTCGATTTAACCGAGTTCGAGAGACTCGCTAGGGGGTAAAAATGTTAAGATTTAATTATAAGGCGACTGACCCAAAGGCGAAAAAAGTTATAAAAGGTGTGATTCAAGCTGAGTCCGAGCGGGCGGCAGGGAAACTACTGATTGATCAGGGCTTGTCCCCGATTTCAATTGAGGAAGAGAGCGAAGGCGGATTACTTGATAAGATAACGAATCAGATAACAACGAAGGATAAAATTGTCTTCACGAGGCAGTTTGCAACTTTGATTGGTGCTGGCTTACCGCTTGCGGCATCTCTAAGAACCTTACTAGAACAGACACAGAATAAGGGAATGAGAAAAGTTATCGAGGAAGTTTTGACAGATGTGGAATCTGGTAAGAATTTGACGGATGCGTGTTCGAAGCATCCAGAGGTGTTTGATAAAGTATATCTAGCGCTTTTACAGGCTGGCGAGATGAGTGGTACACTTGATGTATCCCTGAAACGTTTGGCAACGCAGCAGGAAAAAGATGAGGCAGTGATGTCGAAGATCCGTAGTGCCTTGACCAATCCATTAATTACACTTGCGGTGATTGTGGCAGTGATTGTATTTTTGATGATAGAAGTGGTGCCGCAGGTGAAGGATTTGTATGATAGTCTGGGTGAGGAATTGCCATCACTAACGGCGGTGATGGTGGCGGTAGCTAGTGTACTGATTAACCAGTGGTGGTTGCTTCTGATAGTGGTTGGCGTGTTGGTTTGGCTATTTATGATGTTTAAGAAAACTAAAACTGGTATAAAAATGGCTGCAAATTTGAAATTACACGTACCGTTGTTTAAGGGATTGTTTTTGCGGCTTTATATGGGGCGCTTTGCTAGGACGATGCAGAATTTGTTGTCTACCGGAGTATCGATGCTAGATTCGATGCAGATTTCAGCAGAGGCGATGGATAATACTATCTTACAAAAGGAAATAGAGAAGGCTGAGAAAAAAGTACGAGCCGGACGGCCGCTATCTGAGGCACTGCGTGAGGCGGACTATATTTTACCGCTTGTACCACAGATGACATCGATTGGTGAGGAATCTGGTAAAATTGATGAAATGTTGGGCAAGGCGGCACAGGTATATGAAGACGAAGTAGACGAGCAGGTAGCAAAAATTTCACAGATGATTGAGCCTTTGATGATGGTACTGCTTGCGGGTATGGCCGGTGGTATTATTGGTGCAATTCTGTTTCCAATCTATTCGTTAGTAAATAACATTTAGATATATAATAATATATAGCATGCGTAATCGTGTATGATTATGTATAGTTGTGTGCATATGGTGTATGGTGCATAATATATGATATATGATATAGGCATGTATATATATAAATAAACCCCCCTTTCGGGGGATTTATTATTGCATGTTCGCTTGGATTAGCTATTACTGTTACAGTAGACACCACCACCTTCCATCTTGTAAAGGAAGGCAACTTGGCGGGAGCCGTTACCGGTAACTGGGACGACTTCTTCACCGTCACACTTAGCGCCGTAGACGATGTAGATGGTATGGTTAAATTCGTTATTGCTATTATTGAGGGTGCCGCCGACGGTACCAGCAGAGAGGAAGTTACCACCACCAGTCTTACAGACGTTGCCGTTAAGAGTACAGATAGAAGCATTAGTAATACCGTAGTTGACGCCATCAGGGTCGACAAATTCGCCTTCGCCTTCTTCAAATTGTTCGCCAGCTTGTTTCATGTAATTAGTGAGGAAACTAGCCCAGCCAGCGGCAGTGGCAGCAGGAAGGCGGCCACGGTTATTAGATTGATAGTTGGTAATCTGGGTGGCGAACTCGGAAAGTGCGTCGCGGCGAGAAGTGTCTCTCTGAGAACGCTGGAGAGCTGGGAGAGCCAAGAATACCATTAAGAAGATAAGACCGGCGATAGCCAAGACCAAAACGACCTCGATGATGGTAAAGCCGGATTTAGTTTTTTGATAATTTTTAGGCATTTTTTCCTCACTTTAATTAAATAACGATAATGCTTTATACTATGATAGATTAAACTTAAGGAAAATGCAAGGTTTTTTCGAGTTTTTGATATAATGAAATGAGTATGCAGATAGTGTTTTTAGTAGCGATGTTTGTATTAGGGGCGGTTTTTGGTAGTTTTGCGTGTTGTCAAGCCTGGCGGATGAGATATAAGGAGGAGGGGAAGGAAGAGCTTGGAAAGTGGTCGGTATGCATGTCGTGCGGGAAGAGATTAGAGTGGTATGAGAATTTACCGGTGTTGTCGTGGGTATTTCTTAGGGGGCGATGTCGGAAATGCGGAGCGAAGATTGGGGTGGCGGAGATTTTGAGCGAACTAGGACTTGGAGCTGCTTTTGTGCTAATTGGAAATTATTTTGGGTATAGTTCGGTGATGGCTATTGTAGAGATGGTGCTGATTTTAGTGATGTTGGTTTTGATGTGGATAGTTTTGGTGTATGACGCAAAGTGGGGAAGGATGCCGACGAGTGTTTTAGTGGCGACGAATATTTGTGCGGTGATATATGTAGTTATACAGGTCGTAAGTAGGGGGCAAGAAGTGGATTTTTGGAATATATTTTGTGCAATAGGGATTTTGGCAGGAATATATTATTTGCTATATTTCTTTTCACATGAGAAATGGGTTGGCGGGGGAGATTGGATATTGGCTTTAGCGATAGCTCTAGTGCTTGGAAACTGGTTTTTGGCGTTAGTGGTGCTATTTCTGGCGAATTTTCTGGCGAGTATTATGGGGATTTTTGCAGTATACAAACATGGGAGAAAAGCACGGATACCGTTAGGCCCGTTTTTGATAGTAGCGTTTATTGCGACGTTCGCGATGCAAGAGTTAATCCTCGGTCTCGGAGTGGAATCGCTCATGAACCTCGCGTAGGTGGGAGTCAGTGATATGCGTGTAGATTTGAGTGGTGCTAATGTTGGAGTGTCCAAGAAGAGATTGAACAGAACGAATATCGGCACCGTTGATTAAGAGGTCCGTAGCGAAGGAGTGCCTTAAGGTGTGTGGCGTAACATGTTTAGTGATGCCGGCTAGACGAGAGTACTTTTCGATAATGCGTTGGATTGAGCGAGGGGTAAGACGGCGAAAGTCTCCAGTTGTATCTGGGGTGCCAGAGTTGCGGCTGTAATTTAGGAAAAGTGGAGCAAGTGCGTCATGGCGAATACGAAGATAATCTTCGATTTTTTCGGCAGCGGATTTTGTAATAAAAATTGGGCGATCTTTGCTGCCTTTACCGCGGACGATAAATTCACGTCGCTCTAGGTTAATACTAGAACGATTAAGAGAGCAAAGCTCGGAGACACGAAGTCCACCAGCAAAAAGCAGTTCGATGATTGCGCGGTCACGAAGACGGATTTCGTCGTCAGTATTAGGGTCAGTTTCGATGGCATCTAATAAACGTTGAATTTCGTCGAGCTGAAGGAAGTTAACTTGTGGGCGATGGGTTTTAGGGAGCTCGATGAGAGAAGGGTCAAGAGAATCGATGCCGCGTTTAGCGAGGTATTTAAGAAAGCCGCGAAGTGCAATTAGATAGTAGCTTTGGGTAGTAGGGGTGAGACGATGACCGTGCTCGTCCTCGACACGATTAAGTTTTAAACGGAAACGGCGAATGAGTTCGGGAGTGATGTCTTTAGGGAACATCTCATGCTTTAAGTCTTCACTACTTAGATCATAGAATTTTTCAAGATAGAGACGGTAGTTTCTGACCGTGTTAAGAGAGCGTCCGAGTTCGATCTCGAGGTGTTCGAGAAATTCTTGGATGAGGTCACTAACGTATAATTCCATATTTTTATTATAACACTAGGTTTATATGATATAATTTTGAAAAAGGAGTTTTATGGGAAAAGAGAAAGATTTAATTCAGAGAAGTTTAGTGGTTTTAAAACCAGATGCAGTACAACGAGGAATTGTTGGAGAAATTATCCATCGATTTGAGCGTGTAGGCTTGAAAATCGTAGGAATGAAGATGGTGATGCCAGGTGAGGATCTTTACTATAAGCATTATGAAGATGTAGGACAAATGATTACAAGACATGGTGAGGATATCTTCCGTTATAATGTGGCTTATATGATGACTGGACCGGTGATTGCGATGTGTCTTGAAGGTGTCGAGGCGATTCCTTTGGTGCGTAAAATCGTGGGTCCGACTGAGCCAAAAGCGGCGGATATGGGTACGATTCGTGGCGATTTCTCACACATGAGCTACGGCTATTCTGACGCAAAGAAGATGGGTGTGCCTAACCTTGTGCACGCTTCGGCGACTCCGGAGGAAGCAAAGAAAGAACTTTCAATTTGGTTTAGTGAAGACGAGCTTTACGATTACTCTGATCTCAACGAGAAATATACTCGTTAATATGGTATAATTATAGACGTGGGGCCTCGTAGCTCAATGGATAGAGCAGCTCCGTCCTAAGGAGAAGGTTGTGCGTTCGACTCGCACCGAGGTCACCATGTGTTATAATGAAATTAGCATGAGTGATTTAGAATTTGATGGCCAGAGAGACGGAGAAGAAGTAATTTTCGTGTTTAGACGACATATAATGACAGCGCGGAAAGGGCTGCTATTTTGTTTGATGATGGTTGGGCTTGGGGTGTTACCGATGATAATGTGGCCGGGGGATTCGAGAATGTTTTGGATTTTTACGGGTTTTGTAGTATTAGGTATAATTGGAATGTTATATACCTATATGCTTTGGTATTTTTCGTATTACATAGTGACAAACCAACGAATTCGCCAGGTAGTACAGAGGGGGATTTTCAAAAAAACCGTGGTGGATTTAGGGTTAGATAAAATTCAGAGTATATCGATGAGCGTTCCGGGAGCAATGGCGGGGATTTTTGGATATGGAACGATTTTAATTCAGACAGGAGTAGGAGACTTGGTGATTTCGATGGTGCCGCATCCGGAAGAGATTCATAATAAATTGCAAAATGCTAAAAAGGAGAGCAGGAGATGAGTTTAGGTAAGAGAATTAAAAAGAAATTGCCAGGTGCAGCGGCGCGAGAGGCGAAAAAAACTGATAAGGAAAAACTGGACGAACGGCGCGAGGAAGTTCTGGCTAAGGGTAAAAAATTTAAATACCCAATGCAGTATGCGAAACATCATTTAGTACTGATAACTGTGGTTGTAGCAGCATTGGCGTTGGTTGGACTTGGTATTACTGGTTGGGCGATGCTTTATAAAGTGCAAAATACGGGAGATATGATTTATAGATTGACAAAAGTGATCCCTGTGCCAGTTGCGGTGATTGATGGTCAAAAAGTGAAATATAGTGATTATTTGATGATTTATAGGAGTAGTATTACGCCAGTAGAGAGACAGGGGGCGGTAGGTACGTTGGATGATTTGGATGGGATGCGTGATTATTATAAGCGGGCAGCGCTTTCAAGTGCAGAAGATTTTGCGGTAGTAGAAAAATACGCAAAAGAAATGGGTATTAGTGTGTCGCAGGAAGAAGTAGATAAGGCTTTTGATGAACATAGGACGGCAGGTGGCACAGATAGAAGTAGGGAAAGTTTTCTACGCGTTTTGGCGGATAATTTTGGGATGAATGAAAGTGAATACCGGAGACTATTAGAGATGAATCTTTTGAAGGCGAAAGTCGCAAAAGAGATGGACAAAGAGGCCGCGAAAACAGCTAAAGAGGTGGCAAGGATTTTGAAAGAGCAAGATAATAGTTTTGGTGCTGTGCAAGAGGCGTTGGGGGATAAAGTGGTGCTTGAGGAAACTGGGGGAATGGTAAGTAATTTAAACGTGGACGGAGGGCGCGCAGAGGCAGCAGTGAAACTTTCGCCAAACGAAGTAAGTGAGATGTTTGTCTCAAATAATGGCGACGGATATTATTTCGTAAAATTAGTAGAGAAGAATGATTCACAAGTAAATTATAAGTCAATCAAAGTGCCGTTTACGGAGTTGGATAAAAAATTAGCTCAGCTAAGAAAAGAAGAGGGAAAGGTTAAAGAATACATCTTTATTCCAGAAGTGGAAGAAATGTGATACAATAAAGATAAAGCGGGTGTCGTATAACGGCTATTATATTTCCTTCCCAAGGAAGAGACGAGAGTTCGACTCTCTCCACCCGCACCAGTTGGTTTTGGTCCGTGTGGGCTATTTTTTGTATAGCTTATGTGGTATAATAAAGTCTCAAGGAGAACTTAACCTATGAAATATAAAACCCCTACAAAAGCCATTATTACTGATGCTGGTTTTGCTAGTCGTTATTTGCCGATTACAAAAACTATTCCAAAAGCAATGCTGCCAATTAGCAATCGTCCGATTATGCAGCTTGTAGTTGAAGAATGTGTTGAGGCTGGGATTGAAGAGATTATCATAGTGGCGACACATGAAGGGAAGCCAATCTATGAAGATTACTTTAACAATTCGGTGAATCGTATTCGAAAACAGCTAGCTTCTCAAGGCAAGGAAGACCGATATGCGCCGATTCAGAAAGTGTTGGATTTTCCAAAAATCACCGTGATTGAGCAGGATCCAGCTTATCCTTACGGGAATGGGTCTCCGATTGCGAGTGCGAGACCATTTATCAACGATGATGAGGCCTTTGTAGTAGCTTATTCTGATGATGTTGTTTTCGGTAGTTCTGATATGAAGACTTTAATTGAATCCTATAATAATCATGATGACGCGAAGGCAATTATTATCTCTCAGGAGATGCCGAGAAGCGTATTGAATAAATATGGAATTATTAGCCTTAAAGATGTTGAGAGGATGACTCTTGATAATATTGTCGAGAAGCCAGCGATTGAGGAGGCGCCAAGTAATCTGACTAGTTATGGTCGATATTTATTAACGCCGGAAGTATTTGAGTATCTTGATCCGAAGAATACTGGGCTAGATGGGGAACTTTGGACGGTAGATGCGATTACAAAAATGGCGGAAACTGGGAATGTGTATGTTGAGAAGACAAGGGGTGAATGGATGACGACGGGTGATCCAAAGAACTATTTCTTGGCACATTTGAAGTATACACTAGATAACGAAGATTTTGCGGATGAGATTCGCGAATTTGTAGCTAATCACTAGAGGAAAGGATAGAAAATGGACACAGCAGAATGGATTATTGTAGGGATTCTCGCAGGAACGCTTTTTGTTTTTCTAATTTGTGGGATTATTTTCCTGATTAAACTTATTGGGCTAACTAAAGAAGCAAAAAAGGTTGCGATTACGGCGCAGTCGATTGCACAGAAGGCCGACGATGTGGCTGGAGATGTAGCAGAAAACGTACGAAGAGTAACCTATGCGTCAACTTTCTCTAGTCTTGCGAATTTGATTAAAGACCGATATAATGAGGCTAAAGAACATAAGCAGAAAGGTAGAAAAAATGGCTAAGAAGGGCGGATTTATTTTAGGGGCTGCGCTTGGTGTTATTGCTGGAGCAGTAGCAGGGGTTCTGACTGCGCCAAAATCTGGCGAGGAAACGCGTAAAGATCTCGAAAAGAAAGGGAAGAAGGCGTTGAAAGCTGGCAAAATCGAAGCCGAGAAAGTGCAGAAGAAGGGCAAAAAGGTTGCCGCTTCGGCGAAGCGGGTTGGGAAGACTGTAAAAACTGAAGCTGAGAGGCTAACTCGGAAGTAATATGACAAAAATGCCATTTTCTAAGAGAATAAAAACTCGTACCGTACGCACTGAGAATGAGTTGTCGGCGGCGCAGATGCTTGAGGATGGCTTTAATGATTTCTATCGAAATAGATCTAGAGTCTATAAAGTGAATTTTATACGAGGAATCTTTTTTGGATTAGGTTCGGTGCTTGGGGGTACGATTGTAATTGCGATATTGGTGGCGATACTTAGTGGTATTGCGAAGTTCTTCCCAGATGATATAGCTGGGTTTTTCCAGTGGCTAGTGGATACGATTAGTCGAAGATAAAAAAATAACGCCTATTAAGACGCTTCGTGGAGCCGATGGCAGGGATCGAACCTGTGACCTGCTCGTTACGAATGAGCTGCTCTACCAACTGAGCTACATCGGCAAAAAAATGGCGGATCCGACGAGACTCGAACTCGCGACCTCCGCCGTGACAGGGCGGCGCTCTAACCAACTGAGCTACGAATCCAGATGAGGAATAGTTCCTCTGTGTTTATTATAGCATAGTTCGTGTTATAATGGAAGTATGTTTTTAGTTTGGAGTTTTTTGGTCTTTATTGTGTCGATGGTGCCAGTTGTTGAGCTGAGGGGGGCGGTGCCGATAGGCATAGGGATGGGACTGCCTGGAATCTGGACGTTGATATTGGCGATTTTGGGTAATATGGTCCCGGTGCCGTTTATTTATAAATTTGCGCGAAAGTTTCTAGAGTGGGGAAAGGATAAGAAGCGTACGAAGAAATTTTGTCGGTTTTGTTTAAAGAAAGGTGAAAAGGCGGGGAAGAAGTTGGAGAAGACGACTGGCGATAGTTTATATTTGGCACTGGTGCTTTTTGTGGGGATTCCGATACCGGGGACTGGAGCGTGGACTGGGACTTTGGCGGCGAGCTTGTTGGACTTGAACTACAAGAAGACGGTTTTTGCGGTAATGATAGGAATATTGCTCTCCGGGATGATTATGTTGGCGATCTCGATGGGGGTATTTAGAATAGTTTTTTAAACATATATGGTATAATATAGGAAATGAAAGAGATTTATAAGGAACATCGTGGACTCTTCCGTTGGATGGTGGCGCTTTTAGTTTTATCGGTAGCTTTTTTGGTGTTTGGACTAGTGACGCTTTCGCCGTCTTCGGCGGTGGTAAAAACTGGCTATAGCGATATTGGTAGTTATGAGAGTGGGACTTTTGATACGGTAAAGACGGCTGGTGGATATAGAGACGGTAACTGGTCAAATATGTTCGTGTTCCCGATAATGGCGATAATTTTGGGCGTGTTCCATAATTTGATTGCCGTGAAGTTATATCGACGGAGAGGGGAAGGGATGGCGAGAGTGTTTGTAGTGATGAGTATTGTGGTCTTAGTTGGAGCTTGGTTGATCTTAGTACGGCTTCTAGGAGAGGGATAAATGGTAGCGGTGATGCGCGATAAGGACCCAAATGATATTGAATTACCTCTAGGTAAGAGGACGAGGCAATATCGGTTTTTTGAAATTTTGCCAGGTGTGCTTAGCTATGGAATGATTGCGCTACTTTTTATCTTGTCGTTAATTTCACCGATGCTTGGTTCGCTTTATCTTTTGATTATTATCACGATTACATTGGTGAAGGCTGTAGGAGTAGCGGTACGGACTGCACAGGGATATAAGGTAGTAAAGCGAGCGATGCGAGTGGATTGGCATAATCGTCTAGAACAGCTTTCGGACCCGCATGGGAACTTTGAGAAGCTATACGGGCAGGATTCGGATGCATACGATTTTTATGAACATGTAGATAATTTGAGAATGATGAGTGTTTCGCCGAAAGAATACCCGGATCCGAAAAAGATTTTCAATGCGGTGATTATGGTGGCATATAACGAGGGAATGGAAACATTAATTCCATCGGTAGAGGCGGTGAGGGATAATACTTTCGATACAAAGAGGATAATTTTTGTGTTCGGATATGAGGAGCGAGGTGGTCCACAAATGGAGGAACAGGCAAAAGAATTACGTGAAAGGTTTCGAGGTGATTTTTATGACTTTTTGATTGTGAAGCATCCAGATGGAATACCTGGTGAAATTAAGGGAAAGGGTCCAAATTTGTGCTGTGCTGGAAAGGCTTTGGCGGAATACGTGGAGAAGAGGCGGATTCCGACAGAAAATGTGATTGTAACGTCGCTAGATTCAGATAACCGAATGAGCGAAAAATATTTGGACTATCTAACTTATGAGTATGTAGTGAATGAGGATAGGAAACGGATGGCGTTTCAGCCGGTGTCGCTTTTCATGAATAATATTTGGGATGCACCGGCAATGATGCGGATTATTGCGGTGTCGAATTCGTTTTTCAATGTGATTAATACGATGCGGCCGCATGCCCTGCGGAATTTTGCATCACATTCGCAGCCGCTTGATGCTTTGATTGAGATGGATTTTTGGAGCAAGCGGACGATTGTGGAGGATGGACATCAGTTCTGGCGGAGCTTATTCTTCTTTGGGGGGAAATATGAGGTATTGTCGATTAAGGTGCCGATTTATCAAGATGCAGTAATGGGTGATAATTTACTTGACACGATAAAAGCGCAATTTGTGCAGCTTCGGAGATGGGATTATGGGGCGAGCGATGTGGCGTATGTAGGGGTAAGGTTATTTAATCCGAAACGACGAAAAATGCCGTTTGCACAGCTTTTCCCGAAGTTCGTGCGACTTCTAGACGGACACGTAACACTTGCGGCAATGAGTCCACTTGTGGCTTTTGGTGGGTGGGTGCCGATGTTGATGAATTTTGAGTCAAGAAATGTGGTGGGATATAATTTACCGAATACGGTGTCGGTGATTGAAATTTTTGCGAGTATTGGGCTTTTTGTGACGATTTTATTGTCGCTTAAAATGTTGCCAAAGAGACCGGCGAAGTACCGTAAGTCGAAAACGGCACTGATGGTGATTCAGTGGGCGTTAATGCCGGTTGTGGCGATTGTGTACCAGAGTGCGGCGGCGTTTTATGCGCAGACGCGATTGATGCTAGGGAAGTATATGGAGAACTTTGACGTCACGAAGAAGGTGGTCAAGAAGTAAGTTTTCTGGTATAATATAGGTGGTTGCCGCCTTAGCTCAGCGGATTAGAGCACTTGTCTTCGGAACAAGGGGTCGTGGGTTCGAATCCCTCAGGCGGTACCATTTTTTTTGTTCATTTTTAATAAAAATTGTAGCACAAAGATAATGTTTATGGTAAAATTAAGAAAAGGGTAAAAGTGAGGAGTTTTTTATGGATCCATTAGTTAGAACACAACCAAGAAGTGCTAGGCCTTCTGGACAGGTGAGAGTGCGGGCAATTCCACTAACTGTACAAAATGAGACGCCATTGGAAGAGCCAAGAACTGTGGGTTCTAGTTCTAACACTAATAAAAAGAACTGCAAGAAGAGTCCGTGGAAGCCAGTCCTTTGTGTGTTTTTGGCGTTATTATTGTTGGCTGCTGGCGTGGCCGGTGGTGTCTATCTAGACAGAACAGTACTTCAGGATAAGAGGGATGAGGAACTTTCTGAACTTAATCCGTCAGTTGAGGGTACGGACGAGGTAGCGCAGGTCTTAACTGCAGAAGAAGAGGCCGATCTTTCGAGTAAGATTTCTTATTATACTCTGACTACTTGGGACACTCAGCCGGCAGAGGAGGTATCAGCGAGGACGGATGCGTATCCGGAGGTCTTTACCCGTTTTATGACAAACTCCCTGACTGATGATGATAAGATTTCGATTGCGATTGAATCGCTTTCTAGTGAATATCAGTCGACTGGTATTGAGAATGATGCCGCAAAAACTTATTCGTTACCAGTAGAACGAGTTTCTGAACGGTATATGTCACTCTTTGGGACTGAGATTCCGGATTTAAACGAGGGATTTTCTTTCTGTCCTGGATTTAGCCGTGATGAGGCAGCTGGCGTGTATTATATCGGTACTGGTTGTGGTGGGACCAACTTTAGTTGGGATCTGCTCTACAAAGAGAGCTTCAGTATTGACAATGGGGTAGCAAATGCGTTTATTCGCGTTGGTTCGAAAGTGTTTGATGAGTCTACTGGGCAAAGCGCAATTTACGATGATTACCTAGATAGCGCAACCAAGGCACTTTATCGGACAGAAGAAGAGCTTGGCGGTCCGGATGCCGTAACTTCCTTTAAGATTGATGGTGCGGATTTTCAGAATTTTGCTCAGTACCGGGTAACATTCTCGAAGAATGCAAATGGTGAGTTCTCGCTTGATTCTGTGGTGCGGATGTAGGGCATTGTTGGATGACTATATAAATACGGCTTCTTTCGAGGCCGTATTTACAGTTGACTTTGTAGAAGCGATTATGCTAAGATTGAGAAAGAGATAAATAAAAATAAACAAGGAGAAGGAAAGTGTGCACGGGCGTACGATTTAGCGACGACAAAGGTAATATGTACTTTGGTCGCAATCTGGACTGGTCGGAAGGATATGGTGAAAAGGTTGTAGTGACTCCGAAAGGCTATAGATATCAGTCGGCATTTCTTGGGGAAATGCAGCCGAAATATGCGGTGATTGGGATGGCGATCGTGCAGGAGAATGTGCCACTTTACTTTGATTGCGGGAATGATGCGGGGCTTGCGATTGCGGGGCTAAATTTTCCAGGTTACGCACAGTATGAGCCGGAAGCGGTTTCTGGCAAAACTAATGTTGCGGCGTATGAATTTCCACTTTGGGTAGCGATGAATTTCAGGACTGTGGACGAAGTTGAGAAAGCCTTGAAGGACACGGCAATCATCGCGAAACCGATCAATGATAAATATCCAGTATCGCTGCTTCACTGGATTATTGGTGATAGTAAGCGTAGTATCGTCGTAGAATATACAGCTTCGGGAATGGAGATTTTTGAGAACGATTTTGATGTTTTGACGAACCAGCCGGGTTATGCATGGCATAAGGAAAATATGCGTAACTATATGAACATCGCAAATCCGCAGGTGCCGGCGGTACGTTGGGGTAAAGCCTCAATGACACCGTTTGGTTCGGGATCGCTGATGCGGGGGCTTCCAGGTGATTATTATTCACCGTCACGGTTTGTGCGTGTGGCATATCTAAACACGCACTACCCAGTGCAAAGTTCTGAAGAAGCAAATGTTTCGCGCTTATTCCATACCCTGACTGGCGTGGCGATGATCGATGGTGCAGCAGCGATGGCAGATGGAAATTTTGAGAAGACCGTTTATACTGGTGGTTATTCTACTGCGACTCAGACATATTATTGGAACACTTATGAGAATCCAGCGATTCAGAGTGCGAAATTGTCGGATTACGACGTTAATAGCTCCGAGCTACAGTAATGAAAATTGGCTTTCTCGGAATTGAATTAAATATCACAAAGTTAGCACACTCGCTGTTTTATGTGCTATTTGTACTACTGATGTATTTGATTTTCCGGAGAGTTTTGAAGACAATTTTTAGCCGAGCACATAGGGGGAAGCAAGAGAAGCGGTTGACCACGATTCACGAGATGCTGCTTTCGGTTGCGAAATATATCACGATAATTCTAATTCTGCTGGCGGTACTGGCAAACCTAGGTGTCAATGTAACGTCGTTGCTGGCAGGATTAGGCATCATGACTGCGGTGATGGGGTTAGCGTTCCAAGACTTGATTAAAGACGTGATAGCGGGAATTACGATTCTGCTCGAAGGGCAGTTTAGTGTAGGCGACCAAGTTTCGGTGGATGGTTTCAAAGGGACAGTAATTAGCACTGGATTAAAAACAACACAAATTCAGAGTTGGACTGGGGAAGTGAAGATTATTGCGAACCATAACATTGAAAATTTAATTAACTACAGCAAATTTGACGTGCTGGCACAGGTTGAGGTGAGTGTGCCAGTAGAGATTGCCCCAGCTTCAGTTTGGAAGGCACTTGCGGCAGTAAAAAAGGGATTGAAGTCTCCAGAAATGACGGGAGAGATGCAGATTGGGCCGATTACAGACATTGACGGTTCAGAAGTTAAATACATGCTAGCAGTACCGTGTGCGACAGGGAATTGTTCGACGGTGCAAGGAGAGATTATGCAGAAAATCGTGGAGACTTTCACTGCGCAGAAGGTTCCGATTGCGGTGCCGCGAATGGAAATCCGGAAATAAAAAGAGAGCTTTCGGGCTCTTTTTATGTTTATGGTGGGCGATGAGGGATTCGAACCCCCGACTTCCTCGGTGTAAACGAGACACTCTAGCCAACTGAGTTAATCGCCCGCTTAGCTAATTATATCACAGATGAGAAAAAGTGGCAAAAAGTCTTAGTTATAGGATTATGATTTTGTCCAGTCGCAATCTATTTGTTTATGTTTTTTCAAGATTCTTGATAATGACAATATTGAATGTTATCTCTTTTTGTAGCGGATTTGAGGGAAAAGTGGTAAAATAGGGGGAAGAAAGGAAGTAATTATGGAAGAAATGCGGCATACGCTGTCGCACGCATTGGCGGCGGCGGTGAAACAACTTTATCCAGATGCGAAATTCGGGATTGGTCCGGCGATTGATGACGGTTTTTATTATGATATTGATTTTGGTGATACAAAGGTGACAGATGCCGATCTTCCGAGGATTGAGAAGAAGATGCGTGGAATTGTCCAGCGGAATCTTGATAATGTGCGTTCGGAGAAGACGCGTGAAGAGGCGCTGGATTGGGCGATTTCGGAGCATCAGGATCTTAAGAAAGAATTGATTGAGGAACTACCGGCGAAGGAGGCAATTTCGTTCTATGCATTAGTAGAACCGAAGAGTGGTAAGGTCGTATATGAGGATCTTTGTAAGGGGCCACATGTTAAAAATACGAACGATTGCGGGCCATTTAAGTTGACTAGGATTGCGGGGGCATATTGGCGCGGAGATGAGAAGCGACAGATGTTGACGCGAATTTATGGGGTGGCGTTTGAGACTCAAGAGGAGTTGGATGAATATTTAAAACGTCAGGAAGAAGCAAAGGCGCGCGACCATCGGAAGCTTGGACAGCAACTAGATTTGTTTACTTTTTCTGATTTGGTGGGGGCGGGGTTACCGATGTTTACGCCGCGGGGGACGGCGCTTCGTGATTTACTCGCGAATTACTCTCTAAGTCTTCGAGCTCGAGCTGGGTTTGGACGGGTTTGGACGCCACATATTACGAAATTTGATCTTTATAAGACCTCTGGGCATTATGCGAAGTTCGGTGACGAGCTTTTTGTAGTACATTCACAGGTCTCGGGTGATGATTTTGCGATGAAGCCGATGAACTGTCCGCATCACACGCAGATTTTTGCATCGAAACCGCGGACTTATAAGGAGATGCCGGTGCGTTATATGGAGCCGACCACGGATTATCGTGATGAGAAAACGGGGGAGCTTGGTGGTCTCTCGCGTGTACGTTCGCTGACGCAAGATGATTCACATGTGTTCTGTCGCTCGACGCAGATTAAGGACGAGATACATAATTTGGTTGCGATTGTGCGAGAGTTTTATGGGGAAATGGGCATGAAATTGCGTGCTCGGCTTTCGTATCGTTCGGATGAGGATAAATATCTTGGGGATGCGAAGCTCTGGAAGATGGCACAAGACCAGATTAAACAAGCGGCGATTGATAATGGGCTTGATTTCTTTGAAGCTGAGGGCGAGGCGGCGTTTTATGGTCCAAAGATTGATTTTATGGCTGAGGATGCAATCGGGCGCGAACATCAGGTTGCAACAGTGCAATTAGATTTTGTGCAGCCTGAGCGATTTGGATTGGAATTCGTGAATGAGAAAGGCGAGAAAGAGCGTCCGGTAATGATTCACCATGCCACGCTTGGTTCGATTGAGCGGTTTATGAGTGTGTTTATCGAGCATACTGCTGGCTGGTTCCCGTTTTGGTGTGCTCCGGAACAGGTTCGGGTTTTGACGGTCAATGATCAGGTGAAGGATTATATTGGTAAAGTTACGGCTGAGCTCTCTAAGGTGATACTAGATAAGCCATTGAAGTTTAACGAACTCAGGTATACGGTTGATGATTCGGCAGATTCGCTTGGGAAGAAGATTCGTCGGGCGACTGAGATGAAGATTCCTTGCGTGATTATTGTTGGTCCGAAGGATGCGGAGAGTGGGGAAGTAAGTCTCCGGATTCACGATGATTCAGCTAAAGATGGGGTGCGGGAAGAGAAGGTAGAACTTGGAAAACTCGCTTCGTGCCTCACCAAGATGTAAGATTCCGGTTATTGTTGGCCCGACAGGGTCGGGGAAGACTGGTGTGGCGATTGAGATTGCCAGAGAGATTGCTTCGCGGAAAATAAGAGGGTTTTCCGGTGCGGAGATTATTTCGGCGGATTCGCGAGCCATCTATAAGGGTATGGATGTGGGGACGGCAAAACCTTCGTTAGCTGAGCAGGAGTTAGCGAGGCATTGGGGGATAGATTTGGTTTTGCCGGGCGAGAGATTTACAGTTGCGGATTGGAAGGCTTATGCTGAGCAAAAAATTTTGGAGATTTACGATCGAGGTTTAGTGCCGTTAGTTGTGGGTGGAACAGGATTGTATGTGGATGCACTGATCTATGATTATCAGTTTTCTGAAGAAGCAAAGAAAAATTATTCAGATCGTCAAAAAATGGATAACAGGTTTGCGGTTTTTGGGATTAAGTGGGACATGGCAGATTTACGCAAACGACTAGAGATGAGAGTGAACAAATTATTTGTTCAGGAGCTATATGAGGAGACGGAAAAATTAGTAGCAGAATATGGGTGGGGTAGTCAGGCGATGAAGAGTAATATTTATCAGTTTGCGTGGAAGTATTTACAGGGAGAGATTAGTTTGGAAGAAGCGAAAAAGTTGGCAGTGCTGGATGATTATCATTTGGCGAAACGACAGATGACGTGGTTTAAGCGGAATCAGGAAATCGAGTGGCTACCACTTGAAAAAATTGAGCCGGCTGTGCTAAAATGTATACAAGATGGTTAAAGAAAATGCAACTCCACTAGAAAAAATGTTTGGCTCGAAGACGAGGACGAAGCTTCTGCAGTTGTTTTTTGAAAATACCTCCAAATCTTATTACGTAAGAGAAATTACTAGGGTAATTGAAGAACAGATAAACTCGGTGCGAAGGGAGCTTTTGAACTTGGATAGTATCGGAGTTATTAAAAATGAGACTTACGATAATAAAGTTTATTATTCAGCGAATATGAAACATCCGTACTCGCGGGCACTTGCGGAGTTATTTAGTGTAAAGACTGGTACTGCGGCTCGTGAAAAAGATGTACATACTAGCTCGTGGGATGAATACGTAAAGCCGGTGAAGAAGTATATAAATGGATTGATCGTAACGAATCGCTTGCCTGGGCAGGATGGTGTAGACCTTTTAATTATCGGGAATGATAAAACGAAGAAATTGACACGTTGGGCGGAGGTAGTCGAGAAAAAACAGGGGAAACCGTTAAATTACGTGATTTTGTCCGAGGAAGATTATTTGTATCGTAAGAGTGTACGCGATCGTTTTATCGCTGATGTTTTAGAGATGGATATTTCGGAAATTTATGATCCAGAAAAGATAATTAAGTAAGGAGGTAGCCTATGTTTGATATTGAGAGTAAGAATCCGGACGAGATTACGATAAATACAAAGAACACGAGCGTAACTTTTAATGTGCTTGAGAGTTCTATAGATGCTGGTCTTGCGGTGGGGAAGATTCAGGGGCCGGGTGAATTTGAGATTGGGGAGATAACGATTCGGGGGATTGATGTAGATTTGGCAAAGGCGGCAGCGAAAAAAGCAGATGATGAGAAGGTTGACCCAGAGGCGCGGACCAGTGGTAAGACGATTTATGATGCAAAAATTGGCGATGTGCACGTTGGGATTATTGGTGGATGTGAAGATGGTTTAGATGATCTTGGGGCAGCGGATGTGCTTTGTACCTCTTCAGTACGAGCAATTCGGGAAATTGAACCGAAAGTGGTGGTTTCGATGGGAAATATTGACGGGATGGTGACGGATTTGAAATTAACGGCTAGAACTGAGAAGAAATATAAGGTGAAGAATGCCGATGCGTTACCGGCTACATTAGAGGTGATTGCGCTAAATTAGTATGCGATTCGAGATAGTTGAATTTGTCGTAGTGATTATTACGTTGGTGGCATCGACGGTGCTACATGAATTGGCGCATGGGGGTGTGGCTTACTTACTCGGTGATATGACGGCTCGTGATAATGGGAGGTTGTCGCTTAACCCTTTGAGACATATCGATCCTTATATGTCGATTCTGGTGCCGGTAATATTGTATTTGTCGGGCGGGCCAGTGTTCGGTGGGGCAAAGCCGGTACCGGTAGATTCGCATAGATTGAAGTGGGGGGCTTGGGGGATGGCACTCGTGGCAATATGTGGACCGCTGACGAATTTTTTGATTGCTTTAATATTATTTTTGGTTGGATATTTTACTGGCGCATTTTATGGTTCTGGTGGGGAATTGTATATGTCTGGACAGAGTGGATATTTGTTAATGGAAGCAGTGATGATTAACTTGGGATTTATGATTTTTAATTTGATTCCGATTCCGCCGCTGGACGGCTCGAGAGTGCTTTATGCAATAGCGCCGGATGGAGCGAGGGAAGTGATGGAGAGAATGGAACGTTATGGATTGATCGTAGTGATGTTGATGGTTTTTGTGTTTTCGTCGGCATTATCTAAACTTTTGACTTCGGGGATGTATGGAATGTTGAGGTTTTTCTGCTTACTCGTAGGTGTGTTATAATGAAAGTACCCCGATAGTACATAATTTTCCTGAATAATTATGTTCTAGGGATTTCGTGGTCGCGTCTCCCGTGGGAGCCGGCATAAGATTTTACCCACCTTGTATTTGATACAGGGGAAAATAGGCTATCGGGGATTAAAGAAAAGTGGGCAAAATGAAACAGAGAATTCGCGTAGTAGGATTGATACGAAGAGGGGGCGAGATTTTATTGCTAAAAAAGACTCGAGGTAGGATCGAGGAACTACCGAATTGGGAGTTGCCGACAGGGAAGATTCGGTTTGGTGAGCAGCCAGAAGAGGCGATGTCGAGGTCGATTTATGAGTTTTTGGGAGTACAAGTGACTTCTGTTAAATTGAAGGATGCAATTACTTTTACCGGTCTCTCGGGAGCAAGTCGGCTGGGAAATTTATATATTGTTTATGAAATCGAGTTGGATAAGGAAGCGAGGATCGCAACTGCAGATCGCTACTCGGCTTATAAATATGTAGGCGAAGGGGAATATGGTTCGTTGAGGCTCGATGAGGCGACGATTTCTGTGCTTGAAATTGAGCACAATAAGATTGGCATGTCTACGGTTGGGCAGTCAGGGCGAGCAGCGGCGAATGGGGCTACTGTATATGTTGATGGTGGAAGTAGGGGGAATCCTGGCCCGGCAGGGATTGGATATTATATTATTAGTGAAGACGGAACTGTACTGAGGAGGGGCGGTGAATTTATAGGATTTGCGACGTCTCGTGTGGCCGAATACTATGCCTTGAAAGAGGGATGTGAACAGGCGATTGAGTTAGGATTAAAGAGGGTTCGATTCGTATCTGATAATTTGATGATGGTAAATCAGATGAATGGGATTTTTCGAGTAAAAAATAAGGATTTGATACCGATCTACAATGATATACAGAGTATGCTTCGCCAGTTTGAGGCGGTTGCGTTTGTGCATGTGAAGCGACAGATGAACTCGGCGGCGGATAAGGAAGTGAATATTGCGATAAATAAACATTTTGGGATTACTGGGGACGGTGGTGAACATAGCGAAGAGTCTAATAATATGCTATAATAAGCGTAGGCTCGAAAAGCAACCGCTGGTTTCCAGAGGAAAGTCCGGGCAGCATAGGATACGGTGGTCGTTAACGGCGACCGTTCGTAAGAATAGGGAAAGTACCACAGAGACAATACCGCTCTGCATATGCGGAGTAAGGGTGAAAAGTGTGAGGTAAGAGCTCACGGTGCCATATAGTGATATAGGGCAGAGGCAAACCCCACCGGCTGCAAGGAGTGCTATAAACCTTGATCCGAGGATGTACGTTCACCGCTAGAGTTTTGGAGCAATCCAAAATCTAGATAGATGGTTGCATAAAGCGTTTACGCTGAACAGAACCCGGCTTATTGAGAGCCTTTATAAAAAATAAATCAGGTTTTTGACCTGATTTATTTTGTGTTCACGCGTATTATAATTATTTGACTAGACCTTTTTTCCGGAGGGTACGAAGTGTCGAGGTGGCAACATTCACGCGGATTTTCTTGCCATCGATAGTCAAAGTTTTCTTTTGGACGTTAGGCTTAAAGACCTTACGAGTCTTTCTCTGGGAGAAAGAAACGTTGTGGCCGTACATTTTGCCTTTGCCGGTAATTTCACAAACTGCCATCTTATTTCTCCTTCACAGTGTTTACAATTGCTTTGAAAGCTTCTGGATTGTTAACGGCAAGATCAGCGAGGATTTTGCGGTCAACGGTGATGTTTTTGGCTTTCATGCCGGCGATAAGCTGAGAGTAGGAAAGACCAAGTTCGCGGGAAGCGTTGTTGATACGAGTGATCCAGAGCGCACGAAGGTCACGTTTTTTGTTGCGACGATCGCGGTAGCTGTATCTTAGGGCCTTAATGACACCTTGTTTAGCTAAACGGAAACTGCGAGTGCGATAGTGTTGCATGCCTTTCGCAGCTTTTAAAATCTTCTTATGTTTATTGCGTGCAGGTACGCCTCTTTTAACTCTCATGATTAAACTCCTAAAGCAGTCTTAATGTTTTTCTTGATCTTGCCCTGGACGAAAGCAGCAGTCTTCATGTTGCGCTTTCTGGATTTAGATTTTTTGGCCAAGATATGATTTTGGTAAGCGCGACCACGAGAGATCTTGCCGGAGCCAGTAATCTTAATACGCTTGGCAGTACCTTTATGCGTTTTTAGCTTTGGCATAAGCTTTACTCCTTGTTTAGTTAGTTATTAGTGAAATGTGCGACCAGGGAACCGTGGAAGTCAGGATTACTTCTTCCGAATTCCAACTGATAAGTTGCGTCCGGCAAAATTTGGCTTACCCTCGACGACAACGTTTTCGCCCAAAGTAGTTAGAACTTTGTCTAAGAGTTCGTTTCCGATTTCTTTATGAGCCATTTCGCGACCACGGAAGATAATCATAATCTTTACACGGTCACCGTCATCTAGGAATTTGTTAATTTTGCGGACTTTAATACTTAGATCGTTGTCGCTGATTTTAAGGCCTATTTTCATAGTCTTAAGCTCAGACTGTTTTTCGCGGGCTTTCTTACGGTTTTTAGCCTGTTCCTTCATCTTTTGATATTGGAACTTACCCCAGTCAATTACTTTTACGACAGGAGGATTAGCATTAGCAGCGATTTCTACTAGGTCGACACCTTGCTGATTAGCGATAGATTGAGCCTCTTTACTTGACATGATGCCGAGCTGCTCACCACTGGCGCCGATGACACGAACCTCTGGATATCTAATTTCTCCGTTGATTCGAGTACGCTGGTTGTTACTAATGATTAATCCTTTCTCTTAAGTATCTTTTATATTTTAGCAAATTTTTGCCATTTTGACAAGCGTTTTCTAGGGGTTTTATAGAATAACAACAGGTTAAAGCTGCGGGCGGAAGGAGAGGGCCTCGGAAATGTGTCCCTCGCGGATTTCTGGGGAACCTTCGAGATCGGCAATAGTCTGGGCGACGCGGAGGGTTTTTAGATAGCCTCTGGCGGAAAGATTGAGTTTTTCGGAAGCATGACTAAGGAGGGAATGAGCAGAAGTGGAAATTTTACAGAGAGTTTTAATCTGATTAAGGCTGAGGTTAGAATTTCTGCAACCGCGAGAATTTTGGGTTTTTATAGCTTTTAAAATTGCGGTTTTATATTCGTCGTATTTAAGAGAGCCGTTCTTTTTTAGGATTGTTTTGGTTTCGGTACGCTTAACATAGAGATGGAGGTCGATGCGATCAAGTAAAGGACCGGAGAGCTTTCGGCGATAGTGATCGATTTGGCTGTTGGAGCAGGTACAGGGATGAGAGGGGTCGTTCAGATAGCCACAAGGGCAAGGATTCATGGCAGCGATAAGCATAAAATCTGCTGGATAGGTGATTTTTTGGTAGGAACGAGAAATAGTAACGATTTTATCCTCTAATGGCTGACGGAGAGCCTCAAGAATGTTTCTTGGAAACTCTGGTAGTTCATCGAGGAAGAGGATTCCAAGATGTGCTAGAGATATTTCTCCGGGGAGTACTTTTACTCCACCGCCTACAATAGAGGCACTACTGGCGGTATGATGTGGGGCTCGGAATGGTGGGTTAGTGATGATGTTATGAGGGGTGGAGAGCTCATATAGTTTGGTAACAGAAATGCTTTCTAGTGGAGTAAGGGGAGGAAGGAGGCTGGTGGCAGCCTTGGCTAGCATAGTTTTGCCAGTTCCTGGTGATCCGTTTAGGAGGAGATTATGATGACCAGCAACGGCGATTTCTAGGGCGCGTTTGGCGATAGGTTGGCCGTAGATATCATCAATGGTGGTTTGAGGATGCTTTGGCAGTGCTGCGTGATGATGTTTGGTAGCGGCTATTAGCTTTTGGCCTTTAAGGTGTAAAAATAGTTCAGAAAGGGTTTTTACGCCGATAATTTTAATTTTAGGTATAAGAGAGGCAGAAGTGAGGTTGTCGTGAGGTATGAAAACAGTTTCGAAGCCTTGCTCTCTGGCGGATTCAACAATGTTGACTATGCCGCGAACCGGTTTGAGATTTCCTTCTAATGATAGCTCTCCAACAAAGATGGCGTTCTCTGTGTTGGCTTGAGAAAGTTGACCGCTTAGAACCATGACTGAAAGCGCAATAGGGAGGTCGAGGTGTGGACCGTCTTTTAAGAGCTCAGCTGGTGCGAGGTTAATTGTGATTTTTTGGGCAGGAAAGGTAAAGCCGGACGATTTTAAAGCACTGCGGACTCGTTCTCGTGCTTCAGAAACAGTTTTACTGGCTAGCCCTACGAGGTTAAAGGCTGGTAGTCCTTCGACTTTGCTACCTTCGACCTCGATTATAGTACCATTAAAGCCGGTAGGGATGATTGAATATACTTTGGATATCATGCTGAAGAGGATAACACTATTTCAGGAAAAAATACAAGGTATTGTTGTAAAAAATACTAAAACAGATGATAATGGCGTAAAAGTGAATAAAAAAACAGGCTAAGCCTTGGTGGAGCTGCCGGATACTGCCTCCGGGTCCGAAAAATCTCCATGACATCATTCTACACGCATAGTCTATTTCTTCATCTCGACGTAGACTGGGTAGAGGCAATAGACAAAAACTATCCCAGCGTCATGACTGATTTCGGGGCTCGGATGTCAGACCTAGCTCCTATTCCCATGAGTATGATAATCCTAGGCGCTATGGAAACTTGCGGTAGGATCAGCCTATAGATAATTAGGCATAAGCAGGTGCGTAAAGCACGTGCTTGGAAGAAGTTTCTTCACTTATTCAATACTTACGGTATCAATCGTCGTGCTTGATGTCTGTTAATAATCCGTCTAAGCTTTGTCAGCCCCAACTGGTTACATTATAGCATAAGGGGTTGATTTTGTGAAGATATGAGCAGGGAAGTACGACATAGAAAAAGGCCGGCAACTGCGAGGAAGCCGGTCTTTTGTAGAGTGTGGAGTTTTTTGGCTATGTATGTTTGTTTTTGGCTTTGAATAATTTTTGTATTCAAAAGCTATCTCTATAATAATCCAGAAAAATGGTTATGTCAATAGATTTTTGCGAGATTTTTTAAGAAAAGTTATGCAGTTTTCCACAATTTTGCTAATGGATAAGCGGATATATGAAGGATGTTGTATGGAAAGCGTGAAAAATGAGGGAAAAAATAAGAAAATTTGTTCGGGATTCGAGACGTAGTTTTAAGGCGCCTGTTGTAGAAAATACAACGTGTGCCGTTGTAAAAAATAACAGAGGTCATAGCTGGGTAAATATGGTGAATGTTGTAAAAAATACAATAAGAAAGTTGCTCAAAAGTCTTGCATTTCAAAGGTGCTTGTGCTATACTCGTGATAAGTCGAAAGACAAAAACAAAAACTAAAAAGGAAAGAGTGATGAAGTATAAATAACTAGGACGTTTGGCGAGCGAATAGGTAGTTTCTAGTCATAAATTACAAATAGGAATTACCTACAGCTCCGCTAAACGAGCGTTGAGCGCTGCCCAAGAACTTTCATTAGCACCTTAAAACAATCAGAATGAAAGGGAAAGAGCAAAGGACTATGCCCCACTTTACGTGGAGCGGTCAAAAAAAGTCGAGAGCGAGAGTAAAGGTTGCGGTAAATAGTAAGAATAAAAGGGCCGGATAACCACTCGCTCTTGGCCTATGTTAGGATTTCGCAGTTTCTTAACAACGGAGAGATAAGTCTTGGAGGGAGAGAACAATGAGGTGGGAAAAAACGCTGGGAGAGCGTTAAAATTTATGGTACAATAAACTTATGTTTAACCGTATCATGTTATTCGTTAGTCTGGTATTCGCGATTGTTTTACTTGCAATGATGAACTTTACGACCCCGATGGAAGTTGGTCCATTCGGGGTTTTATTATTTTTTACAACGATTTATGTGATCATTTTTGGGGTGTTTTCGGGTTTGGTGCAAATTTTCTATAAGATGAATAAGCGACAGATGAAGAGGAAAGGATATTTCTATGCTGCGGTTTTAGCGTTTGCTCCGATAATGTTGCTACTTGTGCGATCTTTTGGAAATCTTTCGCTGTGGACCGCGACATTGGCTCTGATTTTTGTAGGATTGGGTTGTTTCCTGATAAAGAAAACTGTATAAAATCTTGGAATTTGGGGGAGGATGTGGTAGAATAAGCTTATGGATAATTCGGGCGGAGGTATTAAGGAAGTAAATTTGTTTGATGGGAGCAGGGAGTTTTTGCCGGTTTCTGATGAACTGACGCCAGAGTTTGGACGGGGGAAGGAAGAATATTCCGACAATCCAGAGGTGATGGACCCGAGACTTTCTAATGCGATAGGGATAGCGACGGTGGGGGCAACTGGGATGGCCCCAGAGAGAGAGGTACGTACAGAAGAACAGATTTTGACTTTGCCGACAGATAATCGTACTGCGGAGGAGATTGCGATTGATGCGCCAGAAGTGGCTAGAGATGGTGATCGGATGGAGAAAGAGTGGATGGATCGAGCGAGAGAAGTAGTGAAAGAAACAAAAAATGATCCGAATGGGCGGCTTCAGAAGACAGCAAGACTGAGAGAAGATTACATGCGGAAGCGTTTTAACCGGATTTTAGGGGAGAGGAACGACGTATGATTCGGTTAGTGGTGGGTGTTGTAATTTTAACTATTATAGGGGTGGTACTCTGGTTGATGCACATAAAGAAGCAACGGGAGGGGAAGGCGCTAGAGCGCGGGCTTAAGATGGTGCCGATGCTGATTCATTTACCACCACAGACAGATGATATCCAGGGAGGGGGAAGAGATGAGCGTGACGTGACAAATGAAGCGATATCAGAGGCGCAGGTGATGTATTCCATTATTGCATCTACATTAGCAAAAGGATGGAAGGCAAAGGTCTACGGACAGAGACACATCTCTTTTGAAATTGTAGTAAGCAATGGAATGGTGAAATATTATGCGGTGGTGCCGGCAGTATTAACAGAGACAGTAAAGCAGGCTATCGTGTCTGCTTATCCGACGGCGCGGCTTGAAGAGGCGGATGAAGAGAATATCTTTAGCAAGACTGGTGGCATGGCAGGGGTGGCCGGTGGAGAATTACTTCTTAAAAAGGAATTTGTATACCCAATAGCGACCTATGAGGAGATGAAGTGGGATGGGATGGCGGCGATTCTAAATGCATTGTCTAACGCGAAGGAAGGTGAGGGTATGGCAGTGCAGATGATGTTTAGGCCAGTGGATCCGAGCTGGACAAAAAAATCGGTGGCCCGAGTACAAGAAATAAGGACTGGAAAAAAAGGCGGCGGGTTTTCTGGAATTAGTTTTGTGGATGCGACAGCAGACTTAATTCGAGCGCCGTTTGAGGTACCGGAGATGCATGAGAAGGGCACAAAGGGTCCAGAGGATGGGATTACGAATTTGCAACAAGAGGAGATAGCGGCGATTGAGGGGAAGACACGCTTTCCGGCGTTTGAGACGTTGATTCGCTTGGTGGCGAGTTCTGATACGAAGGAACGTTCTGAAGCGCTTCTGGGAGGCTTGATTAGTGCATTCTCACAGTTTGATTCGCCGAATAATAATGGTTTCAAGTATGATGGACTAAAAGATATCGATAAATTGACCTCTGATTATATCTTTAGGATTTTTCCAGCAAAGAAGCGAGGTTGTGTTCTAAATAGCGTAGAGCTGGCGACGATTTATCACTTGCCGTCTCAGAATTCAATTCCGACTTCGCAGGTAGAGAGACAGTTAACAAAACAGGTGGATGGACCAGCAAAGATTCCGTCTTCGGGGCTGTTCCTCGGTACGAATGAGTTTAGGGGTCAAAAGAAGAAGATTTACCTGTCAGAGAAGGATAGAAGGCGTCACACATATGTTATCGGTGCTACAGGTATGGGTAAGTCGGTGTTCTTGAAAAACATCGCTTATCAAGATGTGATGGCGGGGAGAGGGTTTGCCTTTATTGATCCGCACGGTGATGTTTGCGAGGAGATTCTGTCGATGATTCCACCAGAGAGAATCGATGATGTAATTTACTTTGATCCGGGGGATCTCGAACATCCGATGGGGATGAATATGTTTGAGTTTAACTCTGAAGATCAAAAGGACTTCATTGTACAAGAGGGAATTAACATGCTTTATTCACTGTACGATCCGGGGCATACTGGGATTGTGGGGCCGAGGATGGAGCATATGTTTAGAAATGCGGCACTGCTCTTGATGTCTGATCCGGCAGGGGCGACGTTTATTGATATTCCAAGGTGTTTCACTGATCCGGAATTTGTAAAAGAGAAGTTGCAGTATGTAACAGATAGGGCGGTATATGATTATTGGACGAAGGAGTTTCCGGCATCGCAGAAGAGTAACGATGCGGGCGAGGTGATTACCTGGATGGTATCGAAGTGGTCGCCGTTTATTGCAAATACGATGATGAAGAATGTAATGGGACAGGTGAAATCCGGGTTTAATATTAGAGAAATTATGGATCAGCAGAAGATTTTGCTGGTGAACCTGTCTAAGGGTAAACTGGGGGAGTTGAACTCGAAGCTTCTCGGTATGATTTTTGTGATGAAGTTCCAGACGGCGGCGATGTCTAGGGTGGACACTCCTGAAGATGAGCGAAAGGACTTCTGTCTGTTTGTGGATGAGTTTCAGAACTTCGCAACAGAGAGCTTCGAGAGTATCTTGTCTGAGGCAAGGAAGTTTCGATTGAATTTGATTGTGGCGAACCAGTTTATGACGCAGCTAACAGATAAGATTCGAGAGGGAATTCTCGGTAACGTGGGCACGATTATCTGTGGACGTATTGGTATTACAGATGCGGAGATGATGGAGAAGGCGTTTTTGCCGACGTTTAATGCCGAAGATTTACATAATCAGCCGAATTTTCACGCGATTGCGACGGTGATGATGTTCGATATGCCAAGTAAGCCATTTACGATGATATTGCCGCCACCGCCGCGTGAGGGGAGTGCTGAGGTTTTGGAGTCGCTTAGGTTGTATTCGGCGACGAAGTATGGCAGGACTAGGGCGGAAGTAGAGAGGGAAATAAATGAGAGGTTGAATGGGTCTGTGAAGGCCCCAGAGGCTGCTCCTGAGGCTTCTTCTGAGCGAGCTTCATTCCTGGACAGGTGGAAGGGTGAAAGCGCTCCTACGCGCTCTCAGAGCGTTACAGCTGCACATAAGACGCCATCTACTTCCTCAGAAGATGCGTTGCTCCTTCGCGGTACGGAAAGTACCGCTCAGTCTGCTACTCCTTCTTCGTCGTATCTGGCATCTTCTGAGCAGCTGTTAGAACTAGGAGAGGATGGACTACCGGTTGTTCCTGGGACAGGGGAGCCGGAAGTGTTTGAGGACATTGTGCCAGATGAAGAAGTGGAGTTACAACTACATAAGAAGGCGGAAGATTTGAGCATGCCAGATAAGGGACACCTAGAAGAAGATCAGATAATTCGCTTGCGGTAAAATCTGGGTCTTGGCGGTTGTATTTGTGGAGAGGGGATATGGATGGTATAATTTTCATAGTGCTCAGAGAGGGAGGTGATAGAATGAGCAGGATTTTTAAGATTTCTGGAAATTTTTGTCTAGACGGTAGGTGGGTGGAGCCTGACCCGGCGTTTACGGGGGAGATTGTAACGATAGACCCGTTTGATCCGATTTTTGAATATCCGATATGGGCGGATGCTCCAGAAGTGAAATCGTCTAAAGATGTGCTCCAGGGTGGTCGTCCGACTCATAGAGAAAATGAATTGTTCTGTGGTTATAGCGATGGAGTATACAATACTCGTTTAGAAGAGAAAGAGTGCCGAAGAAGATATGCTATAGGTGTTTTTTTACCTAATGGAGACATAGCACTTGAACAGCTTTCTAATAATGCAAATTGGCCCCCGGTTCGTATAGATATTTCGAGTTCGTTTAACAGAACTGATTGGTGTGAAGTGTCGTACCTGTTCGAAACTTTTCCGGCACGGTTGAAATTGGAAGAACAAACCTATACATCAGAGGGGGCGGAGCGAATTAAGAAAGTCTTTCGCGAACTTGACACAGAGCGGGACTGCGAAAATAGGAAGTATAGAGTGAATTTAATGAGAATGTCGTGCTTTGCTTAAATGATTTCCGGAAAGGTGATGCCCCGAAGTGGTTGCTTCGGGGTTTTCTTGGGGTGAAAACGGTTGTGCTTGTAAAATTTTCAAAATTTGATATATAATCACGCGCGTGGGGTTAGAAGTTATGATCGTAGCTAACGGTGGGCAATTAACTGCGAGAAGAAGTGCTAGGCTACCCTTGGTTGCCCTTTGTAAAGGAGGTAAGTATGAGAGTAAAGTTTAAAGCCGAAATCGGCTTGCTTAAAATCTATTTCCTACTAACAAAGAAGACCCGCCATTAGGCAAGTCTTCTAAACCACAATAGAAGTTCCAGTTTCCTAGTAACTGGGCTTCTTTAATTTTATATTAGCAAAGCATAAAGGTTTTGTAAAGATTCATATGTTTACTGGGGTGGAGCGGAGATGGCATAATTTTTCCTCACCCCTTTTCGGAGTGAGGTAGCGAGAACTGCAATAATGCAGAACCGAGTTATATTGTTATGGTAGCATAGGCAAAGGTGTTGGTCAAGATTTTTAGAAAAGTTGGTGGTAGTAACAATAATAGATTCGGACCAGTGAGGATTTATGGGCGCTTGAAATTTTGGGGGAAAAGGTGTAAAATAGAGGTAATAAAAAAATAAAAAGTTGAGGTAAATCCGAATGGCTGATAAAGCTGAAAATTATGATAGCTCTGAGATTCGGGTGCTGGAAGGGCTAGAAGCCGTACGTGTGCGGCCAGGTATGTATATTGGCTCAACAGGTTATGATGGTCTACATCATCTGATAAAGGAGATTGCAGATAACTCTATCGATGAGGCAATAGCAGGTTTTTGTACGAAAATTGAGATTACTGTGCAAAAGGATGGGGGGATTAGAGTTGAAGATAACGGGCGTGGTATCCCTGTAGATATTCACCCGAAGACGAAAAAATCGACTCTAGAGACGGTTTTGACTGTGCTTCATGCCGGTGGTAAGTTTGGTGATGGCGGTTATAAGACGTCATCTGGTCTTCACGGCGTGGGTTCTTCGGTGGTGAATGCGCTTTCGACACATATGATAGCCGAGGTTTACAGAGATGGAAAGATTCATCATATTGAGTTTGATACCGGTAAGCCGACTTCTGATTTACAGATTACGGGCAAGACCGACAAACGGGGGACGATGATTACTTTCTACCCTGACGGTACGATTTTTAAGGGTGGAACGGATATTGACTTCAACTGGGTACTATCTTATGCACGGCATCAGGCATATCTGACAAAGGGCATTTTGATCGCGACTTACGATGAGCGAACAGGGAAAAAAGAGACTTTTTATTTTGAAGGTGGGATTCGGAGTTATATTAAGCGCCTCAATAATGGCAAAGAGGTAATTGGCGACGATATCTTTTACGTAGATAAGCAAGATGAAAAAGCCGGGGTAGAGATTGCTTTGCAATATAACGATACGTATGCAGAGACTCTGAAACCGTTCGTGAACAACGTTTTGACACCAGATGGTGGTACACACGTGGTTGGGTTTAGAACGGCCTTAAATCGCGTAATAAACGACTATGCGCGCAAATCTGGGCTGCTGAAAGAGAAGGAAGAGAATCTGACTGGGGATGATATTAAAGAAGGTTTGACCGCGGTGATTTTGATCAAGCTCTCGAATCCGGAGTTTGAGGGGCAGACGAAGAATAAACTCGGTAATCCTGAGGCTCGTGGCTATGTTGACAAAGTGATGAGCGAGTACTTCGGGTATTATCTCGAGGAAAATCCGGCGATTGCGAAGAAAATTGTTCAGAAGGCGACCCTGGCGGCGCGGGCGCGGAAAGCGGCTAGAGCGGCGCGTGATAACGTGATTCGTAAGGGGGCGTTTGAGGGGTTAAACTTACCTTCGAAATTGGCTGATTGTAGTTCTCGTGACCGATCAGAGTGTGAGCTCTTTATTGTAGAGGGTAACTCGGCAGCAGGTTCGGCAAAGGAGGGTAGAAACCCACAGATTCAGGCGATTTTGCCACTACGTGGTAAGGTGCTTAATACTGAGAGGGCGCGACTTGATAAGATGCTGGCAAATCAGGAGCTAGTCTCTTTGATTAAGGGTATCGGGGTCGGAATTGGTGATCAATTTAATATCGATGGTATCAGATACGATAAGATTATCTTTATGACAGATGCTGATGTTGATGGTCTACATATTGCGACACTACTGATGACGTTCTTCTTCCGATATATGCCAGATTTGATTACGAACGGGCATGTATACTTAGCAAAACCACCTCTGTTTGGTTTGATTAAGGGTACTGGTTCGACGCGTAAAATTGATTATATGTATGATGAAGCGGCACTTGAGAAGAAATTAACAGAGAAGATTGAGGAGCGACGAGCGGCTGGGACGAAGATTGACGAGACCCAGGAGCGATTCAAACAGGCCGGCTACACCGCGCAGCAGCGGTTTAAAGGTCTAGGTGAAATGGACGCAAAACAGCTCTGGGAAACGACAATGGATCCAGAGAATCGTATTCTTGTTCAGGTGCATATTGATGACGCAGAGAAGGCAGACGCCGTATTTACGAAGCTGATGGGGGATCAGGTCGATCTTCGTAAGAACTTTATTCAGGCGGGGGCAGCAACAGTTGACCTTGAGGATTTGGATTTCTAAGGAGATAGATTATGGAAGATGATGAGAAAATGAAAAATATTCCAGAAAACGAAGCGCAGACCGAAGGTGTGCCTGATGAAGGTCCGGTTTCTGGTCAGGTTGTAGATGGAATTGAAAACAGGGGTGTTGAGAGTACGATGGAAGAGTACTTCCTAAAGTACTCAATGTCGGTAATTGTTGACCGTGCGCTTCCTGATGTGCGTGATGGCTTGAAGCCGGTGAACCGCCGTATTCTGTTTACAATGAACAAAAATGGTTGGAAAGCGCCACATGCAACGGTGAAATCGGCGCGTATCGTCGGTGACGTGATGGGTAAATATCATCCGCACGGTGATTCGTCGATTTACATGGCGATGGTGAACATGGCACAGCCTTGGAAGATGCGTTACACCCTGGTTGAGGGACAGGGTAACTTTGGTTCGATGGATGGTGATGAGCCGGCGGCTTATCGTTATACAGAGGCGCGTATGGATAAGGTTGGGGCGGAACTTTTGACTGATATTGATAAAGATACGGTGGATTTTCAGGATAACTTTGATGGAACCGAACAAGAACCGAAAGTTTTACCGGCGGCATTGCCAAACATTCTCCTGAACGGTCAGATGGGTATTGCGGTCGGTATGGCGACCAATATTCCGCCACACAACCTTGGTGAGTTGGTGGATGCGACGGTGGCGCAGATTGATGACCCAGAGATTTCTCTTGATGGATTAATGAAATATGTGAAGGGTCCGGATTTTCCGACAGGGGCGGAAGTTTACGGCGGCACGCCGATGAAGCAGGCTTACGCTACTGGTAAAGGTTCGGTAACGATCAGAGGTGTAGCGAATATCGAGGAGCGCAAAGGCGGCCGTTATAACATCGTAATTACAGAGGTGCCTTACGGATTCTCGAAGGAAGCCTTCCAGAAACAGGTAGGTGAGCTGGTGCAGAACAAAAAACTTGATCATATCGCTGGGGTGCGTGATGAGTCGGCGCGTGGTAAAATTCGCGTGGTAGTAGAGCTGAAAAAAGATGCGTTCCCGAAGAAGATTTTGAACCAGTTGTATAAATTAACGGCACTTCAGACCGCGTTCCACTATAATGTTTTGGCGCTGATTCCAGAGACAGTAGAGACGCCGAAAGGATTAAAAGAGCGCTTGACGCCACGCGTCTTGGGCTTAAAAGAGATTTTGGCGCAGTTTATTAAACATCGTCAAAAGGTAGTGCGTCGTCGAACAGAGTTTGAACTCAAGAAGGCAAAAGAACGTGCGCACATCTTAGAGGGTTTGAAGATTGCGCTTGATAATATCGACGAGGTGATCGCAACGATTCGAGCAGCTTATGATGATGCGGATAAGCAGTTGATGAAGAAGTTCGGCTTGTCTGAGATTCAGGCGGCAGCGATTCTGGCAATGCAACTTCGTAGGCTACAGGGGTTAGAGCGTGATAAGATTGAAGCCGAACTCAAAGAGCTACACGAGCTGATTAAGAGGCTAGAGGCGATTTTGGCTGATGAGAACGAGATTTTGAAGCTGATTAAGGAAGAGCTACTAGCCCTCAAAGAGAAATATGGCGATGAGCGCCGTTCAAAGATTATTAACCACGAAGTTGGTAAATTCTCTGAGGAAGAGTTAATTCCAGAGGAAGAGAGTGTAATCTTGCTGACCTCTGAGAATTACATTAAGCGTGTGCCGCAAGCTGATTTTCGTAAGCAAAACAGAGGCGGTAAGGGTAAGCGGGGTATGACTACGAAGGAAGAGGATGTGATTTCTGAGATTGTGACCGCGAACTCGCACGACTTCTTACTATTCTTTAC
The DNA here is from genome assembly GCA_045589895.1 of Candidatus Nanosyncoccus sp. GTDB lineage: Bacteria > Patescibacteriota > Saccharimonadia > Saccharimonadales > Saccharimonadaceae > Nanosyncoccus. The sequence goes on along the minus strand of JAZNPY010000003.1, from coordinate 3,619 downwards.
TTCCCAGGGGCGGATTTTCCGCTTGAAGGCTTACGAAGTGCCACAGGCGTCATTAACGGCTAAGGGTACGGCGGCGGTAAATGTGCTGAATATGCATCCAGACGAGAAGATTACCGCGATCATTAAACAGGGGTCAGAAGTGGGTCCGGACGGATTCTTGTTTATGGCTACAAAGAAGGGCACAATCAAGAAGACTTCAATCCGCGATTTTGAGAATATTCGTTCAAACGGCTTGATTACGATTAAATTGGACGATGGAGATGAACTAAAGTGGGTCAAGGGAACGACCAGTAATAACGATATCATTATTTCGACTTCGGCGGGTCAGGCGGTGCGCTTTAACGAATCTGAGGTGCGGGCGATGGGTCGCTCGGCTCGGGGTGTGCGCGGTATGAGATTGAGACCGAAAGATGAAATCGTAGGTATGGATGTTGTGACCGATCCAGATCAGAAACTGATTGCGGTGTCGGCGAATGGTTACGGTAAAGCGACTAAGGTAGAAAACTTCCCAGTTCACCGCAGAGGCGGCGTAGGTATTAAAGTAGCGGCGGTAACAGCGAAGACTGGACCGATTGTAGCAGTACATACTCTTGATCCGAAAGCTAAAGAAGTAATCATGATGTCGACTAAGGGTCAGGCGATTCGAGTGGCGGTAGCTGAGATCCCGACACTTGGAAGAGCTACTCAGGGTGTTCGGATTATGCGAATGGGCGAGGGGGACACTGTTGCCTCTATTGGGATCGTGTTACCAGATAGTGAAGACTAAAATTGCTTATCTCGGCATTTTTGAAAACTTTTTAGTATAGCACACTTTAACGAAAAATTACAAGCAAAAAAATCTTTGAGAATTTGCTTGTAATTTTTTGATTTTTTAGTATATACTCGCTGGCGTAACATTAAAAAGGAGCTTATATGCTAAAAAAATATAAAATTTTAGCTGGGGTGGTTGCGGTGGGAATGAGTGGGATTTTATCGACTAATGCGGCGTTTGCGAATGACCCGCCATATATTTCGAATACGCCAACTGAAATTACAATTACGCGGATTAACGAGGCGGAAAATAAGGTGTGGGCGGTATACAATGATAATGGTTTGACTACTGGTGCGACCGGAAAAGTGATTGAATTTGGACATATTTTTTGGGGTGGACGGTCGAATTTGGATGAATTTTTGCCAGCGGCAACGATTGGAAATGTTTATGGGTCAACAAATGTATACATGAGTAGGCCAGGACAAGCTGGTCAAACGATTAGGTTTTTGGATGAGGAAGAGGAAGAAATAGTCTCAAAAGCGGGAAATTTGCTTGATAACGACGAAAAAGTGCTAGCTTATGCGTTTCAAACTTTTGATGGGGATAAGATTATTGGGCGAGCGGATTATAGCGAGTGTGCTAAGTCTAGTGTTTACCAAGTTGGCATGGAATGTCGAGCGGAGATTTTAACTGATGGTATGGTGCATTATGTAGCTTATGATGAGGGAACAAGGGTGTATGTGCCGCCGATTGTACAAGAGGTGGAGGTGCCGATTGAGATTGAGGTACCAGTTGAGGTGGAGGTGCCAGTAGAAGTACATGTGGAAGTTGAAAGAATTGTAGAAGTTCCTAAGGAGGTGGAAAAGGTAGTGGAGGTTGAGAAGAAAGTGGAAGTTCAGAAGGAAGTGGAAGTGCCAATGGAAGTAGTCCGTGAAGTTTTGGTGCCGAGGAATATAGAGCGGACGAGGACGAATTTTGTGCCAGTGGAAACGATAAAAGAGGTTTCAGCTAAACAGGAAGAAGGGGAGGAGGAACCTAGCACTCTAGATGTTGAAGTGCCAGAACTTGGTGGGAGTGGTGTGGGTTCTAATGATGGGTGGATGATGGGGGTATCGGCACTATTCGGGATTGGTTTAGGAGGAGTAATGGCTTGGTTTTTGCCAGGTGTTTTGAAGAGGAAAAAATCTAGATTCGATAAAAAATGATTACGGTTATGGTATAATCATAGTATGAGCGAAGGAATTCCAATATTAATTGCGTTTCTTTTAGGTTTTGTGGTGGCACAAGGAACTAAGCTTGTAGCTGCACTTGTTAGAAACAGAGGGAAGATGGGGTGGTCAGAAGTAAGATATTGGATGTTCAGGTCTGGGGGGATGCCTTCTGGCCATGCGGCGAGTTTTGTGGGCGCAACGACAGTGGTGGGATGGCTACGAGGGTTTTCTTCGATAGAATTTGCAATTTGTGTGTGTATGGCAGTGATTATCATTTATGATGCGGTAAACGTACGTTATGCAGTAGGGGAACAGGGAAAGCTATTGAATCTGATGGCAAAACTAGATAGTTTTAAACAAACAAAGCCTCAAAAGCTAGTTGAAGGACACACGATACCACAGGTGATTGTGGGAACGATTTTGGGGTTTGTGATAGGCACTTTAGTGTATATTGTTTGGGGGATTTGTTGCGCGACGGGATAGAAAATGACTTTTTTAAAAAAAAGTTAAAAAAGTCGGGAAAAAGTGTTGACTTTTGATTTGTGATACTGTAAGATAGTAGATAGTCTAACTGCGAGACCTATACTTAACGTTGGTTAAACGAAATTTAACAGTTTAGTTGTGCAATTAATTATTAATTCGTCAGTCATTATGTTTGAGTAATCAAATTTTTCGGGCATTTGCCCACTTTAATGGAGAGTTTGATCCTGGCTCAGGATGAATGCTGGCGGCGTGCCTAATACATGCAAGTCGAGCGGTAACAGGGGGTCTCACCGTTTCCTTTACACTCCGGGCCTATGAGCGGGAGGAAGATTAGAGGGAACAGTGAGACCTCGCTGACGAGCGGCGGACGGCTGAGTAACGCGTGGGAACGGACCCCAAACTGAGGGATAACGCATCGAAAGGTGTGCTAATACCGCATGTGATCTTCGGATTAAAGCTTCGGCGGTTTGGGACTGGCCTGCGTACGATTAGATAGTTGGTGAGGTAATGGCTCACCAAGTCGACGATCGTTAGATGGTTTGAGAGGATGATCATCCAGACTGGGACTGAGACACGGCCCAGACTCCTACGGGAGGCAGCAGTAGGGAATCTTTCGCAATGGGCGCAAGCCTGACGGAGCAACGCCGCGTGCAGGATGAAGGCCTTCGGGTTGTAAACTGCTTTTATAGTCGAGGAATATGACGGTAAGCTATGAATAAGGACCCGCTAACAACGTGCCAGCAGCCGCGGTCATACGTAGGATCCGAGCATTATCCGGAGTGACTGGGTGTAAAGAGTTGCGTAGGTGGCATAGTAAGTAGATAGTGAAATCTGGTGGCTCAACCATTCAGACTATTATCTAAACTGCCAAGCTCGAGAATGCTAGGGGTAGCTGGAATTTCTAATGTAGGAGTGAAATCCGTAGATATTAGAAGGAACACCGATAGCGTAGGCAGGCTACTGGGGCATTTCTGACACTAAGGCACGAAAGCGTGGGGAGCAAACGGGATTAGATACCCCGGTAGTCCACGCTGTAAACGATGGATGCTAGCAGTTCCGGGTATCGACCCCCGAAGTTGCGAAGCTAACGCGTTAAGCATCCCACCTGTGTAGTACGATCGCAAGATTAAAACATAAAGGAATTGACGGGGACCCGCACAAGCGGTGGAGCGTG
>JAZNPY010000002.1:0-100241 GCA_045589895.1 Candidatus Nanosyncoccus sp. | reverse complement strand
TCGGTTGTGGCCACCTGCTGCATTGCCGAGTAGCTATGTTCGGAAGAGATAAGCGCTGAAAGCATATTAAGCGCGAAGCCCACTCCAAGATAAGAATTCCCTATGACCTCCCAGAGAGAAGATCTGGTTGATAGGCGCAAGGTGAAAGCGCAGTAATGCGTTGAGCCGAAGCGTACTAATAGAGGCATTGCCTTTTTATGACTACTTTTACGAATTTTGTCTTGACGGAATTTGTAAAAGTAGTATAATAACGACGTAACTAGCAATCGGGATTTGATAATCCCATAGAAGTTTTACAACATAAGTTGTCCAACACCTATACATGGACATCAATCATGCGCTCAAACGCAGTTTGAGCGTCATAATCAGTACAAAAGTTGTGACATGTGCGTAACTTTTGGACAGAGCTTTCTTTTGAAAGAGGAAGAGAAAACTTTTCTTTAGAAAAGTTGTCTCTTTATGGCTTGGTGCCCATAGCGCTGGGGAAATACCTGTTCCCATTCCGAACACAGAAGTCAAGCCCAGTAGCGGCGATTATACTGCAATAGCGGGAAACTAGCAAGGTGCCAAATTATACGAGTAGGCTGCGGAAACGCAGCCTTTCGTCTTTTCCAGAGTTTTAGTTCCGAGCCACACAGCGGATTGAAAGTCCCGCTGTTTTTTGATTGTAGTTCATACCGCCAAGATCAACGTCGAAATTTGCCGCCACCAAATTTGCCACGTCTGCCGTCCAATAATCCGCCCAATCCTCTTCGCCTCCAGTAATACCGTTATAATAGTAGTCGCCAGCCAGTGCGAATGAGAATGGCGTGTCTGTTAGCAGATCAACGAGTGAAGATTCTTCAGTCCCATCGTGCAAGTTGTAGATTTCAAGAAGTCTTGTCATACTATTCCGCCCCTCAGACTTTGGTAACATCCACCCTTTTGGGCAAATACTCGTATTAGTCGTCTTTTCCGACATGTAATATCGCCCCGTACCCGCAGTAGCCGCGTACCAGTTGTAATAATTTCCGTAATCCGCCGAATGTGAATTGTATGAATGGTCGATATTTACTTCCTCCTCGGTTGGCTGCCCCGAGCCCCAGCGTATACCGGCATTGGCCTGCGTGTTGTTTGCTGGCACAAAATCAGATGAAACGTCTGAATCCGCGGCCGTCAAAGCCCTACCTGCGTATAAATTTAGTCGTAGATTTTGGCTCATCCAGCATTTTCCGTCTGCTAATTTTCGGACGGTATAAGTCGTATCATCTCGAGAATCCGTCAGAATTGCCTCCGGTACATCAGCATTAATTTGTAGTGAATCTCCGATAAAAGCAGCTGGGGTAGGTGTAGCATCGCAGACTTCTGGAGTCATTTCTTGCATGTATAAAATATCAAAAATCGTTTTCCGGCTAGCGGCATATTCTGGAATTATCGACCAGAATTCCTGTTCGCCAGTAGAACTTCTTATAACGCGATAGCCAGAAGCATTATCTGTCGTAACTTTCAATGTTTTTTTATCCGTTGGCAAATAATTTTCGATTTCGTAGCGTAGACTCGCCGAAAGTGAAGCTTGGCTACTTGGCACACCGTCGTCACTATCAAAATCATCTTCTGCAGTAATCGGCGCCATCAGTATCGACGGTAGCATCATTACTACAAAAAGTGGCGCGAACAATAAAACGCACGCGCGCACTACATATTTTCCAAAAACTAGCGTCTTGTCGCTCATCTGTTATATATAACTCTTATACTTATAATTGTATCACAAATGAGCGACAGCCACAAGCTTTACTACTTAGTTTCTTCAGAGGTCTCTGCCGCTTCAGCCTTAGCTTCAGCCGCATCCTCAGAAATTTCATTCTCGCCTTCCGCATCTTCAAGCGCCGAAAGCAGGGAATCTTCCACGTTTGCACGCTTCTTTTTCTTTGGCGTCTCAGCTAACTCAATATCTAAATCGTAGCCAGTTAACTTAGAGGCAAGTCGGACGTTTTGCCCCTGACGACCAATAGCAATCGATTGCTGGTCTTCAGTTACGTAAACTTTGGCCTTCTTACCATCAATTTCAACCTTCGAAATCTCAGCTGGAGACAGTGCCTCGCGGATATATTCAGAAGCATTGTCACTCCAGTTTATTACGTCAATTTTTTCACGATCGCCAATTTCGTTCATTACGGCCTGAACACGTACACCGCGACCACCCACGAAGGTTCCAACTGGATCCACGCCTGGTACGGTCGACATCACAGCAATCTTAGTACGCTTTCCAGCTTCACGAGCAATTGCTCGAATTTCTACGGTTCCATTTTCAACTTCTGGTACTTCCTGGCGGAATAGGTATTCAACAAACTCAGCCGAGCCACGAGTCAAAATTAACTGTGCACCGCGGTCATTACGCTCAATCTCTTTAATCATCACCTTGATACGCGAACCAACGGAATAATATTCGCCTTCGATTTGTTCAGACTTCGGCATAATACCGGAAGCCTTACCAATATCAATACGTACAAGTTTTGGCTCTACACGCGCAATCATGCCAGTTACAACAGTCCCAACCTTATCTTCGAACGCCGCAAGCACGGCATCGCGTTCTGCCTCGCGCAATCTCTGGACCACAACTTGCTTTGCGGTCATGCTGGCCACGCGCCCAAACGAGGTAACCTTGAAAGCTTCCTCTACAGTCTCACCGACTTTTTTACCACCAGCTTCACCCTCAGGAATTTCAGTTGCTGGATTATAAGCCAAACCATCTTCGATTACTTCGCGGGAGACGTAAACCGTCGCTTCGCCAGTTTTCGTATTCAACTCAGCACGCACATTCATGTCGCGGTCGCCATTATCACGTCGCCAAGCCGCTGCAATTGCAGTCTCAATCACCTCTAGCACGGTCTCTTCTGGCAAATCTTTTTCATCGGCGATAACTTTTACCATCGTCGCCATTTGTTTCAGGTCTAAACCTTCCATTTAAAATCCTTTCATATTAAAATCGCCGGCCCTTCCGGGTCGGTCTTACTACTATTATATCTAGCTAGTCAAGCGTTGTCAAGCATAAAAATTACCTCCTCATCAACACTCCCAAGCATCTTGGACAAAATTATCAAGCTAAGCTATAATAAGACAAATGGGAATTGAGCGTGTTATTGATACTACGATTCATGAAGACGACCAAACAGAGGAAATTATCGAGAAATCCCTTAGGCCGCTGAATTTTGAGGACTACATTGGTCAGGAACGTATGAAAAGCAACCTCAAGCTCGCTATTGATGCTGTTAAAAAACGTAGATTAAAAGACGATAAAACTGCCGCCCTCGACCATATTTTATTATATGGCCCTCCCGGTCTCGGTAAGACTACTATGGCTAACGTCATTGCTCATGAACTTGGCGCAAACTTAAGAGTTACCTCTGGCCCAGCAATCGAACGTGCTGGCGATCTTGCTAGTATTCTTACCAATCTCCAAGAAGGCGATGTACTTTTTATCGACGAAATTCATCGTTTGCGCCGTGCCGTTGAAGAGGTCTTATACTCTGCGATGGAAGACTATAAACTCGATATCGTTATTGGTAAAGGTCCTGCCGCCCGCAGTGTTCGACTTGACCTTCCGCATTTTACGGTTATTGGTGCTACGACTAGAACCGGCTCATTGGCTGGTCCGCTTCGTGATCGTTTTGGTATGCTTCATCGTCTTGAGTACTATCGTGAAAACGAGATCGAAAAAATCATCGAGCGCACATCTTCGATTCTTGATACCAAAATTCAACCCGAAGCAGTCAACCTCCTCGCCACACGCTCTCGTCGCACTCCACGCATCGCCAATCGCCTGGTTAGAAGAGTCCGTGACTATGCCGATGTCAATGGTGACGGCATCATCGATCAAAAAATTGCCGAAAAATCTCTCGCCCTTATGGAAATCGACGATCTTGGTCTTGATCCGGCCGACCGTAATATGCTGAGCCTCATGCTTGAAAATTACGGCGACCGCCCAGTTGGTCTTACTACTATTGCCGCCCTTACTGGAGACGAAGCTTCGACCGTTGAGGATTATTATGAGCCATACCTTCTCCAACTTGGCCTCATCGAACGCACTCCGCGCGGCCGTCGCGTCACCAAAAAAGCCGAAAGACATCTCGAAAAGACCAAGCAGATATCTCAATAATTTAAGACGATACCATTTTCTTTTTTTGCAACTTGTGATATAATTAGAAAAAGCAGGAGTAGGCTATGAAAGAAGATTTGATAAAACTTCATCACGCCCGCAGCCAGAAAGATTTTCCTGGCTTGAACCTTGAAGAGGGGGAATATGTTGAATTTGATATTCATCGTGCACCGATTGGTTTAACCTTGATTTGGGGATTAGCATTTTTGGCGATTTTTATACTCTCGCTATGTCTTACTTTGATGTGGACCGATGCTAATACTTCGGCTACACTTGGTCTGAATTCTACCGCTGTTGCATATCTCTATTTGATCATCTTCATTTTGCTTGGCGTAAGTGTTATGGCAGCCTTTATTGCGCAGTATGTCTATCGCAGCAACCGCCTTGTCGTATCGAACAACCGCCTCTTCCATTATCAGGCACTCTCGCTATTTTCACGCTCGACCAATGTTATCGATCTTTCCTCCATTGAGGATGTGAGCTACCGCCAAGTTGGCCTTATCGACCATATCTTTCATATCGGCACGATTCGTCTATCTACTGTCGGCGAGGAAACGACGTATACTTTTAAATATGCCGCTATCCCGAAAAAAGAACTAGACGCTATCACGCATCTAGTTCATGTTGCTAAGGAAAATAAGAAAAAATAGTTTTTAGCTTCGGTTTTTCTTTACGTAGACTTCTTCTTTTTCCAGCGTTGCCCGCAGGACATATTCCTTACACTTTCCATCTTCGCAGTTCGCTGGATCATAAGTATAAGAACACCCTTCTTCGCCAAGATTAATTCCGGACGGGTCTGTAAACAGTGCTGGGTCAATTACAGTTAAATTCTTCTCTGAAATCGTTTCTGGATAATAGCCATTCTCGGTATAGAAACCTTCCTCTAATGCATAATACATAGCGTTTATGGCGGTTTTCCTATCGTCGTCGCGATCCATCGCATCGACATTTGCTTTCTGCACAAAGAATAATACTACCGCTAGCGATGCAAACATAATCACTATTACAAGTTCCAAAATCGTAAAACCAGTTTTGCTTTTTCTCATAATCTAATTATATCACAAAATAAAAAATGGTAGCACGGACTGGGATTGAACCAGTGACCTTGGGCTTATGAGTCCCACGCTCTAACCAACTGAGCTACCGTGCCACTTCACCAATTATATCATAACGCTCTCATCTTGAAAACCCCCCGAAAAACATGCTAAAATTACACCATGAAGAAATTTAATCTTAATGAAAGTGAACAGGTAGAGTTTAAGGACTGTCGCGGCGTGAAAAAAGCAAAATTACCGAGTGATCTGTGGCAGAGTATTGCAGCCTTCGCCAATTCTCATGGCGGTAGAATTTTCCTTGGCATTGAGGACGATGGATCCATATTAAATCTTCCTACCACTGACATGGATAAACTTCAGAAGGATTTATCCACGCTGCTATCTAATAATTTTTTTAATAATAAGCCTAAAGTAACCATGTGTACACATAATGGTTATATCGAGGTGTTGATTGCGGAATCAGAATTTTATAATAAGCCTATATATAGTAAAAAAATTGGACCAAAACAAATTTGGATACGCCAAGGTTCTACCAACGTACGAGCCTCAGATGAAGAAATGCGTAGTCTATTTGCTGGAGCGGCTGGTGGTGGAGAAAACCAGCCAGTAACTGGTAGCACAATAGAATTAATAGACGAAACAAAAGTCGATGAATATATCTCAAAAACTGGTCTAAATTCAGTAGGCATTAAAGATACTAAAGCTAAATTATTTAAAATTAAAGCTCAGAATGATCAAGGCTTAACTATATTCGGTCTCATTGCGTTTGGGAAGCCAGAAAAGATCGACGAAAAACTAAATAATGTCTACATTGACTTTAGAGTCTTTCCAGGAACAAGTAAAGCCTTGCCAGATAACCCAGAGGTGATATACTTAGATAGAAAAGAATTTCACGGCGATGTCAAAACTCAGTTTTTACTTGCCTTTGAATATATCAAAACGAAATTACCTATTGAGGCGGTGCTAAATAGTAGCACTGGACTACGAGAAAACAGATATATAATTCCAGAAGAAGCAATTCGCGAAGCTCTTGCCAATGCTATAGCTCACAGAGACTATCTAATCCAAAGCTCTTGCATAAATATTGATCTCTTCTCAGATAGAATTGAGCTATCTAATCCTGGCGAAAGTCTGGTTGCCATAAAAGACCTAGAAAAAGCCTCATCAAAATCAAGAAATCCTAATCTAATGGAATTTTTGAAAGTTTGCAATATTACCGACAAAACCGCTCGTGGTATTCCTACTATTTATCAAGCCGCCAGGAACCGCGGTCTTCTTGCCCCTAAATTTGAAAATATATCTGGATGTTTTAAAGCGACTTTGTTCTTCTCTTCCCCGCACACTAGTGGTGATAGGCTTTGGATTGAAAATATCTCCAAGAAATTTCATCTCAAAGATACTCAGAAAAACGCGTTAGTATATATAAAAAATACCGGGTCAATTTCTAATAAACAATATTGTGAAATAAATCATATGAATGAACGAAATGACGACCGTCGCGCGAGAAGAGAATTAAATGAACTCGTTAACAATAAGCTTATTTCGGTTATTGGTGTTGGCCCCGGAACAAAATATATCCTATCCGGACATTATCCGGACAAAACTACCCCTGTAGAATAAAATTATCCGGACATTATCCGGACACTGTTAAGGCATAAGATCTTTCATCCTAACTGTGCTATAATATGGTTATGGCAACCAAAAAAACCAACGCTAGCAGTAAAGTCAAATCAACCACAAATGGCAAAACAAAAATCGTTGCTGGTACGATTGGTCTAGCCGTCGTAGCGGGTGGCACTGGTTATGTCTACAACGAGATTGTTAGTCCGCCAGGTTCAATTTATACGGTTACCTATTATGGGTTGCACAAAGCTAAAAATACTCTTACTATTCTAAAAGTTAGAACAACTGACAATGCACCTATAAAATACAATTCCAACGGCAATGTTCCTACTGATTGGACTAACATAAATAATAGTGGTTGTAAAACTCGTTCTGATATTTTACTAAATTCTTTAGAAAATATGATAAATGATAGTTGCGAGATTCAATCCGGCGAACTCTTTGACTACTATACCGGAAAAACTATTTCCCTTAAAGATGGAATTGACATAGACCACATTGTTGCCAAGAAAAACGCTTGGGATAGCGGTGGGTATTTATGGAACCAAGAAACTTGGATAAGTTACGTTAATGATGAAGACAGAGTTTTAATAGCTACTTCCGATTCTGCAAATCGAAGCAAAGGTAGTAAAGATGCTGCCGATTGGCTACCAGAAAATACAGAATATTGGTGTAAATATATAATTCAGCAGATAGAAATTAAAAATTTTTACAACCTATCGGTTAGACAAGCCGAAAAAGATAAAATGCAGGAAGTCTTAACGAATAACTGTAAAACAAAATAATCGAATAGTTTTTTATTCGACTTGGCGGAAAGGACAGGATTCGAACCTGCGGATGTTTCCATCTCTGGTTTTCAAGACCAGTGCCTTCAACCACTCGGCCACCTTTCCATCTATAATTATATCACAAAACCTAGAATTATGTTATAATAAATGTAAGTATTTCAACAATAACTAAGGAGCTAAAATGTCAGGACACAGTAAATGGGAAACCACTAAGCGCCAGAAAGCCGTCGTCGACGCAAAGCGTGGCGCACTTTTCACTAAGATTGGTAATCAGATTGCAATTGCTGCTCGCGCTGGCGCAGACCCAGCCATGAACCCAAGTCTCGCCATGGTGCTTGAAAAAGCACGTCATGCAAATATGCCTAAGGCAAATATTGAACGTGCTATTGCTCGTGCTAGCTCGAAAGAGGGTGCAGCTTTGATTGAGGAAACTTATGAGGCTTACGGCCCTGGCGGTATCGGCGTAATTATCGAAGTTGCTACCGACAATAAAAATCGTACTATGCCAGAAGTTAGAAACACTCTTCAGAAAAATGGTGGTCGCATGGCCGATCCGGGCAGCGTTATGTTCCAGTTCGAGCGTAAAGGTGTGATTTTCATTAGTAATAAAGGCGAAGATGCACTCATGACTGCTCTCGATGCTGGTGCTGAAGATGCGACTGAGGAAGATGACGGTATTGAAATCATTACCGCTCCTTCCGATCTTGCCAAGGTTCGTCAGGCACTTGTGGATTCTGGTATGGATATCCAATCTGCCGAGCTAAAATATGTCGCCAGCAATAACGTTACGCTCGAAGGTGACGATGCCGAAAAAGCCGAAAAGCTCCTCGACGCCGTTGACGATCTTGATGATGTGGTCGCCGTTCACACTAATATGGCCTAGCCGTGTTATAATTAAACCATGAGTTTATTTATTGCTATTATTCTTGGCCTCGTTCAGGGCCTTACCGAATTTATTCCAGTATCTTCCTCTGGACATCTTGAAATTATCCAGCATATCCTAAGCAGCACTCGTCCCGACGACTTTCACTACTTTCTCGAGCTGATTAATTTTGGTACCCTTCTCGCATTGATTACTTATTATCGTCAAAAAATCGTCGCAATCTTAGCGGACATATTTAAAAAGCGGAATTTTAAACTCGCAATCAATATCATTATCACTTGTATCCCAGCAGGACTCGCTGGACTACTCCTCGGCGACCTTATTGAAAATGCTTCATTTTTCTCATCACTCACGACTATTGCTATCGCTATGGGTATTATCGGCTTTTTGATGATAATTGCGGACAAGCTTCCACATTTTTCGAAACTCAAAAACGAAAACGAACTGACTAAGTCTCGCGCTCTTGGTATTGGTCTCGCTCAGACTTTAGCGCTCATTCCTGGTGTTTCGCGCTCTGGCTCCACCATCGTCGCTGGCCGTATTGCTGGGCTAGATTCCGAGTCTGCCGCCGATTATTCCTTTCTGGTTTCAATCCCTCTCATGACCGCTGTTTGCCTAAAGACACTTATTAGCTCATCTGCACGTGAGTATCTCTTTGCCAATTTTGCGACGCTTGCGGCATCGAATCTGGTTGCTCTTATTGCTGGTCTTTTTGCAATTAGTTTTGTCTTAAAATACCTCAAGCGCCCTGGCAGTCTTAGGACGTTTGGTTATTATCGCTTGGTTCTGGCTGGGATTGTTCTGGTTTTTCAGCTACTTCTTTAGTCCGCCCACGCTTCATCACCGCCGCTAGATTACTATCGCTCGAAAAATCATCTTCCGGTTCATATCCCAAAAGTTGCGTGACAAGCATTTTATAAGTCAAAAGCCCCACCACCTGGCCCTGATCATTTACTACGATATAAAAGAATGAATTTGTCCTCAAAAACGCCGCAAAAGCCTGCTTGAGAGTATAATCATCTCGCAAGTAATATACTGTTTTGCTCATATAGCTCGAAGCTCGATCATTCGCACGGATTTCTAGCGAATTCAACTTTTTAGTTTCAATCACGCCTACCACTTGCCGCCCGTCCGAGCTCAGCACCGGAAATCTCGAATATCCAGACTGATATAAACGATCTAACATTAGCGGCCCCAGAAAATCATGTTCAAACACAAAAGTAATTTTATTTTTTGGTAGCATTATACTGCTGACTTTGCGGTCGCGAAAACTAATTGCCGAAGCAATCGTCGTTCGATCCTCTCTCGACAATACCGAGAACGGCGTATTTTTGATAATCTGCAGAAAAGCCTCAAGCGTTTTTGGACTATAAGTCGGCAGTTTGTCCTCATCCTTTTGGCTACCAGTTTCGCGATAGCGTTCCAACTTTGGATCGAGGTTTTTCACAAGTTTTTTCATAAATTCTTGCATAGTCACCTGCCATTTTTTATGGTATTATATTAATTAGTATAGCATAAATTAGGAGTAAGATGAAAAGAAGTTTCTCGAAATCTGGGTTTTCGGTACTTGGGGTTATTGCTGCTGTCCTAGCACTAGCCGTTTTGATCGGCCTTGCCACTTGGAGTTTGATGGATAAAAAAGCGAACGAAGTTGACTACAGCAAATATGATTTCAACAGCATTATCTCTGGCAACGATGACAACGGTGGAATCGGCGACCATGTGAAAGGCGACAAGAACGCCCCAGTTATTATAGTTGAGTATGCTGACTTTCAGTGTCCAGGTTGTGCTTCTGTTAATCCACGCGTAAATAAACTCGTCGAAGAATACAAGGGTAAGCTTGCCGTCGTCTATCGTAACTATCTGTTGTCCTATCATCAGAATGGCACTGCGGCCGCCTCTGCTGCCGAAGCTGCTGGCTTGCAAGGCTACTGGAAAGAGTATACTGATATGCTCTTTGCTAATCAGTCAAACTGGGAGGACATTGATGCCGACGAAAGGGAAATGACCTTCTCCAGCTTATTTGAGGGAGTCTCAGACGGTCAGGGTGATGTTGATAAATTTAAAGCCGACATGAAATCCAAAGAAGTCTCGAAAAAAATCAGTTTCGACATGGGTATTGGCAAAAAAGTCGATCTTCCTGGCACCCCAGCCTTCTATCTTGACGGTGAATATATCGATCTTTCTAGCGGTAAGACCGAAGAAGATTTTTATAACACTATGCGCAAAAAAATCGATGCCAAGCTAAAGGCTCAGGAATAGCAAAATACCACCCCGAAGGGTGGTATTTTTTATGCAATTTTCGTTTCGATAAACTCTTGCCATGGGGCAGGAGGAATCTGTAACTTTTTACGAGCGTAAGCTCGCTTAAGTCCGATACGCATATTAAAGTTCATACTCCTGTTTAATTGCATCGTCTTTACGACCGACCGTGCCATCTACAAAAATGACGTTCCGCAAAAGACGACCTATCTATTGTATCAAACATTTACAAATTTGTCAAGATGTAATATAATTTATAGATATGAGAACACTATCTACAGAGTTAAAAAACTATCTTGGTAAGAATGTAACCGTAGCCGGCTGGGTCAACTCTCGACGTGACCATGGTGGACTAATCTTCATTGATCTTCGCGACCACAAAGGCCTTATCCAGCTCGTCATTACCCCTGATACTAAAGACGCTTTTAGGCTTGCGGAGAGTCTACGTGACGAATTTGTAATTACTGCGACCGGCAAAATTCGCGAGCGTGCTCCAGAACTAAAGAATCCAAATATCGAAACGGGCGATATTGAACTCGTTGTAGATACTCTCGAGCTTTTGAATAAGTCTGAAACCCTTCCAGTTAACACTCACGACGACGGTCCAGAGACCGGTGAAGACCTCCGTCTAAAATACCGCTATCTTGATCTTCGCCGTCCGAGCATGCAGAACTTGATTCGTCGCCGCTCTGATTTCTACCAATTCATGCGAAAATATATGCTTGATCACGAGTTTATCGAGGTTACTACTCCGATTCTTGCTAACTCGTCTCCAGAAGGCGCCCGTGATTTTCTAGTTCCTTCGCGTATCCATCCTGGCAAGTTTTACGCTCTCCCTCAAGCCCCACAACAGTTCAAGCAGCTGCTCATGGTTGGTGGCGTGCCACGTTACTTCCAAATCGCCCCATGTTTCCGCGATGAGGATCCACGTGCTGACCGTCTTTACGGTGACTTCTATCAGCTTGATCTTGAGATGGCCTTCGTTGACGATGGTGAAATCGTCCGTCGAGAGGTTGAGCCTCTAATTAAAAATCTAGTTAAAGATTTTGCACACAAAGAGTTGGTCTCCGAGGATATTCCACGCATCCCATATGTTGAAGCTATGGAAAAATATGGCACAGATAAACCTGATCTTCGCTATGACATGGAACTGATTGAGCTAACTGATGCCTTAAAAGATACAGATTTCAAAGTTTTCCAGAGTCCATGCGTAAAGGCACTTTGCGTCAAAGGCGGCGCCTCACTCACTCGTTCCCAGATTGACGGCTTTACCGACCAAGCCAGAAAACTTGGTGCTGGCGGCCTCGCTTACATTATTTATGAAAACGACACTGAAAAATCGCCGATCGCCAAATTCCTCAAGCCAGAAGAGCTTGCAAAAATCAAAGAGCTAACAAAAGCTGAAAATGGCGATGCAGTTTTCTTCGGCGCCGATACACGCGAAAAGGTCAACAAAGTTTTAGGTGCTTTACGCATTAGCTTCGCTGATCACTTTAATCTTAAAGATGATAATAAAGTCGCCCTCTGTTGGGTCGTTGACTTTCCGTTCTATGAGTTTAATGACGGCGAAAAGAAGATTGATTTTGGCCACAACCCATTCTCTATGCCAAAAGGTGGACTCGAGACTTTGGAGGCCGCCAAGACTGACGAAGAAAAACTTGCCATTGTCGCCGACCAATATGACATGGTCATGAACGGTTACGAGATCTGTTCCGGTGCCGTCCGCAACCATAATCCAGACATTATGTACAAAGTATTTGGCATTTTAGGCTATGATAAAAAATACGTTGAGGAACGCTTTGGTGGTATGTTAAATGCCTTCAAATTCGGAGCTCCACCTCATGCTGGTTGTGCCTTTGGTATTGAGCGTATCTTCATGGTCTTAACTGACGCAAAAAACATTCGCGATATTGTCGCCTTCCCGAAGAATGGCTCTGGTATCGATCTGATGATGAACTCGCCTTCCGTAGTAGACGAAGACCAGCTGGAAGATTTACACCTCGAAATCGTCGAAGAAGACTAGTTAGTTTTCCCTTCAGCCTCTTGACAAATCTTGGCTAAAGCGATAAAATTAAAGTACTAATATTTGCTTGTATTATATTTGCGGGGGGCACGCAAGTTAATCTAAAATCGTTAACAATAAAAGGGAAAATAAAGTGAATCAACAAGAACAAGAACGTCGCGCACGTTTGCTAGAAATGAGCAAAGAGCGTTTGCCAAAAATTAGAAAGGAGTTCGAGGAACGCCAGAAGGTTTCAAAGCAGAAACCTACTGTCAAGAATGCTAAGCTGACAAAAAAGCAATCGACGGCTAAACCTGCCGCTAAAAAGTCGAAAAAGAAAGCTGTCGTTCCAGATGAGCGTAAGGTTAATCTTTCCGTTTCAACCAGAAAAGGTGAGATGGTTCATCATCAACGTATGCTTTCTCAGGATGTTAATGCCCAGGCCACTCAGCACATTATCGGTGTCCCAGTCAACAAATCCCGCTACAATGGCTACCAGGGTTCACAAGTTACTAACGCCCAGCTAAAAGCGGCTCGCCCTAATCCTGATGCCGTCCGCATCATTCCTATCGGCGGCGTTGGCGAATTTGGCATCGGCAAGAACATGACGATTATCGAATATAAATCCGAAATGATAGTTGTCGATATGGGTGTACTTTTTGCTGGCGACGACTACCCAGGTGTTAACTACCTCATCCCAGACATCAAAT
Source organism: Candidatus Nanosyncoccus sp. (assembly GCA_045589895.1). Classification (GTDB taxonomy): domain Bacteria; phylum Patescibacteriota; class Saccharimonadia; order Saccharimonadales; family Saccharimonadaceae; genus Nanosyncoccus. The sequence goes on along the minus strand of JAZNPY010000002.1, from coordinate 86,783 downwards.
ACCTCGAAGACAATCGTGACAAAGTAAAGGCAATTCTCTTTACTCACGCTCATCTTGATCACATTGGTGCTTGTCGCCATCTCCTCCCGAAATTTAACCCTCTAACTCCAATTTACGGCACTGATTTTACTCTTGGCATGATCAAAAAACAGATGTCCGAACTAGACGAGGTCCCAGATTTGAACTATCAGGTCGTCAATCCTTTGAAACATGAAAAATTCCAGATTTCCGAGCATTTTAGTGTTGAATTTATTCATGTTCTCCACTCTATCCCTGGTAGCACCGCCATTGTTATTCGTACTCCGAACGGTGTCATCTATCTTTCTGGAGACTGGCGTCACGAAGCTAATCCAATCGGCACTCCAGCCGACCTTGAGCGCATTGATGAAATTGTGAAGAACGAGGGAATCACCCTCATGCTCAACGAATCAACCAATATTGATTCCCCGGGTCACCACCCACATTCCGAATTTGATGTCGGTGATAGTATGGGTATGGTCATGGATCACTATGCGACGGGTCGTATCATCGTTTCATGTTTCTCGTCCCAAATCTCTCGCATCGAGCTCGTCCTAAAAGAAGCTGCCAAGCGTGGCCGCAAAGTCGCTTTTGCTGGTTTCTCCATGATTAATAACGTCGAAGTAGCTCTTCGCACTAAACAAATTAAAATTCCAAAAGACACAATCGTGAAAATGGAAGACATTATCAAACTTCCAGACGATAAAGTTACAATCGTCTGTACTGGTTCTCAGGGTGAGCTGAATGCAGTTCTAAATCGCATGGTCACCGGCGCACATAAGTATATTAAGATTAAATCTACCGATACTATTGTTTTCAGCTCGAACCCGATTCCTGGCAACGAGCCACACGTTGTGAATACGGTCGATGGTCTCCTCCGTGAAGGCGCTCAGGTTATCCAGAATGGCAAAACTCACCTTACGAATATTGGTCCGCTCCATCTTTCTGGCCATGCTTACTATGAAGATCACGTTGATTTCTTGGAACGCACTCGTCCGTTGAACTACATGCCATACCATGGTGAATTTTACATGCTCGAGCATAATGCCGAGATGGCAGAAAATGTGATTGGCATCCCGCGCGAACGTATTATTCTTTCTGATGATGGCGATATTGTTGAACTTTTGCCAGATAAAACTATTCGTAAAAACGGTCGTATCCACGCCGGTAACAAACTTTTCGATGATGCCGATCAACCAGTTCATGAAGCAGTAGTGAAAGATCGTATCCACATTTCTCGTGAAGGTATTTTCGTCATTATTCTCACCATCTCGAAGAAGAATGGTCATCTTGTCAAAACTCCAGACATTGTTTCTCGTGCTTTTATCTATCTTGATAATTCCGAAGAATTAATCGGTAAAATCCGTCACTATCTTCGTCAAAAAACCGACAAATCAATTTCTACCGATCCAGAGCTCAGGGTCTTGAAAGATGAAATCAAAGAGGACGTCACTCATATTCTCTTTGATGCCACTGGCCATACCCCAATTGTTATTCCAGTCATCAATAAGGTTTAAATATGATTTATCTCGACCACGCTTCCGCTACGCCACTATCCGAAAAAGCTAGGGCTGCTATGGAGCCGTATCTTTCGGATCAATTTTTCAACCCGTCTAGTCCTTATCTCCCAGCCAAACGTGTGCGTGAAGCCTACGAGGATGCAAAGTCGAGGATTGCCCATACTATTGGCGCAAAAGGAAACGATTTAGTTATTACGTCTGGGGCTACCGAAGCTACGAACTTAGCTTTCACCGTGGTCGGCGAGCATCAGGTTCTAGTTCTTGAAACCGAGCATGCCTCTGTGCTGAATACCGCTAAAAAATTTCATCACGATATTGTTAGGGTGCACGAAAAAACTGGTTTAATCAATCTCGATGATTTAAAAAACAAAATTACCGACGATACGATTTTAATTTCCGTTTCTCTTGCTAATAACGAGCTTGGTATCATTCAGCCGCTAAACGAGGTTGCAGAAATTATTGAAAAAATTCGAGAAAATCGTTTAAAAAACAATAACAAACTTCCACTCTACCTCCACTCTGACGCTTCACAGGCTATGAATCTAGTTAATATCAATGTTGCCAGACTAAAAACTGATCTTCTGACATTAAACGCCGCAAAAATCTATGGCCCGAAAGGTGTTGGCGCTCTTTACATTGCGCATCGAATCAAACTTAGCCCAATCACTACTGGTGGCGGCCAGGAACGTGGCCTGCGTTCTGGGACTGAAAATGTTCCTGGTACTATGGCTTTCGCCGTTGCAGCCGAAGAGGCGAAAAAACATCTAGAAAGTCATCGCCGAACTTTCGAGAATTTCAAGAAAATTTTTAAAACTACACTCAGCGCCAATTCAAAAATTCAGCCGATTTTTCTTGGCGAAAAAGCTGAAAAACATCAGCTCGCCAACTTTTGTCCAGTCAGCTTTTCAGGTATTGACGCCGAAAGAATAATCTATAAACTCGAAGACGAAGAAATCTATTTGTCCACTGGAGCCGCCTGTGCCGCCTCCAAAGGCGAAAAATCTCACGTCTTAAAAGCTATCGGTCTCTCTGATGAGGAGATTGCCGGCAGCCTCAGAGTTTCATTTGGTGCACTAAACGACGAGGCTCAAATTCGCCTCGCTGCCGAATGTATCGCCGCCGCTATTAATTCTGAACAGGAACGCCTGCTTAAGTCCTAGACTTTTTCCGAGAAAAGATGTATAATATATCGAACTAAAAAGCAGAGGAAAATAGAGTGGACGATAACAAAATTTGCATTCGTGGTGCGCGTCAACATAATCTAAAAAATATCGATGTTGATATTCCGCGCGATAAGCTCGTAGTTTTAACCGGACTTTCTGGCTCTGGTAAATCGAGCTTAGCTTTCGACACTATTTACGCCGAAGGTCAGCGCAGATATGTTGAATCGCTAAGTAGCTACGCTCGTATGTTCCTCGGCGTAATGGACAAGCCAGATGTTGATACGATTACTGGCCTCAGTCCTGCAATTTCTATCGATCAAAAATCTACTTCTCGTAACCCTCGCTCCACCGTTGCTACGGTAACCGAAGTTTACGACTATCTCCGCCTTTTATTTGCTCGTGTCGGCGTGCCACATTGTCCAATTTGTCATTCGAAAGTATCAAGAAGAACTACCGAAGATATCGTTGAGGAAGTTATGAAACTTCCGCTAGGGTCCAAGCTCATGCTGCTTGCTCCAATCGTTCAGCAGAAAAAAGGTGAATTCCAACACATCCCGGACCAGTACATAGTCAAAGGTTTCTCGCGTGTTCGCGTTGATGGTATCGTTTACGCCCTAGATGAATTTCCAGAATTAGAGAAGCAGGAAAGACATGATATTGAAATCGTCGTTGACCGCTTTATTCTTAGTCCCGATCTAAGATCCAGGATTGCTAGTTCCGTTGAGCAGGCTCTAGATCTCGGACAGGGAATCATCACGCTTCTAAAAATCACCGACAACTCTACTGCCGTAGATCAAAAAGGGGAGATTAAAAATGAAATCTACACTTTTTCCCAGCGCTATGCCTGCCCAAATCATCCCGATGAATTAATTCCAGAACTTGAACCACGCCTTTTCTCTTTCAACGCTCCACAAGGTGCTTGTCCGACTTGTACCGGTCTTGGCACTCGCATGGAAATCGATCCCGACCTAGTTTTTAACGAAAACCTCACTATTGCCGAAGGCGGTATTCGTCCATTCAACCGTGTTAATCAGGATTCTTGGTGGCTGAAACGTCTAAAGGTCGTTGGTGAAAAACATGGTTTTTCAGTTTACGAGCCGATTCGTGCGCTCAGTCCCGAAGCTAAGCACTTGATTTTATACGGCACTGGTGATGAAAAATATCAGGTCAAGGTTTCAGGTACTGGCAAATGGTCTGAAGGTGCCACTTACGAATCGACCTACGAAGGTGTGATCCCGACTCTAGAACGACGTCATCGTGAAACCGACTCTGATTTCATTAGAAAAGATATTGAGCGCTTCATGCGTCTAAAAGAATGTCAAACTTGTCACGGCGCTCGTCTAAAGCCAGTCGTTCTCGCAGTTACGGTCCACGATTTAAATATTGTTGATATGTGCAATTTCGACGTTGATCAAACTTTGCAGGTCCTAAACCAAGATTTAAAATTTACCGACGAAGAAAATCAAATTGCCGCACCGATTATCAAAGAAATCAAAGAGCGCGTAAAATTCATGCAGGACGTCGGGCTCGGTTACATGGAGCTCGGTCGTGCTGCAAACACACTTTCTGGTGGCGAGGCGCAGCGTATTCGTCTTGCCACCCAAATTGGCTCCGGCCTGCAGGGCGTTCTTTATGTTCTTGATGAACCTTCTATCGGTCTTCATCAACGCGATAACGACAAACTTATTGCAACCTTAAAACATCTTCGCGATCTCAAAAATACCGTTTTAGTTGTCGAGCACGATGAGGATACTATGCTTCAGTCCGACTACATAATCGATATCGGTCCCGGTGCCGGAATAAACGGCGGTCGAGTTGTTGCTGCCGGTACGCCAGAAGAAATCATGAACAACCCAGAGTCACTAACTGGCAAATATCTTAGTGGTAAAGCTAAAATTGATACCCCAAAGAAACGTCGCCAACCGAAAAAGGACCAAGCTCTAATTGTTAAAGGCGCACGTGAAAACAATTTAAAAAATATCGACGTAAAATTCCCGCTCGGCGTTATGACGGTCGTGTCTGGCGTGTCTGGATCTGGTAAATCGACACTCGTAAATGATATTCTCGCGAACGAACTCCTTGCTCGGCTCCACCGCGCTCAGACCGTTTCCGGAGCACATGATGAGATTGAAGGTATCGAGAATCTTGATAAGTGTATTGTGATTGACCAATCGCCAATCGGTCGTACGCCGCGCTCTAATCCTGCAACTTATACTGGCGTTTTTAATGCTATCCGCGAGCTTTTTGCCGCTCAGCCAGAAGCTGAAGTTCGTGGCTATAAAGCCGGCCGTTTTAGTTTCAATGTTAAGGGTGGTCGCTGTGAAAACTGTCAGGGCGACGGCGTTAACAAAATTGAGATGCATTTTCTTCCTGATGTCTATGTTACTTGTCCAACTTGTCATGGTAAACGCTATAATCGCGAAGCTCTAGAAATTAAATATAAAGGCAAAGATATTTCCGAGGTTCTCAATATGACTATCGATGAGGCCGTAGAATTCTTCGAAAATATTCCAAAAATTGCTGAAAAGCTTAAAACCATCCAAGAAGTCGGTCTTGGCTATATCCGTCTTGGTCAACCAGCTACCACTTTTTCTGGTGGTGAGGCCCAACGTATTAAACTCGCCACCGAACTCAGCCGTCGCTCGACCGGTAAAACCCTTTATATTTTGGATGAGCCGACTACTGGTCTTCATACTGCCGATGTCAAAAAACTCCTCCAAATCTTAAATAAACTTGTCGATGGTGGTAATTCTATGATTATTATTGAACATAACCTCCATATCATAAAATCTGCTGATTATATTATTGATATGGGGCCAGAAGGTGGTCAAAATGGTGGTACCGTTATAGCTACTGGCACTCCAGAGGAACTTGCAAAAAATGTTGAAACCCCTACCGGAAGATATCTCAAAGAATATCTAAAAGCTTAACTTTTATCTTTCGGTTCAATTTGTGATTAGTACTAGCCAAAAACAAAAAACTGTGCTATAATAGTTGGAAGTAAGTTAATAACTAATAACAAGGATTATATTACTGTGTCTGAAAATAAGTTATCTCTAGAAAAGCGCACTGTTTCTGGTAAAAAGACTGCCAGCTTGCGTGCTGATGGCCTAATTCCGTCGGTCATCTACGGTGGTAAGGGCGAACCGATGCTTGCACAATCCGCTTATAATGAGACTGAAAAAGTCTTAAAAGCCGCCGGCTATCACTCCACTATCGATTTAACCGTTGACGGTAAAAGTCATATGGCTATCGTTAAGGCAATTGACCTTAATCCGGTCACTCGTCGCATCGACAATATCGAATTTCAAGAAGTTTCCGCAAATAAGGCGGTCGAAGCTACTACTCCTATCGTACTAGTAGGCTACGAAAATTCTGAGGCTACAAAGTTCCACTTCGTCCTTTCTCAGATTATGGAAGAAATTGAGGTTAAAGCAAAACCAGCCGATCTTCCAAAAGAGATTGAGATTGACGCTTCGAAACTTGCAACCGTAGAAGATAAAATTACCGTCGCCGACATTGTTTTACCAAAAGGCGTTGAGTTCGCTGATAAGGAGCTTGCCGCTGACCAGGCTATCGCCATCGTCTACGATCCAGCCGCTGAAGCTGCTGCTCGTGAAGCTGAAGATGCTAAGGCAGCTGCCGAAGGAGAAACTGACGCCACTGATGTTCCTGCTGATAATGGTTCTAAACCAGAAGAAAAATCTGAGTAGGATTAATAAAAAATATCCCCGAAAGGGGATATTTTTTATACAGACTATGGTATAATCAAAGCATGAATGTGCTTATAGTTGGGAATATCTTTAAAGACGTCTACCTTCGGTTGGACGAGAGACTAAACAATTTTGAAATCGACGAGCAGGGAACTCCTTGGCTAGATTTCGCTTTTAATGGCAGTAACTACAATTTCTTTCGCCGCTCTTCTATCTATGGCGGTGCAGCGGTTGCTCTCGAAGTTATGAACCGTTTTGGTCATGATGCCCATATCGCTGGTGCCCGTCTTGGTTTCGTTGGTGGTGAAGTCGTTCCGAACGACCAGATTGCTGCTGGCTATCGCTATATTCTTTGCCGCGGTAATAAAATCGCCTATCTCACGTCTAACGATCGTGAAGATACTGTCTGGGCAAACCCTAGCGAAGCAATCGACTGGATTTACGTTGACCATTCTGCCGGCGTTACCCCGGACCTAGTTAGAGAAATCAAAAATTTCCTTTCTATGTCTTCACATACTCGTGTGGCTGCCTATGTTTCCGAGAATCTCACTGAAGCCGAAAAGCCACTTCTTGATATTGCCAGCATGCTCTTTGTAGATGGCAAACTCGGCCACGACATTAAGCGCCCTGGTTCCGTCTGTGAAATTTCTGATAGCGAGATTGTTCTCGGAGAAGTTACTCAAAATTGGCGAGTTGAACGTACCGATCTCATGACTCGTTCCACCACGCATTCTATTATTGCTGCCTCAGTCTTTAGTTATTTACTTTACGGCAAATCTGTTCGCGAGGCCCTGAAACTAGCCAAGCTCAACGTTGAAAATTCCTCGCTTTCTGGTACAATTTCACTCGAAAAGCTCGAAAATCTAGCCAAAAACTACGACGACGTAGAAGCCGACATTAACCTAGTCGCCGCTCAGCTGATGACGGCGGGCAAGGGTATTCTTGCCGCTGATGAATCTGGCGGTTCTATCCATAAAAAATTCGAGCAGCTTAATATCCCAGACGACGAACCGCATCGCCGCGATTACCGTAATATCTTTATCGGTACTCCTGAACTCGAACGTTATATCAACGGTGTAATCTTATTTGACGAGACCACTAGACAAATGTCCGACGATGGTCGTGATTTTGTCGCCTATCTCACTGCTCATGGCATTATACCTGGTGTCAAAGTTGATCAGGGTCTAGTAAATTTTGCCGATTCTAATGAAAAATACACTGAAGGGCTAGATGGCCTAGCTAAACGCCTAGATGATTATTATCAGCAGGGATTGCGTTTTGCAAAGTGGCGCGCTGCTTTTGAAGTCACGAATGATACCCCTAGCGAGATGGCTATTACCAAGAATGCCGAGATCTTAGCTAAGTACGCTAAAGCTTGTCAGCAAGCTAATATTGTTCCAATCGTCGAACCGGAAGTTGTTTATGATGGTAATTACACTATTGAACAATGCGCTGATGTTACTAGCAAAGTTCTCGATGCACTCTTTGATGAACTTTCGAAGGCCAATGTCAGACTGGACGGCTGCATCTTAAAATGTAATATGATTCTTGCTGGTAAGCAATACCCAATCCAAAGTACTACCGAAGAAGTCGGTCGTGCTACTGCAGATATTCTCAGGGCGCATGTGCCAGAAACTCTGGCTGGCGTAGTTTTCCTATCTGGCGGTCAAACCGTCGAGCAGGCCACTGAAAACCTTCGTGCGATCCTTAGAAACGGTCCCTTCCCATGGCCAGTTACTTTCTCGTTTGCCCGCGCACTTCAAGATCCAGCACTTTTTGCCTGGAAAGGTGATAATGAGAATGTAGACAAAGCTCGTGTCGCTTTCAAAGAGCGCCTAATCGCCAATACCGATGCACTCAAGGCCTAGCTAAAAAAATAGCCCCTTTAAGGGGTTATTTTTTTATAATGTAAAATATTTACTTAACGTACTTCTACACGTACGCGAGGAACAGACTTGCCTGAAAAATGGGTCTTCTTCGTCTTTACAAAAGTAACGATACCATCTTTTGCAGCATGAATCGTAAAGTTACGAGACATATAAGTACCAGGACCAGCAATCTTGGTGCTACCAGTCTGACGCACGAGTACTTCACCATTGCGGACTTTCTGACCACCAAAGCGCTTCACGCCTAGGCGTTGGCCAGCGTTATTGTGGATGTTTTTTGAACTACCACCTGCTTTAACATGTGACATCTTATTTCTTCCTTAATATTATTATTTCTCGAGCCACAACCTGTCCCGCTCGCGCATACAACAAGTCAGACCCAAAGTTCTTTTCTACATTATAGCCCAGCTCCTCTATTTTGTCAAGCAAATTCAGACGTGAATATGACCCGTCTGGACGCAGCCAGGCCGGAATCGCTAGTACTAATGGCGTACCGGAAGAAAGCTGACTAGAAGCATTTTTCAAAAACCCAAGCAAAATCCCACCACACTCCTGTTTTGCCGATTTTAATTTTATCTCCACTGGCGGCGTAGACATCGGTGGTCCAAGATAAGTTTCGCAGGCTACCGCATCTATCGGCGAGTCCCAAGTAAATTTTGTCGCATCCCCCACAGCGACATCCCATCTCTTAATTATACTATACTTTTCTAGAAAAGTCAAGTTCTTCTCTGTATATTCAATCATCCGTGGCTCTAAATCTGTACCGTAAGCCCTGTACCCCATCAATAATGCCTCTTGCAGTACTACTCCAGTCCCACAGAACGGATCTAAAATTCGTGCTTCATCCGGCAATTTGCCACAAAGATTAATTAGAATCTGCGCCAACTTTGGCGGTAGCATTCCGACTTTGGCATCGCGGAAAGGTCTCGCTTGATCGCGCTTAGCATAGGCAGTAATATTTTGTGCACCGAGCGACGTAAACCATTTTCCGTCCACCAATAACAATTCGATTCGACAGGGCTTTTCGCCCAAGAAATTATGATGCGCCGCGGCCGTCGAAATCGTTGCTGCAGTATTTGGCAGAACTCTTACGCTCCGCTCATGTCGTTTCAAAATTTTTTTCAGGCGCAGAGCTTCGGACTGAGCCGATCGTGCCAATCCGCGTCGTGAATAGTCTGAAACTCCGAGTGTAATTTTACCTTCCGGCAGATGTGATAAGTATTCTAGTGGTGAGGTAGTTAATTTGCTAGCAAACTTTAAACTGCCGCCAAAACGTGACAAATCTGGTACCTCGTCGGACTCGAAAGTCGCCGTAGAATCATTTACTCGCGAGACTTTTCGAAATTGCGCCCGAAGCTCCGCCAGCGAAATTTCTGGCTGCCTACCTAGAACTGCTAAATATTCCATGTAATTATTATACCAGAATATGCTATAATAATCTTATGTTTAGGAAAATCCTGTCGGTCATCACTTTGATTCTGTTAGTTTTTGTTATTTGGAATGTTCGTGACCAAGTTTTTCAGGCCTTCACTTTTCTTGGTCAGACTAATATCGTAGTCATTCTATTACTTATCCCTGAGCAGTTATTTATGTACTATTGCTGCGGTCAGATGTTTTTCTCATACATGGCAGCAAAAAAAGACGCCAAAAAGATTCGCCAATGGGATCTAATGCGCATTTCGCTCGAGCTCAATTTTGTCAACCATGCCGTTCCATCCGGCGGCGTCTCTGGCCTTGGTTATATTGCCTGGCGATTAAAACCTTATGGCGCTACTCCTGGCCAGACCAGTTTTATGTATCTCCTTCGCTATGTTATTACTGTTCTTGCTAATCAGATCCAAACAATTATCGCAATTGTTGTACTCTTCTTCCTGGGCGGACTTACTTCGGGTGCAATCTGGATGCTTGGTATAGTCGGTGCGACTTGTGTCGCCGTAATTGCACTTGTTGTTGCACTTGTAATTATTGCCAGCAGTCGCAAACGTATAGATAGTTTTGCTAAAAAATCTTCGCGATTTATCAACTGGTTCGTTGAAAAAATTACTTTCGGTCACAAAAAGCAGGTAATTAAAGATGAAACCGTCCATGCGTATTTTCTTGATATCCATAAGGATCTCCTCGAAGCAAAAAAAGATCGCCGTATCATTCGCCGGCCGATTGTTTGGGGTATTATTTATAGCTTTCTCGAAGTTGCTACCTATTGGATTGTTGGCATTAGTATGGGGCATCCAGAAATCTTGCCTCAGGTCATGGTTGCCGAAGCCATTGGCTCTGTCGTAGGTGCAGTATTAGTAACTCCTGGGGGCGTTGGTGGTTACGAGGGTGCGATGATCTTTATCATGTCTGCACTTGGCGTCGAAACCGGCCTCGCTACTGCTGTCGTCATTACTACACGTATCGTAGTTTTGCTTGGCACTGTTACTTCTGGTTATGGTTTTTACCAACACGCTATCTCAAAAATTGGTCGCAAAGACAAAGCCGAGATAGAACGTATAAACGAGCAGAATTTTTATGACTAACGAGGATACAAAACTTTCTGTCTCCGAGTTTATTGCCATCTGCAACCAGGAACTTGAGTACTCTTTTTCTAGCTGCATTATCGAGGGCGAAGTTTCCGGATTTAAAGTCAACCAGAATAAATGGGTATTTTTTGATCTTAAAGACGAAGATGGCAGCATCAGCTGTTTTATGCCGATTTGGGATTTGCGAATTGAGCTCGAAGACGGTATGAAAGTTATGGTCAAAGGTGCACCAAAAATTACAAATTGGGGCAAGTTTTCTTTTACTGTTCGTCAAATTTCGCCAGTCGGTGAAGGTAGTATTAAGAAGAGTTACGAGCTATTAAAGAAAAAGCTCGAAAAAGAAGGCCTCTTCGACCCAGCTAAAAAACGTTCACTCCCTAAAGATTTAACCAAAATTGGTGTCATTTCATCCACCGGTGCTGCCGGCTATGCTGATTTTTGTAAAATTATTAATAGCCGGTGGGGCGGACTCGATATTCAAGTTTGTCATACTCAGGTTCAAGGGCTTGCCGCTCCGGATCAAATCATCAGAGCCTTAAATTATTTAAATGAACACGCTGAAGTTCAAGTCATTGCCATTATTCGTGGCGGTGGCTCGGCCGACGACCTCTCGTGTTTTAACGACGAATTGCTTGCTCGCAGTATTGCTGCTTCACGCATTCCGGTCATTACCGGCATTGGCCATGAAGTCGACGAATCTCTTGCTGATCTCGTCGCCGACCTTCGCGCCTCCACACCTAGCAACTGTGCTGAAATGTTGACTAAGGATCGCAAGGCTGAGATAGCCAACCTTAGCAAACTTGTTTCTCATACTCATTCTAGTCTCGTGCAGCGCATCGCAACCGAGGAGAATCGTTTGAATTCGCAGGTCCATTCGGTCAATGCAACTTTTCGTCGTCACCTCGAAACCCTATCGAGTAAAATTGTCGACTATCTTTCTGATATTAATCGCAAAATTTCTGAAGAAATTTCAAGAATCGAAAATGACGTCAAACATACTCTAAGAATTCTCGATGGGCTAAATCCAGAGCATGTTCTATCTCACGGTTATGCCATCCTATCGGGCAAAATTAGTCCTGGAAGTGTTGTAAATATTACAACAGAAAAGCAAGAAATTACTGCCGAAATTAAAGCAGTTAAAGAAAGGGAATAATATGACCGAAAAAAAATCCATCAATCAAAAAATTGAAGATTTAAATCAAGCCGTCGAATGGTTTTATGGTGAAGACTTTGTACTCGAGAAGGCTCCAGATAAATATCGTTTCACCGTTGAGCTTGCGAAAGATATTCAAAAAGATCTTGAAAATCTAAAAAATAAAATTGAAGTCATAAATCAGGACTTTTCAAAAGAAGAAGCATAAGCTATAATAAAACCATGGATAATAATTTTGGGGAGACCCAGCCCAATCAAACTTTCCAATTTAGCAGTGCTAACGCCACCACCCCAGTTTTTAGTGCTGGCAGCGCCCTACCTCCGCAGACTAGTCCGAATAACCTTACTGCCGCCGCGGTTACTAGCAACGAAAGCCACTCTCCACGTTGGCTCATGGTACTAGCTATTGTCTCTACCTTAGCCGCAGTGACTTTCATCGGTCTCTTCATCTGGATGTACGTGCGTTGGTCCGAAGCCCAGAACAATGTTGATGGTCAGGTTCAGGAAGCTGTTGCGATTGCCGTTAATGATAATACCGTTAAACTCGAAGAGGATTTTGCCGAGCGTGAAAAATCTCCGTACAAGACTTTCGCTGGCCCGGCCGACTATGGTGAACTTTCTTTTGAATATCCGAAAACCTGGAGTCTCTATATCGCTAAGGATGCTACTTCTGGTGGAGACTACGAAGCCTACTTCAATCCAGTTGCAGTTAACCCTGTCGGCAAGGATAGTATTAACGCTCTACGCGTCATCATCTATGATTCATCTTACGATACGGTCGCTCAATCTTTTGAAAAAAACGTGAAGGATGGCAAGCTTTCTATTTCCGTTCGTCAAGTTGGCGGCGGCAACGTTAATATTTACACTGGTCTTCTCGACAACAAGCTTCAGGGCATGTTCGCCATGATTAAAATTCGCGATAAAGCCGCCATTATCCAGACCGATGCTATGATTTTCCAAGAAGACTTCTTTAAACTTCTCGATACTGTTTCTTATAATTCATAATCATTTTTCATAAAATTTTTCCTGTGCTAAAATAAGAATATGGAAAGCGAGGTAAATGGTATTTTGGTGGCTGCACATGAGCTAAAAGCTCCGTTAGCCCTTTTGCGTCAACTCGCTTTTTCTCTTGAGCTCGCTAAAGACGATTCCGACCGTCAGAGAATCCAGTCGCAGATGATTAATGTTTCCGACCGTGCCATCCGCCAAGTTAACGACCTTACAAAAATTGCCCGTCTTGATGATGGCTTATTCCAGATGGAGCCAGTAGCCGTGCGCGCAGTTTGTGATGATGTTACATATGAACTTGCTAATTTATTTCGTTTTAATCACCGCAACCTCGAAGTCTCCTACACTAATCGCTCTCGCCTAGTCGTGGCAAACCGAGATTTACTCTATAGTATTATCTATAACTTCTGTCTGAATGCTATGCACTATTCTAACGAAGAAAGCCGTTCTGAACTCGTTGTTAAAGATTATTACGACAAGGTTCGTCTCTCTGTCCGCGACTTTGGTCCGACTCTCCCAACCGATGTTTGGAGGAGCCTAAAAAAGGGTTGGATTGAAAAACCAACCTCAATCGCTATGCGCCCAGGTAGTTCCGGTCTCGGTCTCTACATCGCTTCGAAATTTTCGCAATATATGTCTGCCGAAGTTGGGGCTATCAGACATCGTGATGGAACTAGTTTTTTCGTCGATCTTAAAGTGTCTAAACAAGCGAGGTTATTCTAATGATTTTTATTATAGATGACGACCCAATCATGGCTGAATGTATAGAATCCGCCTGTAAGCCCTATGCCACTAAAATTTTCCCGAACGCCATTGATGCCGTTCATAGCCTTGAAGACACTCTACCAGGACTAATTTTCTTAGACATTATGCTTGATGGTCCAGACGGCTTCACTTTTCTAAACGAACTTGCTTCCTATAGTGACACGTCAAGAATTCCGGTTGTTATTATATCTTCACTAGGATTAGCTGATTGTCACCTTGAAGAATACGGTGTGGTCGGAATTTTAAATAAGGCCACGATGCTCCCAGCCGATATTCGAAAATATGCAGAGGATTATGTAAGTGGCTGGGACCGATCTTAAGACCGAAGCTTTTGTACTTCGCCGTACAAACATTGGCGAAGCTGATCGTCTTCTCGATTTTTTAACTCCAGGCGGAAAAGTTACTGTTCTTGCTCGTTCAGTCAGAAGGGAAAAATCTCGTCTAGCCGGTGGCATCGAAATGTTCTGTCTATCAGAAATCACCATCCACCAAAATCCAAAGACCGAAAAAAATATCCTCACGTCTGCAAAAATGTTGAAGTTCTATCAGCGTATTTTGTCTGACCTTGATCGCCTTGAACTTGCTTCGGAAATTATTCGTAAAATCAGTCGTGCTGCCGAACAAGTCGAGACTAAGGAATATTTCAATCTAGTCAAAGAATGCCATGAGGGTCTAAATAATCCACACATATCAACAAATTTGGTTACTGCTTGGTTTTATTTTAACTTCGCTAGTATTAACGGCGAGCAAATCAATTTGTCGACCGATACTTCTGGTATGAAGCTTGACCCTAATACTAATTATGCTTGGGATAGCACAGATAAAGCTCTAAGACCTTTGCCCCAAGGTAAAATTCATGCCGACGAGATTAAGTTGATGCGACTCATCTTAGCCAGCCCACTTAGTCTTGTTGGCCGTATTAATAATGTCAACGAGATGATACCGGAAGTCTTATACATTGCGAAATCTCTGAATCAGTTGTAAAATAAAGATATGAATAATACAGAAGAAATTGTAAGTTTATGTAAGCGCCGCGGCATTATTTTTCCGGGTAGTGATGTCTATGGCGGAATGGCTGGTACTTGGGACTTCGGACCGCTTGGCGTCGCGATTAAAAAGAAAATCATGGATGAATGGTGGAATTTTTGGGTTGAAAAACGCGATGATATGTACGGTATTGACGCTGCCATCCTTATGAATCCGCGCACTTGGGTCGCCTCCGGTCACACTGCCACTTTTTCCGATCCTCTAGTAGAATGCGGCAATTGTCATGGTCGTTTTCGCGCTGATCATCTTGGTGATTTTTCCGAACATGTCACAAAACAAGAACTCATGGATGCCGCCACAAAATGTCCTACTTGTCGTCAATGTGACTGGGGCGAAGTCCGTCAATTTAATATGATGTTTGAGACCCATGTTGGCGCCGTCAAGAATGATACTAGTGTTGCTTATCTTCGTCCAGAAACTGCGCAGGGAATTTTCACCAATTACAAAAACGTTGTTGACAGTATTTACCCAGATATTCCTTTCGGTCTTGCCCAACAAGGCAAAGCTTTTCGTAATGAAATCTCACCACGTGATTTTATCTTACGCGATCGTGAATGTTCTCAAATGGAAATAGAATATTTTGTACGCCCGGATACTTGGGAAGAGAATTTTGAAAAATTGCTAGACGAAACTCACTATTTCCTCACGGATATCATGAAATTACCAAAGTCTAAACTTCATGATCTTGAAGTCCCAGCCGAGGATCGCGCACACTATTCTAAGCGCACTGTTGATATCGAGTTTGATTATCCGAATGGTCGTGAAGAGTTGATGGGTATTGCCTATCGTTCTGATTTCGATTTGCAGAATATTATGAAAGCTTCCGGAAAAAATATGGAGTATCGCGATAAGAATACCAAAGAAGCTTTTGTGCCTCACGTAATTGAGCCTTCGATTGGCGTTGAGCGTCTGATGTTTGCAGTCCTATCTGCTGCCTACGACGAAGACGAAATTGATGGTAGTCGCCGTGTCGTATTACGTCTACCAGAAAATCTTGCTCCGTTCCGTCTTTGTGTTTCGCCACTTCTGAAAAATAAATCCGAGTTGGTCGAAAAAGCTAAGTCTGTCTACGCTAAACTACGCGAAAAATACGGTAATGTTACTTGGGACGATTCCGGGAACATCGGCAAACGCTATCGCAAGCAAGATGAAATTGGTACGCCAAAATGCGTAGTTATCGATTTTGATACGCTAGAAGATGATACCGTCACGGTTCGTGATCGCGATACCGCCAAACAGACTCGTATAAAAATTGAAGAACTCTAGATGGCGAATCTTAACGATTACCTAACTTGGCGCGGCGACTTAAAAATTAGCAGAAAAGAGCCGGTCAATGACGTTGATGGCTTAGCTCTCGCTCGCTTTTCTTATATGCCGTTTAATCATATCAGGGTCAGTCATACTGAAACCGTTTCAAGCATTGCCAAAAAAATGGAAAAGTTGCCCATAAGTGTCTATGTTTGGCCAGACGATCAAAAATTCATTGCACTCATGGGGAAGAGCCAGCGTTTTAGTCGACTAAAAGTTACAGACTATATTCGAAAAAATAATCCCGAAATAGCAAAGCAGTTTTCCGCAGTTACACTCCATATCAATCGTCGCGATCTTTATGTTTCTTTCATGGGTACCGATGAACATCTTTTTGGCTGGAAAGAAGATTTTAATATGGCTTTCATGGAAAGTGTCCCTGCACAGAAAGAAGCCCTGAAATATCTTAAATGCATTGCTAAAAAATACCCCTGGAAGAGAATTTGGATTGGCGGCCATTCTAAAGGCGGTAATATTTCCATGTATTCTGCGATTATGTCTCCAGAATTATTGCAGTGTCGCATCGTGAAAGTTTATAATTTTGACGGACCAGGACTACATAAAAAGGTCTATGATGATACCAATCTTAGTATCATTCTCCCTAAAATTCAGAGCTTTATTCCTCAAGATTCAATTGTTGGCCGTCTACTTGACCATGTCGAAAAATTCGAAGTCGTAAAAAGTAATGCCGAGCATTTCTATCAACACGATATTTATTCTTGGGAAATATCCGGAACCGAAATGGTTAGAGCGGAGATTACAAAACGCAGTGATATTATTGACAAAACTTTGACGGATTGGATCGAAAGCATGAGCATCGAGCAAAAGAAGATTTTTGTAGACGTCATTTTTCGGCTTTTTTCAAAAAACGATCTCAACACCCCACGCGAATTTGCCGAAACGTGGACCAAGAGCCTTCCTGCCGTACTAAAAACTTATCGTTCCGTATCAAAAAAAGACCGCAAGGTTGTCACTGATGCTGTAAAGCGATTAATCAGATCCTACCTTGCGGCTCGCCGCAGAAAATAATTATTTCTTATTCCAACGTTCGATGGCGTCTTTGATGACTTGTTTTGCTTCGGCGATGTCACCGAATTTTTCAACTTTTGTTGTACCAGGCTTCTTCAAATCCTTGTAGTGGTTGAAGTGGAACTCGATTTGTTCGAGCGTGCGTTTCGGCAAATCTTCTAATGTCTGGTATTTATCACCATTATTACGGTCGTCTGCTGGCACGCAGATGATTTTATCATCAACTTCACCATCGTCTACAAACTTCATCACGCCAAGAATTTTGGCGGAAGTGTAAATTCCAGTCGTGAGTGGCTGATCAGTAATTAGTAATACGTCTAACTCATCACCATCTTCGTCCAAAGTCTGCGGAATAAAACCGTAGTTGCAAGGCTTTGCAAACGCCATCGGCTCTACGCGATCTAGCATAAAACATGCATTTTTGCGATCCCATTCAATTTTATGATTCGAACCAGTCGGAATCTCAACTACAACATTAATTTCGCCGTTTTCATAGTCGCCTGGTTTTAAGATTTTATTAAAATCTGCCATATTTTCTCCACGTTAATTACCCCCTTATGATATAATAATTTTATGACAAAATCAAGCAAAAAGTCGAGGTCGCTTATTCGCCGCACTCTGCACTACTACTGGCAGATTACAAAAAAGTACAAAGCCGCAAACGCAGTTGGTTTTTTGTTAACGCCAATTGTGATTTTAACAAACTCGCTCGTCATTCCATATTTTATCGCCGAAATTATCGATGTCGTGGCACAGGATCCGACCCAAGCCGAGATTTTTCAACGCCTCACTTTTCCTGCCATTATGGTCATCGTCCTGCAAATTGTTTGCCAGGTGATTTTACATCAAGTTCGCTGGTATGTTTCCTGGAAAATGGAAGTAAAGGCCACGACCGATCTTGGCATTATGTGTTTTTCCGCTATCGAATCGCAGTCGATGCAGTTTCATTCTGACCATTTTTCTGGCTCGCTTGTTTCGCAGACTAGTCGCTTTGTGGGTGCCTACGAAAATTTAATCGACGAGCTAATGTTTAGCGTCATTCCAATGATTTTCACAGTGATTCCCTGTACTATCGCACTTTTTATCATCGCTCCAGTCGTGGCCGTAATCGTGATTGTCCTTGCGATTATCTATTCTATCATCGCCATTCGTTCCTCAATTAAAATCATCGATATTAATGAAGCTGAAGCTACTGCCCACTCGAAAGCCATCGGTCAACTATCCGATGCAATTTCCAATGTTTCTTCGGTCAAATCATATGCTCGCGAAGACTACGAAATCAAGCGCTATACTAAAATTTGTGGCGATTGGAAAAAAGTGATGTATAAAATGATAAACTCTTATTTAACTCGTAATACACTTTTTGACCTCACCGGCTCAGTTAATATTGCTGCCTGCATTTTCTTCATGCTCATCGGTTCTCATTGGTTTGGTTTTTCTGCTGGCGTACTAATTCTGATTTGGAGCTATTCTCGACAGATTATCGACCAACTTCGAAATCTCGGTCAAATCATGCGCAAATTTAACAAGATTTTCGGCGATGCTCGTAATATGACTGAAATTCTCGACCTAAAAGATGATGTCGTTGATTTGCCAGACGCTAAAACTCTAAAAGTCAAAAATTCAGAAATTCTCTTCAACCATATCTACTTCAAACATAGCGACGCTAAAGATGCGATTTTTGAAGATTTTTCGCTTGACGTAAAACCTGGTGAGCGTATTGGCTTAGTTGGTGTGTCTGGATCCGGCAAGACTACTCTAACTAAGCTTCTCCTACGTTTCGCAGATGTGGATCAGGGCACAATTACAATCGATGGCAACGATATTAAGCACGTCACTCAAAAATCTTTGCGCGAAAATATCGCATACGTTCCACAGGAAACCGCACTTTTCCACCGCAGCATTTCCGAAAATATCGCCTACGGAAAACTAAACGCAACCAAATCCGAGATTGAGCACGCCGCAAAACTCGCTAATGCCGACGAGTTCATCGAAAAACTTCCAGACAATTACGAGACTATGGTCGGTGAGCGGGGAATTAAACTTTCTGGTGGTCAGCGCCAGCGGGTTGCCATCGCTCGCGCAATCCTAAAAGATGCTCCGATTCTAGTACTCGACGAAGCTACTTCTGCACTTGATTCCGAATCCGAAGCCATGATCCAAGATGCCCTCATTAGACTCATGAAAGGTCGCACATCTATCGTGATTGCTCACCGTCTTTCCACTGTTGCAAACCTCGACCGCATCGTCGTTCTTGACGGCGGCAAAATTGTTGAACAAGGTACGCATAAAGAACTTCTTGCTAAAAAAGGTGCCTACGCAAAACTCTGGAATCGTCAATCCGGTGGTTTCCTAGACGAAGATTAATCTTCAAAAATTTTTTGGCCAGCGATTTCATCCGGTAAATAATTTTTATCGAGATGAAATCCCGCTTCCCATTTCTGGCCTTTACCAAACCCTAAATCTTTCATTAATTTAGTCGGTGCATTTCTCAACCATACTGGCACTGGCAGCCCCATAGATTTATGAGCTAAATCCTTCGCCCTAGTCCAAGCATCATACGATGCTCGACTCTTCTTCGACTTCGCAAGCGCACAGGCACAATGCGCGAGAATAATTCCTCCCTCCGGCATGCCTACGCGTTCAATCGCCTGAAAACAGGAAACTGCAATCGGTAAAGCTCCATTCCCAGCCAGACCAATATCTTCAGACGCAAAGATTACCATTCGTCGCGCGATAAATTTCGGATCTTCACCCGCTTCCACCATTCGCGCAAGATAATATAATGTCGCATCAACATCGCTACCGCGCATCGATTTAATAAACGCCGATATATTATCATAATGTCTATCGCCAGATTTATCATAACCAGGTACTTTCCGCCCAGCTGCTTCCTTCACGATATCAACATCAACTTTATCCGCCAAGCTTAACGCCAACTCCAAATCACCAAGCGCACTTCTAGCATCACCGCCAGAAAGCTCCGCCAAATAATCAAGCGCCTTAGCAGAAACTCGTTTCGATGCTTTTTCTGCCTTTACTGCTCGTTTCAAAACCGTTATAATATCATCTTTTGATAACGGTGAAACTATTACTACTCGTGATCGTGACAAAAGTGGTGAAATTACTTCGAACGATGGATTTTCTGTCGTCGCACCAATTAAAATTATTAAGCCTGATTCTACATGTGGTAAAAATGCATCTTGCTGTGCCTTATTAAAACGGTGAATTTCGTCCACAAATAAAACCGTTCGTGTCTGCAAGTTCCAATTCTGTCGCGCCCGCTCTACGACCTGTTCGATATCTTTTTTTCCAGCTGTCACTGCCGAAAGTTCCACAAAATCCGCCTTGTATTCTCGCGCCAAAATTCGCGCTAGCGTAGTCTTGCCCGTTCCCGGAGGACCCCAAAAAATCAGGTTCACCGGTTCACCACGTTTCACAATCTCCGTCAAAATCTTCCCATCCCCAATAATGTCGTCCTGCCCCACAACCTCAGAAAGCTCATGCGGACGCATTCGCTCCGCAAGCGGTACTCTATTCATGAGAACATTATAACATGAAAAAATGAGACAAGGTCTCATTTTGATTTTTGCAAGAATTTGGTGGCTCCGACTGGACTTGAACCAGTGACACAAGGCTCTTCAGGCCTCTGCTCTACCAACTGAGCTACAGAGCCAAACGAGGAAACAAACTATCCTGCTGAATTCAAGTATACCACACTTCTATTTATGATTCAAGTATCTCACGGCCTCAGTTGCTGCAATTGCACCATCCGATGTGGCGGTAACGAGCTGACGAAGATCTTTTGTACGAACATCACCAGCGGCAAAAATACCAGAAACATTAGTATGACAAGCTTCATCCGTTTTTATATAGCCATTAGAATCAAGCTCGATAATATCTCTAAATGTCCTAGTAGACGGCTCGCGACCGATGGCCACAAAAAGTCCAGCAATTTTTAGTCTAGAAACTTTTCCATTAGTATCGGTAATTTCAATCTCATCTAATTTTTTGTCGCCAAATAAACCAGTAGCACTACTACTCATGATGAACTCGATGTTTGGTTTTTTGCGAACTTTGTCAATCAGTGCCGGATCGCCACGAAATTCATCGCGGCGATGAATAAGGTAAACCTTTTTTGCGATATCACAAAGATAAAGCGCTTCATAAAGGGCGGTATTGCCTCCACCAATAATAGCGACATCCTTGTCGCTATATAGTGCACCGTCGCAAGTTGCACAGTAGGAAATTCCATGACCGAATAACTCATCTTCGCGACTAAGCCCAAGTTTTTTGTCGTGCGAACCAGTAGCGATAATAACAGTCGCAGCTTCGTACGCGTCATCGGCGGTGACTACGACTTTGTGATCATCATAGTTTTCAATCTTAACAACTTCTTCGAATTCAATTTCTGCACCGAGATTAGTAGCCTGTTCATAAAGAGACTTCGCAAAATCAACGCCAGAAATATGCGGCGCAGCAGGATAATTTTCTATTCTTAGAGTCTTTGTAATTTGACCGCCATAGACATCAGATTCAAGAACAAGAACTTTTTTATTAGCACGGCAAGCATAAATTGCAGCAGTTAGTCCAGCGGTGCCAGCGCCAATGATAATTATATCGTACATAATAGCTATTTTTCCATTAGTTTTTTGAGCTTTCTTTTCGACTGGATACCTATAGCACGAACAGTTTCCTCACCGTTTTTAAATACGACTAGGCATGGAATGCTGGAAATTTCGTATTCCTCAGCAAGAGATTCTGCCCCATCTATATTAAGGGAAGCTACTTTATATTCCTCGTATTCGCCAGCAAATTCTTCAATAATCGGCCGCATCATTTGGCATGGACCGCACCAATCTGCATTAAAATCAACTAGTACGGGTTTGTCCGATTCCAGGACCTCTTTTTCAAAATTTTCAGTATCAAGTTCGATAACTTTCACTACGTAGCTCCTTTTCTATGATTTTATTCTAACATGAAAGAATCATAGCTTCAAATATTTAGTTCTAGCGATAGACCTCTGGCTCATTTTTTGGTATAATTATGACATGAAAAAGATGAATACTACGCCGATTTCTGGTACACAGGAACTTTTACCTGAGAAGCAGGCTATTTTTGACGAGATTAAATCTAGAATCCGCGAGGTATATCAAAAACACGGTTTCCAGAATATCGAGACCCCGACCATCGACCGCACCGAAGTTCTTTTTGCAAAAGCTGGTGGTGATACCGAAAAACAAATTTACAAAGTAATTAAAACCGCCGAAACAGATCAGGATGCCGACCAGGCCCTGAGATTTGATCATACTGTTCCGCTTGCCAGGTATGTCGTCGAACATGAGAGTGATCTGTATTTTCCGTTCAAGGTTACTCAAATTGGTCGCAACTTTCGTGGCGAACGTGCCCAGAAAGGCCGCTTTCGTGAATTCTATCAGTGTGATATCGACATTGTTGGCCGGAATAACTTGAGTATTGCTTATGACGCTGAGGCTATTGCTACACTCCATGAGGCACTTAGCACCTTTTTGAAGCCCAAGATGCTGATTCGTATCTCTAATCGTAAACTCTTAACTGGTCTCCTAAATTCTCAGAATCTAGAGTCAAAATCGAAGGAAATTTTCAGTATCATCGATCATGTCGAAAAAGTCTCTCCGGAAAAAACCCAGCAATCCCTTAATGAAATAAACTTGACAGGAAGTCAAATAGATATCTTAAATAAATTTATGGCTATTCAGGGTGAAAGGGAAGAGGCTGTCGCCAAACTTAAATCACTTAATATCGAGGATGAGATCTACCTGCAGGGCGTATCCGAGCTCAATCAAGTTATGAGCCTACTCGAGTTACAAGGCCTCAAGTCTCAGATTTCCGCAGATATGCTGATCGTACGTGGCTTAGATTATTACACCGGTACAGTTTTCGAGACTTTTCTCCCCGAATATCGGGAAATCGGCTCGGTTGGATCTGGTGGCCGCTATGAGAATCTTGCTGGGCACTATACAGATCAAAACTTCCCAGGCATCGGTGGATCGATTGGCCTTACACGCCTGTTTTACGTCCTTAGCGAGCACGATCTACTTAGCGACATCAAACATAATCTCATCGATATCGCTATTGTCCCGATTTCGGAGAATGAGCAAGCCTATGCCTTGAAAGTTGCTAGCGAGCTTCGCACTAAAAATAACTCGGTGGATGTTATTTTGACCGACAAAAAGCTTGGTGATAAGCTTACTCACGCTGCCAGAATCGCAAAGTACGGCATAGTTATCGGCGAAGACGAAGTCAAAACCGGAGATCTAACTCTGAAAAACTTCGAAACTGGGGAACAATCTAAACTTGGAGCATAGTTTTTGCGAAATCATCTTCTCTCACAACATTTCTTAAGCAGCCCACGACTAGCACTTTTTCTGATTGGTCATTCTAATATTAAAAAACGTGATACGGTAATCGATATTGGTGCTGGTTCCGGTGTAATTACGTCAGCTCTAGCAAAACGCTGCCGTAAAGTTATCGCTATTGAGCCAGATCATGAAACTGCGGCCAAGCTTCGTCAAAATACTAAAAAATTTGACAATGTAGAAGTTATCGAACAGGATTTTCTCGACTATAACCTCCCTGATGAAACGTCATATAAAATTTTCGCCAACCCACCCTTTCATCTTAGCTCAAAAATAGTCCACAAACTTTTATCAGCCAAAAATCCACCAGAAAGTTTTTACCTTATTTTGCAGAAGCAATTCGCACTTAAGCTTCTTAACACCGACCGGCATTATACCTCTAAGCTCGGTCAAGAGCTCATCCAAAAATATCAAACCAAAATTCGCTATCCTATGAAGCCTACTGATTTTACGCCGCCGCCAGCCGTCCCTACGGTCCTATTTGAAGCTAAACTAATTAGTCTCTAGCCCAGCGTCTAGGTATTTCTTCACATAGTCCCACCCCCAATTATTGTCGAATCCACTAGAAACAAACTTGTTGAATACAAAATACGGCATTCCATCCGCAGTTTTCGCCGCTTTTGCCGTATTTTTCTGCACCGCTTCAATGGTCTCACCGCTATCCATGCAGCTAGCAAATTCAGCCTTATCAAACCCTACTTTTTCGCCAATTTTTACCCAATAGTCCTTAGTCATATCTTCAATCATTGGTGACTCTTTCGATACGCCTATCCCCTTAGAATGGTAATCTTTCCAGAGCGATTTCAACGCCGCGTGATAATATTCCCAGAACTTGTCCTCTTGTGTTGCACAGTACGCACCAGTTGCTCCCCAACGAGACATTCCAGTCTTATGCTCGCCATACTCGTATAGAAAATCTGTCACGCGTACCTCATATAAAATGTCCTTACCTTCAATATAATCACGTTTAAATTCCTCGAAATTGTCCATCAACTCTCTAGAAAATACGCTGCAATACGGACAAGCAAGATCAGTGTATTGCACATAATAATTTTTTGCATCAAGGCTCCCAATAGTAGTTCGCGAATCCCAAACTTTATCTCCGCTAGAAGGCTTCGTCGCTGCGCTGAGTACGATAAGCATTAGAACCGCTACGCTTACTACTATTAGCCCAACTATACGTACAATCTTCCCAGCCTGTTTCATTTTTTCTCCTTAAGATTTAGCTTACATCCGTTCAGCCCATTACCAACTTTATATAGAGCAAATAACGCCACTACGACTGACAACAAGGTAATAATGCGCGAGACCACACCAGCAATTGCATATCCGCCAGTTGAAAAAACCGTCGCCAAGATAGGGGTAATTAGAGCCGTACCACACGTCGGGCAACCACTTCCGAGAATCGCAAGCCCTGCTACAATCCCAGAACTTTGCAGGCTCTCCTGATCTTTATTTCGTTTCCATGCCACTCCAATCGCTCCGATTAAAGTAGCCTGCAAAAAAGTTACCACAAAAACTATTAGCCAGTCCAAAAAGAACTGGCCGACTCCAAATAGCCCCAAAAAACCATCTAATATAATCTTCATTTTTCCACCAAAGCTAGATACGGCGATTAGACTAAAAGCTGCCGTTCCGCCACCTAGTAAATTTAATAGCGTTCCAAAAACCACAAAAGTTGGTACGAAGAATACCCAAAATCTTCGCGTTCGCATTGCTGATTTTAGTCCAGTAAAAGCCAGGTTTAGGCCTTCTAGCCACTTGTCCAACCAGGACTTTTTTCCTCCACTTGTCATGCTCTCAGTATAACAAAAGCATACAGAATTGTCTAGTATACATAAACATAAAACAGGAAAAAGTCAAGCATAAACTGTTCGGTTTTCCCCTGTTATAGCATAACAAAAAATCTGTGGAAAACGTTTTAGCTAAAACAGAAAAAAACCAAATTTCAATCTTGACAAGCCTTATCTGAATAGCTTAAAATATAAATAAGGATATCGGACGAAAGTTGAGAGCCGCCCGATCTCCCGAGTTAGGAGTGTTTCTGGCTAATATGCCTAGAAAGACTATCAAAAAAAATGCGTCCTCGACCCGGGCGCAT
Organism: Candidatus Nanosyncoccus sp.; assembly: GCA_045589895.1. Lineage (GTDB taxonomy): Bacteria > Patescibacteriota > Saccharimonadia > Saccharimonadales > Saccharimonadaceae > Nanosyncoccus. The sequence goes on along the minus strand of JAZNPY010000002.1, from coordinate 61,152 downwards.
TTTCTTTATGCTATAATAAGATATATGTTGAAAAATACAATCAGGACACTATTGACTACTATTTTCTGCATCCTATTAATAGTCGGTGGTTTTTTTGTAATCTCCAAGCTTAAACCAATCGATAATCCGCCGGCATCGATTATTGCTACGAATTTTATCGGCTATGACCTCGCTCGTGCCATAACTGGCGACTCGAATTCCGTAAAGTTGCTGATCAAACCCGGCGGCGACATGCACGGCTTTGAACCTACCCCACAGGATATTATTGATATCTCTAAATCCGACCTCTTTATTTATAATGGCGGGGAATCAGAAGCATGGGTTGATCGGCTTCTCGCCGATAATAATATCCCGCGCGAAAAAACCCTACGTCTTATGGACTTTATTGACTTAAAAACTGAGGAACTCGTCGAGGGCATGGAATCAGATGAATCGGAAAACGATAGCTCGGAATACGATGAACATATCTGGACTAGCCCAAAAAACACCGAAAAGCTATTAGCAGTTATCCACCAAAAACTATCCGAAAACAATCCGGAAAACTCTGAAAAATATCAGTCAAACACTGACCAATACGCCGCCGAAATCATTAAACTTGACCAATCTTTCCGCGATTTAACCACAAATAATAAAATTTTAATTTTTGCCGATCGTTTTCCTTTTCGCTACTTCGTGGACGAGTATGGACTCGAATACTTCGCAGCTTTCCCTGGTTGCTCTGAACAAACCGAAGCCAGCAGTAGTACGGTAGCTTTCCTGGTCGACAAAGTCAAATCAGAAAACCTCAAGACAATTTTCAAAACCGAATTCACCTCAGACAAACTCGCACGAACCATCTCCGAAGCCACCGGCGCAGAAATTAAAGAGTTGAACGCCGCTCATAACATCTCCGTCTCCGACTTTGAATCCGGCATCACCTATGTCGACATTATGAAAAATAACCTCAAAATTCTAACAGAGTTCTTTAACCCATAAAAAATCCTCTCTAAAGAGGACTTTCTGGTGCCCGAGATGGGACTTGAACCCATATGGATTGCTCCATTCGATTTTAAGTCGAACGCGTATACCAATTCCGCCACTCGGGCCAGCTCGTTAAACCACGAACAAACCAATTATACCACACTTGCGCCGACTTCTCAAACCATCTATAATTATAAGGTGAACTTAATCAAAGTCAAAAATTTGTCGCTCGGCTATAACGGCCAAGCTGTTCTAGAGAAACTTGATTTCGCAATTGATGAAGGCGACTTTATTTGTATTGTTGGTCCGAACGGCGCTGGTAAATCAACTCTGGTCAAAGGGATTCTGAAACTTCTAAAGCCGCAAGAAGGTAAAATCATTTATAATAAAAATCTAAAACAAAATTTTATCGGCTACATGCCCCAGGAAACAAAAGTTGATGCGAATTTCCCAGCTTCAGTTTACGAAATCGTATTGTCCGGCACCCTAAATCGTCTTGGCGCACGCCCATTCTATCAAAAATCGGAAAAAACTCTCGCCAAGAACGCTCTTAAAACCCTAAAAATCGAGCATCTTGCCAGGAAAAATTTTTGCGACCTCTCCGGTGGCCAACGTCAAAAAGTTTTGCTCGCCCGCAGTCTCGCCGCCACGACAAAACTCTTAGTTCTTGACGAGCCGTCCAATAATCTCGATCGCGACGCTAAGACTAGCTTCTATCAGACCTTAACCGACCTCAATAAGCAGGGAATTACGATTTTAATGATTACGCATGACCTTGACCATGATACTCTTATCGGCAATAAAGTCCTATCCCTCAGACCTGGCAGTATTTTCTTCGGTAGCGTGAAAGATTTTTATAAGAAGGTGCACCATGAATAGTTTAATCGAGATGTTTTCGTACTCTTTTATGGTTCGTGCGTTCATCGTTGGCGGCCTAATCGCGCTATGCTCTGCGCTTATCGGCGTACCGCTTGTGCTTCGTAAAAATTCCATGATTGGCGACGGACTCTCCCACGTTGCTTTCGGCGCTTTTGCTATCGCTACAGTACTCGGATTTGCACCAGTTGAATTTGCTCTTCCAGTCGTAATTTTGGCCTCATTTTTCATCTTAAGGCTTAGTGAAAACAGCAAAATCCATGGTGACTCCGCTATCGCCATTGTTTCTGCCAGTGCCCTTGCCATCGGTACTTTTGCTATTTCCATCACCAAAGGTGTCAACATCGATTTGAACAGTTATCTCTTTGGTAGTATCCTATCGCTTAGCAATAGTGATGTTATTATTAGCATTATTCTTTCCATCACTGTCCTTGCACTATACATCTTATCTTACCATAAGATTTTCGCTATCACCTTTGATCAAAAATTCGCTCAGTCCATCGGTGTACGCGTTGGGATCTATAACGCAATCTTTGCAATTCTGTGCTCAGTTGTGGTTGTACTCGGCATGAGACTTATGGGTGCCTTACTCATCTCCAGTCTAATCATTTTTCCAACTCTCTCCAGCTCGCAAATTTTCAAAAACTTCAAATCCGTCGTCATCTCCGGAGCTTTCATTTCTGTCATTTCGTTCATCCTCGGACTTATAATTTCTTACTTCTACTCCACCCCTACCAGTTCTACCATTGTCCTTGTTAACCTCATTGTTCTCTTTCTTACTAAGTTCCTCTCTGGTATAAAAAACATCTGAAACATTTTCATCGAAATAATTACTTTTGTTTCAGGCGTGTATAATTGTTCTGACAGTTGTGTATTTTTCTAAATAAATTTTGAGGGCGGTGTCCCGCATATATCCAATGCAGGTCCTGCCCTCGTTAACTACTATTATAACTTATCTATTTCTCATAGTCAAGCATCTTCTTGGCTTTCGTAATGATTTTTATTCGCTTTACACTGTTAGATTTTCTAAATTCATTCTCTATCTCTTTCAAGCACTTTACTTGATGTCTTTTTGTGTGGCGAAGGTCTATAATAATATTTGGCGACTGTCTAACTGCTCTCTGGATAGTATTTGCTATAAGATATTTTCCACTACCTATTGGAGCTTTCATTTCCCATTTTAAATTGTTCATTATGATATCTGGCGTATGAATCCCTTTAATATTACTTTTTGGAATGAGCTCAATATCGAATCCTTGCTCAGTTAGAAAAACCACTGTAATATTTTCGTGTGTTTTCAGTATAACACCGTTTGGTGTAATTTTACCTTTACGTTTCATATATTTAGTTTACCATCTTTCCCCTTATTATACTGTAAATTTTCTCTACGGAGCGTTTAGATGACGCTTAAACACTCCGATTGAACAAATAAAAAACTTCACAAAGTGAAGCTAAAATCTTTATTTTCTCGTACGAGTGTGCTATAATGTCTATATCGTGCGAGCGTAGCTCAGCTGATTAGAGCGCTTCCTTGCCAAGGAAGAGGTCGAGAGTTTGAATCTCTTCGCTCGCACCATTATAGACTTGATACTTCGGAAGAAGTATTTTTTATACCCCGGTCCTTATAAAAACCGGGGTTTTTATATTTAACCCTTATTAAATCCACTTTTTTCGTCAAAAAAATCTCCCCAAATAGCAGGGGAGATCGGCGGAGTCATTCGGCTTCGTCAATGCTTTTCGCGGTATTTACGAGAATCTGCTTCAGCTGACTATCGATATGAAAGCGTTTCGCATTTTTTTCGATACTTTTCAGCAAGTTACCATTTTTGTTACGTTTCGCGGACGCCCTCCAATCACAAAGCATTTCAACCAAATCGACCAACGTCATATCGTTGATTCCATTGTCAAAATGCTCAGGATGATGGCGATTTTTTGCGTAATGATGGTCAATGGTAGCCTGCAGCTCCTCAAGCTCACGTTCATAAGCCTCCGAACCATACTCCAGGTATTCAAGCCTAGGAGTATGTTCGGCGAAAGCCTCCACCTCGGGAGACCTCAACTTCGACTTGTCGTGATTCACGCCACGGCTCGTTAGTTTATCGGTAAACCAACGAATATTCTTGCGAACCTCTTCAATGTGTAACATCGTATGAATCTGGCACTCCGGAATCGTCATGCGGCGATCTCTGACCGATTCAAGCTCTGTCCGCGCCGAGCTATTCTTCTCTTCTGACATAGCTACCACCTCCAAACAGACTCACTAAGTTTCTAAAACCAGTATAACCTCTGGCTTTCCGCTCCTAATATTAACATTTTCAGTCAAAAGAGTCAAACTTTCGAGCGCCTCGACCGAATATTCACCAAAAACCGACATTTATGGTAAAATATAGACATGGCGCTGTGGCGGAGTGGTTACGCAGAGGTCTGCAAAACCTTGTACACCGGTTCAATTCCGGTCGGCGCCTCCAAAGCAAATGAGAGCAAGCTTTCCTTGCTTTGTTCAGCGCCTTTTTTAGTCGGCGCCTCCAAAAACCAGAATTCGCACGTTACGTGCGATTTTTTAAATCTAGCCATCTTTTCCCCCACTTTCCCCCTCAATTTGCTATAATAAAACTGATGAGTCTGAAGGAAACGAAAATCTATAAGCGCCAACGTTTTTACGTCCATCCAGAGGCGGAAATTGATGATAAAATCAGAGTGGCAGTGACCGGCGACTGGCATATTAGCCCGATTATTACCGAGTCCCAAAAATATGCGATTTACCAGACTATACTCAAGATTGAACCGGACTTAATCGTCCTTCAGGGTGACCTTATTGATAGTCCAACCGAACTTTTCGACCATGATTCGTTGAAGAAGCTGAAAGACACGATGAAACTTTGTTCTGATTCTGCCCCGACAGTTCTTGTCCTTGGCGGTCATGATTTTATTACTCCGACCGACCCCGGAGTTGAACTCGACGTGGTGTCAATTTGGCGTGAGATTTGCGAGGAAACGGATGTAAAGCTTCTGCAGGATGAGTGGTTTGAGCTTGAGAATATTCGTGTTTTTGGCTGTTTTCAGGAAGCTGATACAGTTATGGACCAGGATGGCCATAGAAAGGATAATTCGCGCCCATTCCAGGAAAAATTACAGTCGCTTGATCTGAAACCGAAACCGGATAAGGTTAACTGGTTTGCCGCCCATGCTCCAAATTTGACTAGGAAGTCGATTAAGGCTTTGAAAGATTTTGATGTCATCAGTTTTGGACATACGCATGGCGGCTGCGTGCCGATTGGATTAGATAAACTTCTAGACGCTACTCATTCGAACCTGGGCTTAATCTCTCCGGAGCTGAAGCCTTTTCCGAAAACGGCTCGCGGCGCTAAAATGCTTAGTACGGATACGACACTTATTATTAATACTGGCCTTGTGGCGACACATTTTAGTGCGGCGAAACCACTCCAGTATTTGAATCCGCTGAAGAAAGGCGAGATTACCGAAGTGATTTTTGAGCCAGAGGTTAATCCAGATAATATTGAAAAATCCGATGAAGCTGAAGAATTAGAAGACTTCTAAAAATTAACGACAAGTGTTATAATAGATATATAAATTAAGGAGAAAATATGGTCATTGGAATTGTGATTTTAGTAGTTGTCCTACTTGTAGTTATCTACATCTGGGGCACGTATAATAGTTTAGTTAAGCTCGACGAGCGTGTGAACGAAGCCTGGTCTGACATTACGGTTCAGCTCAAGCGCCGTGCCGATTTGATTCCGAATCTTCTAGAGACGGTTAAGGGTTACGCGAAACATGAAACCGAAGCGATCAAGGCTGTTTCCGAAGCCCGCGCAAAGATGATGGGTGCCCGCACAGTTAAGGCTACCGCTGAGGCTGATAATTCCTTTATGGGTGCGCTCTCTCGTATTATGGCCGTCACCGAAGCCTATCCAGAGCTTAAGGCTGATAAGAATTTCCAGCAGCTCATGACCGAGCTTTCCGATACTGAGGATAAGATTGTTGCTGCCCGTCGTTTTTATAATGCTGGCGCTAAGGAAATTAATACTAAGATTAAGCTCTTCCCAATTAATTTGTTCAACGGTTTTGGCTTTAAGAAGCGTGATTACTATGAGGTCGACGAAGCCGAAAAGCAGCGCATTGACAAGGCTCCCGAAGTAAAATTCTAATATGTACAAGCAAATCGCCGCTAACAAACGAAACACGGTCATCATTATGATCGGTTTCGTTTTGGTGATTGGTCTAATCGGTGCTGCGTTTTCATACTTTTTTGGCAACACCTATATATTACTTTGGTTCGCACTGATTTCTCTTGTCTATACTCTGTTTCAGTATTTTGCTGCTAGTAGCCTCGCTGTGGCTATGACTGGCGCAAAAGAGATAGAGAAAAAAGATAACCCTCGGCTTTATAATACGGTCGAAAATCTAGCTTTGACTGCTGGTCTACCTATGCCGAAGGTTTATATTATTGATGATCCCGCTCCAAATGCTTTTGCGACTGGTCGCGATCCGGAACATTCTGTCGTCGCTGCTACTACTGGGCTTCTCGATATTATGGATAATAAGGAACTCACCGCTGTCATGGCCCACGAAATGTCGCATGTTAAGAATTATGATATTCGTGTTTCAACTTTGGTCTTTGGACTAGTTTGTTTGATTGGCTATGTTTCTGATCTTGGTATTCGTATGCTCTGGCTTAGCAATGATGACGATCGTAGCCCAGTCGGCACGGTCATCGTGGTTATTACTTCGATTTTGGCTCCGATTGCTGCAGCTTTAGCCCAGCTTGGTATTTCTCGTGAACGCGAATATCTCGCCGATGCAAGTGCAGTCAATCTTACGCGCTATCCCGAAGGCATGATTGCCGCGCTCAAAAAACTCGACACCCATGCTCAGCCGATGAAGCGTCAAAATTCCGCAACCGAAGCCCTCTTTATTAATAATCCACTCAAAAAATCCGCCGTTTCCCATCTTTTCAGTACTCATCCTCCGATTGAAAAACGCATCGAAAGGCTGGAAAATGGCAAGTACACCTTTTAAAGAGAACTTCAAAAAGACCCGCGCCAAGATTTGGGGCAAAAAGTCAGAGCGTGTTCGGCTTCACCGTTCGTTTAAGCGTTCTTACCGTGAAGATTATAACCGTCCTCTTGAGACTCCAGGGCTGCTGCATCATGCCATGTCTACTTTTCAGCTACTCTTCCGAAACTGGAGAATTTTTCTGCCATTAATTATATTAATAGTGGTTGCAAATATCATCCTTGTCGGGTTGATGAGTGAGGATACTTTTGTCGAATTTCAGAAATCTTTAGATGAGACAACCGAGAGCCTTGCTGCCGGCAAAATCGGTGGGGTAGCTAAGTCCAGCCTACTACTAATTTCTACCGTTACTACTGGCGGATTGTCACAGGGAATGACCGAGGTGCAACAAGTCTTTACGATTTTGCTGTTTTTAATTACTTGGTTAGTCACGATTTACCTCGTACGTCATCTTCTGGCGAACCATTGCCCGAAACTTCGCGACGGCCTTTATAACGCATTGTCGCCACTTATTTCTACTCTAGTAGTGCTATTAGTGGTCTTGCTTCAAAGCATCCCGATTCTAATCGTGGTCATTACTTATGCAGTTGCGGTTAATACCGAGTTTCTTGCTACGCCGTTTTATGCATTAGTTTACTTTATTTTCGCATCGCTTCTTATTTTACTTAGCGCCTACCTCTTATCAGGTGGCTTCCTGGCACTTGTTGCAGTTACGGCGCCCGGACTCTATCCTATAGCCGCACTTCATGCTGCCTCCGATCTTATCGCTGGTCGACGCATCAAGCTTATTATCCGCATGGTCTATATGTTTGCCGTTCTTGCCGTCCTCTGGGCGATTATCATGGTTCCACTCATCTTGTTGGACCTCTGGCTAAAATCCGTCTTTGACTGGCTCGTTGGCATTCCGTTTGTCTCTCTTGAACTTCAAATTATGACAACCTTCAGTGCTATTTATTTCGCAACCTACAGCTATCTATTTTACAGAAGGATGCTAGACTATGACGACTAAGCTTACCCATGAAGAGGCAAAAGAGCGCATTCTCAAACTCCGCAGCCTCATCAATGACTATCGCTACCATTATCACGTCCTTGACGAGTCAACTATGAGTGAGGCCGCTGCCGACTCTCTAAAACATGAACTTTCCCAGCTTGAAGAGCAATTTCCGGATCTTATTACCTCAGATTCACCAACTCAGCGCGTCGCCGGTAAACCACTCGATAAGTTTACTAAAGTTACGCATGAGCAACGTATGATTTCGCTTGCCGATGTTTTTTCTGAGGAGGAAATTAAGGATTGGGTGGCCCGCAACCAGAAGCTCATCCCCGCATCTTATCAATATTTCACTGATATTAAGATGGATGGTCTTGCCTGTAGTCTTAAATACGAAAACGGTATCTTGGCTCAAGCCGTTACTCGTGGCGACGGCCTGGTCGGCGAAGATGTCACTATGAATGTTCGTACTATCGACAACGTTCCGCTAAAGCTGCGTGGCAATAATATACCTGAGGTAGTAGAGGCCCGTGGTGAAATTGTAATTTTTAAAGCTGATTTTGATAAGCTCAATGAAAAACAGGTTAAAATGGGCGAAAAACCTTTTGCCAACCCTCGCAATCTTGCAGCAGGTAGTATTCGCCAGCTTGATCCAAAAATTGCTGCCTCCCGCCCGTTAAAATTCATGGCCTACGATCTAGTTACTCCGAATCTTGAAACTCACCAAGCAGCCTACCGCGCACTAAGCGATTTTGGCTTTCAAACTTCGAAACAGGACCGAGTCTTTGACTCTCTCGATGACGTCTTTAAAGAGATTGAGCATTTAGGGGAGACTCGCAGCAACTTGCCGTTCAATACTGACGGCATGGTCATCAAAATTAATAACCGCGCTATCTTTCAGAAGCTTGGAATCGTCGGTAAGACTCCGCGTGGAGCGGTCGCTTTTAAGTTCCCAGCGGAAGAGTCTACTACTAAGGTCCGCGATATTGTCATCTCGATTGGCCGCACTGGTGCCGCCACTCCGGTTGCTATCCTCGACCCAGTCGTCGTTGCCGGCAGTACCGTCCGCCACGCCAGTCTCCATAATTCCGACGAAATCGCTCGTCTCGACGTTCGCATCGGAGACACTGTTATTATCTATAAAGCTGGCGACATCATTCCGCAAATCAAAGAAGTTCTCCTCACGCTTCGACCAGACAACACTCAAAAATTCGATTACGAAAAAGCCCTGAAGAATCAATACCCTGAACTCGAATTTGAGCGTCCAGACGGAGAAGTCGTTTATCGTGTCAAAGGCGAGACTCCAGGCCTGGTTCTTAAGCGTGCTATCGAATATTATGCCAGCAAGCCAGCATTGAATATCGAGGGTTTAGGTGAAAAAAATGTCGCCGCCCTAATCGATGCCAATCTTGTTCATTCCATTGCCGACCTCTATCGTCTAAAACCAGGGAAAATTGCTCAGCTAGAGCGCTTTGGCGAAGTTTCGGCAAGAAACCTAGTCGAAGCTCTTGAGGCCTCGAAAACTGCACCTCTCTATAAATTTATAACCGCTCTCGGCATTCGTCATGTTGGCTCTCAGACCGCCAGAACATTAGCCGACAAATTCACCTCTATAGAGAACTTGACAAATGCTACAAAAGATGACTTGATAGAAATACCTGACATCGGCGAAATCGTTGCTGAGTCGATTTTGGCTTATTTCGCCGACGAAGACAATCTAAAGCTCCTAGAAGAGCTAAAAGAACTCGGTGTCCGCCCGACTTTTGAAGATAAGTCAAACGCGCCGCTCGCTGGCAAGAGTTACATTATCTCTGGTACTCTCGAAAGTTCCGATCGTGAGACGGCGGAAGATAATCTTCGTAAGCTTGGCGCCACTATCACAAGCGGAGTCACCAAGGATACCACCGCTCTTATCCTCGGCGACAAGCCCGGCAAATCGAAACTCGATAAGGCTGCAAAACTCGGTATCCCGACTATTACCGAAAACGAGTATCTAAAACTTCTAAGTATATCATAAAAATCGCAAAACTTACAAGCAAAAAATCATACTAAAAAAGTATCATGCCTATGCTTGTAATTTTTGAATTTTTTGTTCTATAATTCGCGCGTGGGCCAGATCAGATATTAGCAAATTAATTTAATCTCTCTGCGAACTAAAAATTCTAGGCAAGTTGTCTATTAGTGGCCAAAGACACCTAACTCTCTTGGGGGAAACTGCAAAAAATATTGAGCACACAGAATAATCTCTCACTCCATGCTAATAAAATCTGGCCTAAGCACCTAATTTCGTTCAAACTTTAAATGACGCAAATCGTCAATCAAATTAAAATCAAAATGTAGTTTCGAGTTACCTTCCTCGATGCGCATTAGTTCATTATACTTCGCGATACGCTCCGATCTCGACATCGATCCGGTCTTTATCTGTCCGGCACCTAATCCGACTGCCAGATGTGCAATCGAAGTGTCTTCGGTCTCTCCAGAGCGGTGTGAAATCACAGTTTTGTATCCGGCCGCTTTTGCCATTAGTACCGCATCGATTGTCTCCGAAAGTGTCCCAATCTGGTTTGGTTTAATCAAAATCGCATTGCCAACATGTTCATCAATCCCACGCTTCAAGAGCTTAGTATTTGTTACGAATAAGTCGTCGCCCACTAGCTGCGTGCGCCCGCTAAGCCTCTCAGTCATATCTTTCCATCCCGCCCAATCATTTTCCGACAGACCATCCTCAATCGAGGCCACCGGATAATTATCTAGAATCCAGGTATACCAATCAATTAAATTGTTAGACCACTTCCAGTCGCCGTTTGTCTTTAATTCGTAATGGTCGTCATGGTAAAATTCCGAGGCCGCAATATCCATCGCAATAAAGAAATCGACCCCAAGCTTATATTTTGCCCGCTCTATCGCCAGCTTAATACATTCTAGCGGTTCGTTATCTCCGTCACGTAGCTGTGGCGCATAACCACCTTCGTCACCTACCGTTGTGGCGTAGCCGCGCTCCTTTAGTACTTCCTTTAGTGTATGGAATACATCGGCCCCCATCCTTACTGCTTCGTCCATCGTTCCCGCCCCGAGCGGCATAATCATGTATTCCTGAAAATCAGTTGACCAATCGGCGTGTGCGCCGCCATTCATCACATTCATCATCGGCATCGGCAGCGACATCTGCTCCGTTGTCCCAGCCAGCTCCGCTATATATTCATAAAAATGTATATGGCGCGCTTTTGCTACTGCTTTTGCTGTTGCTAGCGACACAGCCAAAATCGCATTTGCCCCGAGACTAGATTTATTCTCAGTTCCATCAAGCTCCAATAGTAGTTGATCCACCGTTTTTTGTTCTGCGGTATTTTCGACTAGTACGTCTCGAATTTTATTATTAATGTTCCATACAGCCTTTAGCACACTTTTACCATCATAATAATGTTTGTCGCCATCTCGCAGTTCTAGTGCCTCGCCTGCACCAGTCGAAGCACCAGATGGCACTGCTGCTCTTCCTACGTGGCCAGACGATAGAAATACATCCGCCTCCACCGTAGGGTTACCACGACTATCCAAAATTTGCCGTGCTTTAATATCCGAAATTATAAGACTATCCATAAGCATTATTATATCACAAGAGAAGATGCTATAATAATAAAAATGGTCGACAAATCCGAAAAATTACGAGAGAAGTTGAAAACCTTACCTAGCAGTCCAGGGGTTTATTTCCATAAGGATAAAAACGGCAAGATTATTTACGTTGGCAAAGCCGCAGTCTTAAAAAATCGCGTTCGTCAGTATTTCCAAAACACTGAAAAAGACCCGAAAACTGCAGCCCTAGTCGAAGAAATCGCCGACACTGATTGGACAGTAGTCGATACCGAGATGGACGCCCTCTTTCTCGAAAACGAGATGATCAAGCGTTACAAACCGAAATGGAATATTTTACTCCGTGATGATAAAAATGTCAGCTACGTCCGTATCGACCTAAAATCAGAGGTTCCGTATGTCTCAGTTACTCGTACTCCGTTAGACGATGGCGCGAAATATATTGGTCCGTTTTACGCCAAAAATACTATCTCGTCTGCCCTCCGAATTTTGAGGAGAATTTTCCCATACTATGATCGCCCGTATACCGGCAAAAAGACCCTAAACACCGATCTCGGTTTAACGCCCGGTATCGAAATTGGCAAAATGACATCAGAAGATTACAAAAAATCACTCCGGCGCCTAATTTCCTATCTAGAGGGGAACCGTGCCGCCCTTATGAAAAATCTCGAAAAAACCATGAAAGAGGAGGCAAAAATTGGCAACTTTGAAGAGGCCGCTCGGATTCGCGATCAACTTTTTGGGCTTAAAGGCCTAAAAAAGAAAATCGTTTTCTCAGATAAAGAGTTTCTCGATATTTCCTCTGACCGTGCATTAGTCCAACTCCAAGTTTTGCTTGACCTAAAACAACCCCCAAAACGCATCGAGGGCTACGACATTTCACATATCCACGGAACCGACGTCGTCGGTAGCATGGTAGTTTTTGTTAATGGCGCCTCAGACCGTGCCGAATATCGAAAATTCAAGCTCCATCGCCAAAAAAATGACGACCTAGCCAACCTACGCGAAATCTTAGAGCGTCGTCTAAAACATCAAGAATGGACATACCCAGACCTCATCGTGCTTGATGGCGGCAAACTTCAACTTGAAGCGGTGAAAGACATAGTCCCTGATAATATACCAATTATCGGCCGCGATAAATCTGGCGACCACGCCAAAAATGCCGAGGTAAAAATTATTGTTCCAGAAAAGAACGGTCAGTATCGTACTGTTCACCTTAGATCGGACGATCATATTTCCCGCCTTATTGCACGCATCGACGAGGAGGCTCATCGCTTTGCTGTTACTTATCACCGTTTACTCCGCAATAAAAAAATGCTAAAATAATCCATATGTTTAAAAAATGGACGATTAGTTTTGTTGCTCGTTGGGCATTATCCACGCTTGGTATGTGGCTCAGTATTACTTTTTTTGGCGTAGTTTCCGGTCAGCCTAATCCACTCGATTTTATTCTCGCCGGCCTATTCTTCTCCCTGGTCAACTCTTTCGTCCGTCCACTCGCCACTACATTAACTCTACCGCTAATTATTTTTACCATGGGTCTTTTCACTTTGATTATCAATACCGCCATGGTTACCCTTGCTATCTGGCTGACCCCTAATGTCGGTATGAACTTCGCTGGCGCCATCCTTAGCTCTCTAGTCATGAGTGTCGTAAATGGGGTTGTAAATTTTTGGATTACGCCTTATACTAGTAGATAGTATGAGTATGGATATTATTTTACGGACATCAACTTTAATTTCAGCAATTTTGTCGATTTTGTTAATTTTACTGCAACAACGCGGAGCTTCTCTCGGGGCTGGTTTCGGCGCGAGCGGCGAACTCTATACTACACGTCGTGGTCTCGACAAGTCGCTATTTAACGCTACGGTCGTATTTGTCGTTGTCTTCATCTTATCTATTTTGGGGCTATTATTAATTCCGTCGTAGCCTATGAAGAAATTTCTGGAAAAGCGTGGGCAGAGAATCGTTAGAAATCTTTCTCGTTTTTCGAAGAAAGCTAGTACTGATAGCCGTGAACACATTCAAGAAAATGTAGTTGAAAAACTTCCTCATATTCGCAAAATCCGGCTGCTAATCCTCGAATGGGCGCTATTAATCGCCGCGCTCATCATGCTTGCCATTACGCAGGCTTTTTGGTATAAAGAATCCTATGCCGTTACCACTTGGGGTAAGGGCGGTACTTATACTGAGGCCACACTCGGCAAAGTCAGCTCCTTAAACCCACTTTTTGCTTCGACCAGCAGCGAACGTACTCTCTCTAAACTCATGTTTGCTACTCTTTCGGCCCCAGATTACTCAGGTCATATTGGCCCAGAACTCGCATCTTCGATTAAGACCGATGAATCCGGTCTTGTTTGGACTGTAAAACTCCGCGAAGGCGTTAAGTGGTCAGACGGGGAACCGATTACTAGCGAAGACGTCCTCTACACTGTCTCAATTCTCCAGCATCCGTCGGTCAAATCTACGTATGCCGCCAACCTTACAAACGTCAAAGTCTCCGAAGAAGACGGCGCAGTCATCTTCACCTTACCTTCCGCCTACGCCAGTTTCTCCTCTGCTTTGAACTTCCCGATTTTACCAGCTCACATTCTAAAGAACGTCAATCCAGATCTTCTCCTCGAGGACTCGTTTAGTCTTTCTCCGGTCACATCTGGCGCCTTCTCTTACAACGCTACTCAGGTCATCGGCACTGCCGGCGAAAAGATTGTTTATCTATCTCCAAACCCAGCTTACTATAACGGTGAGCCACGCCTTGCCAGTTTTGCCGTACACGCCTATATGACAACCGAGGATATTATTGCCGCCGTCAAAAATGGATCGGTGACCGCCACTGCCGAGCTTCTTCCATCCGATTCTCAAGAAGTTGCCTCCGGCCTCATCTACGAAAAACAAGCAGCCATCTCTAGCGGCGTCTATGCCTTCTTCAACACTACTGGCGATATTTTCAGCAGTAAAACTTTACGTAAAGCAGTCCAGGAAGGTGTCGATATGCGCTCGCTTCGCGCACCAATTGGTGATGAGCTGCCGCTAGATTACCCGCTTCTTAAAACCCAAGTCGATATTAAAGATTTCCCGAGCCTACCAGATTATAACCCAGAACATGCCAAAGAAAAGGTCAGCGAAGCTAACGTTGAAAACACGTTGCGCCTCGTCACCACTAGTACCGGTTACCTATCTAGCGTCGCCGAAAACTTGAAATATCAGCTCGAAAATCTAGGTTTTAAGGTTGAACTTACCGTTTATGAACCTGGCCAAGACTTCCTACTTGCCGTCATCCGTCCACGCGACTACGACATCCTAATCCAGGAGATCGAACTTGGCGCAGACCCAGATCTTTTCGCCTACTACCACTCTTCCCAGGCCACTTCCACTGGGCTTAACCTTTCAAACTACAACAACACTATCGCCTCCGACCTCATTCTCGCCGCCCGTGGAACTATGGACGCCGAAGTCAGAAACGCCAAATACGAAGCATTCCTGAAGCTCTGGGTTGACGATGCTCCGGCCCTTGGCATCTATCAGGTCAATATGTCATATTACGTTAACAAAAACGTCCGCAGCTTCTCTGAAGACGACCGTTTGGTTACGCCAGTAGATCGCTTTAATGATATTTCCTACTGGTCCACAGAGAAAATCATAAAAAACCGCACACCGTAAGCTTTTTGTGCTACAATATATAATATATGCGAGGTAGAGTGAAGGATAACAAAAAAGCCAATTTTTGGCTTGCAGTAGCTACAACAATTATCTTTGCGGCGATTGGTGTTTTTCTAATTTTCCGTCATGAACCATGGTGCGATGAGGCTAATCCTTGGCAAATAGCCAAGATTATCAACTTCGAGAACCTTTTCGAGGTTACAAAATATGAGCCGCACTCCCCGCTTTACCCTCTCTTTCTCGCTCCGTTTGCCCAAGCTGGCTTACCCTTCATCACTACAAACTTCCTATCTTTAGCGATAGTCTCTCTGGCTGTATTCCTCCTACTCTGGAAATCGCCATTCAAATGGTGGCAAAAAATCGTCATCATCCTATCGGCCGGCTTCTTCTACTATAACTCAGTCTTCGCGCGCGACTATAGCTTCATCGCCCTCGGCGTTGTCCTAGTCGGACTGACCTATGCCGGGCGTCACGAACATCCGATACGTTATATTCTTTCACTCGCCTTACTCTCCCAGTCTCACATACTAGCCGGCGGATTTGTCGCCCTACTCTCGATTGGTTTCTTCGTCGAATGCATCAAAGCAAAGAAATTCACCCAGATGATTATCCCAGCATTCATTCTCGTCGGCGCTCTCGCGCTCTTGCTACCGGCAGTATTCACCACCCTCCACAGCCACCAAATCATCACTCCTTCATTAAACGGTCAGTACCGTATGAGCCTGACAGAATACATGCAATCTTTCAATCTGGTCCTGTTCGGTCTAGCTATGCCGATTACCGAGCTCAGTCTCCTATTTATCATGATTTACCTCTTCGCACGCTACCCAAAGATTTTCGTCTACTCACTTTTCGGCTTCGGCTTTTATTTCTCGGTACTCTTCATCACTTATAACACCACGATTATGCCACATAAGCCAGCCATGTTTATCCTTCTAATCATCTTAGCCATCTGGCTTACCAAATCAGAGAAGCGTCTAAAACGCAGCATCTTGGACCGTCTAACTGGCAAGCTTGAATTATATAAGCTCATTTCTTACTACGTTCCAATCGGCACTTTTTGCTTCGTACCGATTGTCCTCTCTGTACCGCACACCATTTCCGAAGCTTATTACGATATAGACAGCCAATATAGCTACTCTAAAGAAGTATCCGACGTCCTCAATTTGCTAGAGGACAACGCCGTAATCTTAGTTGGATCCGATGACACCCTGACGCAAGCTATTGGCTTCGTTCCTTTTATGGAGGGCGGTCGCATGATTTATGACGTAGTAGACAAAAAGCCGTTCGACTATATGATTTGGGACTCCGAAGCTAAGGTCGTCGACGACAATGAGCTAGACGAGGCCATCCTAGAGTTCCAAGATCGCCCGACATATATCATCGCCAGATTCAACGCATGCGGCAATCCTATGGGCGAGGTTAACACCAGGGAAGAATGGGAAGAAATAAGAGCCTTCTCCCCGCAAAACAAGGCCTACGACCTAGCAATCCGCATTTACAAAATCAACTAAGTGTGCTATACTAAACTTGTACCTTATAAATTTGCGCCTGTGGTGGAATTGGTAGACACGCTACCTTGAGGTGGTAGTGGCCGTTTTTTGGCTGTGCTAGTTCGAGTCTAGTCAGGCGCACCAAAAAAGTCCCGCTTGGGACGTTTTTTGTTGCTAAATCTACGTCAGGGAAGCTACTATTTTTTTCCAACAAAAGACACAAAACAACAGGGGTAAAATTGTGGAAAAACGCACATGTAAAAAAAGTTAAAAAAAGCTTAAAAAACTATTGACACAAGCTTTTTGGCAATATAAAATAGGAAGTACAAAAAGGTCATATATAAAAAATAGAAAGGAAATAAAAAATGTCCAAATCTACAAAAATTATTGCTGCATTAGGTGTTGTCGCTGGTCTCGGCGTCGCCGCTCTACCTCTCAGCTCCTATGCTGCTACTACTTCGGGTAATGTCCTCGTTCAGGCTCAGATCACCGATTCTATCGCTATGCGCATTCACTCCAACGCTGATGCAGCTGAAAATACTTACACTGAAGTTCAGGAACCTAGTGGCAATCCAAGCACCCAAGGTTGGTATGAGCGCAGTGGTGAAGCACCATCATACACCTATACCCTTTCAGAAGACACGGAAGTTGATAACGAAAAAACTTACTACTCTCTAAGCCCATACTACGGTGTCTTCAAGGTAAATCCAGATGGTACCCAGAACGCCACTGATATTCTTGCCGCTGGTCCATCCCAGGCTACTGGCCTCTCTCTAGCTGGCAACCAGTTTAATTACGACACACTATATTCCAATATTTCCGTCCGTTCGAACACTGGTAACTTCACTCTTACCGTTCAAGATGCTGATGCTACTAACGATCTAGACCTCGCTGAAGCTAGCGAAGTTGCAGGTAACTTCATCCCATCCGTAAGTGGCACTAACCAGGGCCTCGTCCGCACCACTGCTGGTTGGGGTTATTACGTAGGTACTATTGCTGACGCTACTGCTGCTAGCGGCAATATTTGGAATGAAGTTCCTACTACCGGTAGTCCTGCTGCTACTATCGCCGCTGCTGGCACCAACAGCGTAGGCGCCTTCTCCGATGACATCCACGTTGCATACGGTGTTGCTTCCGGTGCTACCAAGACTGGTACCTATAGCGATACTATCGTCTACACTGCTACTAACAACTAATTAACCCAGTAGCTAAAAAAGACCGCCGCAAATGGCGGTCTTTTTTTTGAACTCGGATTAACCTCGAATAAGTACGTCTCCCATTATTATCTCACTCAGTAGTCTAATGCGTCTATTCCACCATATTATATCTCCTCATAAAGTCCACGCTCTCGTACAATCTCATTTTTCTACTAAGGCCATCGCTAATTATAAAGTAATATACTCCTCCACACAAACACTAGTATCAATAAAAAGCCACCTGTCTCCAGGTGGCTTTATTATTTATATTCCAACTATTTTATTTTGTCGTTGCCGTATAGACTACAACATCACTATAGGTACCAGCCTTAGCCGATCCAGAAGCTACGCCGTAATTTACTGTTGTTACACCACTGTAAGCGGCTGCTGGGGTAACATCATTTTCACCGTTATTGACGATTACAAGTGCTGACCCACTCGAAGCTGGCATAGCCGTCCAGTTAGCAATATCACCGCCTTTAACCGCCCAAGAAGCGGTAGTTGCGACCGGTGTTCCGTTTGCAGTTGGGATATATTCGCCAGTTGTATTACTAGGAGTTGCTAGGTTTAAGTTTGTGTTATCGTCAGCATCCTTTAAGGTCAAGGTAAATGCACCAGTATTAGAACGAACATCAATTTCGGAGTTAAGAGTTGTTAGGTCTACTTGGTTCGCGGCCAAACTTAGACCAGTCGCCTGAGAATTACCAGAAGTTGAATCGTCTGGGCTCGGTTCTGAACCATTAGGACCGTACCCGATAAAACCATAAGTCAAATCTGCATTAGATTTAATACGCATCGCGATAACCGGATTCACGGTAATGTCGACATCTACACTGTCGGCACATTGGCGACCGTTGTTAGTGCAGGTTACGGTACCATACGCAGCCAAAGGCAGCATCGAAACGCAAGAAGTGGCTACTATACCAGATACTGCTAGAATAGTGTTCATTTTCATTGGAATACAACTCCTGTCCATTTATGTGACCTTATGTATAGCTTTATTCTACCAAAGCATAAACCAAATAGCAAGACCTTTATGCTAAAAAGTTTATGAAAAAATGTGGTTGATTTTCGCTTTGTGCTCGTGTATAATCGAACGTATAACAAGGAGGTTAATGGCTAAAAAATACACAAAATTATTTTCCGCTGTGCTTTTCGCACTAGCATCAGTTGGCTCCGCGCTTCTGACGCCAGTTACCGCTGCCGCCGAAGGAGTTCCGCCAGCTTTTATCCAAATTACACCTACGAAACAGAAGGTTTCGATTGAACCGGGTGGAAGTTATACTTCTTCGATGAAGGTTCAGAATATTGGCGAGGGTGAATTTAATTATACCGTCGAAGCGGTACCATATAGTGTGGTCGACGAAAATTATACTCAGAATTACAATAATGTTGGAACATACAGTCGGATCGCTGAGTGGATTACGTTCGACGAGAAGGCTAAGAGCGGCACGCTCGCCGCAGGAGAATCAGCCGACGTTAACTTTACCGTTAATGTTCCGAAAGACGCCCCTGCTGGTGGTCAGTATGCTGCGATTATGGCTTCTACCGGTGACGGTTCTAGTGAGGCGAATAACGTTCGCACTATTTCCCGCGTCGGTATGATCTTCTATGCTTCGATCGCTGGTGAAACTCGTAAAGAAGGCTCGGTCGTTAGTAATAGTATCCCTAGCATCGTCTTCGAGCCACCACTTACGGTTACCTCGCTCGTAGAGAATAACGGCAACGTCGAAGCAACTGCTGAATATACTTTTAAGATTTGGCCACTTTTCGACAAAGAGACGATCTATAACAACGAAGATAATAAGGGCTCACTCGACGTCATGCCAGAGACCAGGCGCTTTGGTACGATGAGTTGGGATGGTGCACCTAGACTCGGCATCTTCTGGGTCGAACAAACCGTTAGCTTCCTTGATCAAGTTTCTACAAACAAAAAGTTAGTATTTATTTGCCCAATTTGGCTATTATTCATCATCTTTGCCATCATCTTCTTCATGATCTTCTGGCTTATCTCCCGCGCTCGTAAGCGCAGTGGAAAAGAAAGCAAGGTTTCTCGCAAAAAGAAAGGTGATTCTGAAAAAAAGGAGGAAACTGAAAATGAGTAAACGTTTAGTAAGTATTCTAGCTGCAGCCGCAGTAGTGCTGAGCTCGCTCGTTGCCGCTGTCCCGACTGTCCACGCTGAGGATACTGACGACTCTTCTTCCGAAGATTCTAAGCCTGCTATCTGGCTCCAGATTTCTCCGGTATCCAATAAGGTAACTTTGATTCCTGGCGAGGATAGCGATTATAGTTTCACTGTTTCGAACATCGGCTCCGAAGACTTTGGCTATCATGTCTACGCTGCCCCATATTCGGTCAGTGATGAAGACTACAACGTTAGCTTTAGTAACGAAACTAATCGTACCCAAATTTCACGCTGGATCCAGTTCTATAAGGACGATGGCTCTTTAACTAGCGATGCCCACTTCAAGCTGAAAAAAGGCGAGAAACAAACCGTTCGCTATCGCATCTCTGTTCCGGATAGCATTCCTGCTGGCGGTCAGTATGCTACTATCTTTGCTGAATCTGACGAAGTCGAGGGTAAAGTTTCTGGCTCCGGTATTAAGACAGTCTCTCGCGTCGGCTTAATCGTCTATGGTCACACCGATGGTGATACTATCGATGAAGCAAAAATCACCGATTTCGGCTTCAAAACCTTTATGACTTCCGGTAAAATTTCGGCTAGCTCCCGCGTAGAGAACAATGGTAACACTGATTTCGAAGCTGTCTATGAGCTCGATATCCAATCTCTTTTCGGCAAGCAGCTCTTCTTGAAGAATAGTTCCTACAATATTCTTCCGGACACCGCCCGCCGCGTTACTACCGAGTGGGAAGAGACTCCACTACTCGGTTTTTACAAAGTCCATTACAAAGTGAGTGCTTTAAATAACTCCGTAGTAGAAGAGAGAACTAAGATTGTCGTGATTATGCCAGTATTTGTAATGATTTTAAGCATAATCCTCTTGACATTGATTATCATCTGGGTTATAATCCTAATCAGGAAGCGCAGAGAGCGCAAATCCAGACTCCTCGTCTAGATTTGAAAAATTGCGAGTACGCTACTCTGCGAAGCCAAAACAAAAACTAAAAATAAAAAGAAAGAGTGTAGAGTATGCAAAAAAGCAAAAAACGTATACTTGGCATAGGTGGCTTAGCTATAGTTGGAGCTATGACCGCCTATGCCTTTGCTGTTCCTACGCCGGACGTTGATGCTGTTGGTAGCACCAGCGGAGCAGTCAACCTCAGGGTGAATGTCTTCGATAGTGTGGCTAGCCTAGACATCACAAGTCCAGCCAACGGAACAATTACTTTAAACAATAATATGGAAATCGGCCTCTTCTATTCGCAGGCTGTTAAGATTTCCTACACTATCGCCAACACTACTACTGGTGGGTCCAAGAATGGCGAGTATCTGCCGGCCGAGCTCAACGGCACACATGCGCTGCCTATCGACCTCAATGCCAACGGACTAGGTTTTGGTAGATATCGCTTTGATTCTTCCGTGAACGATGGCTCGGATTATGCAAGCGTAGAATTTTACTACATACCGTTAAAGATGAATACGGTTGCCAATGCAGAGAATGGCGACCCAACGGTAGAAATTGAATATGCTTCCGCCGTCAATTCGGTCGACCTTCAAGCTTACGATTCTTCGAATAGACCAGTATTCTCTAGCCCGATCAACGTTCAGATTACTAACCCAGGAGTCATAGGCACCCAAACCATCACGTTGCCGTTTAGAGACAATCATGCTAGTAGCGGTCAATACACTATTGCTGCAATAGCTAAGAATGCTGCCGGCGAAGTTCTAACTTCGGCTACTGGTATAGTGAGTAGCGAAGCGAACTACGTTTCCCCAGATGGTCCTGACGAACCAGATACTCCAGATACGCCTGACGAGCCAGACACGCCGGATATCCCGGATACCGATGGTGACCAGGACGAAGTGGCGCCAGACGTCCCAAAGACGGGTGGCTTCCTTGCCGAACTCAATATGTCGAGATTCGACTATCTGATTTCTGGCCTAATCATCTTCACCGTTGCTACCGTTTTGGCATTCGTTGCCTTGCGTAAGCAAAAGAATGGTCATAAGAGGTAAATCAAGAGGTACTACTCTTTAAAATAGTGTTTGTTTTTGGCTAACTTTTGGGCGTCCCAATGCGAGGTGGGACGCCTTTTTAATGATGCGCTCAGTACATAAAAAATATCCCATAAGGGATATAGTGTTAATGGTGGGCGACAAGGGAGTCGAACCCCTGACCTCGTCTACGTCAAAGACGCGCTCTAGCCAACTGAGCTAGCCGCCCACGACCTAAAATCATTCTATCATATATCTTTCCAAAAATAAAGGCTATTTTTTATATAGGGTAGTGCTATAATAGGAAACATAAGGAGTTTTTTACTATGAAAGAAATGAAAAAGAAAATCAATGGCTTTATTAATACTGCCTTAATCTCGGCACTTCTGCTAGTTGTTTTGGGCCTCGTTTTCCTATTAGCCCCAGACACTTCGCTAGATGTTATCCGCTGGATTATCGCAATCTTCTGTCTCGCGTCCGGTACCTATCTCGTAGTTTCTGACTTCCGTCGTCGCATCCTGCCTTTCTTCAGCACGTCATTTGTCGGTGTAGTCTTGCTCGTACTCGGTTTTCTTTTCGCCGTCCGCCCGTCCGTCATGAATATTTTCCCGAGCGTCATCGGCTGTTGGTTCATCGTGAGCGCAATCGCCTCTGGTCGCTTCTCCGCGGCACTCCGCGGCACTAGCTCTGGCACTTTCGCCATCGTCACCACTATCCTATCGCTAATCTGCGGCATCTTGCTCATTCTCAATCCTTGGGAAGGCCAAATCGCCATGGTTACTTTCGCTGGAGTCCTGATGATTATCTATGGAGTTTCAAGCCTGATCGATACGATTATTATTAAGCATAATATCGACGAAGTCAGTAAAAGCATTAAAGAAGCAGTAATTGTAAAGGAGTAAAAATGTTTGATTTAAAAGATAAAGTTGCAGTTGTTACAGGCGCCAGTTCCGGTCTCGGCGTTCAGATGGCTACCGCTTTTGCCCGTCAGGGCGCCAGCCTTGTGATTCTTGCTCGCCGTGTCGAACGTCTAGAAGAGCTAGCCGAGAAGTTAAAAAAAGAATTCAACACTAAGGTCTTACCACTCAAATGTGATGTGACCTCGACCGAGGATATTGACGCCGCTGCCAAAGCTGCCGAAAAAGAGTTTGGCCACGTCGACATCTTGCTTAACTGCGCCGGTTCCTCGAAGGATAAAGGTGTGGTTGAGATGAGTGACGATGAGTGGGATTTCACCATCGCCACCGATATGACTTCTGTATTCAAGATGACCCGTGCGTTCGCAAAAATCATGCAGAAAAACCATTATGGCCGCATTATTAATATCGCTTCCATGTACGGCTTAGTCGGCAACACCGAAATTCATACCGTCGCCTATCATTCCTCGAAAGGCGGAGTTGTGAACTTTACCCGTGCTGTTGCCGCCGAATTGGCTCTCGACGGAATTACTTGCAACGCAATTTGCCCAGGCTATTTCGAAACCGAATTAACAAAGCCAGTACTCGACACTCCACGTTTCCAAGAATTTGCAAAAACCCATGTCCCGATGGAACGCTATGGTAAGCCAGGTGAACTCGACGCTGCTGCAGTTTTCCTAGCGAGCAAAGAGGCTAGCTACGTCACCGGCGTAATCCTCCCAGTCGACGGCGGCTACACCTGCATTTAGACTCAGAAGTCTAGGTGCTAGCGCTTGTAAATTTTTCAAAATTTGATATATACTCGTGCGTATAAAATTAAAAAGGACTAAAAATATGCACGAAGAAAATAATAAACAGCAGCTATTATCTGACTGGTTTCCCATAAAAGAGAAAAAACATAATTCAAGTAAATTACAAAAAATCGCCAATGGAGAAGTTTGGTGGGTGGCAATTGGTGAAAATGTAGGCATAGAGATTAATGGTAAAAGCGAGTATTTTTCACGACCAGTAGTAGTTTTGAAGAAATTAAGCAGATATGGTTTTATGGGGGTACCGCTAACCTCGCAAATCCATGATGGATCATGGTATGTTCCATTTGAATTCCAAGGTAGATTAGAGACCGCTGTGCTCTCTCAAGCCAGAACTTACAGCACGTCTAGGTTATATAGCCGTATTGGCCAGTTACCGGCCACAGACTTTAATAAAATTTGGGAAGGATTCTATAGACTATACTCTAGATAAAAAATGTCCCCTAGTCTTTCAACTAGGGTGCGGGTATTCCCGAATATGACTCCATTATATCAAATCTGGGCGCTTTTGTCCAGATAAATTTAAAGCACAAAAAATGGTGAGTCGGATGCTCCGCATCCTCTTCTCACCTGCGATTTCTCAAAAAAGAGAGCAAGCTCTCTTTTTACTCGAAATCTTGGTGAGTCGGGAGGGGCTCGAACCCTCGTTTACCCCTTGGGACGTTCCGAGGGTTCGAGCTTTTTTTAAAGCACAAAAAATGGTGAGTCGGGAGGGGCTCGAACCCTCGACACCGGGCTTAAAAGGCCCGTGCTCTAACCAGCTGAGCTACCGACCCACGGTCTAACCTAGTATAACACATCGGGGATATTTTGAAAACCCTTAATTTCAAACAATATTCTCTAATTATACCACAGATTTCTCTTTTTGTCAATAACACCCCTGTTGACTATATATGTAATCTGTGATATAATGGCTAAGTTATGAACAAAGACAGAATCCGAAACGTTGCTATTATTGCTCATGTCGACCACGGTAAAACTACTCTCGTCGACGGTCTTTTGAAGCAATCCCATACTTTCCGCGAAAATCAAGCGGAAATGTCTCAGACTTTAATTATGGACTCTATGGATCAGGAACACGAGCGGGGAATTACCATTACCGCGAAGCAAACCGCTGTGTTTTATGACGACTATAAGATTAATATTATTGACACCCCTGGTCACGCCGATTTTTCCGGCGAAGTTGAACGAACTTTGAATATGGCTGACGGTGTTCTACTCATTGTTGATGCTCAAGAAGGACCGATGCCTCAGACTAAGTTCGTTCTGAGCAAAGCCCTTGACTTGAAGCTAAAACCTGTTGTAATAATAAATAAAATTGATAAGCCTGCTGCTCGTATCGAAGAAGTGAAATCCGAAATCGAAAGTCTTTTCCTGGAACTTGCAACCGACGAGTCTCAGCTGAACTACCCAATTTATTACGCTATTGCCCGCGAGGGTAAAGCTGGTAAAACTACAGATCTCGATGACGACCTTCATGTGATTTTTGAATCTATTATTAACGATATTCCAGCCCCAAAAATCGACGAACACGCCGAGAAGGGCGCCCAGCTTCTCGTTGCCGCTCTTGCCGCTGATAATTATCTTGGCAAATACGCTATCGGCAAAATCGCACGTGGCAAGCTCAAAAAAGGCGAAACCGTCAAAGTTTTGCCAAACAACAAACAAGCTAAAATTGATAAGATTTTTACTTACCGCGGTCTTGGCAAAGAGGAAACCGACGAGGTTATTGCTGGCGACATTGTTGCGTTGACCGGTGTCCAAGACGCTAATATTGGCGACACTATTGCGACCGGCGAAAACCCGACCGCTCTTCCAACCATCGAGCTTGAGCCGCCAACCTTATCTATTTACATCGGCCCGAACACTAGCCCGCTCAAGGGTAAGGAAGGCGAATTTACTACTTCTCGCCAAATTGCTGAGCGCCTAGAAAAAGAACTCGAGACGAATATCGCCTTAAAAATCCAGCCCGACGGTCTCGGCTACAAAGTTTCCGGTCGTGGCGAGCTTCATCTTTCCGTCTTGATTGAAACTATGCGCCGCGAGGGCTATGAACTCGAAGCTGGTCGTCCAGAAGTCGTTTACAAAGAAGAAAACGGCCAGAAGCTCGAACCAGTCGAGGATTTAACTATCGAAGTCGACTCCGAATTTGTTGGTGCCGTCAGTCAGGAAATGGGTATCAGAAAAGCCGAGCTAAAATCCCAGGAATTAACCAGTCAGAACACTACTCGTTTCACTTATGAAATCACCACTGCCGCCCTGATTGGTCTGCGCAATAATCTGCTTACCGCCACGAAGGGTACTGTGATTATGTCTAGTATCCCTCATGGCTATCGACCTGCTGATAGTAAATATAAGCCCGAACGAAACGGCGCTCTGATTAGCTTCGAAACTGGTGTTTCGACTGCCTATGCTCTAGATGCTGCTCAGGCTCGCGGCGTGCTTTATATTCCGCCGCAGGTTCCAGTTTACCAAGGTATGATCGTCGGTCTATCGAATAAAAAGGACGATCTCGATATTAACGTCTGTCGCGAAAAACAGCTTACAAATATGCGCACTCATGCTAGTGACGGCGCCATCCAGCTCACCCCATACACTCAGTTAAGCCTTGAACAATGTCTTGATTTTCTGCTTGACGATGAACTTCTCGAAGTTACACCTAAATCCCTAAGGCTCAGGAAACGCCAGCTCGACCCGATTAAGCGCAAGCGTGAAGCTCGCCAGTAGTCGTGCTATAATTAGTCTATGCTAATAGATTCCCATTGTCATATCCACGATCGCGAAACTTACGATTTTGCGATTAATCGCCAGCAAATCTCGAAGAAACTTCTGCGCCGCCACCCAGAGATACCTCATGAAAAAGCCGATTTTTTGCCGGATGATATTATATCTCGTGCCAATTTAAATGATGTCAGAAAAATGATTACTGTTGGCACTTCTCATCCCGATAGTATCGTCGCGCGCGATTTTGCCGCGAAGCATAAAAATGTGTTTTGGTCTTACGGTATTCACCCCGACGAAGCCGACGGTCATTACGGAGAATTTCCGACGGAAAACACTAACAAACTTGTGGCTATCGGCGAAATCGGCCTAGACTATCGCGACGGTACAGATAACCGTAAAAAGCAGATTGATCTTTTTGAGTGTATGCTGGACCTCGCGCAGACCGAATCTCTCCCCTGTATTTTTCATGTCCGTGAAGCTTTCGACGATTTTTTTGCCGTCCTTGATAACTTCCCAAAAATCGAAAACGCCGTCGTCCACTCTTTTTCAGATAGCCCTGAAAATTTAAAAAAGTCGCTCGACCGCGGATTTTTCATTGGTATCAACGGTCTTGCCACCTTTGCCGATATTTATCCAGAAGGTTTACCGCCGCTTAGCCGCACCTTGCTCGAGACTGATGCTCCGTTTCTTGCTCCCGTACCAGTTCGTGGCCGCGTCAACGAACCGGCCTATATTAAGGATATCGCCGAATTTTTAGCCAAGCATCATCGTCTTCCGTTCACAGAAATCGCCGCTATCACCGCGAAAAATTCCGAAAAACTCTTTAAAATTTAGTAAAAATCTGCTATAATTTCCTATGTCCGAGTTAGGATGTACTTTTATTTTTAGGAGGTGGTTTTTTGAATTATTTTCTCTACACAACGGACAAAAAGGGATATCTAGGACTAGTAGAGAAAAAGACTCGCTTAGACCTGGACGATGGGAGATGTACGGAATCTCCAAGTTTTAGCACTACGTGCTTTAGTGGAAAGGAAAGACCAGAACCTGGGGACCGTATCAAGTTCAACAATTTCCCGTTTACGTTCAGAGTAAAAGGCAGTTTTTACAGCCATTTAGCTGTCAACTCTACCGGCACGCCTTACTGTAAAGGCTCAGTCTATTTAGACTGCGAGGATGATCCTGAGATAATTTTCACGGAAAACACACTTGGCAATACGTGCCCGAATATTATCGAATGCGACATTAATACCGGCAACGAATTCGTCATGGTAGCCATGATTCGATTTTTTCATCTCGATAAGAAATCCGAGCATGGTGGTGGTTACGACATTGCGGAAGTCTTCATCTTTAAGGTTGAATGCCCCCAAACGTTCTACAGCTACCAGAAGATAACCGAATGTGTATACCAGAAGATTCTGTCTATCTCTAGACTGGACTCCGGAGTTCCTCTCAAAATCTACAGTATTGCCAACTATACTGGCTATGGCGCGCCGTGGTTGTTCGAAGGTTGTAAGAAGCTTTACACCAAAAAACGTTATCGGAACTTGATAACGTTCCATTTCCCCCATTCAACTGGTGGCTAACCCCCCTTTTGGCCACCCGGCCGGCTCTAGTAGCCGGCCACTTTTTATGTTATAATATTAATTATGAAAACAGTCTACCTTGGCATGTCTGGCGGCGTCGACAGCTCACTTTCCGCTGTTCTCTTAAAAGAGCAGGGCTATCATGTTGTTGGCGTTTATATGAAAAACTGGTCCAAAGATCTTCCGGGTATGAAGTGTCCCTGGGCAACTGACCTTGCCGACGCCAAGCGCGTCGCCGTAAAACTCGACCTCGACTTTAAGGTTTTTGACTTTGAGTCCGAATACAAGCAAAAAGTTGTAGACTACATGCTTGATGAATTCAAAAAAGGACGCACCCCAAACCCCGATATTATGTGTAATCAGGAGATTAAGTTCAAACTTTTCTACGAAACCGCAAGGGAACAAGGCGCCGATTTAATCGCCACTGGACACTACGCACAAATTAAAAACGGCAATTTGTGCAAGGCCGTAGACAGCAACAAAGACCAGACTTATTTCCTCTACCGTATTTCCGAAGATGCCATTAATCATACGATTTTTCCGATCGGACATTTATTAAAGCCGGAAGTTAAACGCCTTGCTGCCGAAAAAGGTCTAGACAATGCTTATAAAAAGGAGTCCATGGGCGTCTGTTTTGTCGGCGACGTTGGTATGGATGACTTTTTGCACGAATATTTTGAGACTAATCCAGGACCAATTATCGAGGAGGAGACTGGCAGGGAACTCGGCACTCATGACGGCGCAATTTTTTATACGCTCGGTCAGCGCCACGGCTTAAACCTTGGCGGTGGCCTCCCATACTACGTCGTCCGAAAGGACATCGAAAAAAATATTGTCTACGTTTCTAAAAATCTTAATGCCACCGGACTCTGGACGAACGAACTTTCGCTCGAAGACGTCATCATTCGCGGCGAGTTTCCATCCAAGATTGACGTTCGCCTACGCCACCGTGCCCCACTTATTCCGGCCACCTTCACAGGCGATAAATTATTCTTCACTCAGCCGATCAAACGCCCTGCCGTAGGTCAATCCGCTGTCTTTTATAGCGGTGACATATGTATTGGCGGCGGAATCATAAAATAAAAAAGCGGGCCGCTTACGCGGCCCTAATGTTGAGGTGGATTTAGTTGTAGTAGTTAGCCGGATTCTTAATCAGATCCCTGACGCCGTCTCCGTCAACTACTTTACCGTTCTGTTTGTACGTTACCTTTTTGGACTTCTGTATATGGCAGAAAGTAAATGTCCAATAAGAGGTACCGTTTGAAGGTTTTCCTTTATAGGTCACCTTCGTAACAACCTTTTTGCTAGAACTGGACTTCCGTACATAAGTGTACTTGGTCCAGCCGTTAGCCTTAGCCAACTTATCCAGCTTCTTCAGATTCTTATAGGCTTTCTTCTCCAGACTAGTTGTCCTTTTCAGATTAGAAAGTCTATAAGAAGGTTTAATAGTTACCGTGTTGCCAGAACCCGAACCTGAATTATTAGAACCAGAATTTGTATTTCCTGATTCAGTGTTCGTATTGGTTCCAGAATTTCCGCCAGAAATTGGTTTCTCAGTTACGGTGGTCAGTGTTCCGAAAGTAACCCCAGATACACTATAGCTCGTCAGCGTCATTGTTGTTGCTTCAGAGACGACATACTGATTGCCAGATACGCTATACTTTACCACCTTAATTGCTGATGGCGTAGTATAGTGCTTCTCTATGAGTAGATTGTTACTATAAACTGATATCTCACGACCATTAGAAGTCAGTGTCGACATCCCAACCCACTTGCTAGTCAAAGTCTGCAGATCGTTTACTGGAGTAGAAACTTCTACTGTCGTATTCGAACCTTCAGTCTTGTAAGACCAGCGAGAAATTCCATTAGTTAGTACTGCATCGCCATTTCCTTTATCATACGTAAAGGTAATGGTTTTTGTAACGGCCCCGTTTTCTACGACATTTATCGTGTACGTAGTAACGTTACCGTTCACCGTGCTACTCATCACGCCGCTCTCAGAAGTCGTTGTCCTTTCGGTCGAAATGACCTCCGTCACAGTATTCGCTGCCTGAGCCTGTACGGGTATGAAGTTTACAGTTACCATGAGCGCCACAAAAGTGGCAAAAAATCTCTTTAACATAGTTTTTTCCTCCTCTAAATGTGCCTGGGCGGTGCCCAGGGTTCAAGATCTACTGGTTACCACCTCAATACCCTTATTATAGCACACATGCTTAAAAAAGTCAATATTAAAACGTCAACTTTTGCAAAAAGTCAAAACCTGATATAATGGAGTAATGAATGCAAACGAAATCCGTCAAAAATACTTAGATTTTCAGAAATCAAAAGGGCATATCGAAATTCCTCCTGCACCTCTCGTACTCGAAAATGACCCCACTACCCTCTTTACCGGAGCCGGCATGCAGCCACTTCTCCCCTATCTCCTCGGCAAAAAACACGAAAAAGGTACTCGACTCACTGATTCCCAGCCATGCTTGAGATTACAGGATATCGAAGACGTCGGTGATCCTCGTCATACCACGGTTTTCGAAATGCTTGGCAACTGGTCCCTTGGCGACTACTTCAAAAAGGAACAAATTGAAAATTACTTTGAATTTCTGACTCAGATTATCGGTCTTGACCCTGAGAAAATCTATGTCACCTGCTTTATTGGTAATGAAAAATACGGTATCCCGAAGGACGACGAAGCTGCTAATATCTGGCAAAAAGTCTTTGAAAATGCTGGCGTCGAGGCTAAGATTGTCGAAATCGACACGGCTAAAAACGGCGACAAGCGGGGAATTAAGCCCGGCGAGCGTATCTTCTTCTACAACGACAAGGAAAACTGGTGGTCCAGAGGTGGCGGCATCGAAGATACGCCAATCGGCGATCCTTGCGGTCCAGATTCGGAGGTCTTCTATGATTTCGGCGAAGATAAGCAAGATGTTGAAAAATACGGAAAGTCCCACCCCGCCTCTGACGGCGCACGCTTTATGGAAATCGGTAATCAAGTTTTCATGCAATATCGTCGCAACGAAGACGGCACTTTCTCAGAATTAGAGCACAAGAACGTTGACTTCGGCGGCGGTTTGGAGCGCCTTGCGGCTGCTTCTATCGGTAGTTTTGATGTCTTCAAAATCTCCCTCATGCGTCCAATTATCGAAAAACTAGAATCGCTCTCGAATAAATCCTACGAAAACAACACTGACGAGATGCGTATTATTGCAGATCATCTAAGAGGCGCCTACCTCTTAGCCGCTCAGGGGCTTACCCCTTCGAACAAAGCTCAGGGTTATGCCATGCGCCGCTTGATTCGTCGCGCAATTTTAAAAGCTTTGGATCTCGGCATTGCTCAGGACTTCCTAAAGGAAACAATCAAGCCCATCGCTACCGAATACGAATCTCTCCCTAATTACATTTTGACCAATCGTGACGGCGCTCTTGATGTTCTTGAAAAAGAGGAACGCACCTTCCGCCAAACTCTAAGCAAAGGCCTAAAAGAGATGCATAAGATGGTTGGCCGTGATGCCGACGGTGTTTTGAGCGGCGAAGATCTTTTCAAACTTCAGGACACCTACGGCTTCCCATTAGAGCTCTCTGTCGAGGAGGCCTTCCACCAGAATATTCCACTTTCAAAAGATTACCAGCAAGAATTTAGCGCCGCCCTCGAAGAACAGCGTAACCGTAGCAAAACTGCAAGCAAAGGCATGTTTAAAGGTGGTCTCGAGGACCACAGTGAAATGAGCACAAAATATCATACCGCGACCCATCTTCTTCTTGCCGCCCTCCAGAAACATATTGATAAAAATATTTCGCAGAAGGGTAGCAACATCACCCCTGAACGCATGCGTCTCGACTTTAATATCGACCATAAGCTCACGTCTGAAGAACTAAAAGTCGTCGAGGACCAGGTAAACGATTGGATTAAAGAGGATCTAAAAGTGGAATTCGCCGAATACGACAAAGATTTCGCAAAAAATGAGCTGAAGGCACACGGTTCATTCTGGGATCGTTATCCTGAAAAAGTTACCGTCTACACTATCGGCGACTCTGAAAACCCGGCTTCGCGCGAAGTCTGTGGTGGTCCTCACGTCGAAAACACTGGTATTCTTGGCAAATTCCACATTAAAAAAGAAGAATCTAGCTCCGCCGGTGTTCGTCGCATAAAAGCCGTGCTTGAATAAAAAAACACAAGCATGTTATAATGAAAATATGAAACATCGCAAATTCTTTCAATTTTCACCAATCGCTCGTAAAATCGCTATTGGTGTAGTTATTATCTCTATTCTCGCCGTTGCCGGCTACCTTTTCGCCGCCAACTATTTCGCCCCAGAAAAAATGGCACATCGTGAATTAGAGAAAATATCCAGAGACTACTACGAGAACTTCTTTTATGACAATTTTGTAGCTCGGCTTACCGGAGACCAAAAGCAGGCCGAATTCGAAAAATACACCGAAAATGGCTTCCCGCGCGTCTATCTACGCGAGCTCTTCCTCTACGACAATGAAAAACATGCCGATTCTAAACAGTATTTCAAATATCAAGGTTACACCTGCAACACTGATCAAACTTATGTCACCTTCTACCCGACCGCTCCGTTCGGTGACAGAGACTATCGTATCGAATACAACTACAGCTGCGAATAAAGACCACAAAAAAGAGCCAAATGGCTCAAATTCTGATTCAATGGTGATCTCGGCGGGAGTCGAACCCGCGTTGACGGGATGAAAACCCGTTGTACTAACCGTTATACTACGAGACCGAGTGAGGAAAAACAAGTGAAAGCTTGCTTTTACCTTGTTTTAACGAACGAGGTTTCGAAGCCGAAGGCTACGAGACCGAGCTGTATACTACCCCATTATAGCAGAAAGCCTCGCACAAATCAACCCTATAAACCCTGAAAAGTTTATGTTATAATGAAAAACAATATGAGTAAACAACTTTTTAAACGTACCAAGATTTTGGCCACGATTGGCCCATCCGTATTTACGGAGGAGAAGATTAATGAATTGATTATAGCTGGCGTGAACGGTTGTCGTTTAAATTTTTCGCATGGCGATTATACTGAGCGCGACCAGCAGATCGCCTGGATTAGACAAGCTGCCGAGAAGAAAGGCCGCTCGGTTGCGATTTTGCAAGATTTACAGGGTCCAAAAATCCGTCTCGGCAAACTCAAAGACGACAAGATGGATGTCAAAGCTGGCGACGAGCTAATTTTAGACCATGCAGTAACAGAGCACGACGGCAGTAACCGTCTCCCGGTCCAGTACAACCTCGCCGAAAAAGCCAAGGTTGGCGAGCCTATCTTTATCTTTGATGGCAAAATCAAAACTCATGTCACTGCTATCGAGAGCTCGACCGCGATCAAAGTTAAAGTTGAGAATGACGGTTTCATCATGAGCCGCAAAGGCTTAAATCTTCCTGACACCGATTTTGCTGGTGATATCATCACGGAAAAAGATATGGCCGACATCGAGTTTGGTGCAAGTCGCGATTTTGACTATGTCGCGCTTAGCTTTGTTCAGTCCGCTCAGGACATTGAAAAATTACGCCAAATTTTGCTTTCTCACGGATCTACCGCTCAGATTATCGCAAAAATTGAGACTAAAAAAGCTATTGAGAGCGACGAGGCTATGGAGGCTATCGTCGAAGCTACCGACGGCATCATGGTTGCACGCGGCGATATGGCAGTCGAAGCTGGCGCCGAAGTTGTACCTATTGTCCAGAGAAAATTGATTTCTCTCTGTCGTAAACACTCCAAGCTCTGTATTGTCGCCACTCAGATGATGGGTTCTATGGTTGATAATCCTGAGCCTTCTCGTGCCGAAGTTTCCGACGTAGCGAATGCCGTGATTCAGGGCGCCGACGCAGTCATGCTCTCGGACGAGACTGCAAATGGTCAGTATCCGGTTGAGGCAGTTCAAGCTATGAAAAAAGTTATTCTCTATACCCAGAACAATTCTCACGTCCGCCAAGTCGATGAGGTCTCTGGCGACTTTAAGAGCTACGATGCTATTTCTGACGCCGTTGCTCGTTTAGCTGAAAAAATCGAGGCTGACGTCATTGTTTGTCAGACTGCTACCGGTTCTACCGCTTCGGCTATTGCTGCGCAACGTCCAAACGTACCGATTATCACAGTAACTAGCAACCAACGTGTTGCCGGCCAGCTAGCTTTGACCTATGCCAACTCTGCCTTCGTCCGCCCTTACACCCCTACCTACGGCCTTGATTTGGCTCAAGACCTGAAATCTGCTGGCTACCTGCAGCTTAGCGATGGCCAGGATCAGCTCACGGCCGTGATTGTTTCCGGACATAAAAACCGCATTGGCGGTACCGATACTATCCAAATTGTTAAAATCTAGTCTATTTTAAGGAGGTAAATGAACGACAAACTGACTATTAAAGATGTAAAAATTCGTGGACAAAATGTATTAGTGCGCACTGATTACAATGTGCCGATGAAAGACGGCCAAATTACTGATGACCTACGAATTCGGGCCAGTTTGCCGACTCTAGAATTCCTTCGTAAAAAAGGCGCTCGCCGCATTATCATCATATCTCATCTTGGCCGTCCAGAAGGGAAAAAAGTTCCAGAACTTTCGCTTCGCCCAGTAGCTGCTCGTCTTGCAGAGCTGCTTCCAGACGCCAAAGTTAATTTTATTGATGATGTTGCCGGTCCAGACGTCGAAGAAGCTGTTGAAAAAACTTCTGTCGGCGGGATTTTAGTTCTTGAGAACCTTCGTTTCTTCCCAGGTGAAGAGGCCGACTCCTCTGATTTTGCCCGTGAAATTGCCGAATGTACCCATACTGACCTCTTCGTTCAGGATGGTTTTGCTGTCGTCCACCGCGCCCATGCCTCCACTGATGCTATCACCAGGGAAATGACCTCTGTTGCTGGTTTATTGCTTGAAAAAGAGCTTACTAACCTCTCTAAGCTAACCACTGCCCCTGTACACCCATTCCTAATCATTATTGGCGGTGCTAAAGTTGACGATAAACAACCCCTGATCGATAAATTTGGTAAAATTGCCGACAAAATCGCTGTAGGAGGCAAGATAGCCGCAGATGGCTATACCACCCCACTTTCGACTGTTTACGTCGCAGAGGACTTCGTAGACGCCTCTAAGCGCGATATTGGCGAAAAATCGACCGCAAAAATCGTCGAAATGATCAAAAATGCTAAGACTGTTCTCTGGAACGGCACGCTCGGCCTCGTTGAGGAACCGGAATATGCTAAAAGTTCGACTATTGTCGCTGAGACTATCGGCCGCACCGAAGGTATCACCTCTGTAATATGCGGTGGCGACACGACTGGTTTTGTGGAAAATCTTGAAAAAACCGAGCCAGATTTGAAATTTTCACTTATTTCTACTGGCGGCGGGGCTGCTCTAGAATTCCTCTCTGGCGATCCTCTCCCTGGTGTTGAGGCCCTAGACGATAAATAGAGTCTAGTATTTACTCTAAGAATCGTGCTATAATAAAAGAGATGAAAATTACACGCGAGGAAATTGATCATCTGGCGATGCTTTCTAATTTTTCTCTTACAAACGAGGAAAGCGAGAGTTTGGGCCAGGATCTAGAAAATATTATTGGCTATATTTCTCAGCTTGATGAGCTTGATACTGAGGGGGTGGAGCCCACCTATCAAGTTTTCGAGATGGAGAATATCTGGCGCAGTGACGAAATTATGCCACAAGATGCGGACAGGGAAGAATTGCTAGCCCTAGCCCCAGAGTCACAGGATAATCAAATTAAAGTTCCAAAGGTTTTATAATGGACGAGGACTTAGAAAAATTACTCGAGTCCGAACGAACCGAAAATGAAAAGGAAGGTGACGAGCATGCAGATTGCTACTAAAGAAGTTTCGGCGGTTGACATGGTTAAAACCGCTTTAGAGAAAGCTAAACGTTTCGAAAACTACAACATTTTCATTAGCTTAAACGAAGAAAATGCTCTTAGGAAAGCTAAAGAAATCGACGAAAAAATCAAAAAAGGCGAAAATCCTGGTAGGCTCGCTGGCGTTCCTTATGCTTTGAAAGACAACTTTCTCAGCCCCGAGGGAAACAGCACTGCCGCTAGTAAAATCCTCGAACCTCTTGGCTCTCCGATTACTGCTACTGCGGTTGAGAAACTAGAAAAAGAAGGCGCCATTATGATAGGCCGCGCTAACCTTGATGCTTTTGCCCACGGGTCTTCGACCGAAAACTCATATTTTGGCCCGACCAAAAACTCTAAAGATGAGGCTCGTGTTGCTGGTGGCTCATCCGGTGGCTCCGCCGTAGCCGTTGCTCTTGATATTGTTCAGTTTGCTACTGGTACTGATACTGGCGGATCTATTCGTCAGCCAGCCAGCTTTAACGGCGTCTTTGGTTTTAAGCCAACCTATGGCACAATTTCGCGCTATGGTGTCGTCGCTATGGCTAGCTCTACCGATGTAATCGGCTTTTTCACCAAATCTGCCGATGACATGGACCTTCTAATGTCCATTTGTGCCGGTCAAGATCCTAAAGACATGACTACTCTTCCAGATTACTACGACCAGACACCAGCTAAAGATGTAAAGAGGATTGGCGTAATTAAAGATTTCGACAACGATAAGGTCGCACCTGAAATTCGCGAAGCCCTTAAGTCTGAAGTTAAAAAGCTAGAGTCCAAAGGTTGTGAAATAGTCGAGCTCGATATGCCTACCCTAAAATACGCCCTCGCAGTCTATTATATTATTGTTCCTGCCGAGGTTAGTAGCAATCTTAGCCGCTATGATGGTATACGCTACGCTTATCGTAGTGACGACGCTAAAGACCTCGCAGACGTCTATAGCAAGACTAGAAACGACGGCTTCATGCCAGAGAATAAGCGCCGCATCATGATTGGTAACTTTGTTCTTTCTTCTGGTTTCTATGATGCCTATTATCTTAAAGCCCAAAAGGCACGCACTAAAATTATTGAAGAATACAGCAAAGCTTTTGAGAAGTGCGACTTCATTCTTACTCCAGTCGCGCCGAACCCAGCCTTTAAACTTGGCGAGAAGGTTAATGATCCAGTCTCCATGTACCTCGAGGATGTCATGAGCGTGCCGATTAACCTTGCTGGCCTACCGAGCCTATCACTCCCCGTCGGCGAGACTGAAGACGGTCTTTCTCTCGGCTTGCAG
This sequence comes from Candidatus Nanosyncoccus sp., assembly GCA_045589895.1. Lineage (GTDB taxonomy): Bacteria > Patescibacteriota > Saccharimonadia > Saccharimonadales > Saccharimonadaceae > Nanosyncoccus. Next base: position 24,072 of record JAZNPY010000002.1, on the reverse strand, counting down.
CTTATTGGCCCGAGGAGAAGCGATAAGAATATCCTCACCTTTGCAAAGGAGCTAGCTTAATGGACGCGTCTCTGTTATTTTTGCTCATCGCGATTCTGATTGTCGCGGTCTTCGTCTTCATCGCAGTCAACCTTTCGTCGAAAAAGTCTTATACTTTTGACGTTGAAAAATACCAAGTAGCTTGGTTAAAAATCGAAAATTCGCTCAGCCGCGACAATAAAGCTTCTTATGCTGCCGCCGTTATCGAGGCCGACAAGTTACTCGATAAGGCTATGAACGAGATGGGCGTCTTAGGAAAGACTATGGGGGAGCGTCTAAAAAAAGTTGGTAGCCGCTTTTCTGAACTTAACTCCGTTTGGTATGCACATAAGCTTCGCAATCAGATTGCCCATGAACATGGTTTCGAAATCAGCTATAACCAAGCCGTCCACGCCCTCGCTACCTTTAAAAAAGCCTTAAAAGATTTAGGAGCTATCTAATATGAAATATGAAATTACTATCGGTATCGAATGTCACGTCCAGCTCGCTACTAAGACCAAGCTTTTTAGTGAAGTCGACAATGACGCTCGCGGCAAAGAGCCAAATTCCTGCGTTTCTCCAGTTGACTACGCTCTCCCTGGCATGCTTCCGCGGTTGAACGGCGAAGCGATTAACTTTGCTATTCGTGCTGGTCGCGCTATGAATTGCAAGATCAATGGCCAATCTCGCTTTGACCGCAAACACTATTTTTACCCAGATTCACCAAAAGGTTACCAGATTACTCAGTTCTATCATCCAATCGTTGGCGAAGGCTACGTTGAACTTCCGGATGGCAAAAAAGTCCGTATTGAACACGCTCATCTCGAAGGTGATGCTGGTAAGTTGACCCATTTTGACACCTATTCGCTAGTAGATTTAAACCGCGTCGATACTCCTCTTTTGGAAATTGTCTCTATGCCAGATATCCATTCTGCTAAAGATGCCCATGATTATTGTAAAGCTCTCTGGCGTTTGATGTGCTTTGCCGGAGTGACAAATGGTGACCTCTATAATGGCAATATGCGTTTCGATGTCAATACTTCGCTAGCGAAACCTGGCGAACCACTTGGTACTCGTACCGAAGTCAAAAATCTCAATAGTTTCCGTAGCGTTGAGCGTGCTGTCGAATATGAGGTCAAGCGTCAGGCCAAGTTATTAGACAAGGGAGAAAAAGTAGTCCAGGAGACTCGTGGTTGGAACGACGCCACAGGCGAAACTACTGGTCAGCGCAGCAAGGAAGAGGCTAAAGATTATCGTTATATGCCTGAGCCAGACCTTCCGCCGCTAAATCTCAGCGCCGAATTTATCGCCAAACAACTCGAGAACTTCCCGCTCATGCCATCCGACTACCGCGAGAAATTTGCCGGTAAAATTGCTGACGATACTTTAGAAATCTTGCTCGATTACCCAGCATTAATGCAAAAACTCGCCGAGGTCAAAGACGCAAAGCGTGTTTCTAACTGGTTCGCCAGCGTTCTGCTTGCCGAGGAAAAGTCTGCAGAGTACCTAAATGACCTTCCGACTGCAAAGCAGCTAGATGATCTCTCCGAGATGACTGAAAAATCCGAACTCAGCTCCACCGGCGCCAAAGACGTCTTTCTGCATCTTTTTGACCCACAGATGAAAACCAGAGATGCTAAAACCATCGCCAAAGAGTTGAACGTTCTACAAGAAAACGATTCTGGCGCTCTCGAAGCTATTGTTGATCAGGTTTTACAAGATCCGTCCTGCGCTAAAGCTATCGAAGATTTCAAGAATGGCCAAGAAAAAGTTCTCGGTTTCCTAGTAGGTCAAGTCATGAAGGCTAGCAAAGGCAAAGCCAACCCGGCTGCCGTACAGCCAATTCTTCGTGAAAAGTTGAAAAACTAATGCATCCGTGCTAAAATAATTGAAAAGTACTAAATTTTTATTGCAATAAAAAGGAGCATATGGCAAACGATTTAAGCAAACTCCGTAATATCGGCATTATCGCCCATATTGACGCGGGTAAAACTACCACTTCCGAAGCGATTCTCTATCGCACTGGCTTGAAACATAAAATTGACCTTGTAAAAGGTGGTACCGGTGGTGCTGAAACTGACTGGATGGAACAGGAAAAAGAGCGCGGTATCACTATTACTTCTGCTGCTGTTACTGCAAACTGGAAAGGTCATCAGATTAACATCATTGATACCCCGGGCCACATCGACTTTACCGCCGAGGTGGAACGCTCACTCCGTGTTCTTGATGGTGCCGTCGTGGTTTTCGACGGTAAGATGGGCGTCGAGGCTCAGTCTGAGACTGTTTGGCGCCAAGCTACTAAATACGGTATCCCTCGCATCTGTTTCGTTAATAAAATTAACCAGATCGGTGGCGACTTCTATAAGTCTCTAGAAAGTATTCATAAACGCCTTAGCAAAAACGCCGTCGCAATTCATCTTCCTATCGGTTTCGAGAAAGATATCTGCGGCGTAGTTGATCTCGTCGATATGAAGGCTTATACTTACAAAGATTACGCTGACCACGAACTTACCGTCGGCGAAATCCCAGCCGATATGCTCGAAAAAGCCAAAAATGCTCGCTCCGTTCTCGTTGAGGAGGCAGTTGCAGCTGATGAAGAGCTTATGGAAAAATTCTTTGAAGGTGGTGAGGAGGCCATCTCCCAAGAAGAGCTCAAGCGTGCTCTTAGGAAACGTGTTCTTGATGGTGACTTCTTCTTGGTTACCGGTGGCGACGGTCGTGGTGTGATTGTCGAGAAAGTCCTCGACCTTATGACCGACTATCTTCCATCCCCACTCGACCGCGATCATGGTCAGACCGTAGGTACAGACCCTAAGACTGGCGACGAAATCATCCGCAAAGCCGACGATAAAGAGCCTCTTACCGCTCTTGCATTTAAGATTGCTACAGACCCATTTGTTGGTAAATTAATCTTTATTCGCGTTTACGCTGGCGTACTTAAATCTGGCTCCTATATCTTAAACGCTACTACCGGAAACAAAGAGCGCGTCGGTCGTATCGTCCGTATGTTCGCTAACAACCGTGAAGAAATCTCTGAGGTGACCGCTGGTGACATCGCCGCTGTGGTCGGTCTTAAAGATACCACAACTGGTACCACTCTTTGTGATCCAGCCCACCCAATTCACCTAGAAAGCATTGAATTCCCAGATCCTCCAGTATCTATTGCTGTTGAGCCTAAGACTAAATCCGACCAGGAGAAAATGGCCCTCGGTCTGTCCAAGCTTGCCGAGGAAGATCCAACCTTCCGCGTTCACACCGACGAAGAAACCGGCCAGACTATTATCTCCGGTATGGGTGAGCTTCACCTCGAGATTATTATCGATCGCTTAAACAAAGAACATGGTGTTGAAGCTAATACTGGCGCACCTCAGGTTGCTTACCGCGAAACCATTCGTGGCACTGCCGAGGCTCAGGGTAAGCACGTCAAGCAGTCTGGTGGTCGTGGTCAGTATGGTGATGTTTGGATTAAGTTTGAGCCGAATGAAGTCGGTAAAGGTTTCGAATTTATCGACCAGATTAAAGGCGGTGTTGTTCCTCAGGAATACAGAAAGCCAGTTCAGCAAGGTGTTGAGGAAACCTTGAACGGCGGTGTTATCGCTGGTTACCCAGTTGTCGATGTTAAGGCTACCCTCTACGATGGTTCTTACCACGATGTCGACTCCTCTGAGCTCGCCTTCAAACTCGCCGGTTCCCTTGCTACTCGCGAAGGTATCAAGAACGCCAACCCAGTACTTCTTGAGCCAGTCATGAAGCTTGAAATTACTACCCCAGAAGAGTTCATGGGCGACGTCATCGGTGATATTAACTCACGCCGTGGTCGCATTGATGAAATGGAGGATTTGAATGGTGGCGCTAAGCTTATCAAAGCTTTCTGTCCACTCGCAAACCTCTTCGGCTACACCTCTGATCTCCGTAGCATGTCTCAGGGCCGTGCCGCCTCATCTATGGAGCTCTTCGCCTACGAAGAAGTACCACCAAATGTAGCTCAGGATATTATTGCTGAGCGCAATAAGTAAATTCTTCAGCTTCCTAAATCAAGCCACTAGCATAAGTGGCTTGATTTTTTTGGCAAGCTGTGATATAATGCAAAGATAACTATTGTTTGTACCTTAGGAGGTGGTTTAATGATATTTTTTATATGGGCTACGCTTTTGCTGGGCATTATCACTGCATTTTTTAGCGGTCTCCAGCCGAAACGAAACATCATGTTGGCACTAAGAGCTGTATCCGGCCTTAATATTATTGCCTTCGCTATTTTACTTTACCGCACAGATTTCAACCTCTTCTTTGTCGGTCGGCTAGCTTTAGCTACTTTCTTCTCTATGGCTTCTTTTTATAAAGGAACATCCCTTATCTGTGACTCGAATAAAATAGTGGACTATAATATTAGCGCCAAACAGTTTGAAACAATCATAGCGATTTTTGTGGCCGGTGCAGTTGCCTTTTGGGGGTATATCATTGCTCTTATTGCTACCTTAATTTTTCACTGGCCGTCTTAGGCCAATATCGTACGCGCGGACTTCCTCCCTGAGTCCGCGCCTTTTCTTGCCAAAAGTGTGTTTCTGTTGTAAAATAATACCATGCAAAAAACTTATATTACCACAGCCATCCCCTATGTTAACGGCACGCCTCATCTCGGCCATGCTATAGACTATCTTTTAGCTGATACCTATGCACGCTATCGAACTCAGCAGGGTGATGAGGTCCGCCTTCAGGTCGGTACCGACGAGCATGGTAATAAGATTTTTAAAAAAGCAAAAGAATTAAATATCCCCGTTGAAGACTACGTATCTCAGAATTCCAAAAAGTTCCAGGAATTTATTGCGAAATTAGGAGTTGAACCTACGGATTTCATTCGTACTACTAATCAGAATCACGAACGTCGTCTTCGGGAAATTTGGCGTCGTCTTGAAAGCCATATTTACAAAGATAGTTACGAAGGCTGGTACTGCGAAGGATGTGAAGGTTTTGTCACTCAAAAAGAATATGACGAAAACGGTGGAATCTGTCCGGATCACAAAAAACCTTACGAAAAAATTTCTGAAGAAAATTACTACCTCCGCATTTCCGACTTTAAGGATAAAATTAAAACCGCTATCGAAACCGACGAGATGAAAATTTTGCCAGATTTTCGCAAAAAAGAAATTCTTAAACTGCTCGAAGACTCTCCTGATGTTTCGATTTCTCGCCCGAGGGAACACTTAACTTGGGGCGTACCAGTTCCTGGCGATGAAAATCAAGTGATGTATGTCTGGATGGACGCACTTGCTAATTATATTACGGTGCTCGGTTATCCGGAACAGGACATTTCTGATTTTTGGCCAGCAAACGTCCAAATCGTCGGTAAAGACATCCTCAGATTCCATGCGATTATTTGGCCAGCAATGCTACTCGGCCTAGGTTTACCTTTGCCAAAAACGCTTCTTTCTCACGGCTTCGTGCTCGTGGATGGTGCTAAAATGAGTAAATCTATTGGCAATGTAGTCGATCCGCTTGACGTGCTTAATCGTCATGGTCTTCCAGCCTTCCGCTATTACTTCCTCAGACATGCCGATACTTTCTTGGACTCTGACTATACCGACGAAAAATTTGAAGAGGCCTATAATAACGAGCTAGCCAATGACTTTGGCAATTTAGTCCAACGCCTAGCTACCATGTGTAAGAAACAAGATTTAGATGGCCTCGCGGACTTTTGTCCATCCATCGACAAAGAATACGGAGACCTTATGGATAATTTTTGCTTTAGTCGTGCTTTTGACTACGCCTGGGTAAAAATTCAAGCCATCAACAAACGCATTGATGACACCAAGCCTTGGACTCTGGCCAAAGAAGGGAAGAACGAAGAATTAAAAACCCTTCTCGAAAGTCTAGTTTCCGACTTAATGAACGCTAATTATCTCTTGAAGCCTTTCTTGCCTGAAACTACTGAAGTAGTCGAGTCGATTTTTAAATCCTCGGATAAAATTGTTCCGCCATCAGCTCCACTATTTCCAAAACTGCGATCCGCCTAATATATCATAGACCACAAATTCATAATCAGAAATTACTTGACTATCGTCAATATTATCTAAATATCGTGTCGACAAAATTGGCCCCACTTTACATACATCATCTAGTAAATATCCTAGCGTTGGTTTCTCCAAGTTCAAGCTATTGGATAATGTATTCGCCAAACAATTTGGTGTTGTTGTCGGCAAGCTCATCTTTTTGATTTTTGCAGGTAAGTTTTCCGTCGCGCCGTAATCCACCTTATTATAGTTATAATCAAAATTACTATAAATAAAGTATGGAGTCAGCTGTGTAAGATTCCGCACACGAGCATCATCACTAGTATTGGCCCGTGCAAAAACTCCAGGACTATGATCACCGAAGAACATTACTACCGTTGGTTCTTCGTAGTTATCCAATTCTTTCAGGAATTCTCCGAGATATTTGTCAGAATTATGTAGCGATTGTAAATAGGTCTCTATAGCCTCTCGGTTATTTCGATCGTCGACGTCCGTCACTGTAAAGTCGTGGCTATAATAATTATCATAATTATATGGTAGGTGATTCTGCATCGTCACCAGCTCAATCATCTGCGGCTCCGTCGTGCTACGTAGAGTTTTCAACGTCTGCGCATATGCAGATTTATCGTTTACATACTGCGAATTATCATCATGTTCTGTAAAATCAAAACTAAGAACATCTAGAAAGTCATCATACCCTTCAACCTTCAGTGCGATGTTTCGTTTATACATTCCACCATTATACGGATGAAGCGCAGTTGCTCTGTAGCCACTCTCTTTCACAAAGCTTGCTATGCTTGGTACGGATTTAAGTTTTGGAAAAATATCAGTATACGGCACCGTATCAGCCCAAAAATTCGTTAGTCCAGTAAACACTTCGTATTCTATATTTGCCGTTCCTCCACCATAATCCGTCGAATACATGTATCCGCTCGGATATTTTTTTGTAATTTTGTGCCAATTTGGTGTCACGTCACCACCATTTATATGATAGTATTCTTTCAAAAGTTCCGGATCATAAAAAGATTCGTCCAAAATAATTATTAAGTTGTATCCGGAGTCCGCTAAGCTCTTCCTGCTATTATCCGCGCTCTTTTTTTCTTCGTAGCGGTCCCAAATTTCAGAAATTTTTTCCGCGCTATAGTTCTCGGGCTCTTCCAGCGAAATTTTCTTCCAGTTATATAGAAACCCTAATATAAACCCGTTCTCATCATAATTGCGGTTCTGGTTCCAAGCCGTCAACTTTGTATTCAGGAAATCAACCCGTTCATACGCAGTCCCAGCATGGTTTCTAATAAAATCTGTAGAAATCATGAATGCTCCAGCCAGAATGACCGCCATGGCCACTCTTGGAATCCACAACTTTTTCAGCCAGAAAGGCAAATTTCCCGGAATTTCAATTTTTAACCATCTAGAAGTTTTTCGGTCTAAAAATATCCCCATCGCCACAACTATTACGACCGCAAGTATCATTCTAATAAGCGACCAAACATCAATAAACCCTACTAGCGCACCAGCTTGATCCGCTAGCTGAAAATCTTCCGGCAGCAGCGGAGTCCCGCGAGAAGCAAACTTGTTTATATGTATATAAGTAATAATAATTGTGAAAGCCCATAGTATCGAAATCGCAGTAAACGATCTCCATGATGCCATATACAACGTGCCTAATATCAGCAACACTAAAAATGCACTAAACAAAAATACTTTTGGTCGATTAAATACAAAGTTCCAGGTCGTGTTAGCATCATGCATAAAATAACGATATTCTAGGAACCAAGTCACAAAAATCGCCCCACATATAAGTACTAGAATATTTAGCAAAATCCTTGCAACGATTTTTCTTTGTCCAAACAACCTTGCCATACTACTTAATATTATATCATGCTAGCACTAAATCAGCACAATCGCGACTAGTGAAATTAGCGCTAGTACAACTAACACAGCCCAGATCCAGGCAAACCTGTTAGTTTTTTTCAAATCACGTGTATAATCAGAACCTTCGACGAGGTCCGGATCCTTTTTGTCCTTTAGGCTTTTGCCGGCTCCGCCAGCACTTCCGTTTCTTTGTGCGCGCTCACGCAAGTCGGCGTTAATTCTTTCGGTCAATCTTGAATTTTGGTCTTGGTCTTTCGAGACGATGACTCCCATTTTACCTCCTAATTTTATTTTTGAAAAAAGTTCTTTGATAATTATAGCATACTTGTGTTATAATAAATCTAATATCAAATTAAAGGAGGTTAAATGGCTAATACTAAGTCAAAGAAGACAACCGCAAAAAAGTCTTCAAAGCCAGCTAGCGCCAAAGCCAAAGAAGTCAAGAAGGCTGAAAGCAAGACCGCAAAAGTTGAAACTCGCGAGGAAGTTACGACTGCTGGCAACCCATTCAAAGGCTTTTTCGCCCGCAAATGCGACGAAAAAGAAAACATTTTAACAATTTTCAAGAGTCCTCGTATTTATGGTGCAATTATCGGCGAAGTCGTCGGTACTATGCTCCTCACCATCATTCTCTTAACTCTCGGTATCTACCAGCCGCTTTACGTCATGTTTGGCCTTTTGGCGATTACCGCTGCAGTTTATGGTTTGTCTGGTGCTAACCTTAACCCAATCATCACCGCTGGTATGATGGCTTCTCGCCGCGTATCCGCTATCCGTGGCGTGCTTTATATGCTCTCCCAGGTTCTCGGTGCTTGGTTCGGCTTACTCATTGCTAATGCCTTCCGTTTGGCTGGCGAAGGTGCCGTTGAGCTTCCTTCCATGTCCGAAGTTGAAGGTGGCCAGTTCTGGGTAGTCACTTTGATCGAGTTTGTCGGTGCTATCATGTTGGCATTCTTCTTTGCCCGTGCTCTTGCCTATAAAAAGAGCCCGCTCACTTTTGCTACTATCGTTGCAACCGGCGCTTGTATTGCATTGTTATTTGCCATCGTTGTTTCTTCAAACTTCGTAGGCCTTCAGAACAACTTTGCTTTGAACCCAGCAGTTGCCTTGATGTATCAAATTCTACCAACTAGCGGTGATACTTTCGGCGCCGTTCTTGGCGGCGTGGCTCTTGCGCTCGTTACCTACTGGGTATTCCCAATACTCGGTGGCATCATCGGTTTCACGATTTCCGATGTTGCTGGTAGACTTTCCGGCGAATGCTGCAAAGTTTGTGATAAGAAAAAATAATCACACATCGTAAACAAAAATAGTACTCTCTTCCTGGGGTACTATTTTTGTGGTATAATATCTTTATGTTATCTGTCGAGGAAATTAAGAAAGAACTAAAGGCATTAAATGCCGAGTATGCCAAAATCAAAACTATCGCACCAGAAGAACGCAAAGCTTTTGGTATAGAGCTTAATAAAAAACGTCAAGAACTAGAAAAACAGTTGCAGGCTGCCGAAGAAGCTGCTGAGTCTGAAAAAATTGACCCAATCGATATCACTGCTCCGAGCGCTCCAAATGAGAAAATCCCAGAAATCAAACAGGGAAGTAGGCACCCGTTGATGACTGAGCTCAGTCGCGTCCTCGACATCTATTCTCGTATGGGCTTTAATATCATGGAGGCTCGTCAGCTCGATGATGAATTTCATATGTTCGAAAGTTTAAATTTCCCCGAAGGCCATCCGGCTCGTGACGGTTACGACACTTTCCGTACCAAAGAAGGTTTTATTCCCCCAGCGCATACTTCAACCATGCAATATCGTGCTCTTACGCGCTACAAATCCGATCTCGACGCCGGTGGGCAAATTGCCGTGGTAATCCCGGGCCGCGTATTTAGAAACGAAGATGTTGATGCGACTCACGAACACACATTCTATCAGTGTGAAGGAGTTTTTGTCTCCAAAGACGCAACCATGGGCCAGATGCTTGGTGTTCTAAAAAGTTTATTCGAAACCTACTATGGCCAAGACCTCAAGATTAAAACTCAGCCAGGCTACTTTCCGTTCACCGAGCCGAGCCTGGAACTCCTTATCGAAAAGCCAAAATCGCTTGGCGGCGATGGCTGGCTGGAGATGCTCGGCTGCGGTATGATTCATCCTAACGTCCTAAAAACTGCCGGCATCGATCCTGAAAAATACAAAGGTTTTGCTTGGGGTGGTGGTATTGATCGGTTAGCTATGCTAAAGTATGGTCTAACCGATGTTCGTTATTTTGAATCTGGCAAGCTAGAATTTTTGGAGGAATTTTAAGATGAAAATTAGCCTGAACGAAATTAAAAAATTAGTGCCCGTTAATGTTGAGACCGACGAATTAATTCGTCTAATCGGTTCGAGGTTGGTTGAAGTTGAGGGCAGTGAAGACTGGGGTAAAAAGTTTGAAAATATTTACATCGTGAAAGTTCTTTCCGCAGAACCAATTCCAGACACCCATCTGCATCTTTGCCAGATTGACGCCGGAAAAGACCCAATCCAGGTAGTCTGCGGTGCTCCGAACGTGCATGCCGATATGTTTGCAGTTTGGATTGCTCCCGGAGCCATCGTTCCAGCAACCTATGGCACCGACGATGAGTTCAAGATCGACTCTCGTAAACTTCGTGGCTACGAGTCTCACGGTATGCTTGCCGGTCTAGACGAACTTGCGCTCGGCGACGATCATTCTGGTATCGTCGAAATCGATCCAGAAGATGCAAAACCCGGCACAACTTTCGCCGAAGCTTTTGACTTAAACGATATTATTCTCGACATCGAAAATAAATCGCTTACACATCGTCCAGATTGTTTTGGTTTAGTTGGTTTCGCGCGTGAGGTTGCTGGTATCTTAGGCGTAAAGTTTAACGAACCGAGCCTAGATAGCCTAGACCTAAACGATAAAAATCTTGAGGTTCAAATCGAGGATGATAAACTTTGTCCGCGTTATTCCTGCGCTGTGATGCAGTTCAGCGACGCCCCACATTCTAAATATCTGACGAGTGATGACGTGTTCTTGGCCAAGGCTGACATGCGTGGAATTTCGCCTATCGTCGACATTACTAATATCTTAATGTTGAAAACCGGTCAACCGCTCCATGCCTTCGACTATGATAAATTCATCAAAGTTGGCGGTACTAATCAGCCAAAAATTATTGTCCGTGCCGCGAAAAATGGTGAAAAACTTGAGCTTCTCGATGGCAAAACTATTGAGTGTGACGAGAATGATATTTTGATCACAAGCAATAATGTTCCGGTTGCTCTAGCTGGTGCTATGGGCGGTAAAAATACCGAAATTGATGAGAATACTAAGCATATTATCCTAGAAAGTGCCACCTTCTCCCTCTATCATCTGCGGAAGACCCAGATGAAACATGGTATTTTCTCCGAGGCAATTACTCGCTTCACTAAAGGTCAGCCAGCCAGTCAGACTATGCCGGTTCTCGCCTCCGCAGTCAAAATGTTAGGCGGCGGCGCACTCGAAGTTGCAGATTGTTTCCCAGCTCGACCAGCACAGCCGACAATTTCACTTTCTCTAGAAGACATCAACTCTCTTCTCGGTACTTCTTACAGTTCCGACCTAGTCACAAGAACTCTCGAAAACGTCGGCTTCTTGGTCGAAGGAGAATTTACAATCAAAGCACCGCTTTGGCGCACCGATATCCATATCAAGGAAGATATTATTGAGGAGGTGGGGCGCTTGCTCGGCTACGATAATATTCCGCTCGATTTCGCAAAACGTCCGTTTATCGGTGCACATATTGACGAGCTCTTAGCTCTCAAAAATCGCCTCCGCGATATCCTTTCCGATAAGCTTTCTGCCCACGAAGTTCTAACTTATTCATTTGTAAATCAGAAACTCCAAGAAACCGTTGGCGAGGATCCAAACGATAGCTACGAAATCGTCAACTCAATCTCTCCGGATTTACAACGTTTTCGTCAAACTCTGACTCCGAGCCTACTCGAAAAGACCGCAATAAATCTAAAAGCTGGCTATCGCGATTTCTCTATCTACGAGATCAACCAAGTCACCAAAAAATCTTACGGCCTGAATTCGGAGAACGTTCCGGAGATGCATACTCACCTCGCTTTCGTAACTACTGGCGATTTCTACCAGGCAAAAGCCTGCCTACTCGCCCTGCTAAATGACCTCGGGTTGAATAGCGTCGATCTTACCGAATTCACGGCAAACAAAGATTTTCCGTATCTTGAGCCGCGTCACTCTGCTAAGCTAAACGACTTTTGCGCACTTGGCGAAGTTAAAGGTAAGATTCTGAGAGCATTAAAGATTGATCAGCCTATCAGTCTTTTTGAGCTAAATCTAGAAAAATTGCTAGAAATTTTACCGAAGACAAGCCAAAAGAACCTCAAGTTCAGCCGTTTCCCGTCAGTTTCACGCGACATTACGGTCAAAGTAGCATCAAAAACTAAATTTGAAGATCTAATGAACGATATTAAAGATGCATTGTCAGAAAAATGTGACATCTACAGCGTAAAACCAGTATCCATATACCAGGCCGAAGCAGACGCAAAAAACCTTTCCTTTAAGCTCACCTTCTCTAGCCTGGACCATACCTTGAACGCCGATGAAATCTCTGATATAATGAAAAAAGTCGAGTCATCAGTAACGAAAAATTATCAAGCTGAAATCGTTTAATAAGGAGGTAATATGCCAGAAAAAGAATTGAAAACGTCCCTAAAACAAAGAATTGTTATCATCATTATAGCCATCATCCTGCTTGGTTCCACTATTGCCGCCTACGTCGCTACTATAGTGATTGGTGATTTACAAAAAGCCTCCTCGAAGATTAATAACGAGGAGCTAACCGCTCTCGAAGATGAATATTCGGCCAAGCAAAGCGAAATTAACGAATATGGCAACGAGCTTTCGAAAAAGTATTTTGACACGATGAAGTCGTACACTTCTCGCATTAAAGCTTATAATGCCACCTCCGTTAATAGTGATGGCCTAAAAACTAAGGACTTAAAAGAGGGGACTGGTCGTGAACTCAAAGACGGTGATACTGATTATTTCGCCTACTATATTGGTTGGTGCGCCGACGAATCGGTCTTTGATTCCTCATTCAACGACGAAGATAACCCCACCTCACTTAACGCACCGCTTTCGGCTAGCGTTGGTCTTATTGAAGGCTGGGATCAGGGTGTCATTGGTATGAAAATTGGCGGCGTCCGCGAGCTTAGCATTCCTGGGGAACTCGCCTACGGAGACACCCAAGAAATCTGTGGCGGCAAGAACTCTCCTCTTAAATTCATCGTTATGGCCATCGACGACAAAAAACTTTCTACCCTGAATTCAGAGCTCAGCGAAATCTCTTCAAAGATAAACGGAGTCTACAGTTCCGCAAATAATTAGCATAAGCTATTGACTTTTTTAGGGAAGTATGCTATAATACAAGAAGTGGGTCCGCAACAGGGCGGCCCAGGTGTATTCATATAGGAGGTGGAATATGAATGTTAATTTTAATTATTGGTTTATAGTCTCGCCCATGATGCTAATCATCATCTGGGTAGTCGCATTCTTATCGGTAAGAGTGTCGAGCTCTGGTAGACTAGAAAATCATCTCAGTAATAGTTTACTGAACGCGATGTGCAGTATTGCGGCTCTGATTTTCTTTTGTCTACTAGCTAGCGAATCTGGTCGAGGAATCATCCAGCTAACAGCTCATCAGGAAGATGGACTTGGCCCCAGTGTCGTAGCAGCCGCATTTATGGCAATCGGTGTCTCGATGATGTTTTTCGCAATTTCGTGGATGAGCGCCGGCTTTATCAATATGTACAGATTCGAGCATCTGAACAGGATATGTAATAAAGTTAAAAAAGGCGTCCGCGCTGAACTCATGAAGGAGTTTGACGCCGAATATGGCGACTACATTGAGCAACTTCACGACGAGCTAGGCTATAAGCCTGGTTTCCCCAAGGAGTTTAGCAGGGTCGACGACTATATCGAAGAACGTCGAAGTAGTGAAATCTCTCGCTCTCTCGACGTTCAGATTTTCCAGGCTTACGAAAACTTGGAAAGGGCTAAAAACGAAGCTCTAGCAAGGATCCAAAACTCTTGCGAAAGCTATCTATAAGCCCCTACCCCCGCATTGCGGGGGTATTTTTTATCGTATAAAAATGCTAGAATAAGTTCATGGCACAAACTTTTTTCTTTTACGACCTTGAGACCTCCGGGCTTAACCCGCGTGACGATCGTATTATGCAATTTGCCGGGATTCGCACCGATCTAGAATTTAATCAGCTTGGCGAGCCAATTAATTTACTTGTAAAGTTAGACGAGGATACTCTCCCCTCGCCAGAGGCTATCATGGTCACAAAAATCACTCCTCAGCAGACCAGATTGGATGGCTTATCCGAGCGTGAATTTTGCGACTTTGTCTCGAATGAGATTTTCACGCCTAACACTATTGCAGTCGGTTACAACTCAGTACGTTTTGATGATGAGTTTATGCGTGCTACTTTCTGGCGCAATTTTTATGACCCCTACGAATGGCAGTGGAAGGATGGACGCAGTCGTTGGGACCTACTAGACGTCGTACGCCTTACGCGCGCGCTCAGGCCAGAAGGTATAGAGTGGCCGTTCCGGAGTGACGGTGCTCCTACTAATCGTCTCGAACTAATTACTAAACTCAATGATATCGAGCATGCCCACGCGCACGATGCGCTTTCTGACGTCGAGGCCTTAATTAGCGTCACTAAGCTTATTCATGATAAACAGCCGAAGTTATACCAATATTTATTTACCATGCGCGATAAAAAACAGGTCATGAAACTTGTGAGTTTAGATTGTCCTCGACCGTTCGTTTACGCTTGCGGTGAGTACCCATCCGAATTCAATAAGGCCTCGGTCGTCTACCCTATTGCACCAGGTAAAAACGGCAGTATCCTCGTTTATGATTTACGTCACGATGTTGAGAAGCTGCCAAAAAGTGAGACTTACTTCCCAGTAGTGAAAGAACTTGCGCCGAATAAATGTCCAGCAGTCGCACCTATGGGCGTACTAGACGTTGAAGATGGTTGGCGAAAAATCGGGCTCGAAAAAGCCGCAGTCGAAGAAAACCTCCAAAAGTTACTTAGCCATCCAGAATTTATCACTCAAGTCAAAAATCGCCCAGAGCCAGAATATACAAAATCAATCGACGCCGAGAATGCCCTCTACGACGGCTTTCTTGAGGATGCGGATCGCATTCGTGTTGAGACTGTTCGAAATGCCGACAGTACCAAACTTAAAAATTTCCACCCCCCATTCAGAGACAAACGCCTCCCAGAAATCCTCCTTCATTATAAAGGACGAAATTTTCCGGAAATCATGACCGAGCAGGAAACTGTATCTTGGGAAAAATTCCGCACCGAACGTCTCAATCGTCAAGCACCAGGGTTTTTAAAAGCCCTTCAAAACTTACAAGCTACCGGTAAAACCCTGCGTGGCGACGAAGCTGACCCCTATATTTTAGAAGAACTTAGCCTTTGGTACCAGAGCTTAATTTAATAAATTAGCACTCTTGCATTTAGAGTGCTAATTTGCTATAATGGAGTCATGCAAGACGAATTTAACGAAATCATGAGTCATCTTTCTGAAAATGCACGTTTTGCGATTCAGAAATCTGACTTTTTCGCGAAAACTTATAATAACGGCTATATGGGGACTGAGCACTTAATGATGGGTATTCTCGACCAGGATACCTCTACCGGTGCCAGAATTTTAAGGGACGAAGGAGTAGACTTAAAAGAAGTCGAAAAAAGCCTAGGTCGCCCAGCCCAAGAAGTCAAACAAGACGCTTCCATGGCCATGATGTCGCTCTCCGAGGCTACAGTTTTGACTCTGCGTATGGCTGCTAATTACGCCCAGGAACAAGGTAGTGACGTAGTTGGTACCGAGCATATTCTTTATGCTATCGTGATGCAGCCTAGCTCTCGTGCTGTAGCTATTTTAAAGCATCTAAAAGTAGATATTGCCGAACTTATCGGCCAAATTGATAGACTAATCGAAGAGCAGACCAGTGCTGCAAAAAACGAGGCCGAAAAACAAAAATATATCAACCGGCCGAAGTTAAAATGGCTTTCCCGATACGGCCAAGATTTAACCAATATGGCTAAAGCTGGCAAATTAGATACGGTTATTGGTCGTGACGCCGAAATCGAGCGCACAATCACTGTACTTTGCCGCCGCACAAAATCGAACCCGGTCTTAATTGGTGAAGCTGGTGTTGGTAAAACTGCGATTGTTGAGGGCCTAGCTAGTCGCATCGCTAAAAACGAGGTTCCTGGCCTTCTCATCGATAAACATATTTATCAGATCGATCTTTCCGCCATGGTTGCCGGCACGAAGTTCCGTGGCGAATTTGAGGAGCGCATCAAAGGTGTTATTGATGAGGCTATGGAAAATCCAGAGGTTATCCTCTTTATTGACGAGCTACACCTTCTCGCTGGCGCTGGATCATCCGAGGGAACTATGGACGCCGCGAATATTCTAAAGCCCGCCCTTGCTCGTGGCCAAATCCATCTTATTGGCGCTACTACTCTCGATGAATATCGTAAAAACATTGAAAAGGACAAAGCTCTCTCGCGTCGCTTCCAGACCGTCATGGTCGAGGAACCGAGCCCAACCGTTACCTTACGAATTCTCAAAGGCATCAAAAAACATTACGAAAAACACCATGGCGTAGAGATTCCTGACGAAATTCTCGAAACCGCCATCAATATGTCGCGCCGCTATATTAACGATCGCTACATGCCAGATAAAGTCATTGATATCATTGATGAAGCTTCTGCCATTGCGAAGGTTGCCGCCGATAAAAAAGATGGCGGAAAGTACAAAAAGCTCAAAATCGAAGAAAAATCTCTCGATGAAAAAGTTATTGAGGCTGCTGAAGCGCAGGACTATGAAAAAGCTGCACTCTATAAAACTAATCTCGAAAAAGTTAAAAAAGAATTAAAGCGGCTGGAAAAATCTGGCGCCGATAAAGAAGTTACGCCAAAACTCACGGAAGAAAATCTAGCTAAAGCCGTTTCCCTAAAAACCGGTATTCCAGTCAGCAAGGTTCATGGCTCCGAGCTAGAACTACTTACTAAGCTCGAAAGTCATATCGATAAAGCTATCATCGGCCAAGATGAAGCTGTACACGCCGTCTCGAAGGCTATTCGTCGTGGTCGTTCCGGCATCGCTAATCCGAACCGTCCGATTGGTTCCTTCCTCTTTATGGGGCCAACTGGCGTCGGTAAAACCGAGCTTGCTCGCGTGATTGCGCGCGAAGTCTTCGGTGGTGAAAACGCACTCTTCAAGATCGATATGTCTGAGTTTGGCGAGAAACACAATGTCTCGCGTCTTGTTGGTGCTCCGGCCGGCTATGTTGGTTACGACGACGGCGGCAAACTCACCGAGGCGATCCGTCG
Source organism: Candidatus Nanosyncoccus sp. (assembly GCA_045589895.1). Lineage (GTDB taxonomy): Bacteria > Patescibacteriota > Saccharimonadia > Saccharimonadales > Saccharimonadaceae > Nanosyncoccus. The sequence continues at coordinate 6,743 of JAZNPY010000002.1, read as the reverse complement.
CAGACCATACTCAGTCGTCTTGTTTGATGAAATCGAAAAAGCTCACCCAGACGTTTTCAATCTTCTTCTTCAAATTCTCGAAGATGGCGTCCTCACTGATGGTCAGGGCAATAAAATTAAATTCAACAATACAATCGTCATTCTCACTTCGAACCTTGGCTCCGAGGCTATGTATGCCGAAGATAACTTCGGCTTCTCCGCTAAATCTAAGCGCGACAAAAAAACTCGTGACGCCGAATATGCACTCCAAAAAGAATCGGCTATGCGCGCACTCAAGAAAAATATGCGACCAGAGCTAATTAACCGTCTCGACGCAGTACTCGTCTTCCACGCTTTAACCGAAAAGCAGGTCGAACAGATTTTTGACACCATGCTCGAAGACCTGAAGAAACGTCTCGCCGCTAAGTCTCTTGGTCTCAAAATCACGCCAGAAGTCAAAAAACACCTCATCAAAATCGGTTACGATCCGAAAAACGGTGCTCGCCCACTTCGTCGCGCAATTGAAGATAACCTCGAATCTCTAATTTCCGACAGCATCATCTCCGGTAAACTAAAGGAAGGTGACATCGTTACGGTTAAACTAGCCAAGAAAGGTGAACTAGAGCTAAGTGTCGGAAAGGAATAAAATGACTAGAAAATCTCGGAATCTTATTCTCGGATTTATCATCGCCGCGGTGCTTATTACTGCTGGCTTCTTCATGGATAAAATCGCCTCCCTCTTCGGTTATGCCCTGAATAATATCACTTATTCCGCCCCAATAGAAATCAGTCAAATTGCAGAAGATATTGGCTTGACTAATTATGCTAAATTTATCTTCGGTGGTACCAAGCCAAACGTCGAAGATCGTGACACTTTCAATACTAATTGTAATAGTCACGACGTTGAAGTTTCCACACTCGGCTGTTACCACAATGGCGAAATCCATATCTATAACGTTGAATCCGATGAGCTCGCCGGTATTAAAGAGTCGACTGCCGCGCATGAACTTATGCATGCCGTTTGGGCGCATTTAAACATATTCGAGCAACAACAACTCGAAAAAGCTATTCTCGAGGTTTACAATAGCGAGCAACATAATGCAAATTTCAAAAAACAGCTTGAAACCTATAGCGAAGACGAACTCGTCGAAGAACTTCATTCTCGTTTCGCGACCGAAGTCAAAGATTTACCAGAAGCACTAGAAAAACACTATGCTAAATACTTTAAAGACCAAGACAAGCTCGTTGATTTTTATGAACATTATCGTTTGCCTTTTGAGAAACTAGATGCAGAATTCCAAGCTTTGTCTAGTGAACTCAAGACCTTGCAGACCGATCTTGACGAATTACAGCTTGCTTATGAAGAAAAATCTGCAAACCTCGAAAAAGAAATCTCCGAGTTCAATAGCTGCGCTGATACCGTCGGCTGCTTCACCTCCGACTACGCCTTTAATTCTCGTCGGAACGAACTCGTACGATTTCAGGCTGCACTCGAAGATTTATACAGCGAACTCTCCCAAAAAGTCGACGAGTATAATACTAAAGTTGACGAGTATAACAACAGTATTTTGCGTGGTGAAGAATTAGATAGTAAGATGAATTCGAATAGTAAAAATGAAAGGAGAATTAATGACAACTAAGAACTATCTCGTCCCAACCGTAGTCGAGGAAACCGCTAAAGGTGAACGCGCTTACGATATCTACTCGCGCTTACTAAATGATCGCATTGTTTTTCTCGGCGAAGAAGTAAATAGTCATACTGCGAACCTTGTGGTTGCACAACTACTTTTCCTCGCACATGAAGATCCGAAAAAAGATATTAAGCTCTACATTAACTCACCTGGCGGGTCTGTATACGATGGCCTTGCGATTATCGATACTATGAATTATATCGAGCCGGATGTTCAGACTATCGGTATTGGCCTGCAAGCTTCTATGGGCGCCATGCTTTTGAGCTGTGGCGCAAAAGGTAAGCGCTGCGTACTTGAAAACTCTCGCGTCATGATACATCAGCCATCTTCCGGTACTGAAGGCAAGATTACCGATCAAGAGATTATGCTAAAAGAAGGTATTTTCTTGAAAAAGCGTCTCGCGGAAATCTTCGCCAAAAACACTGGTAAATCTCTTGCCCAAGTCGAAAAAGACATGGATCGCGATCACTGGATGTCTGCCGACGAGGCCAAAGATTACGGCATTATTGACGAGGTGATTCGTGGCTAAAAAAACTAATTTTGTCTGTAATAATTGCGGCAAAACTTTTGTTAAATGGGCGGGAAAATGTGAGAACTGTAACACTTGGAATTCATTAGTCGAGCAAATTATTGAAGATGAGGCCGCCGCAAAGTCCGCTATTGCAAAGGGTCAAGTTTCTGGTCGCGAGCTAAAAGTCGACGGCATCAAAAATATTGAGCCTTCCGACGCCAAAGCTCGCCTTAAAACCGAGTTTGAAGACCTAAATATCGTGCTCGGAGGTGGCATTTTACAAGGTTCGGTCTCGCTTCTTTCTGGTCAACCTGGTATTGGCAAATCCACACTTCTCATGCAAATTTGTGCTGAAGTTAGTAAAACTGCACCAGTCCTGTATATTTCTGGTGAGGAATCAGCCGGCCAAGTCAAGCTTCGCGCCAAGCGCCTTGGTGCCGAATCAGACCAACTTTTCTTCGCAAGTAGTACTTCGGGTAACGACATTACAAAAACTATCGAAAGTGGAAAGTTTAAACTTGTTATCGTCGACTCGATTCAGACCCTTAGCCTTGCCGAAATTTCTTCTGCTCCTGGCACCGTTTCCCAGGTCAACAACTGCGGCAACTTGATTATACGCGCCGCTAAGGCGACCGATACAGCAGTGGTAATTGTCGGTCACGTTACCAAAGATGGAACTCTTGCCGGCCCAAAAATCTTAGAACACCTCGTCGACATCGTTCTCAACTTTGAAGGCGATCGTTATGGCGGATTTAAAACTGTTCGTGCTGTCAAAAATCGCTTTGGCGGCACTAACGAAGTAGCAATTTTCGAGATGAATGAACAGGGCTTGAAAGAAGTTAAGAACCCATCTGCCGCCCTTCTTGCTGAGCGCCAAAACACCGACGGATCAATCATTCTTGCAACTTTGGAAGGGACGAGGCCTCTTCTTGTCGAAATCCAAGCCTTAGTCACAAGGTCCAATTTCGGTTATCCGAAACGTACTGCTTCTGGTTTTGATCTGAACCGTCTTAACTTGCTTATTGCCGTCATCGAACGCCGCACAAAATTAAAGCTCGATGATAAGGACGTTTTCATTAACGTTGTTGGTGGTATTAAGCTCCAAGATTCTGCTGCCGACCTTGCAGTTTGCATGGCTATTGCTTCTGCTGCTGCCGGTAAAAAACTCTCTGAAGATTATGTAGTTTTTGGCGAAGTTGGACTCGGTGGCGAGATTCGCTCTGCTTTTCGCCCGGACCAACGTATTGCCGAGGCCAAAAAGCTAGGTTTTAAACATGCCCTTGCCCCGCAAACAGTAAAGGATAAGTTTGTTTTGCCAGCGAAAGATTTACGCACGACTTTGATTAAATATGTCAACGAATGATATAATTAAAAAAAGGAGAATTATGGCTACAGATTTTAATAGCTCAAAAACTAAGAAAAACCTCGAAGCAGCTTTTGCTGGCGAGGCTCAGGCTTATACCAAATATCAATACTATGCAAGTAAAGCGAAAAAAGATGGCTTTGAACAAATCGCCAGCATCTTTGATGAGACTGCGAGCAACGAAAAAGAGCATGCTAAAATTTGGTTCAAAATCCTGCATGATGGCACCGTGCCAGACACGACCGAAAATTTAAAAGATGCTATCGCTGGTGAAGATTATGAATATACCGATATGTATAAGCGCTTCGCTGAGGATGCCCGTGCCGAAGGCTTTGATGATATCGCAGACAAGTTCGAGATGATTGGCAACATCGAAAAAGAACACGAAGAGCGTTATCAAAAATTACTGAAAAATGTCGAGGACGATGTTGTCTTTAAATCTGACAAAGTCACGGTTTGGAAATGCCGCAACTGTGGCTACATTTTCGTTGGTGAAGAGGCTCCAGAAGTCTGTCCAGCCTGCGACCATCCACAGGCATTCTTTGAAATTCGTGCCACGAATTACTAACGATTTTTTAGCGCCTCGCGGATTCGTTCCTCGACGGACAGGGAAGTATCCACGGTCGCCAATGCGGCCGTGGCTTCTTTTAATGGGAAGCCAAGCGCAATTAGCGCATCCAATGCTTCATCACTCTTGCCGGCCACCGGTACAGAAATCCCGGTAACCTCTGTCGCGCCATAATGCGAAGGTGTACCAACCTTATCGCGTAGATCCACAATCACCCGCTCCGCAGTTTTCTTGCCTACTCCCGAGGCCTTCGCCACAAATGCCGCATCAGTATTTGCGATTGCGTTTCTTACTTCCTCTGGTGCTGCAAGTGATAAAATCGCCATTGCCGCTTTTGGACCAACGCCCTGTACTCCGATTAGTAGTTCGAATAACTTTTTCGCCGCTAGACTGGAAAAACCGTAAAGCTCCTCTGCGTTTTCGCGCACTGAATGATAAGTATAAAATTTTCTTTTCTCATTTAAGTTTGTATCATCAAAATCAATATTCGAGAGTGACACTTCGTAACCAACGCCGTTTACATCAACAATCACCGCTCCCGCAAATTTTTCAACCACCTCACCTTGAATATGTGCAATCATATTTACATTGTACCACGAATATTTAAAGAATGAGTAATCGCTGCCGCTAGCGCATCGGCTGCATCATCTGGCTTCGGCGCCGTTTCTAGCCCAAGATGTAATCGTACCATTTCCTGCATCTGCTTCTTGTCGGCATTGCCATACCCAGTTAGCGCTTTCTTAATTTCATTCGGCGTATACTCAAAAATCGGCAAGTTATTCTGCCGAGCCACGAGCAGACAGATTCCGCGCGCCTCCGCAACCGAAATCCCCGTTGTGATATTTTTGGTAAAGAATAATTTTTCAATTGAGATTAGATCGGGCTTATCCTGCTCAACTATCTCGTGCATCGACTGATAAATATCCAACAATCTATCTGGTAGCGGCGTATGCGCCGGCGTCGTAATTACGCCGTTATCCAACATTTTCACTTTATTGTTTTTGCTAATTTCTATCACTCCAAATCCGCAAATTCCAGTCCCTGGATCAATCCCTAAAATCTTCATAGTCCTATTCTATCATCTTTGTGTGCCATGTGCTATAATGAAACCATGAACATCATCAAAAAAGTCATACCAGATAATCATGACGACCCGCATTACGATGATGATGCTATCCTCGCGCTTGATATTGGTACTGAATTTGTAAAAGCTTTAATTGCAAAGCCAAACAAAGATAATACCCTGAAAATTATCGGTGTTGGCAAGGCTCATCAACAGGGCGCCAACATGTATGCTGGAGCGATCGCTGACATTAGCGCCGTCACTGCTGTTTGTGAAAAAGCTCTGATCGAGGCTGAGGATCAGGCCAAAGTTCGCACAAAAACTGCCGTGGTTGGTATTGCTGGTGAATTAATTAAGGGCAACACTTCTACTGTTCATTATCGTAGAAAGGACGGAAACAAGCCGCTCTCCGAACAAGAGATGCATTTAATCATCAAACGCGTTCAAGAAAAAGCTGGCGAAAAAGCCAGAAAAGAAGTTGCGCTTGAAACTAATAATCCCGATGTCGAGGTGAGACTAATTAATTCCGCGATTGTTAGCCTTAGTATTGATGGCTATAAAATTAGTAACCCCATCGGCTTCAAGGGTACAGACCTTACCATCCAGTTCTATACCGCCTTCGCACCTCTCGTGCATATTTCTGCTATCGAGAAAGTTTGCGCCGAGCTAAATCTCGACCTCTTAGCCGTTGCGGTAGAACCGTTTGCGGTTTGCCGTGCTTGTCTCGGCGACGATCTTGACAGTAATTTTTCTGCCATCGTTATGGACATCGGTGGTGGCACTACTGATATTGCTATTGTTGATGACGGCGGCGTCGAAGGCACAAAAATGTTTAGCATCGGCGGCCGCAGCTTTACTCATCAAATTGCGGAAACGTTGGGCGTAGACTATGACACTGCAGAAGACCTAAAATTAAATCCCGAAAAAGCCGAAGGCAAAATCGCCAGCAAACTCGAAAAAGCCATCCAAAAAAATCTCGTAGTTTGGACTTCTGGTGTGCAGCTTGCTCTGGAAGATTTTCCACTCATGGAGGTCTATCCGAATAAAATCCTACTTTGTGGTGGCGGTGCCGGCCTCATGGAGATTCAGGAAGAACTTGCCACTTCTGATTGGTATGTAGATTTACCTTTTTCGCGCCGTCCGCTTATCCATCTAGTCGACGCTTCCGATTTGCCTGGAATTGAAAATGCCACCGACACCGAAGTTGACCACTCTTTCGTTACTGCTTTTGGACTCTTGCGTGTCGCCCTTGACACTCTTGACGGCATGCCTCAGCAGGGCTTTAAAGAACGCCTTGCAAAATTACTAGAAAATTAAAAAAACACTTGCATCAAAATTCTCAACGTACTATAATAAGCTTATGATTTCTACGAGATATAACCTTGTCCACAGCCCTAGCATCAAACCTGTGCATAACTTTGCTACTGGGGGGGGGGCAACTATTAGCAACCTTTAAAGCTCTCGCAGTCTTCTTATTCGCCTTCTCCATCTCCTATCTCTCTTCTTCTCATTTTGCTCCCGTTACCCGTTCCGATGCCACTGCCGGCACCTACTATGCCAACATTACT
>JAZNPY010000001.1:0-9631 GCA_045589895.1 Candidatus Nanosyncoccus sp. | reverse complement strand
GTACAGGGGTAACCAGTGCCACCGTTGCTACCATTACTAACAACTCTACTGATGGTACAGGCTCTTGCGAATTCATATCGGGTCCACCACCAGCCTTCTATACTATCACCAAGATGCAGGAGATGACTCATGCTATTTGTACTGATAGTCAAGTCATTACCCCTACCGCAAGTGCAACTACCACTCTCACTAAGGACAACTGGGATTCATTAACAGACGGCAGCGGTATCCCAACCACCACTCTCCTAGATGATCGTGCTGGACAAAAATCCTATACTGTTAAGAAACTCGCAGACGGCAAATGCTGGATGACGGAAAACCTAGCCCTTCCTGCTGGAGCAGTCCTTAGTGCTTCAGATTCAGACCTTGATGGAACCACAGTATCTAGCTATACTATTCCAACTAGTAGAACGCCATTCACCAACTCCCCAGCTCAAGACATTGAAGCTATGTACGACCCAGCAGCCGGTGGCGGTACTACCACGACCAGTGTCGAAAAATATAGTTACAAAGTGGGTAACTACTACTCCTGGCGTACCGCTACTGCTGGTACTGGTAGAGGCGCAGGATCAAACCCGGGAACCGGAGTACTAACTGATGCTTTCGGTACAGATATGACAGTACGAAACAACAATACTCTCGTCTCCATCTGCCCTAAAGGCTGGCGTCTCCCAACATCAGGCAATAACTCCACTACTGGCACTACCGACGTTACTACTCCAGGCTCTGCTACCAATCTCGTAAACGGAGACTTCGCCGCTCTTTATCAGGCTTATGGTGGTACAGGCACATCAGGTTCAGACACCACTATGTATACCCAGATGACTAACCCAAGTTACGGCCCTAACTTCGCCCTCTCTGGCTACGTCAGCACCGGCGGTCAGAGCGGCGTTAGTAGCGGCGGGTTCTTCTGGTCTAGTACGGTGCTCAGCTACAGCCGCGCGTACGTCGTGTACCTGGATACGTCCGGCGTCTTCTCGCAGAACAACTACAGCAAGTACGTCGGGCAGTCGGTTAGGTGTGTTAGCCGCTAGTGGCAGCCCTGCCTCACTTGCGGCGGCGAAGCGGGAGCGTACTAGAAACTCCAAAATGTGATATAATATATCCCATGGATAGATACGACCCAATCAAAATCGAAGAAAAATGGCAAAAGCGTTGGGAGAAGACCAAACCCTTCACTGCAAAAATGATAAAAGGAAAGCCAAAAATGTTCCTTGCCGAGATGTTCCCATACCCGTCTGGCGCCGGTCTTCATGTCGGTCACGTCCGTAACTTCACGATTGTCGACGTTCTCGCCCGTTTTTATACGCAGCAAGAAATGCAGGTTTTAAGACCTTTCGGCTACGATACTTTTGGTCTTCCGGCGGAAAACTATGCGATTAAAACTGGTATCTCTCCTCAGTCCGCCACGGAAACTAATATTAAGAATTTCCGAAAACAAGCCAGGCGCCTCGGTCTCGCTATTGACTGGTCGCGTGAAATTAACACCTCCGACCCAGAATACTATCGCTGGACTCAGTGGTGCTTCCTCCAGCTCTATAAAAAAGGCCTTGCCTATCGCAAAGAATCGTACCAGTGGTGGTGTCCAGTAGACCAGACCGTCCTCGCTAATGAACAAGTTGAAAACGGCAAATGCTGGCGCTGTGGCCATGAGGTCGAGAAGAAGAAAATGAAGCAGTGGTTCTTCAAGATTACTGATTATGCCGATGAATTGCTAAGCGACGTCGACGCTCTCGACTGGCCAGAAAAAATCAAAACTATGCAGAAAAACTGGATCGGCCGCAGCGAAGGCGCAGAGATTAAATTTAAAACTGAAAATAATCAGCAAATTACAGTCTTCACCACCCGTCCTGACACGCTTTTTGGCGCCACATTCCTAGTTTTGGCCCCTGAACATCCGATGATTAAGCAGCTTGTCACTGATGATACAAAAGACAAAGTTGAGCAATATTGTGCCGCTGCGATTAAGAAATCCGAGATTGAGCGCCAGGAAAACAAAGAGAAAACCGGCGTTTTCACTGGTTCTTACGCTATTAATCCCGCTACCGGCGAGAAAATCCCAATTTGGGTCTCCGATTATGTCCTGATGGGCTACGGCGAAGGCGCGATTATGGCCGTGCCGGCGCACGATGAGCGTGACTATGAATTTGCCGAGAAATTCGACTTGCCGATCAAAACTGTGATTGATAAACCAGAAAATTCAACCGACGATGACAAATGTTATCACGGCGAAGGCGAGTTAATTAATTCCGACCGATTTGATGGCGTGCGCACCGAAGATGCGCGCGAGCAAATTGTTGCTTGGCTCGAGCAACAGGGAATCGGCAAGCAGCGCGTGACTTATAAGATGCGCGACTGGCTAATTTCGCGCCAGCGTTACTGGGGTTGCCCGATCCCAATCGCTTATGATAAGGACGGCAACGAGCATCCTATTCCCGAAGATCAGCTTCCAGTCTTGATTCCAGAGGTTGAAGATTACAAACCAGACAACACTGGTCGCTCCGCTCTCGCTAAAGCTACAGACTGGCTGAAAGTCACAATCGACGGTGAAGAAATGACCCGTGAGACTGATACGCTCGACGGCTACGCTTGCTCGAGCTGGTATCTCTGGCGCTACGTCTCGCCGCACGACGAGCGGTACGCTTGGGATCCAGAGGCAATCAAATACTGGGCTCCGACTGACATTTATGTTGGCGGCGATCATGCCGTTGCCCACCTCTTGTATATCCGTTTCTGGGCCAAATTCTTCGCCGATCAAAAACTCTTGCCTTTCCGCGAGCCAGTAAAAACCTTGCTTTATAACGGCTATATTAACGCTCCAGACGGCAAAAAGATGAGTAAGAGCAAAGGCAACGTCATCGACCCGTTAGATGTCATTGACTCTGGCTACGGTGCCGACACGCTCAGAACCTACGAAATGTTTATCGGCCCTTATGACCAAGACGCAGCCTGGGATACGAAGGCTATCGGTGGCGTTTACCGCTTCCTGAACCGTTGTTGGTCACTTTGCTTCGATAGTGCGGGTGACATCGCTAAATCTGCGACGGCAGGACCCGCACATACCATAGCTATTAGAAACAAAACGATCAAAAAGGTCACCGAAGACTTACATCGCCGCAGTTTCAATACCGCCGTTGCCGCTCTGATGGAATACGTCAACGAACTCTACAAACAGGGTGCGACAAAAGAAGATCTTACCATCTTAGCGAAACTCTTAAAACCATTCGCTCCTCACCTCGCCTCAGAAATGCTTGAAAAATTAGACGAAAATGACGTCTGGCCAACTTGGGACGAAGCAGCCCTGAAAGAAGAGACAGCCGAAGTCGTCATCCAGGTCAACGGTAAACTTCGCGCAAAACTTCAGGTTGCAACTGACGACCTCAAAGATGAAGAAAAAATTACCAAACTCGCACTAGCTGACGAGAACGTCAAAAAATTCTTGAAAGGCGAGCCAAAGAAGACTATCTACGTCGAACGCGCCAAGCTTCTCAACATCGTAGCTTGACAAAATAGCCAAACTATGCTAAAATCAAAAAAGAGTACTGCTCGTACCTTAGTATTTTGTTTTGTCATAAGAAGGAGGTGGAATTATGACAGCTTTTCCTGAAATTTATTTTTATCATCTTCCAAAAGATCCGATAAAGATTAATTCGGCGTATACAAAAATTAGCATGGAGCTCATTCGTGCCGCCGTATCAATTTTAGATGTAGGATACCAACATCGAGCCGATCGGTTTGCATCATTCTATTGTCGCCCGTTCATGGTTGATATTACATCGGCATCAGGAAAGTACGCACATAGGTTGACTTTTGGTAATCGTGGTGATGATATCACTAAATCGACACCGCCATGCAAGATGACAATCCCGTTTTGCGGACTGGACGAAGATTTCAATAATTATAAGGGCGATCTTATAATTGAAGCTTGCTACGAGCAGCTCATCGATCCAGAAAGCCGAGATAGAACCGAAAGCTTGCATCGTGATATTCTGTTGAAACTTGCCGAAACTTATGAGCGTAGCATGAAAGAATACTTGCCGGAACATTTTTCATTGTTCACCTATCCAGTATTCTAGTACTCGCATGGCCGCAAAAAGCGGCCATTTTTCATGAAACCCTCTTGCCAAAACCTAAACTAAGTGATAAAATATTCTGTAAGTTTACTATATTATATAAAAGGAGCATAAAGTGCCTGAACCTAAAAAACAGAGCAGCCCTCGTAAAACTGGCCTCAGAAGGAGCCATTTGCGTCTAAAGCTTGCTCGTGCAGTTAACAAGAAATCTCCGGTCAAAGCGTTTGAAACCGCTAAAACTACCCCTAACCTTAAGGTTAAGACCGTTAAAAAAGCCGCCAAAAAAGTAGCGAAGAAGAAGTAGCAATATGGCAAGTAATCGGCATTTAGGCAGAATTATTACTCTACAGAGCTTGTATGAGTTCGAGTTTAGAGAAAGGGCGGGCGACGCTACGGCCGATCTGGATACGATTATCTCAAAAAATATTGCACCATACGAAAAAGCCCTCGGCGATACTGAATTTGTCTATAATCTAACTCATGGCGTGGCTAAGATCACAAAAGAGCTAGATGATATTTTGAAACCAATTGCACCAGAGTGGCCAATCAGCGAGATTGCGCCTATTGACCGAAATATCCTTCGTATGGGTGTGTATGAATTGAAATATTGTAACGACAGTGTACCCCCAAAAGTTGCTATTAACGAAGCCGTTGAGCTAGGTAAGGCCTTCGGTTCTGATAATTCGTCGAAGTTTATTAATGGAGTGCTAGGCACCGCCTTCCGCATTCTTGGTCTCGGCGATGATGACAAGGATACTAAAACTAATGAACAATCAACAACCAATCAGGAGGAATCCGCAGCTCAGTCCACAAGCCAGACCCCAGATGCGACCGCAGACCAGAAAGATACCGGAAGCGCTACCGACTAAGAATTATAAGGAATCCCCCTTTTCCAAGCTGAGAAGCACTGTTTTTCGTAAGAAACCAGCGATTCAAGAAATTGTACGCGAACCGACTGCTGGTGGCATTATTTTTCGCATGAGCAGAGATCAGAAGGATATCGAAATCCTGCTCATCCAGGACTCCAAAAATCGTTGGACTATTCCGAAAGGACACATTGAACCTGGCGAAAACGCCAAGCAGACTGCTATCCGCGAAATCGGCGAGGAGACCGGACTCCATCGCATCGCTGTACTCTGTTGGCTTGGCAAAATCAACTTCAAGTATCGCCGCGTCGATAAGCTCGTACTCATGACCACCCAGATTTACCTCGTTCGCTCGCTAGACAATCACGAAGTCGCGCACAAGGAAAAATGGATGAACGGTATTCGTTGGTTCAATTTTGCCGACGCACTCGATGCGATTGAATACGAAGACATTGAAAAACTTATGCTAATTGCTAAAAAGAAAATTCGCTCAGGAGATTTTAAATGAAAACTGGCTTAAATTTGAATCACGAAGAACTTGAAAAATATCAAAGTTACGCCGAGGAGCATCTCGGTTTCCGCTTCAATGATGTTGGTCTCTTGGTCACGGCTCTGACTCATCGTAGCTACGTCAACGAACACCGTAAAATCCATATCGAACACAACGAGCGCTTAGAGTTTCTCGGTGATGCCGTACTTGAACTCGTCGTCTCGGACTACCTCTTCCGCAATTTCAATCTTCCTGAAGGCGTAATGACGGCTCTTCGTTCCAGCTTAGTTCGCACCGAGGCTAACAGTCTTGCCGGTGTCCATCTAGGCTACGATCCGCTAATCCGTCTCTCTCACGGCGAAAAAGCTGGCAGCGAGCGCGCGCACGCGGTCATTCTGGCTGACTGTTTTGAAGCTGTTATCGGTGCCGTCTATATTGACCAGGGCGAATCCGCCGCCAGAGACCTAATCTATAAATTCACTATTTCGAAATTACCACAAATCCTCGAAGATGAATCCTGGCGCGACGCTAAATCCTACTTCCAGGAGCTAGTCCAGCATTTCTACAACGCTATCCCGACCTATCACACTCTATCCGTAGACGGCCCAGATCATTGTCGCGAATATACGATTGGTCTCTACGTTGGCGAAACTAAAATCGCCGAGGCTAAGGGTCATTCAAAACAAGAAGCCCAAACTATTTGCGCCCGCGAGGGTATCCGCCAATATAAGGCCAAAGGCATGAGCTTACCTATAGCCGGGATGAACGAGAAGCACTAGACTTTTTCTAGAACCTGTGCTATAATTAACAGAATAACTAAACTAAGGAGAAAAATGCTAGCAATTCGCATGCAACGTAATGGCCGGGCACATTATCCTGTGTACCGGATAGTCGTCCAAGAAGCGCAGCGTCATCCCCTCTCTGGGCGTGTCGTAGCTGAGGTCGGCTCTTACAACCCTCACACTAAGGCTACCGTCCTAGATAAAGAAAAAATCGAGTTTTATCTTAAGAACGGTGCACAGCCATCTTCGCGTGTCGCTCGTGTATTAAAGGCAAACAAGATCGCCTTACCAAAATGGGTCAAGGTTGCCGCTGAAAAACACGCCGTCGCGAAACACGCCGACAAACTTCGCAAGAATCAGCCAAAAGAAGAGGCTCCTGCTGAAGAAGCCCCTGCTGAGGAAACTCCTACCGAAGAGACTCCAGCTGAGAACGCTGAATAGCCTTAGAAAAAAGAGCCTTGAAATCACGGGCTCTTTTTTGGTATAATGAAAGCATTAACAAATAAACCGGAGAAAAACATGGCAACCATTGACCAGCAATTCGTAGAATACATCGTAAAAACCCTAGTAAATAATCCTGACAAAGTCCAAGTTGAGAGAACCATTGACGAAAAAGGCGTCCTGCTCGAGCTTACCGTAGACGGCGAAGATGTCGGCCGCGTAATCGGTCGCCGCGGTCTCACTGCTCAGGCCATCCGTACTCTTCTCCGCGCACTTGGCACGAAGAACGATGCTCGCTATAATCTCAAAATCGTCAACACCGACGGCGAAGGTTCCGCTCGCTCCGAAAAACCTGGCCGTTCCGCCGAGTTTGATGCTCCAGAACCAATGACCGCCGAAGAAGCCGATGGCACCGAAGAAGATGCCGAAGAAGAGCCTACTTCCGACATCGCTGAGCGCACCCGCGCCGAACTCGCCGACCTCGACGATCTCGAAATCTAAGCACTAGTATCAAGTAAAGCCGCCTCGAGCATTGCCCCAAATTTCGCAATCTCGCGGTGGCTTTTTGCATTGGTCGTCATCACTACTACGATATAATTACGTTCCTTAATCTCAACAATCGCCGCATCATGATATAGTCGCCAATACCCGTTAGCCGCCTCCCAGCCAACTTTATCATAAACTTTCGCCTTCCCGCTGGTAAATCCGGCCGGCAGCCCTCTTCGCCAATCATACTTTGTTACCGGCTGATTGAGTAGGGAATCGAAAATCTTTTCGCGAATCTCTTCCGAAAAACCATCGCCTCGGTAATACAACTTCATCATCTCCGCAATATCCGCCGGTGTCGAGCTCAGCGCCGAAACTTTCGTGTCTAAAATTCCAAAATCGTCCCGCACAATCTTATCTAGCTCCGCTCGCCCAATCTGCGCCCACATTTTCTCCGCGCAGGCAGAATTCGACTCGCGAATCGCAAGATCCAGACATTTTCCGTAGCTATCTAGCGACCACTCGCCACTCATCACCCGCTTGTAACCTTCATACACCACAAACAACTTATAAAGCGACGCCGTACTGAACTTTTTGTTCGGTTGATGCTCCGCCACGACTGAATTATTGTCTAAATCATAGATCAAAACCCCCGCATTTCCCGAAAAACCCGCCAGCCAAGCATTCACAGTCGGCTGCAAATCCACCGTCGAAGACGCCTTCTTTGCCTCCTCGGCCTCTTTTATCACTGCGCTAGATATTCTCCTCACTACCTCTGAACCGTCAATCACCACCGGCTCCTTCCTCGAAAAAATCCATGCCCAAACCAGCATAAAAATAAATATCGCCAAAAATCCGCCCACCAGCCATCGTATCACCGACAAAATATAACTCTTCATCTAACCTTAATTATAACATTTCCAAAAATTTTTGAAAAAAGGTCTTGCTTTTTTATTTTGCATACGCTAAAATAAAATTAGTTCGTTTGAACGAAAGCTAACTGCGAGTCAGCTTACACATAAGTTGAGAGCTTATCTGTTCAAAAAATACACCTTTCCCAGAGGTGGTTTTTTGACTTTCGAGCCAATAAAAAGGGGCCAATCCTAGAATTGACCCTGTTTTTTAATACGGACAGCCATCCTTCTTCCAGCTTTCTGGCCAAAGCGACTTCTGCTTTCGATAAGACTGAATCACCATCTCCCTTGCCGACAGGACCTCTCCCGCCTCAAGATACCTACGTGACCAATCTCGTATATAGTCGCGCCTCCGGTCATTCTCAAGCACCTCGCGCAGATTCTCGCGATCCTTCTCCGAGAAAGGCTTAAAGCTAAAATACTTGCTACCGATTGTTTCCAGATCCTTAACAGTCTTCTCTAGATGCGCCTCAGCATGTGCTATCGCCCTTTCGACATTGAGCGGATCATTACTAAAGTAGCCGTACACAACTTTCTGCGCCGACAGTATTCCATCTTCGGCATTCCTGACAATTGCCCGCCAAGCTTTAATCTTTCCGACCGTGTTGCTAAGTTCAATAAACACAGTCCAATAGAGCTCTACAGGCGTCAACTTATCCATCTCCGAATCTTCGGCATCTTCCTCCAGAGGATTATACCCGTAGATTTCTACGAACTCGTCAAAAGTCAGTTCCTCGGGACTCATGCCGTCTTCTCTGTCGACTATTACCCACTGTCTATTACCTGAAATGTCCATAACCTTCATATCCCACCTCCTTAAAGCAAATCACAGGTTACATTACAATTATACCATACATTTCGCAAAAAATCAAGTCTTTACACCCTCATCCCGCTCATGCTACAATAAAACCAACAAATGTACAAATGGAGGTGAGTAAACTAACTATGATAAGAAATAAGGTTTTCAACAGTAGCACTAGACTATTCCACAACCTAGCCCTAAAAACCACCCACAGGGGGGGGGGGTATTACTAGTCCTCTAATCTCATTCCTTAGCATACTCTTTTTCACTACTCTCACGTCTCTCGTGGGTATTTTTGTTCTTAGCGGCACTATCTTAAAGGACGCTCATGCCACCGCACCCACCTTCAATCCCACTCCCAAGAATCTCAGCATCACCGCTAACGTCAAAGACGCTATCTCCCTCAGTCTCTCTTCCCACAACGTAGCCTTCGATCTCACCCCAACTCCAAATGGTACCCTCAAGACTGGAAACTTTAATGCAACGGTTTCCACTTCCAACTCCACCGGCTATACCCTCTACGTTGCATCCACTGGACTAGACCACAACGGCAAGTCGGATCGTAGCCATGTCGTTCTGTGAGCCAAGGAGTTGGGAGCTCTAATTGTCTTCCTAAGACCGCTTGGCCTCCCGACTTATAGTAGTGATCACACTGTCTGCAGATACCTGAGGTGAGCTAGGTATGAGGCTAGAAGTGGGATCGCCGTTGTGGTCTAGTCCAGTGGATGCAACGTAGAGGGTATAGCCGGTGGAGTTGGAAGTGGAAACCGTTGCATT